>NZ_JBHTUR010000004.1:0-742811 GCF_042793755.1 Nocardia sp. NPDC056564
CTTCTGATCTCCCGCACCGGAAATCGCATGCGATTCTCGGTGCGGGAGATCAGAAGTGGTGCGGGAGCGACTCAGCCGGCGGACTCGCCGCGCATGAGTGCGCCGAGGGATTCGCGGTCGGTGACGTCCATTTTGATGCAGGCACGGTAGAGGTGGCCTTCCACGGTGCGTACGGAGACGGTGAGGCGGTCCGCGATCTGCCGGTTGGACAGCCCGGCCGCCACAAGGTTGGCGATCTCCCGCTCGCGGGCGGTCAGCGGCAACGGCTGGGCGGCCTGCCGCAGCGCGGGGGTGCTGGCGCCGCCGCAGGCCGCGGCCAGACGATTGGCCGAGGCGGCGGACTCCAGCAGACGGCGCCGGTCGCCCGCGCGCTCGTGCGCGGACGCCGCCTGCGCGGCCGCGTCGGCCGCGGACAACAATGCCCCGATCCGTTCGAATTCGGCTGCGGCAGCATCGAGTCCGGGCCCGTCGTGCGCAGCCAGCGCGACCGCGTGCTTGGCCTGCGCCTGCACCAGCCTGCCGTCCACCCTGGCCGCGAGATCGGCGAGCCTGCCCGCCACGGACTGCTCACCGAAGCGGGCGGCGGCGTGCAGCGCCATGGCCTCGATCGCGTGCTGGTTCGACCGGGCGGCCGCGTCGGCCGCGCTCATCGCCAGCCGGATGGCCGGGGTGACGGTGCCCTCCGCGGCGGCATGCCAGGCCCGCGCGATCTCGAGCTGTGGCTCGTAGACCGCGCTGTGCCTGCCGCCGCGTGCCGTCGCCTCCGCGATGGCCTCGGCCGCCTCGGTGGATCGGCCGAGCGCCGAATACGCCTCGGCCAAACGGATTCTCGCGGGAAACATCCATGCGGCCGCCCCTTCGGCGGCGAGCGCGGCCAACGCCTGTTCCAGGTTCTCGATGGCGTCCGGGAAATGCCCCTGCGCCACGTCGACGGTGCCCTGCAGGATCTTCGACATGCCCCAGGCCAGATACTGGCCGGGCGCCGAGTAGCCGAAATACGCTGTGGCACAATGCCGGGCGGCCTCGAGGTCGCCGGTGAGCAACAGCGCGAGCACCTCGGCGTGCGTCGACATGAACCGGTTGAGCCCGTCGATCTCGCTCTCCACCGCGTGGCCACGGGCCGCGTACTCCAGCGCGGCCGCGCCCTTGCCCATCAGGGTCAGCGCGAGCCCACCGCCGAACGACGCCCACCAGATCGCCCAGGCCGGTGCGCCGTTGAGCGCCATGACCTTCTCCGCCTCGGTGATCGCGATGTCGATCTGGTTCTCGTTGACCGCGCAGGCGGAGGCCAGCCCGTCGAGAATGGCCGCGATCTTCGGGTGCTCGACCTTGCCGCGCACCAGCTTCAGCACCTGGTCGGCCTGATCGGCATCGCCCATGGCCCACAGCAGATTCGCCACCCTGGTGCTACCCCAGCGGGCCAGCTGCACCTCGGTGAGCTGATCCGGGTCGAAGCTGGCCAGTGTGCGTTCGGCCTCGATGCGATGGCCCTGCCACAGCAGCGCCCTGGCGAGCAGGTCGGCCGATTCCACCCCGCCGCGACGTTCCACCGCCGCCCGCGCGAAACGTTCGCCGAGCGGCAGGTTCGCCAGGCCGATGGCGTCTGCGGCGGCCGCCTCGAACAGCTCGAGATCGGCGGATTTGTCGCTGTCCAAAGCCAATTCGGCCAGCCGGATCCGGTCGGCGGCGGAGTTGATCGGCCGCTCCTTGAGCGAGGAATACAGCCGGCCACGCAACCGGCGGGCCGACGCGATCCCCAGCCTGCGCCGGATCACCTCGCCGAACAGCGGATGGTTGTAGCGCACGGACAGCTGGTGCCCGTTCTCGACAACCCGGATGACGCCACGGGTTTCGGCGGATTCCACCGCCTCCTCGCCGGACAGCTCGGACAGCACGTCGAGGTCGATCGGCTCGCAGAAGGTGAGCAGCTCCAGCACATGCAGCACGTCGTCGGGTAGCTGCTCGACCCGATCCTCCAGCAGCGCAGCCAGTTCCGAGGTCACCGCCGCGCGCCCGCGCAGCTGCCAGACACCGTTCACCTGGCGCAGCGAGCCCGCCTCCAGCGCGCCCTCCACCAAATGCCTGAGGAACAACGCGTTTCCGCCGGACGACTCCCACATCAGGTTGGCGGTGAACCCCTCCAGCTGCCCGCCGAGCATCGACTCGACCAGGTCGACGCTCTGCCGCTGGGTGAACGGATTCAGATCGATGCGCAGCAGGTGGCCGTCTTTCCACAGCGAGGTCACCGCGTCGGGCACCGGCACCCCGCTGCGCACGGTGGCCACGATGTGCGCCGCCTTGTCGATGGCCAGCTGCAAGAGCAGCGTCGCGGACAGCTGATCGAGCAGATGCGCGTCGTCGACCCCGATGATGGTGTGCCCGTCCGCGAGCAGCGCCTCCCTGGCCGCGGACATGAACGTCACCGGATCATGCGCCGTATAGACGCCGACCATGTGGGCGAACACCCCGAGCGGAATACTGCGCGCCGATTCGGTGCCCGCCACCCAGCGGATATTGCCGCCGACCGCAGCGGTCGCCTGCCTGGCCAGCGTTGTCTTACCGACACCGGCATCACCGGTGAGCACCGTGCCGACGTGTTCCGTGCCGGTGAGGGCCGCGCGGATCGCCTCGAACTCGGTCACGCGCTCGACCATCGGCCAGTTCCGAGCCATAGCTCTTACTCTAGATGTAACCGATCATGTAACCCACCCATCGAACGACGAACGGCCACAATCATTCAGCGGGGCTATAACTTTCCGGTCTCAGCCGAGCACGTCGTGCCGCACGATGGTCTGATCGCGACCCGGCCCGACGCCGATGCAGGAGATCCGCGCACCGGACAGCTCCTCCAGCCGCAGCACATACGCCTGCGCGTTGGCGGGCAGCTCCTCGAAGGTGCGGGCGCCCGAGATGTCCTCCCACCAGCCCGGCATCTCCTCGTAGATCGGCTTGGCGTGATGGAACCCGGTCTGCGTGGTCGGCATCTGCTCGACCCGCTCGCCGTCTACGTCGTAGGCGACGCAGATCGGCACCGTCTCCAGGCTGGAGAGCACGTCCAGCTTGGTGAGGAAGTAGTCGGTGATTCCGTTGACCCTGGTCGCGTAGCGGGCGATGACCGCGTCGAACCAGCCACAGCGCCGGGCCCGGCCGGTGGTGACGCCGACCTCGCCGCCGGTCTTGGCCAGGTAGGTGCCGAACTCGTCGAACAGCTCGGTCGGGAACGGACCCGAGCCGACCCTGGTGGTGTAGCACTTGAGGATGCCGAGCACCGCGTTGATCTTGTTCGGCCCCACGCCCGCGCCGACCGCCGCGCCGCCCGAGGTCGGGTTGGACGAGGTGACGTACGGGTAGGTGCCGTGGTCGACGTCCAGCAGGGTGCCCTGCGAACCCTCCAGCAGCACGGTCTCGCCGTTCTCCAGGGCGACGTTCAGCTTCAGCCTGGTGTCGGCGATGCGATGCTTGAAGCCCTCGGCCTTGGCCAGCACCTCGTCGACCACCTGCTGCGGGTCGAGCGCGCGCCGGTTGTAGATCTTCACCAGCACCTGGTTCTTGAACTCCAGGGCGGCCTCGACCTTCTGGGTGAGGATCTTCTCGTCCAGCACATCGGCCACCCGGACGCCGACCCGGGCGACCTTGTCCTGGTAGCAGGGGCCGATGCCGCGACCGGTGGTGCCGATCTTGTTATTGCCGAGGAAGCGTTCGGTGACCTTATCGATGGCCACGTGGTACGGCATGATCAGGTGCGCGTCCGCGGACAGCAGCAGACCCGAGGTGTCGACGCCGCGATCCTCCAGCCCGGCCAGCTCCTCGAGCAGCACACCGGGATCGATCACGACGCCGTTGCCGATGACGTTCGTCACGCCGGGGGTGAGGATGCCGGACGGGATGAGATGCAGGGCGAAGTTGTCGCCGTTGGGCAGCACCACGGTGTGGCCCGCGTTGTTGCCACCCTGGTATCGGACCACCCATTGCACCCGGCCACCGAGCAGATCGGTAGCTTTGCCCTTACCCTCGTCGCCCCACTGGGCGCCGATCAGGACGATTGCCGGCATGGTTGTATCTCCTACGGTTCGACGTGCAACGCCCTGAGCGATGGCAGCCGGAAACAGACCGGCGGGGCGCGATGAGCGCCCGCGTTGCAGCTACTGCCGTGTCGAGGCGGTGGCCGGGAGCACAGTCTAGTAGACGCGTCGGCGGCGGCATGGGACCGCATCTCTGCGTAGGCTGATTAGCGGCTCGACACCCTGTGGCCGGGGCCGTGCGGGGCTATGGTTGCAGCCGTCGGGACCGGGCAGGGTTCGGCGGAACTGGCGAAGGGCCCGACGGAGTGTCGGCTCGAACCGAGGAGGGTGTACGGCAGTTTGAGTACCCACGTTCTCCGTTGCGACGGCGCACCGGTACCTATCGCCCTCGCGGCGCTGCCGACCAGTTCGACGGCTGCCGTCCCCGATACCACCGAGATCGACGAATTGCTGCCCGTGCTGGCCGCCGACAGCCTTCCCCGGCTCATCGTGCTCGGCGACGACGCGGCGCTGGCCACCGTGCTCACCCACCTGATGCGCACCGAACGGCTGCACGTGGAGATCGGCTACGTGCCGGTCGAGAAGACCTATGGCTCCCGCGCCTACCAGACGGGCACCGGCAATGCCGCGGCCAAGCGAGCCATCGACGGCAAGGCCACCCCGGTGCCGCTGATCCGCGACGACACCGGCCAGGTGCTGGTCGGCCGGGCCAGGATCACCGGCGTGGCCGACGAGAAGCTGGAGGGCGAGGCCTACGTGGACGACGTGCAACTGTTCTCCGGCAAGGTCACCGCGATGCTGGTCTCGCCGACGCTGCACCAGCCCGGCGTGCGCGCCGCCGCGCCCAAGGGCATGCGCAAGCGCCGCTGGGTCGAGGGCCGGGCCGCCCAGCTCGGCACGCCGGGCGCGGTGGTGACCAGGGACGGCATCCGCACCGAGCGGACGGTGCCCCGGTCGAGCTTCTACCGGCATCACGAGCCCTGGTTGCTGGTCCGATGACCGACCGCTTCTCCGCCGAACGCCGCGCCCGCGCGATCCGGCCGAGCCCGATCTTTCTGCTGGTGGTCGTCCTCACCGCGCTCGGCGGCGGACTGGCCTGGGACGCCGAGGTGGACTCCACCCGGGCCAAGGTCGGCGTGTTCGTGCTCGTGGTGTTCGGCTGGATCATCACGCTGTGCCTGCACGAATTCGCGCACGCGTTCATGGCCTGGCGGGCCGGCGATCGCGAGGTCGAACTGCGCGGGTACCTCACGCTGAATCCGCTGAAGTACAGCCATCCGTTGCTGTCCATCGTGCTGCCGATGGTGTTCATCGCGCTGGGCGGCATCGGGTTGCCCGGCGGCGCGGTTTACGTGCACACGCACAACTTTTCGCCGCGCACGCAGCGGATCATCAGCGGTGCGGGCCCGGCGGTGAACGCGCTGTGCGCGGTGCTGCTGCTGGTGATCGTGCGGGTATTCGGCACCGCGAGTTCGCATCCCGCGCTCTGGTTCGGGCTGAGCTTCCTGGCCTTCTTGCAGATCACGGCGACATTACTGAACCTGATCCCCTTGCCGGGACTGGACGGTTACGGAATTCTCGAACCCTCGCTCAGCTATCAGACGCGACGCGCGCTCGATCAGTTCAAGCCGTTCGGCATGTTGATCCTGTTCGCGCTGCTGTTCACCCCTGCGATCAACCAAGTCTTCTTCGACGCGGTGTACGCATTGTTCGAAGTATCTGGGGTGCCGTCCAATTGGTCACGTTACGGCAGTTTCCTGACCCGTTTCTGGACCTGACCCGGCGCACCGTCGACCGCCCGCGGGACTCGATGATCAATTCGGGCGGAATGGGGTATTCAGCCGTACGAGATCGGTAGTGACCACGATCGTCGTATAGCAGACGTTGGAGCAGGATTTCCATGACCAACACCGCCCCGGCGACGGTTCTGTCCGTCGTGATTCCCGCATTGAACGAAGCGAAAGGCATTGTGCGCACCCTGGACCGCCTCGTCGTCCAGGACGCGATCGACGAGATCATCGTCGTGGACAACGGCAGCGAGGACGGCACCCGGCAGATCGTCCGTGACTACGCGCTCGAACACCCGGCGGTCACCCTCATCGAGGAACCCGAACCCGGCATCCCCGCGGCCCGCAACGCCGGATTCGACCGCGCGCGAGGCGATTTCCTCGCCCGCACGGACGCGGACACCCTGGTCGGGCCGGACTGGGGCGAGATCATCCGGCACACCCTGACCGAGCAGCCGGACACCGCCGCCGTCACCGGCATCACCACCTATCACGACTCGCCGATCGGCTTCTTTCTGAAATTCGGCCTCTACCTACAGGATCGGCGCGGCAAGCTGGGCGGGCCGGTCGGCAACATGCACGGACCCAACATGGCCATCCGCCGCTCCGCGTGGCACGCGGTGCGGGCGGAGACCACCACGCGCTCGGATGTCGCCGAGGATCTGGATCTGGCGTTGTGCCTGACCAAGCGCGGGTTGCGGATCGACCAGCTGAAGAACATGCGCGCGGAGACCTCGGCCCGGCGTCGCCGGACCGGCCCGCGCGATTGGTGGCGCTTCCAGTTGACCGGCCTGCGCACCATCACCGATCAGGGTTACCAGGTGCGGCCGTTCCATCGCGCGGTCATCGTCGGCGCCTGGCTGACCCACACCGTGCAGTGGCCGATCTATCGATTCTGGGACTTCGACCGCCGCCGCTTCACGCTGCGCCCCGCACCCGCCCGGGTCTCCGCGGTCGGCGAGGTCGACGCCACCTGACAGTTGGTGCCCCCAAGCATTGGGGATTCTGTCTGAGTACCAAGACAACTAGGGTCGAGACAGTGATCGGCGCGGGCCGGGCCCGTTCGTGCCGCGCGCCGTTTCCGGACTCAGGGCTGAGTCCGACCCACTCCTCTCGCAAGCCGCGCGTCTGTTCTGGGCAGATAACAGACCCTCCCGGCGGTACTCAGTCATGCCCGAACCCAGATTTGGAGCAGCACCCCGCATGAACACCCCCGATGGGGCGACGGTGTTATCGATCGTCATCCCCGTGTTGAACGAGGCTGCCTGCATCACGCAGACCCTCGACCGCCTCGTCGCGCAGGACTCGATCGACGAGGTCATCGTGGTCGACAACGGCAGCGACGACGGAACCCGCGAACTGGTCAGCGATTACGCCCTCGACCACCCGAAGGTCGAGCTCGTCGACGAACCGCAGCGCGGCGTCGCCCGGGCCCGCAACACCGGATTCGACAAGGCGCGTGGCGATTTCATCGGCCGCACCGACGCCGACTGCCTGGTCGCGGCCGACTGGGGCGCGACCATCCGCGAGCACCTGACCGAGCATCCCGAGGTCGCCGCGGTCACCGGCATCACCACCTACTACGACTCACCGGTCGGCTTCCTGCTGAAATTCGGCTACTACCTGCAGGATCGGCGCGGCAAGCTCGGCGGCCGCGTCGGCAACATGCACGGACCAAACATGGCCATCCGCCGCACCGCCTGGCTGGACGTGCGCGACGACACGGTCACCCGGCCGGACGTGATCGACGACCTCGACCTGGCGCTGTGCCTGACCAAGCGCGGCTTGCCGATCGATCAGCTCATCGATATGCGGGTGCAGACCTCGGCGCGGCGCCGCCGGACCAGTCCGCGGCGCTGGTGGCAGTTCCAGCTGAGCGGCCTGCGCACCATCACCAACCAGGGCTATCTGGTGCTGCCGTTCCACCGGGTCGTCATCGTCGGCGCCTGGCTGGCACACACGGTGCAGTGGCCGATCTATCGATTCTGGGACTTCGACCGGCGGCGCTTCACCCTCCGCCCGGGCCGGGCCAGGATGTTCCCGCTGAGCGAGGCAGCATCCGGGGACTGACGAACGTAGAGCCGCCCGACCGGACCCCGGATCAGGCGGCTCCACTCCTCGCAGCGGGCGAACTGCCCTTAACCCGCCGGCCACCACACCTATGGCCGTTCAGGCAGTTCGCTTGTGTGCGAAGTGGTCGACCGCGACACCCCTCGTTCGATCGCGGTCACCTCTTCAAGGTATGGGCGCGCGCCCCCCGGAACACGAGTAGCGGACTACCCAAAGTTCTCCACGACCGACCCCGCGCCGACGCGAGTAGTCGGTCCGCGGCAGCACTCAGACGAGCCGATCGACCTCGAGCACCGTCTCGTCCCATCGCTGTCCGTAGGACCCGCGCTCGGTGTCCCACAAGGCCTTGAACCAGAGGCCGGTGAATCCGGAATCCTCGAACTCGCGCACGATCTCGTCGGTATAGAAGATATCGCCGTTGTACACCGCCTGCGGGATCTTGAACACGGCCCGAGCCGGAATGCGGTCCGGGCGGAACACGTGAGACTCGACCATCATGATCTCGCCGGACTCGAACCGGGCGATCTCGGACGCCTCCTCGTCCAGTGCGTCCAGGACGTTCACGACGTTCAACACCGCGAGCCGCGAGCCGGAGAATCGTGCGGGCAGCAGCTCACCGAACTCGCCGAGTCCAGGACCGAGGACATCGATCGCCCGGTCCTTCAACAGCAGGGTCGAGGAAAGGCTCCAGGGAAAATCCGACGGTGCCTCGCTGCCCTCCTCCCGTACCGACTCCATCTCCATCGGCTGCCAGGAATCCAGCTTCGGAACGCCGTCGAAACTCAGCCGTTCGTTGTCGTCGTTGTCGACCGGTACCGCCCATTCGAAGCCTGCGCGGGGGGCTCCGACGTAAATCTTCATGCACTCTCCTCAGCCGAGATCAGTCGCCGACACATCCGCTGTGCGGGTCTGGCGATCAGTCTCTACCTAGTGACCGACATGTTCGGCCGGGCGCCGACGCGAGTAGTCAGTCCTCGGGTGTGACGAACGGCTTGGGCACGGTCGGCGGCAGCAGTGCGATCGCGGAGATCCGCTTCACCCCGCAGACCTGCATCAGGTCGACCACGATCGAGCGGGTCTGGGCGAAGACGACGTGGGCCGAAAGTCCGGCGCCCTCAACCAGTTCCGGCCGCGCCTCCTTGGCGACGGTGCGCAGCACGCGGGCGGCCTCGGCCTGGTCGGGCTGCTCGCCGGGATCGGCGAGCATCATCCGGCGCACCACCTCGGTGGCCTGACCGAGCCGTTCGACCTCATCGATCAGGCGCGGGTCGAGTATCTCGTCGTCCTGCACCAGGGTGAGCGAGCGGCGCAGCAGCACCCTGGTGTTGCGCACCGCGTTGTCCAGCGGGTCCGCGGTGGCCTTGATCCGCTCGAGGCGGGCGCGAGAGTTCCAGTACAGCGGGGAGATTCGGCTGATCTCCTTGCCGCCCTCCAGGGTGGCGCGCAGCGAATCCAGTTGCGGTTGCGTCGCACGGACCGCCGCGAGCGCGGCGCGCAGCTTGTCCGGGTCCTGCGCGAGCAGGCCGTCGCCGCACTCGGTGAGCGACTTGCTCATCACCGCAAGGATTTCCGCCGCCTGCTCGCGCGCCCGCCGCACCGGGTGCAGCGGAATCGACGCCACCACAACGACTCCCACCAGACCGCCGACCAGCGCGTCGATCATCCGGGAGAAGCCGCCGCCCGCCGAGGGCGGCAGCAGCGTCGCGACCAGCACCGCCGAGCCGGCGGCCTGCATGGTGATGATCGATCCGCCGTCCAGGAACACCGCCGCCGCCATGGCGACCGCGACCACCAGCGCGATCTGCCACACGCCGGTGCCGGCGCGGGTGATGAACAGGTCGCCGATGCCGATGCCGACGGCCACGCCGACCACCAGCTCCACCGACCGCCGCAGCCGCGCGCCGAACGAGATGCCGATCGACACCACGGCCGCGGTGGGCGCGAAGAACGGCTGCGGGTGGCCGACCAGTTCGCGCGCGATGAACCAGGCCAGGGCCGCGCCCACCGCGCATTGCAGGATCGGCAACGCGGACAGCCGCAGGCGCGCCCAAGAGGCGCGCAGCCGATCCATGCTGCTCGCCCGGGCGACTCCTACCCGCGGCCGGATATTGAGGTCGAGCCCACCCGTCACCCGACTACCACCCCCCACGGAATCACTTCGCGATACTGCTTCACCACGTCTCAGTCGAGGCCGAGCTCAGCAGCGGCCCGCGGGTCGCAGTCTTCGAGCAGATCGAGGCAACGCGCGTACTCCTCGGTCTCACCGATCGCCTTGGCCGCCCGAGCCAGCGCGCCGACGCTGCGCAGGAAGCCCTGATTGGGTTCATGGCTCCACGGCACCGGGCCGAAGCCCTTCCACCCGTTGCGCCGCAGCAGGTCGAGGCCGCGGTGGTAGCCGGTGCGGGCGAACGCGTACGCGGCGACGATGTCGTGATTCACCGGTTCGTCCTGGGCTTCGCCCCTGGTCAGCGCCGCCTCGGCCAGGTAGGCCCAGGCGATCGACGCCGACGGATGGTCGGCCGCGACGCGCACCGGATCGGCCTTGTCGAGCAACGCTTCTTCCGCGTCGGGGATTTCGGGGAGGAGTACCGGTTGCGGGCCGAGCAGATCACCGAACGAGGTCATGGGCTTCATTGTGCACCGATGTCCGATTACCTCCGCATTCACTCCGGACAACGGCGGAACAGTCGCCGCGGCCATGCGCGCTCTGAAGTCGGGCTTCGTCCGGGTGTGCCCGTTAAGCTGGCCGTCGAGTTCAACTGTTCCGCCTGAGCGAGGGGTAGTGCGTGTCCGACCCGAACGACGACAAGAACCCGGCGCGGGAGAGCGCCGGCCCGGCAACCCCGGCCGGTGCCGACGCACGCCCCGACGCCACCACGGAACGTAACCCGGTCGCCGGTTCCGGTCCGGACACCGCCGCGCCCACGCGTCCCGTTCCGGCCGGCCGCGGTTCGTCGGGGAGCGCGGCCGCCAAGGATTCGGCGGACCAAGGCTCGGCGAAGTCCGCCGCGGCGGAGCCCGCGAAGCCGGAGAACGCCGGCGCGGCCGCGTCGAAGAACCCGAACTCGGGCCAGGCTGCCGGGAACCCCGCGGCGGCGGGTGGCGGTGCCGCGGCGCAGCGCCCGAATGCCGGTGCGGCGTCCGCGAATACCCCCGCCGCGACCTCGCCCGCGCCCGGCACCACCGAGCCGGCCGGATCGCCTTCCGGGCAGGCCGCGGGTTCCGGGCAGGCGGTGGAACAACAGCCCGGTTCGGCAGACCCCAATGCCATTCCCAAGGTCAGCGCGCCGGCCCAGCCCGCGAGCCCGTCCGGCGCCCGGCCCGGGTCGGCGGACGCGACGGTGAAGCAGGCGTCACCCGCCGCGAGCGCGAAGCCGGGGACAGACCAGAAGAACGGGCCTGCGGCCGACGCCGAGACCGAGGTGATCAAGCGCGGCAAGCAGCGCGAGTCCGCCGCGGCGGCTCCGGCCGAGTCCGCCCCCTCCGAGCCGAAAGCCGCTGCGGCGCAACCAGGTAAGCCCGTCGACGTGGTGGCCGACATCGCAAAGGGTGGCGCGGCGACCGCGGAGACCGTGGCGATCGCACGCGACACCAAGGACCAGCCCGGCGCGGCGGGCACGAAGCCGCCGACCCCGAGCGCGCCCGACCGGTCCACGCAGCAGTCGAAAACCGCTCCGGCACAACCGAAGACCCCTGCACCGGGCAACGCCGCGAAGACCGAGCCCGACCTCGCTCGCCCCGGCACGCCCGCCGCACCGGCCGCCGGTGCCGCCCAGAGCGGAACTCCCAGTGGCCCGGCCGCAGCCGATGCCAGGACCGAGGCGATCAAGCGCGGCCTGCGCGATCATCAGGCGGCCAAGGCATCCGGCAAGGCCGCACCGGTGAAGTCCACGCCGACCGCGAAGGCGACCACGGAACCGGCCGCGCCCCAGCAGGACAGCACCGCCGAGGAAAGCGCCGCCGCGGCGCCGGGCACCGCGGCGGCGAAATCCGCCTGGTTCGGCGGAGCGAAACCCGGTGCGGCCCAAGACGACGCGTCCGGGCAGCCCGACGCCACCGACACACCGGCGCAGTCGGCGTCGAAGGAGGACGTCCCCGACGGTGATGCGCCGACCACGGTGATGCGGGTGCAGCAGCGCCCCACCCCGGCGGCGGCCGAGGACGCGGCCCCCGAGGCCGACACCGTCAAGATGCAGACCCCGGCCCAGAGCACACCGGCTCCGCCCGGGTCCGAAGACGTGACCATGGCCATGCCGGTGATCAAGCCGGACGACGCGCAGACCGTCGCGCTGCCGGTCCAGCGCCCCGCCGACGCGCCGAAGCCGGCCGGCACCGACCGGGTCACGCCGGGCGCGGGCCGGGTGCCGATCACCAAGCCGCCGACCACGCCGCGCCCCGCCGCCGGTCCGAAACAGCCGGGCCTGCAAGGACCTTCGTCGCCGCCGCAGAGCGGACCGGCCGAGGACGCCCGTCCGGCCCCGCCGCAGCCCGGCCTGCCCCGGCCGGGAACCGCGCCCTCGCCCGCGGACACTCAGCTGACCATGCCCGCGCAGCAACTCGGCGGACCGCGCCCGCCGCAGCCGCGCCCGATCGCCCCGCCGCAGCGGATCACCCCCGCCGCGCAGGCGCCGGTCGACGCGGTCGAACCGGCGGCCGCGCCGGGCCGCTCCAAGCGGTGGCTGCTCGCGCTGGCGGGTGCCGCAGTGGTCGTGGTCGTTCTGATCGGCGTCGCCGTGGCGGTCATGGTCAACTCGACGGACAATTCGCCGGAGACCAAGGTGCGCGCCGCCATCACCGATTACACACAGGCCTTGAAGACCGGTGACCTGAACACCCTGCGCAGCACCACCTGCGGTCCGCTGCACGACTTCTATCAGGGCATCGCGGCGGACCAGTTCGCCGGCGTGCACCAGCTGTCGATGGACCGGCGCACCATCCCGGTGGTGGACGAGGTCGATGCCGTCCGGATCACCGACAAGACCGCGATCGCGCAGGCCACCGTCTACACCGAGGCGGATCCGAACAAGCGCTCGGCGCGCACCTTCGACCTCCAGCAGACCGACAACGGCTGGAAGGTGTGCGACCCGCCGACCAGCGGCCAGTAATACACCGTCGAACGTGAAATAGGCTGCCCGCGCACCGGGCAGCCTATTTCTGTTTCATAGCCATTGCGCATCACCGATACTCGGCGGTAAAAGTGCATTTCGGGCCCGCACATGAAGACCAGGCAAACTCGATAGCAATTCCATATCGATCGACGGTAGCGGTGGTCACACTCAGCTGGTCAACGGTCCGGTTCATTAGTAGCGTGGCCGCATCATGGGCAGGGAACAGACGATGGCGCTCGATATTGATGACGTGCAACAAACGGCGACGCTGGCCGGGCAGCGGTTTCGCGTCCGGGACCACTACGAGGTCGGCCGGGAAAAGATCCGGGAATTCGCGCGGGCGGTGCAGAATCACCACGGCGCGCATCATCAGGAATCCGATGCGCATCGGCTCGGCCACGCCGGGGTGCTCGCGCCGCCGACCTTCGCCTCGGTCATCGGCTCGTCCGGCACCCGCTCGCTGCTCGAATCGGTGCTCACCGAATACGACCTCTCCCAGATCCTGCAGACCGATCAGGTCTTCCAGGCCTACCGGCCGATCCTCGCCGGTGATCGGCTGACCAGCGAGATCCTGATCGAGTCGATCCGCCAGTTCGGCGACAACGATTTCGTCGTGGTCCGCTCCGCCCTGGTCAACCAGCACGGCGAGCTCGCGCTGATCGGCTCCACCACCATCGTGGCGCGCCGCGGCGCCGAGGTGGACCCGGGCCTCACCGACGTGGTGGACAACATCATGATGCACGGCCAGGTGGTCGAATTCCCCACGGCCGACCAAGGATTGGACGACAGCTCGGCGCTGATCCCGCTCGGCCTCGGCGACCTGCCCGCCCCGGCCGCGGATCGCGCGATCGCGCCGGTGCACACGCTGCCCGACTTCGATCAGCTCTCGGTCGGCGATCAGCTGCCCGCCGGTTCGTTCCGGCTGGCCCGCGGCGACCTGGCCAATTACGCCGGAGTCTCCGGCGACGCCAACCCCATTCACTTCAGCGACCACGCCGCCCAGCTGGTCGGCCTGCCGACCGTGGTCGCACACGGCATGCTCACCATGGGCCTGGCCGGCGGCTACCTGACCGACTGGCTCGGCGATCCGACCGCGATCGAGAAGTTCAGCGTGCGGTTCTCCGGCTTCGTCCCGGTGGCGGCGAACGCGGCCAGCACGGTCGACTTCACCGGCCGGATCAAGTCGCTGGATCAGGGCACCCGCACCGCGACCGTGGTGCTCGGCGGCACCTCGGAGGGCCGAAAGTTGTTCGGCCGGGCCATCGCCGAGGTCCGGCTGACCTGAGTTCGCGGTTTCACAGGTAATCCACACCCCACGGCGCCGCGATTTCGGCGCAGGATGGATACCGTGAGCAACTCAGTACTGCGCCGCGTGACCCCGGCGATCGGCGCCGCCTGTCTCGTGGCCGGCGCCCTCGCCCTGGTGCCGCCGGCCGCCACCGCCGCCCCCGCCACCGTCATCAGCAGCCCCAACGATTCGTGGCCGACACCGGACCGCGACGGCAAGGGCGACGACGATCGGAAGAAGCGCTCGGCAAGGATCTACACCGACTGCGATCAGGTGCGCGCCGAGGGCGCCGGGACGATCTACCGCGGCGACCCGCGCTTCAATTCGTTCCTCGACCAGGACGGCGACGGCATCGCCTGCAACGGCTGACCGAAGCCGGGCGCTACTGCACGGCCAGGAAGATCAACATCGTTGCCCCGATCCGGATCTGGTCGCCGTCGGCGAGCAGCGCGCCGTTCTCGATCGGGTCGTCGTTGACGTAGACGCCGTTGGCCGAGTGCAGGTCCTTGATCAGCAGCCCGGCCCGGCTCGGCATGATGTGCGCGTGGTACCGGCTGGCCTTCGGGTCGTCGAGCACCAGATCGTTGTCGGTCATCCGGCCGATCCGCAAGCCGCCCTGGGCGATCGGGACCACCCGGCCGTCCGGCATGCGCAACTTGCCGCTGCGCACCGTGCTCGGCGCCTCGGTGACCGTCTCGGTCATCGCCGCGGCCATCCGTTCCACCTGCCGGTGTTCGGCCGCGCCGAGCGGTTCCTGGCGCAGCACCCGATGTTCGAGCTCGATCAGCGCCGGGCCCGGATCGATGCCGAGCTCGTCGGCGAGCACGGCCCGCACCCGGCGGCACGCGTCCAGCGCGTCGGCCTGCCGGCCGGAAAGGTAGAGCGCGGTGATCAATTGGCCCCACAGCGGCTCGCGCAGCGGATGCTCGCCGGTCATCGCGACCAGCTCGCCGATCACCGAGGCGGCGCGGCCCAGCGCGATTTCGGCATCGATCCGGGCGGAGGCGACGGCGAGCCGTTCCTCGTCCATCGCGGTGGCGAAGCCGTCGGCGAACTGCAGGCCGCTCAGATCGGCCAGCGCGCGGCCGCTCCATTCGCGCAGCGCGGCACCGAAAAGCTGTGCGGCACCGGCGTGGTCGCCGAGCGCGGCGGCCCGGCTACCGGCCTCCCTGGTCGCCTCGAAGCGGCCGAGATCGCAGGCGGTCTCGGCCACCTCGAGGCGATAGCCGGAGGATTCGGTGCGCAGCACCGTCGCCGGATCCACGCCCGAATTACGCAGCGCCTTGCGGATATTCGAGACGAACACCTGCAGGCTGGCGGCGTAGGAGTCGGGCGGATCCTCGTTCCACACCATGTCGGCCAGCGCGGCCGACGACACGGCGCGCCGCCGATTCACGGTGAGCGCGGCCAACAGAGCCCGCGGCTTGGGCCCGCCGACCGCCACCGGCTCACCGCCGACGAGCAACCGGACGGGCCCGAGCACGCGCACATCCAGACACATGAGCTGTCGAGCCCCCGGTGGGTTGATGAGTGGGTCAGGCGCTGATCGACCTTCCCGCGGACTTCAGATCATTGCATGCCTCGGTGACACGTGCCGCCATCGAGGTTTCGGCCTTCTTCAGGTAGCTGCGCGGGTCGTAGACCTTCTTGTTGCCGACCTCGCCGTCGATCTTCAGCACGCCGTCGTAGTTGGTGAACATGTGCCCGCTGATCGGCCGGGTGAACGCGTACTGGGTGTCGGTGTCGACGTTCATCTTCACCACGCCGTAGCGCAGCGAATCCTCGATCTCCGACTTCAGCGAGCCGGAACCACCGTGGAAGACGAAGTCGAACGGCTGCGCGTCCTGGCTCAGGCCGAGCTTGGCCGCGGCCACCCGCTGCCCCTCGGCCAGCACCTCGGGCTTGAGCTTCACGTTGCCCGGCTTGTAGACGCCGTGCACGTTGCCGAAGGTCGCGGCGAGCAGGTACTTGCCGTTCTCGCCCGCGCCGAGCGCGTCGATGGTCTTCTCGAAGTCCTCGGGCGAGGTGTAGAGCTTGTCGTTGATCTCGGCCTCGACGCCGTCCTCTTCGCCGCCGACGACACCGATCTCGACCTCGAGGATGATGTTCGCCTGGGCGCACGCCTTCAGCAGTTCCTTGGCGATTTCCAGGTTCTCGTCGATCGGGATCGCGGAACCGTCCCACATGTGCGACTGGAACAGCGGCGCCTGACCCTTGGTCACCCGCTCCTGCGAAATGGCGATCAGCGGCCGGACGAATCCGTCCAGCTTGTCCTTCGGGCAGTGGTCGGTGTGCAGCGCGATGGTGATGTCGTACTTCGCGGCGACCACGTGCGCGAACTCGGCCAGCGCGACCGAACCGGTCACCATGTCCTTCACGCCCAGGCCGGAGCCGAATTCCGCACCGCCGGTGGAGAACTGGATGATGCCGTCGCTGCCCGCGTCGGCAAAGCCCTTGATGGCCGCGTTGATCGTCTCCGAGGACGTGCAGTTGATCGCGGGAAAGGCGAAGGAGTGCGCTTTGGCCCGACCGAGCATCTCGGCGTAGACCTCCGGAGTCGCGATGGGCACAGTAAGACCTCCGTGATTGTTGCGGCAAAGACCTATTTTGTCAGCCACCACACTAGGACAGCGGTGTTTCGCCTGGTATCCAGGGAGGGCGGTGCCGGGACGCGCGGAGTGACCAGCCGGTTGTCCGCGCGGAACCAGCAGGTGACCGCTGGGTAGTTTCGCGCACAGCACGGGGTTTCTCAGCTGAACCCGGTACTGTGGGGCCGGTAATTACGCTGGCAGCTTCCCGATGCGACGGCAAGCGATCAGGCCGGCCGTATCCAGAACAGGAGACCGCGTGATTCTGCTGGCAGCGACAGAATCGGTGACGAGCAATCTCGCTCTCAAAGAGTTGCTCGACCCGATGCACCTGCTCACGGAGACGTGGCTCAAGAACGCGGTGCTCCCGGCCATCCTGGTGATCGTCTTCATCGAGACCGGCCTGCTGTTCCCGATCCTGCCCGGCGATTCGCTGCTGTTCACCGGTGGCCTGCTCGCCGCGCAGACGAATCCGCCGGTGTCGATCTGGCTGCTGCTGCCCGCCGTGATCGCGATCGCCTTCGCCGGCGACCAGAGCGGCTATTGGATCGGCAGGGCGATCGGGCCCGCGCTGTTCCACAAGGAGGACACCCGGTTCTTCAAGAAGCACTACGTGACCGAGACGCACGAGTTCTTCGAGAAGCACGGGCCCAAGACCATCATCCTGGCCCGGTTCGTGCCGATCGTGCGCACCTTCATGCCGGTGCTCGCCGGGGTGTCCAAGATGGACTACCGCAAGTTCGTCGCGTTCGACATCGTCGGCGCCATCCTGTGGGGCGGCGGCGTGACGGTGCTCGGCTACTTCCTCGGCAATGTCGCCTTCATCCGCGACCACGTCGAGGCGATCTTCCTGCTCATCGTGCTGATCTCGATCCTGCCCGGCATCTTCGCGGTGGCGAAGAAGCTGCTCAATCGTGGCGCGGAGCCGGCGGCCCGGCAAGCAGCCGAGCTGACCGTCTCGACGAACGAGCCGACCCGCTGAGCTCGTGATCGCGGCGTCCTCGCCCCTAGCAGTGGGCAATTTCGATCCGTTGATGTCAGCGGGGCCCGCGCTCGTCTGGACAGTGGTACTTGCCTTTGTCTTCATCGAGTGCGCGGTCATTCTCGGGCTCTTCCTACCCGGCGACTCCATGTTGATCACCGCGGGCATCGTGATGGCGTCCAACGCCTCCGGCGAGGCGCAGGTGTGGGCGTTGTCGGTGGGCACGATGCTCGCCGCCATCGCGGGTAACCAGGTGGGTTACGTGATCGGGGCGCGGACCGGGCATCGCCTGGTGGCGCGCAAGAACGGCCGCTATATCAACACGAAGAACCTGCAACGGGTCACCGAACTGCTGGAGCGACACGGGTTCGTCGCCGTGCTGGTCGCCCGCTGGATTCCCTGGGTGCGCACGCTGTGCCCGACGGTCGCGGGCGCGGCGGGCATGGACCATCGCAAATTCACCATCGCCAGCACGATCGGCGCCATCATCTGGGCGCCGGTGCTGTTGCTCATCGGGTATTACGCGGGCGGCTTCCTCGATCGGGTGCCGTGGTTGATGCCCATCGTGATCGGCACGCTGGTGCTCGGGCTGATCATCGGGACGGTGCTCGGCATCCGGCACTACCGGCAGGAGATGGCCAAGCCCGCCGAGGAGTTCGAGCTGGAGACCTCGCCGAGCGGGATCGGCGAGCCGGAGAACTGAACCCGGGGGCGGCCGGCTCTTGCGCTTACAGGCCCGCCGCGCTGACCAGGTAGGCGGCCTCCATCAGCAGCCAGCCCGACAGCTGTACGGACAGGTCGCGTTCGGGCACCCGGGACGAGGTCACCGAGCCGCCCGGGGTGAACCGGCCCGCCCCGGCGGTGCCGCCGGGCAGCGTCGCAGGCTTGCTCCAGTCGTGCCCGAACAGCGGCTCGCCCTCGACCTCGAGCCGGTTGGCCCAGGCGGCCGTCGCGGAGGCGCGGACGATGTCGGCCGCGAGGCGTCGGTCGTTCTCCTGTTCCTTGTCCTCGCCGGGCAGCATCAGCGCGACCACCGCGAGGTAGCGGGCCAGGATGCCGTTGAACAGCCCGCCGTCGCCACCGCCGCCCCCGCTGACGATGCCCTTGGTGGTCAGGTGTGCTTCGACGGCCGCGAGTAATCGGTGCACCCGCTCGCCGTGCCGCGGCTCACCGGTGTGCACGGCCAATTCGGTTTCCACGCCCAGCACCACGCCCTGGCAGTAACTGAACACCGGGCGCTCGATCTCACCGGCGGGCAGGTGGATTCCGTCCAGGATCAGCCCGGTCTCCGGATCGCGCAGCGTCCGGTCCAGCCAGTCGGCGATCTCCTGGGCGCGCCCGGTCCGGCCGAGCCGCAGCAGCGCGATGGCGGCCGGGCCGTTCGCGGGTGCGTTGTAATAGTCCGAGCCGATGCGCCAGGGCAGGGCGCCGATCGCCGGATCGAAGCCCTCGTAGAGCGGCTTCTCCAACGCGATCAGTCCGCTGCGCGCCTCGGTGACACCCGCGGTCCGCTCGGCCCGTTCCAGCGCGATGGCCAGCCAGGCCATGTCGTCGTAGTACCGGTTGGTCCAGCCGGTGAGGTTGCGTATCCGATGCGAGCGGGCGATCGCGGCGATCCGCTTGCGCCGCACCGGAGTCGGCATCCGGTTGGCCGCGTCGACCGCGCAGTCGATCAGGTGCGCCTGCCACCAGTAGTGCCAGGACCCGAAGGCCCGCTCCCGCTTGGTGGCCGGCCAGCCGACCACGCCCAGCTGGGTCCTCGGCAGCGCCCACAGTGCCCGCAGGTGCCGGGACACGATCGCCGATTCGGCCATGTCCGCCCGCTCGGACCACAGTGCGGGCGTCGCGACGGCGCTCTCCGAGCGCTCACCCAGCGACCGCGGCGTCGAGCGCCGCGGGTCCTGTGCCCTCCGCGTGGTCATGCGTCAATGGTGCCAGCCGAGCCCGGATTCCCGCGCCCGATTTGTTACACAAGCGATGTGTATTTGTACTCGCACCAGGTCGACAGGGTGCGAAGTGGCGTGTCCGTTACCAAGCGGCGTCGAGGTCCGCGTGCTGGCGAACCCAGGCGTGCATGGCGATTCCAGCCGCGACGCCCGCGTTGATGCTGCGGGTCGAGCCGAATTGAGCGATCGAAACCGTCATCGCCGCAGCGTCTTTCGCGTGCTCGGTGACGCCGGGACCCTCTTGACCGAAGAGCAGTAGGCAGTTTCGCGGGAGGTCGGCGGTCTCCAGCGGGACCGAGCCGGGCACGTTGTCCACGGCGACCACGGTGAGCTCCGCGCGTGCGGCGAATTCCAGCAGCTCGGCGACGCTCGCGTGGTGCTCGATGTGCTGGTAGCGGTCGGTGACCATGGCGCCGCGGCGGTTCCACCGCTTCCGGCCGACGATGTGCACGGCCGCGGCGGCGAAGGCATTGGCGGTACGGACCACCGTGCCGATATTGGCGTCGTGGCCGAAATTCTCGATGGCGACATGGAACGGATGCCTGCGCCGGTCGATGTCGGCGACGATCGATTCACGCGTCCAGTACCGGTAGGCGTCGACCACGTTGCGGCGGTCGCCCGCGTCGAGCAGTTCGGGGTCGAGCCGGGGATCGTCCGGCGGCGGCTCGGCGTGCTCGGTGGCCCACGGGCCGACGCCGTGCGGGTGCTCGCCCCACTCGGTGGGCCCGGCCGGGTCCTGCTCCGCCGCGTCCGGCACTGGGTGATTCACTCCGACGATGCTAATTCCGCCCGCGGTCGCGCGATCACGCGGCCGGACCGGCGGCGGTCAGTAGCTGCTGGTACTGCTCCAGACGCCGACCAGGCCGAGCAGGACGAACAGCACGATGAGGACGATGCTGAGAATCGCCAGCGCCGAGGCGATGATCCCGCAGACATAGCCGACCATGACGTTCGAGCGGCCGCCCAGCGCGCCGCCGGAGGCGTCGATCTCGTTGAGCGCCCGCTTGCCCATCACCCAGGCCACCGGACCGATGACCTGGCAGAACACCAGGCTGAGGATGCCGAGGATCAGGATCATCGTGGCCTGCGGGTGTTCCTGCGGTGGTCCGTAGGCCCCGTAGGCTGGGTAGCCGTACGGCGGCTGCTGCGGCGGATAGCTCATCAGCAGGATGGTAGTTGGTGTAGCTGGCTACACCACACATTCGGCGGACAGCTCCATCGAACACCGCCGCCACGCCGACAACCATGGAAGCCATGACCGAGACACACGTCGAACCCACCCTGGTGCTCGACCCGGCGCCCGCACCCGCCGGGAGTTCCGCCGGGCTTTCCGCCGGGCGGGTGGCCCGCGCCGTGCTACGCGCCCCGTTCCAGGCCAGGACCTGGAAAGAACTCGTCTACGTGTTCACCGTGTTCGTCCTCGGCTGCATCGCCCTCGCGTACATGTACGTCGGCTGGGGCGGCGGCCTGGTGATCTCCCTCACCATCGTCGGGCTGCCGATCCTGGCGGTGATCCTGCTCGGCGGCCGGACCTGGGCCCGGATCTACCGGGCGCTGGCCAAGGACCTGCTCGACGCGCCGCTGACCCCGCCGCCGCCGTTCCGGCCGGAGCCGGGCCTGATCGGCTTCGTCAAGGGCGCGTTCACCGACCGGGCCAGCTGGCGGGCCGCGCTGTACCTGCTCGCGCAGGCCGTGCTCGGCGTCGCGGTCGGCTGGTTCGTGCTGCTCGGCATCGCGATGACGGGGTTCGTCGCGCTGTCCCCGCTGGCGTGGTGGCTGTTCGATCCGATCAACGTCGATGCCCAAGGCGTGGAACATCATTCGATGGCCCAGTTCGGCGACTTCTACATCGACAGCTGGCCGCGGGTGCTCGGCTTCGCCGCGCTGGGCGTGCTCGGCTGCTTCCTGCTGCCCTGGGTGCTGCGCGCGGTCTGCTGGATCCACCGGCTGCTCGCGCTCGCCTTGCTGACCGCGACCGCGGGCGATCGGCGGATCATCGAATTGCAGCAGGGCAGGCAGGCCGCGGTCGACGACTCGACGGCCACCCTGCGCCGGCTGGAACGCGATCTGCACGACGGCACCCAGGCCAGGCTGGTCACCATCGCGATGGCGCTGGGCCGGGCCGAGGACCGGTTGTCCGCGGGCGGCGACCCGCGCGACCTGATCGCGGACGCGCACGCCAGCTCCAAAGAGGCACTGACCGAACTGCGCGAGCTGGTCCGCGGAATCCACCCGCCCGCACTGGAACTCGGGCTCGGCCCGGCGCTGGAAACGCTGTCCGCGCGCTGTTCGGTTCCGGTGGAATTGCGCGTGCACCTGCCCGAACGGCCGAGTCCGGCGGTCGAGGCGATCGCCTACTTCTCGGTCGCCGAGCTGCTCACCAACGTGGTGAAGCACGCCGAGGCCACCAGGGCGTGGATCTCGGTGGTGCCGACGGACTCGCGGACCATCGCGGTCACCGTGCGGGACAACGGAATCGGCGGCGTACTCCAACCCGCCCCCGGCGAACTCGCCGCGGGCAGCGGACTGTCCGGCCTGGCCGCCCGCGCGTGCACCGTCGACGGCAGCCTCACCGTGCAGAGCCCGACCGGCGGACCCACCGTGGTGACCATCCTGCTGCCGAAGGACGGCTCGCGGTGACCGAGTCACTACGCATCGTGATCGCCGAGGACAGCGCGATCCTGCGGGACGGGCTCGCCGGTCTGCTGACCGAACGCGGCCACGAGGTGGTCGCCATGATCGGCGACGCGAGCACGCTGAGCGACGTGGTGGGCCTGCACAATCCCGACGTCGCCGTGGTGGACGTGCGGATGCCGCCGAGCTTCACCGACGAGGGCCTGCTGGCCGCCATCGAACTGCGCCGCAAATACCCGATGACCGGCGTGCTCGTCTTCTCCCAGTGGGTCGAAACCCGGTATGCCACCGAGCTTCTGGCCGGCGGCGCGAGCGGCGTCGGTTACCTGCTCAAGGACCGGGTGGCCGACGTCCGCGATTTCGTCGACGCACTCCATCGGGTCGCCACCGGCGGCACCGCCCTGGATCCGGAAGTGGTGAGCCAATTGATGGGCGCGTCCCGCCAGCAGGATTCCCTGACCCGCCTCACCCCGCGCGAACGCGAGGTGCTCGAGCTGATGGCGCAGGGCCTGTCCAACAACGCCATCGCCACCTCGCTCACGGTCACCGAACGCGCGGTGGAAAAGCACATCGGCAACATCTTCACCAAGCTCGACCTGCCCCCGTCGGACACCCACCACCGCCGCGTCCTCGCGGTGCTGCGGCTCAAGGGCTGAGACCGAACGCCCGTTTCGATCAGCTGGCTGCGAGCCGATTTGCGCACGTCAGGGTCGGCGCGCGCCTATCCTGGAGATCCGACAGTCGGGGTGGAGGCTGGGATGGATCACGGGCGTATCTTGCGTACGGTGCTCGGGGTGACCGCCGGGTACCTGGTTGTGCTCGGGGTGTGGCTCGGGTGGGTGGTGCAGCACACGCCGCCGGGGACGTTGCCGTATCAGATCGTGGCGTTGGTCGGGGTGTTCGGCACGTGCGTGGGAATCGGGATGATGCTGGCGGGGCGACCGTCCAAGGCGGACCGGCGGTTGTGGCGCGACGGGCTGGAGGGGTGGGCGACGGTGCACGGGGTGCATCCGTTACGGCGGACGGACCACCACACCGAGTTGACCGAGCTGGATCTGGAGTTGACCATCCCGGGGGCGGAAAGTTACCGGGGGACAATCGTTTTCGACGTGACGCCGGCGGACAAGCCGCGGCTCGCGGTCGGCGAGACGATCTCGATCCGGGTCGATCCGGCGAATCGCGATCGGATCATCGTGGTGCTGTAGCCCCGCACCACTTCTGCTGTCCCGCACCGAGAATCGCAGGCGAATTTCGGTGCGGGGAATCAAGAGTGGTGCGGCTGAGCGGCTTTCGCGTGGGCGGCGGGGTCGGCGAGCAGGAACTGGGCGGCGGCGTAGGTGGCGAGGATGATGCCCTCGGTTATCCGGCGGCTGCGGTCGGTGCGCGCGAACAGGCGGCGGAGCACGATCAGGCCGTCGGAGGCGGTGAACAGTAGTGCGCCGAGGCCCCATCGGCTGCGTGGATCGGCGTTGGGGAGGTTAACGCCCGCAACGGATTTCGCCCCTGGCGCCAGCGCCGGATCCGAGGCCAGCACACCCGCGGTGCCCAGCGTCGCGCCGTACGCGGTCAACGGCATCGCCACGCCCGGCGCCTTCGCGCGCAGCAGCACCGCCGCGCCGAGCCAGGCGACCAGCCGCGGCACCGCCACCTCGGCGTGCGGCCGCGCGCCCTTGCGCAACCACAGCGCCGAGTACCCGGCCTGCATCACCGCGAACGACGACGCCCCGGCGATCAACCGGCGATCGTCGTCCGGATCGATGAGCAGGATGTCACCGAGCGTCGCGGCGCCGAGCGAACCGAGCAGCACCGCACGATCCGTGCGCTCGATATCGGTCCCCTCGGTCACCACATCGGCCGCCAGCAGCGGCATCATCAGGGGTTTCGCGACCCACTGCACCCTCTCCCTGCCGGTGACGCCGGCATAGACGGTGGCAGCGGCCGCGGCGAGAAACCCGGCCCGGAACAGGCGCATTACTTCAGAAGCTCGGCTCGACCGGCTTGGGTGGCAGCGTGACGACCTGGCCCGCGTAGCTGAGCCCGGCGCCGAACCCGAGCAGCAGCGCCAGCTGACCGCCCTTGGCCTTGCCGGTGACCAGCATCTCCTCCATCGCCAGCGGAATCGACGCGGCGGAGGTGTTGCCGGTCTGCACGATGTCGTTGGCCATCGGGATGTCGTCGGCCAGGCCGAGGTTCTTCTTCATCAACTCGTTGATCCTGGCGTTGGCCTGGTGCGGGATGAAGACCTCGATGTCTTCCTTGGCCACCCCCGACACCTCCAGCGCGGTGGACAGCGCGCGCGGCAAAGTGACCGCGGCCCAACGGAAGACGCGCGGGCCCTCCATCCGCAGCGACATCCGGCCGATCGGCTCGACCGCCGGGTCGGTGCCCTGCATGGCCTGCGCCTTCTCCATGTAGTCGAGGAAGTTCACGTCCTGGGCGATCGCGGAGGCGTTCTCGCCGTCGCTGCCCCAGACCGTCGGCGAGATCCCGTTCTCCTCGGCCGGGCCGATCACCACCGCGCCCGCGCCGTCCCCGAAGATCATCGCGGTGCCGCGGTCGGTCGGGTCCAGGCCGACGGTCATCGTCTCCGCGCCGATCAGCAGCACGTACTCCGCCGAACCGGCCCGGATCAGGTCCGCCGCCACGCCGAGGCCGTAGCCGAAGCCGCCGCAGCCGGAGGTCAGGTCGAACGCCGGGATCCCGTTGATGCCGAGGTCGTGCGCGACCGACGGGGCGCCGTGCGGGGTCAGCATCAGCCAGCTCGACGTGGCCAGGATCAGCGCGCCGATCTTCGACCGATCGATGCCGCTGTTGACGATCGCCCGCTCACCGGCCGCGGCCGCGATCGACTGCAGGGTCTCGTCGCCGCTGATCCAGCGCCGGGTCTGGATGCCGGTGCGCTCGAAGATCCACTGCGGGGTGGAGTCGAGGACTTCGCACACTTCTTCGTTGCTGACGATTCGCTGCGGTCGATAGGCACCGATACCGAGCATCGCAACGTTGTCGCGATTTTTGTTGATTGCAATGCTCACCACTGGAGATGACCCTTCACCTTTGAAGAACTTGACCGCTGTCCAGGCTAGCTGAGGGCCAAATCCTTCAGCCCGAGGATGGATCGATACTCCAGGCCCTCGGCCGCGATCACCTGATCGGCCCCGGTTTCCCGGTCTACCACGGTGGCCACGCCGACCACGGTCGCGCCCGCGTCGCGCAGCGCGCGCACGGCCGTGAGCGGGGAGTTTCCGGTGGTCGTGGTGTCCTCGACGACCAGCACCCGCTTGCCGACGATGTCCGGCCCCTCGATCTGGCGCTGCATGCCGTGCGCCTTCGCCGCCTTGCGCACCACGAAGGCGTCGATCGGCCTGCCCGCCGCGTGCATGACCGCGAACGCGACCGGGTCGGCGCCCATGGTGAGCCCGCCGACCGCGTCGAAGTCCCAGTCCGCGACCAGCTCGCGCAGCAGCTTGCCGATCAGCGGTCCCGCGCCGTGGTGCAGCGTCGCGCGCCGCAGGTCGACGTAGTAGTCGGCCTCTTTGCCCGAGGACAGGGTGACCCTGCCGTGCACGACGGCCAGCTCGCGCACGAGCGCCGCCAATCTGTCTCGGTCCGAACCGGCCGCGGTACCCAGCGCCGACTCCTTGGTGGTTGCCTCGTCGATCATTCCTAAGTCCTTCCGCGTGTGTCGAACAAGCCGCGATTCAGTCGGGCCGCCAGGGTTCGCGGGATCATCCCGGCGACGGTTCTCAGCGTTGCGTACTGCAGGCTTCGGCAGCGACGACGTGTCGATACCGGCTCGCTCATTGGGATTCGGTGCGCGAATCCCGGGCACCGGGCCTGGACCTGTTCGGCCAGTCCACCTGCCAACCCTTCCGTGAAGGATACGACCTGGGTCGCGGCCGCCGGACCCGTCGAACCGCGCCCGGAACGCACCCCGGCCACGCTGTCGGGGGTTGACCGACCGATCCGTCGGCCGCGGCGATCATAGACGGACGCGGGGGACGCCGGTTACTGCGGCACAGGTCCCTGGTACGGACGGAAGCCGGGATGGAACGGGCCGCCGGGCGGTTGGGCCGCCGCGTCGTCCGCGCGGGCGGCCGGGCGACGGTCGGGCTCCTCGGCCCAGTCGTCGTCGGCGGGGCGCTCGTCGCGCTGCGCGGGCATCCACTTGTCGCGCGGTTCCGGAGCCTGTTCGCGTGGTTCCGGCGACCATTCCTCGCGTCGTTCCGGCGTCCACTCGTCGTCGGTCTTGCGCTCCTCGCGGACCCGGGCCCGTGCGTCCGGCACCACGGCCAGCGACGGGCGGCGCGGCGGTTCCGGTTCGTCCGGCGCGGACAGCGGGGCGCGGTCCGCGCCGTAGTCCTGCTCGGCGAACGGGGGTTCGTCGAAGTCCTCGTCCTTGCGCAGCCGCGGCGGCTGCACCCTGCCGCCGCCGAGCGGTTCGTCCAGCTCGTCGCCCTCGGACTCGTCCGGGCGCTGCCTGCCGCGCGGCCGCGGGCGGCCGGGGTCGTGCCCGCCGTTGTCGAAGCGCGGCTCACTCACCGGGGGCAGCACGTGCAGCAGGCCGGACAGGCGCAGCACCGCGTCGATCGAGGTCTCCCACTCGCGCGAGGAGGTGCCGACCGACAGCATGCCCAGCGTCCAGTTGCCCTCGCTCCAGAGCATCTGCACGGTGTCGGGCAGCGTCTCGATGAACGCCACCATCCGCTGATCGACGGCGTGCCTGGCGATTTCCGGATTGGTCGCGAAGACCACCCGGTCGCCGATCGCGCCGAGCAGTTCCAGGTCGGCATCCTTCGGCGGCGACGCGGTCTTGAGCCGCATGTCGACATCGATGTCCGAGCCGATCTGCCTGCGCACCGCGATCAGCGTCGCGGAGTCCTCCAGATCGAAGAGCACGAACTTCTCGCCCTTGCGGATACCGGACACCACATCGACCGCGGAGAGGTAGCCGAGCTTGGCCAGCGCACCGCGACGCCAGGTCGATGGCAGCGCGGGCTCCACCGACACATACGTGTAGCCCTGGGATTTCGCCCAGACCTGCCGCGCGTGACCGGTCCGCTGTCGCTGGATCCGATCGAAATACAGCAATACGATCGCACCCACGAGTGCGATCGCCGCCAAGCCGAACCACATTGCCGTCATCGGTGTCTAGCCTATCCAGCTCGGGGGGCGAATGCCCGTCGCCACCCGGCGTCGGTGCTGCGGGTCGTTCATCGTCCGCCGCCGGGCAGTGCGGTACTGATGATCACCTTGGCCTGAATCGATCCGTCCGCACCCTTGTCACCCTGGATCAACACGATGTCGCCCGCGGGCAGATCGGACACCTTGGTGCCGGACATCGAGATCACCTGGGTGTTCGCGTCGGTGCGCACGGTGACCGTGGCGCCGAGCAGGGTGCTGATGGTGAGCGTGCCGCCGTCGTTGGTGTTGATGGTGCCCATGGTCGCACCGAGGTTCTCGATGCCACCGCCGAGACCGGGCACGCTCGGAATCCCGCTCGGCGTGGGCCGCGGTGAACCGGGCAGCGGCCGCGCGGTCGGAACCGCCGAGGTGCTCGCGGCACTGGTGGACGACGAATCGTTGTTGGCCAGCAGCACTCCCCCGATGACGCCGACGACGGCGATCAGCGCGACGCCGCCGAGGCCCAGCGCGATCCACAGACCCGTGTTGCGCCGCCGCGGGGGTTCCGGCGGCGGCATGCCCGGCCCGGGCGGGACGCCGTCGACCGGCGGCGCGCCCTGCCACTGATTGCCGTAGGCGCTTTCGTACGCACCCCACTGGTTGTCGTGCGGCGGGAACTCACGGGTGGCGTTCGGCGGGGGCGCTGACCACGGCTCGAACTGCTCGGTCGCCGGATACGCCGAGGGCGCGCCGGACCCGTACGCCTCGGAGTACTCCGTGGTGTGCAGCGGCTGCTCGAACCCGGACTTGCCCGCCAGGTGCTCGGTCGGAGCATCCTCCGGCCGCTGCCCCCACGGATCGTTCGGGTTGGTCATGGCTTCCAGGTTAAGCGTTCCGGGGAGTCGGCGGTCGATACCCGAGGCATCGACCGCCGACTCGCCAGTACCTAACTGCCGACGATCAGCCCGTCACCGTCCGGCGAGACCGTCACCTTCACCGTGTCGCCGTCGGTAATCTCGCCGCCCAGTAGCTCTTTGGCGAGGGTGTCCCCGATCGACTGCTGGACCAGCCTGCGCAGCGGTCGCGCACCGTAGACCGGGTCGTAACCGCGCACCGCCAGCCAGAACCGGGCCGAGTCGCTCACGTCCAGCTTCAGCCTGCGCTGGGCCAGCCGCTTCTGCAGCTGGTCGAGCTGGATGTCCACGATGTGCTCGAGCTGCTCCTCGTTCAACGCGTGGAACATCACCACGTCGTCGAGGCGGTTCAGGAACTCCGGCTTGAACGCCGAACGCACCGCGTTCATCACGAACTCGCGATCGCCACCCGCACCGAGATTGGAGGTCAGGATGAGGATGGTGTTGCGGAAGTCCACCGTGCGACCCTGGCCGTCGGTGAGCCGTCCCTCGTCGAGCACGGCGAGCAGGATGTCGAACACATCCGGGTGCGCCTTCTCGATCTCGTCGAACAGCACCACCGTGTACGGCCTGCGCCGCACCGCCTCGGTGAGCTGACCGCCCTGGTCGTAACCGACGTATCCGGGCGGGGCGCCGACCAGGCGGGCCACCGAGTGCTTCTCGCTGTACTCGCTCATGTCGATCCGGACCATGGCGCGTTCGTCGTCGAACAGGAAGTCCGCCAACGCCTTCGCCAGCTCCGTCTTACCGACGCCGGTCGGGCCGACGAACATGAACGAGCCGGTCGGCCGGTTCGGGTCGGCGACCCCGGCGCGCGCCCGGCGCACCGCGTCCGACACCGCCTGTACCGCCTCGGTCTGGCCGACCACGCGGCGGCCCAGCTCCTGCTCCATCCGCAGCAGCTTCTGGCTTTCGCCCTCGAGCAGCCTGCCCACCTGGATGCCGGTCCACGCCGAGACCACCTCGGCGATGTCGTCGGGCCCGACCTCCTCCTTGAGCATGACCTCGCCGTCGGCGGCGGTGCCGGAGGCCTTTTCGGCCTCGACGAGTTGCTTCTCCAGCGCCGGGATCTTGCCGTAGCGCAGCTCGGCGGCCTTGCCCAGATCGCCGTCGCGCTCGGCCCGTTCGGACTCCCCGCGCAGCGACTCCAGCTCCTCCTTGAGCACGCGGACCTGATCGATGGCGCTCTTCTCGTTCTGCCAGCGGGTCATCAGCTGGTTCAGCTTCTCCCGGTCGTCCGCGAGTTCCGAACGCAACTTCTCCAGCCGCTGCTTGGAGGCCTCGTCGGTCTCCTTGCTCAGCGCGACCTCTTCGATCTCCAGGCGCCGCACCGCGCGCTCGACCTCGTCGATTTCCACCGGGCGCGAGTCGATTTCCATCCGCAGCCGCGAGGCCGACTCGTCGACCAGGTCGATCGCCTTGTCCGGCAGGAACCGGGAGGTGATGTAGCGGTCGCTGAGCGTGGCGGCGGCGACCAGCGCGGAGTCGGTGATGCGCACGCCGTGGTGCACCTCGTAGCGCTCCTTGATGCCGCGCAGGATGCCGACGGTGTCCTCCACCGACGGCTCGCCGACCAGCACCTGCTGGAACCGGCGCTCCAGGGCGGCGTCCTTCTCGATGTGCTTGCGGTACTCCTCCAGCGTGGTCGCGCCGACCAGGCGCAGCTCACCGCGGGCCAGCATGGGCTTGATCATGTTGCCCGCGTCCATCGCGGACTCGCCGGTCGCGCCGGCGCCGACGATGGTGTGCAGCTCATCGATGAACGTGATGATCTGTCCCGCACTGTTTTTGATGTCTTCCAGCACGGCCTTGAGCCGTTCCTCGAACTCGCCGCGGTACTTCGCGCCCGCGACCATCGCGCCGAGGTCGAGCGAGACCACGGACTTGCCGCGCAACGACTCCGGCACGTCACCGGCCACGATGCGCTGGGCCAGGCCCTCGACGATGGCGGTCTTGCCGACGCCGGGCTCGCCGATCAGCACCGGGTTGTTCTTGGTGCGCCGGCTCAGCACCTGGACCACGCGCCGGATCTCGGTGTCGCGCCCGATCACCGGATCGAGCTTGCCCGCGCGGGCGGCCTCGGTGAGGTTGGTGGAGTACTTCTCCAGCGCCTGGTAGCTGCCCTCGGGGTCGGGGCTGGTCACCCTGGCGCTGCCGCGCACGGCGGTGAACGCCTCGCGCAGCGCGTCGGCGCTCGCGCCGTACTTCTTCAGCAGCATGGTCACATCCGAGTCGCCGGCGGCCAGGCCGACCATGACGTGCTCGGTGGAGACATACTCGTCGCCCAGTTCGGTGGCCAGGCGCTGGGCCGCGGTGATCGCGGCCAGCGCCTCGCGGCCGAGTTGCGGGGTGGTGGTGGCGCCGGTCGCGCTGGGCAGCCGGTCCACGATGTCCTGGGCCTCGCGCCGGACCGTCGCCGGATCGACGCCGACCGCCTTGAGCAGCGGGGCGGCGATGCCGTCGGTTTGATCCAGCAACGCCACCAGCAAGTGGGCCGGACGAATCTCCGGGTTGCCCGCAGCTGAGGCCGCCTGCAGTGCGGCGGTCAAGGCCGCCTGAGTCTTGGTGGTGGGATTGAACGAGTCCACAGTTACCTTCCTACTAGTCGATTCCCGCGGCATCGAGAGCATTCGGTCAGTGCAGTGACGACCTTGGTCGACTCGTCCGCCCGACGCGTTCGCACGCGCCTCGTTGCCGTTCTGTACCGTCCAACGCACGAAAGGTTGAGTCTGTTCCGCTCAAGTTTGGTTTTCTCGCCGATCCCGAACCGCCCGCTCCCGCGCGGCGCGTGCGCAGGTAGAACGCTACGCCCGACACCGCGCCAATGCGATGAATCACAGCGTCGATGGGGTATGGATGCATACGATGACGTTTGCCGTTAGTTGATGCATCAAAGAGCGCTTGCCGGCACGCAGGTGCGAGGCCGCACTCTTCAGCCCGATTCAAGGAGCGAATGGATGCGCGCGATTGTCGTACGGAAGTTCGGAGCCCCGCCGGAGTTGACCGACATGCCGGTCCCCGAACCCGGGCCGGGGGCGGTGCGGGTGCAGCTGGAGGCCGCAGGCGTCAACCCGTTCGACGCGAAGATGGCCGACGGATTCCTGGACGGCAAACTGCCACACGACTTTCCGATGATCCTCGGGGTGGACGGCGCGGGCGTGATCGCCTCGGTCGGGCCCGGCGTCACCCGGTTCGCCGTCGGCGACCGAGTGGTCGGCAAGTTCCTCACCCCACCGGCCGGCCACGGCAGCTTCGCCGAATACGCGGTCCTCCCGGAGGCGGCCACCCTGGTGCGGATCCCCGAGGGCGTGCCGACCGCGGCCGCCGCGGCCCTGCCCACCGCGGGCGTCACCGCGCAGGACATGGTGGACGCCACCAAGATCGAGCCCGGCCAGACCGTGCTGATCGTCGGCGCCACCGGCGGCGTCGGCTCGTTCCTCGTGCAACTGGCCAATATGGCCGGCGCGAACGTCATCGCCACCGCCCGCGCGGCGGTCGCCGACCAGATGACCAGGCTCGGCGCGGCCGAGACCGTCGACTACACCGCGGGCTCGATCCGCGACCAGGTCGGCGCCGCCCACCCCGACGGCATCGACATCCTCTACGACCTGGTCGGCCCGCCCGCGGCGGTCGCCGAACTGACCACCCTGGTGCGCGACGGCGGCACCGTCTACTCCACCGTCTTCGCCGCCGACGAGGACGCCCTGCGCGCCCGCGGCATCCGCGGCGGCAACCTCGAATCCAGCGGCCGCGCACCGGAATTGGCCCGACTACTGGACCGGGTAGCGGAGGGCGACGTGGTCGTCCCGATCGACGCCACCCTGCCGCTGGCCGACGGCGTCACCGCCCTCGGCGCCACCGGCGCCCGCGGCAAAACGGTGCTCACCATCTGAGCAACCTCCCGCGTCGTGCATAAAACGCCTTCAGCAAACATTTGCCCAAGCCACGAGCTACCATCTGGCCAGGCAACCTGTCCGGGATGATCCGACCTCCCGCGCGAGCGCCGGCGAGTATGCCCCACGGACACCGGGCGCTCGGGTTCCAGCCGAGCGCAAGCTCGGCGTCGACCCGGGCGAGCTGAGTTTCGGGGATACTTATCAGCGGAGGACCGCCGGTTACGGATATGTCCCCGGGCAGAACTGAGGGAAAGGAAGCTTCGCGTCGTGGATGCGCGTTCGGCTGCGCTGGTCCGCGCCAACTTCCGTGCGGTGATCGAGTCCCCGCACGGCCCCGAGCGGTTGGTCAGTGCGTTCTACGGTCACTTGTTCGCCGAGAACCCGCAACTGCGTGACCTCTTCCCGCCTGCGATGGAGATGCAGGCCAAGCGGATCGTCACCGCCATCCAGTACGTGCTCGATCACCTGGAGGACTGGGGCCGGGCGCAGAAGTTCCTGGAGCAATTGGCCCGCGATCATCGCAAATACGGAGTCGACGCGGCGCACTACGACGCCGCGGGACGGGCCCTGCTCTCGGCGTTCCGCGCGTACAACGGCATCGGCACCTGGCATCGCGGGCTGGAGGAGGGCTGGCGCGACATCACCATCCTGATCTCCGCGTCCATGGCCATCGGCGCGAACTCGGACAAATCCCAGCCGTACTGGGAGGCGACCGTGGTCGGCCACCGCCGGGTGCTCGAGGACCTGGCCATCGTGCGGCTGCAATCGGAGAGCCCGATTCCCTATCAGGCCGGGCAGTACGTGCCGCTCACCGTGCCGCAGCGGCCGAAGATGTGGCGCTACTTCTCCCCCGCCATCCCGGCGAACCCGTACGGCGAGATCGAATTCCACATCCGCAAGATCCGCGGCGGCTGGGTCAGCCCGGCCATCGTGAACGAGACCAGGGTCGGCGACCGCTGGCAGATCGCCGGACCGCTCGGCGGCCTGCACGTCGACCGGGACAGCGGCCGCGACGTGCTGCTGATCGGCGCGGGCACCGGGATCGCGCCGCTGCGCGCGCAGTTGATCGAGATGGGCCAGCGCGGCATCAACCCGCGGGTGCACTTCTTCATCGGCGGCCGCTACCCCTGCGATCTCTACGACGTGGAGAACATGTGGCAGCTCTCGCAGAGCAACCCGTGGCTCACCATCGTCCCGGTCTGCGAACAGAAGACCAATCCGTGGTGGTACCCGCATCCACCGCAGGAAGAGCCATACGGCATGCACCGGCGGCTGATCGGTAATCTGGGCGCGGTGGTCGCGAGCTTCGGCGCGTGGGCGGACCGGCAGATCCAGATCGCCGGGTCGGCGAAGATGATCGCGGATACCCGGCGCGCGTTGATCGCGGTCGGCACTCCGGAGCACATCATCAGCTCCGATCCGGTTTGACGAAGGAGGGCCCCATGGGGGATGGCAGCGGACGGAGTCCGCGGGGTGGGTAGAACGCCGGAAGACTCCGGTGCGCTGGGGAATGGCGCACAATTTCCGACCGAGTGGACATCCACCGTGGTCGGGCACCATCGAATCCGCCACGATCTGGCGGTGATTCGGCTGATCGGCGAGTTCGTCCCGTTCCTCGCGGGGCAGTCCGTCGAGGTCACCGTGCCGCAGCAGCCGAGCATGCGACGCAGGCTCTCCCCGGCGCTGCCGCCGTCGCTGGACGGCAAGCTCGAGTTCCACGTGCGCACGGTGCCCGGCGGCTGGTGCAGCGGCTCCATCGTGGCCGACACCAGGCCCGGCGACGAATGGCAGATCCGGGCCCCGTTCGGCAGTTTCGCGGTCGACCCCGCGGGTGCGGAGATCGTGATGATCGCGGGCGGCACCGGCCTGGCCCCGCTGCGCGCGCAGATCCTGGACCTGGCCCGCGAGCCGGAACCGCCGCCCACCTATCTCTTCTTCGGCGGCCACACCCCGCGCGACCTGTACGCCTCGGACATGCTGTTCCTGCTGGCCGGTGAATTGCCTTGGCTCACCGTGATTCCCGTGGTCGAAAGCCCGGACGATCCCAGCTGGGTCGACGAGTGGTACGAGCGCAGCCGGGTGAACATCGGCTTCCCGCCGGACGAGATGCTGTTCGGCACGCTCGCCGAGGTGGTCGGTTCGCACGGCGCGTTCGACCACCATCAGGTGCTGGTGTGCGGCTCCCCCGCCATGGTCAATGCGACCGTGGATCGGTTGCTCGCCACCGGGACTCCACCGGAGAGCATCCAGTTCGAAGGTCTGTGAGCGGAGCGCGGCGAGCGAGCCATAGGCACCTCGCCGGAATCCGGCCGCGGTACTGGGCGCGACCGGATTCCGACTGAGCCCGGGATTACGGGAGGGGTCGAAATCCCGGACGGCCGGTCAGAACAGGGGGTCGTGGCGGATGTTCTTGGCGAGCGTCCCCGCGGCCATCATGCGGAACTTGGTGGTCTGCACCATCGATGGCGAGCCGACGATCTGCACGTCCCGGTCGGCCCAGGCGCCGAAGCTGGCGACCACCTTGCCGATCTGGCCGGTCAGCCGCGGCTCCAGGCCCGCGTACGCGGGCCTGAGCTCGCCGGGATCGGTGTACCACCAAGGGTTTTCGACGTGTTCGGTGACCGGGGTGACGGTCAGCCAGCGGTTGGCCACGGCCAGGCTGTTCAGCGTGTCCAGGTCGTAGAGGTCACACGGGTGGTGCCCGCCGACGAACAGATGCACCTTCGGGTTGGTCCGTCGCTGCGCCATCGCCATCAGCTGGGCGCGCAGCGGCGCGATGCCGGTGCCGCAGCCGACCATCAGCATCTTGCGCTTGGTGTTGCGCGGGATGCCGAGGCCACCGAGCGGTGAGCCGAGCAGCCATTGGTCACCGATCGCGGTCTGCCCGACGATGGACGAGCTGACCCAGCCGCCGAGCACGCCGCGGACGTGGAACTCGATCTCCCCGTTGGCATTCGCGGGCACGGCGGGCGACATGTAGCGCCACATCCGGGGCCGGGACGGCACCTGCACGCTGAGGTATTGGCCCGCGGCGTATTGCATCGGCTGGTCCAGCTGCAACCGCAGCACGGTCAGGTTGCGCAGCACGTTGCGGCGTTCGACCACGGTGCCGGTCCAGACCGGCGGCGTGGTTTCCTTCTCCGCGGCACCGATCATGGTGTCGCCGATGATCTTCAGGCCTTCGTCCCAGGCCTGGTCGACCTCGTCGGTCCACATCTCGGTGCCCGCGTACACCCGCATCGCGGTCTTCAGCGAGACAGCGACCGCGGTGTAATGCGCCGGCTGCGCACCGTATTTGCGATGATCGCGCCCGAGCTGAGCGAGGAACGGCAGGAGCTTGTTCGGCTCCTCCAACCGGTCCAGGACATAGGCGATGGCCTTGACGAGGCGATCACGCTGTACGTCCATGGCTGCTGGAAAGAAATCGCGGACTTGGGGGTAGTCGGTGAATAGGATCGCGTAGAACGATCTCGCTAATTTCTCCGGCCCCCCTTCCTCCGCAGCAACCGCCTTGAACGTCGTTCTGATCAAAGCGACAGTCCGCGAATCCATTTGTGTCACAACCCCATTTCGCACTCGAACACAAACTGTGCCGGCGAGTGAGGTGCTGCGGGACACTCGTCAGCAGCCGTTGCCAAGGAGTGTAGGCGAGGTTTGCCAGCAGCGGAATCCTCCGTTTAAACAACAAGCATGTAATTCCTCGGAAACGAGGAGGCACAGCGCAAAACACTCGCGAAACCGACTGGCAGACCGTAAAAACCGAGGGAAATCAGTCACGGATACACTGAATTTGCATGACTCGTTCTGCAATCCTCGTACCGACAGTGATCTCAGAGCGACCGCGCGGCAACATCACTGGGCGATCGACCGACTGAGTCGGTCCACGCCGCACGCCACGCCACCGGGGCCTGCGATGAAACTGACCAGTCGGCTATAGACCGAAAGCGGCAGCCTCGATGCCCAGTCCCGCACCGCGTCTCGGCTTACGGTTGGCTATCCTGCGAAATCCCCAGTTGAACCAGACTTCGGGCCGCCGGCCTCGGAGCACGATCAATTCTCCGAGGCCGGCGGCCCGATAGTTAGCCAGCCGTATTCAGTATTGTTGCGGGACTGCTATTCGCTCAAATACCACGGCGATTTCGCGGTTGCCAGACCACGAGCGCGGTACTGCGTTGCGGCGGCGAAAGATCCGGCCGATAGCCGGACCGCAGCCGATCCAGCTCGGCCGCCAGTTCGGCGACCCGCTGCTGCAACTCCTCCACCTGGTTGGTCAGTTCGATGATGCGTTTGATGCCCGCCAGGTTGACGCCCTCGTCCTGGGACAGCCGCTGCACCTCGCGCAACAGCTCGACGTCCCTGGCCGAGTAGCGTCGCCCGCCGCCCGAAGTGCGTTGTGGCGTAACCAGTCCCAGACGGTCATAGGTGCGCAGGGTCTGCGCGTGCATGCCCGCCAGCTGGGCCGCCACCGAGATCATGAAGAACTCGGCTCGCGACCCGCCGGACGCCTGCTTCGGATCATGGGACATCAAGCACCTGCCCATCCAGCCCGTGGATCGAATCCGCTTGCCTTCTCCGCCTCCGCATAGCGCCGGAGCGCTTCGGCGGCGTTGTCGTCCAACTTCTGTGGCACCGCGACCTTGACGGTGACCAGCAGGTCACCAGCGCCGCCGCCGCGCTTGGGCACGCCGCGGCCGCGCACCCGCAGGATGCGGCCGTCCGCGGTGCCGGGCGGCACCTTGACGCCCACGCGCCCTTCCAGCGTCGGCACCGAAACCGTGGTCCCGAGCACCAATTCGCTGTAGCTGACCGGCAACACCAGGGTCAGATCGTCGCCGTTGCGGCCGAAGACCTTGTCCTGGCTGACGTGCACGCTGACGAACAGATCGCCCGACGGCGCGCCGCGCAGGCCCGCCTCGCCCTGTCCGGCCAGCCGAATCCGTTGTCCGTCACTGACTCCCGGGGGAATCCGCACCGTGATGGTGCGCGTGCGGTTCTGAATGCCGCTGCCGTGGCAGTCGACGCACGGGTCGTCGATGATCGAGCCGGTGCCCCGGCAGTCGTCGCACGGCTCGCTGAAGCCGAACGCGCCCTGGTTGCGGCTGATGACGCCGGTCCCGTTGCAGTGCGGGCAGACTCGCGGGCTGGTGCCCGGCTTGGCGCCGCTGCCGTGACAGGTGGTACACGGCGACGGACTGGTCATCCGCAGCGGAACCGTGACGCCCTGGGCGGCCTCGCGGAACCCGAGGGTGGTCTCGGTCTCCACGTCCGCGCCGCGGCGCGGCCGGCTCGTGGTGCGGGTGCCGCCCCGGTTGAACAGGCCGCCAAGCAGGTCACCGAGGCCACCGTCGCCCGCGTTCGCGGTGCCGAAGATGTCGCCGATGTTGAAGTCCTGCGAAAAGCCGCCGCCCGCACCGGGAGTGAACCCGCCGCGTGGATAACCGCCGCCCGCGAACAACTTGCGGGTCTCGTCGTACTCCTTGCGCTTGGCCGGATCCGACAGCACCGCGTGCGCTTCGCTGACGGTCTTGAACCGCTCCTCGGCCTTGGTGTCACCGGGATTGGCGTCCGGATGCAGGTCCCGCGCGAGCTTGCGGTACGCCTTCTTGATCTCGTCCTGCGTGGCGCCGGAGGAGACACCCAGTTCCTTATAGAAGTCCTTTTCGATCCACTCCCGTTGACTCACCGGATATCTCCTCCTCTCGCAGTATTCGTTGGGCGGCACTCGCGGGGCCCTGCGTGTGCGCCCCTACTATGCGAGGAATACACTCGCGGCCCTCCTCAGGTGCCTCCGGGCCCGACGCGCGCGCCGCGGAATTACTGTTTGTTCGCGCCGGCATCAGCGTCCGATGCCTCGGTCGACTCTGCCGTGGCCGCACCGGCCACCCCATCGGTTACCCCGACCAGCGCGTGCCGAAGCACTCGTTCGCCGAACCGATAGCCCTTGCGCATGACCAGCCCGATCACCGGGTCGTGCCCGGAACCCTCGTGCTGCACGGCCTCGTGCAGGGTCGGGTCGAAAGGCTCGCCCTCCGAACCGAATTCCTCCAGGCCCTGCTTGTGCAGCGCGGTGGACAGCTTGTCCGCCACCGACTTGAGCGGTCCGTTGTCCAGGTCGCCGTGCGCCCGTGCCCGATCGAGATCGTCGAGCACGCCGAGCAATTCGGTGACCACGGCGGCCTTGGCGGTGTCGATCGCGGTCTTGCGATCGCGTTCGACGCGGCGCCGGTAGTTGGCGTACTCCGCGGTCAGCCGCTGCAGGTCGGCGGTGCGCTCGGCGAGCTCCTTGCTGATGGCGTCGGCCAGCAGCTCGGCGCCCTGCGCGGTGCCGATGATCGACTCGGTGCCGTTCCCGGCGTCCGGGCCGGGCCCGGCGGCGGATTCCGCCGCCGGCTCCCGTACGTCACCGGTCTCCGGGTCGATCTTGCGGTTGTCGACGAAGGTGACCGGCTCTTGCTCGGAGTTGCGCTGCTCCGAATCGTTGCCGTTGGTCACTTCTTCTCCGTGTCCACCGGCTCGTCCACGACCTCGGCGTCGACGACCTCGTTATCGGCGTCGGTGGCCGAGGATCCGTTGCTGGACGCGGCCGACTCGTTGGCCGAGGACTCGTAGATCGCCTGGCCGAGCGCCTGCGACTCGGTCGCCAGCTTCTCCACGGCCGCCTTGACCGCGGCGATGTCGGTGCCCTTGAGCGCCTCGTTCGCCTCGGCGATGGCCGCCTCCACCTTGGACTTGATGTCCGCGGGGACCTTCTCCTCGTTCTCCTTGATGAACTTCTCGGTCTGGTGCACCAGGGACTCGGCCTGGTTGCGGGTCTCGGCCTCCTCGCGGCGGGCCTTGTCCTCGGACGCGTGCTGCTCGGCGTCCTTCACCATCCGGTCGATCTCCTCCTTGGACAGGCCGGAGCCGTCCTGGATCTTGATCGTGTTCTCCTTGCCGGTGCCCTTGTCCTTCGCGGTCACGTGCACGATGCCGTTGGCGTCGATGTCGAAGGTGACCTCGATCTGCGGCACGCCGCGCGGGGCCGGCGGGATGCCGGTCAGCTCGAACGAGCCGAGCAGCTTGTTGTGCGAGGCGATCTCGCGCTCACCCTGGAACACCTGGATCTGCACCGAGGGCTGGTTGTCGTCGGCCGTGGTGAAGGTCTCCGAGCGCTTGGTCGGAATGGTGGTGTTGCGCTCGATGAGCTTGGTCATCACGCCGCCCTTGGTCTCGATGCCCAGCGACAGCGGGGTCACATCGAGCAGCAGGACGTCCTTGACCTCGCCCTTGAGCACACCGGCCTGCAGCGCGGCGCCGACGGCGACGACCTCGTCCGGGTTCACGCCCTTGTTCGGCTCACGGCCGCCGGTCAGTTCCTTGACCAGCTCGGAGACGGCGGGCATGCGCGTGGAGCCACCGACGAGCACGACGTGGTCGATGTCGGCGACGTTGATGCCCGCGTCCTTGATCACGGACTGGAACGGCGCGCGGGTGCGGTCGAGCAGGTCCGAGGTGATCTTCTGGAACTCGGCGCGGGTCAGCTGCTCGTCGAGGAACAGCGGGTTCTTGTCCGCGTCGACCGTGATGTACGGCAGGTTGATCGAGGTGCTCTGCGAGGAGCTGAGCTCGATCTTCGCCTTCTCGGCCGCCTCACGCAGCCGCTGCAGCGCCATCTTGTCCTTGGTCAGGTCGATGCCCGCGCTGGCCTTGAACTTGTCCACCAGCCAGGTGACCACGCGCTCGTCCCAGTCGTCACCACCGAGGTGGTTGTCGCCGGAGGTGGCGCGGACCTCGACGACGCCCTCGCCGATTTCCAGCAGCGAGACGTCGAAGGTGCCGCCACCGAGGTCGAAGACCAGGATGGTCTGTTCCTTGTCGCCCTTGTCCAGGCCGTACGCCAGCGCGGCCGCGGTGGGCTCGTTGACGATGCGCAGCACGTTCAGGCCGGCGATCTGGCCGGCTTCCTTCGTGGCCTGGCGCTGAGCGTCCTCGAAGTACGCGGGCACGGTGATGACCGCGTCGGTGATCTCCTCACCGAGGTAGGCCTCCGCGTCGCGCTTCAGCTTCATGAGCGTGCGCGCGCTGATTTCCTGCGGGGTGTACTTCTTGCCATCGATCTCGACGGTCCAGTCGGTGCCGATGTGGCGCTTGACCGAGCGAATGGTGCGGTCGACGTTGGTGACGGCCTGGTTCTTGGCCGGCTGGCCGACCAGCACCTCGCCGTTCTTCGCGAAGGCGACGATCGACGGGGTGGTACGCGATCCTTCCGAGTTGGCCACGACGACCGGTTCTCCGCCTTCGAGTACGGCGACGACCGAGTTCGTGGTCCCGAGGTCGATTCCGACCGCACGAGCCATTGTTGTTCCTCCTATTTGACGTACTTACTGGTGTCGGGTGCTGGGCGGATGTCGCCCTGCGGCCAGGTCACCCTGTGCCGCGAGACCTCGCCCCAAACACCTGGCGGAGCACGGTCCCAGCAACGCTGAGCGTGGTCGGCTCAATCCTGCACCCAATTATCATCGGGAGTCAACTCAAACTTGAGCCCGACACACTCAACGTTGTCGAATAGCTCAACGGACGACCGCCGAGGATCATTCCCGAACCCCGGCATCGATTTCGGCCGTTCGCGATTCTCGTCCCGCGAACCCGGCGTGGCTACCCGTGGTGCAATAGCCTGCGCGGCGGGCGCGAGCCCGGCGGAAAGGAGTCACGGTGCCGGCGAAGACGCGGTCATGGTGGGGTTGGGGCAACGTCGAGGACGCGGTCGGCGGCACGGAGCGGGCGGCGCTGACCGAGCGGGTCGCGGCCATCCTGCCGGGCGCCGACCTGACCGTGCACGAGCCGCCCGCCATCGAGTCACTCGCCCTGCCCGAGCCGCGGATCGCCGCGCCGGACGCGCTCGCCGAGCTGGTTTCCGTCGATCCCGCCGATCGCGCGGCGCACGCGCACGGGCAGGCGTTCCGCGACGTGGTGCGAAATCTGCTCGGCGAGCTGGGAACTCCGCCCGACCTGGTGATCCGCCCGCGCACCGAGGCGGACATCGTCGACGTGCTGGACTGGGCGAGCCGGGCGAATATCGCCGTAATCCCGTTCGGCGGCGGCACTTCCGTGGTCGGCGGCGTGGAGCCGCGGCTGGACGGAGACTTCGCCGGTGCGGTGAGCCTGGACCTCGGGGCGCTCGACCGGGTGCTCGAGCTCGATCCCACCAGCCGGGCCGCGCGGATTCAGGCCGGCGTGTTCGGGCCCGCGCTGGAAGACCAACTGCGCGAAGCGAATCTCACCCTGCGGCATTTCCCGCAGTCGTTCGAGTTCTCCACGCTCGGCGGGTGGCTGGCCACCCGGGCGGGCGGGCATTTCGCGACGCTGTACACCCACATCGATGACCTGGTGGAGTCGATGCGGGTGGTGACGCCCGCGGGCGTCAGCGAATCCCGCAGGCTGCCCGGTTCCGGCGCGGGGCCCGCGCCCGATCGGATGTTCCTCGGCTCCGAGGGCGCGCTCGGCGTGATCACCGAGGCCTGGATGCGGCTACAGGACCGGCCGCGGTGGCGGGCAACGGCTTCCGTGCACTTCGAGGACTACGGCCGGGCGGTCGCCGCCACCCGCGCCATCGCCCAGTCCGGCCTGTACCCGACCAACTGCCGGCTGCTCGATCCCGCCGAGGCCTTCCTCAATGCCGGTGCGGCGACCGCGGGCGGGGTGCTGGTGCTCGGCTTCGAATCCGCGGACCACCCGACCGGGCCGTGGCTGGAACGCGCCGTCGAGCTCGCCAGGGACCACGGCGGCACGCTGCCCGAACCGGTGCGCTACTCGGACTCGGACTCGGACACGGCCACCCACGGCGGCGCCGCCGATACCTGGCGCTCGTCGTTTCTGCGCATGCCCTATCAGCGCGACGCGCTCGCGGCCCAGTCGATGATCACCGAGACCTTCGAAACCGCCTGCACCTGGGACAGATTCGACGCGTTGCGGGCCGCCGTGACCACCGCGGCCAACGACGCGATCCGGGCGGTGGGCGCGACCGGCGTGCTCACCTGCCGATTCACCCACGTCTATCCGGACGGGCCCGCACCGTACTTCGGCGTCTACGCCGCGGGTCGCTGGGGCAGCACGGTCGCGCAGTGGGACGAGATCAAAGCCGCTGTCTCCGAGGCGCTCTCGGCCGCGGGCGGCACGATCACCCATCACCACGCGGTCGGCCGGGACCACCGGCCCTGGTACGACCGGCAACGCCCGGAACCGTTCGCGCTCGCGTTGCGCGCGGCCAAGTCCGCCCTGGATCCGGCGGGCATCCTGAATCCCGGTGTGCTCCTGTGAATTACGTCAGCAGGGGCGCGTTCGCTCATGCGTGAGTCCGGGATGGATCCCCGGCCGTAACCCGTTGCTCGCGGCCGTGCGCTGCAACAACCGCAGCAGTGTCGCCCGTTCCTCGGGGTCGAGCCCGGCGAACAGCTCGCCGTCGAGGGCGGTCACCGCCGACTGCGCACGACGCAGTACGTCGTCGGCGGCAGGCAGCAGATACACGGCGTGGGCCCGCCGGTCCGTCGGATGCCTGCGCCGTTCGACGAGCTCTCGCTTCGACAATTCGTCGACGAGCCCGACCATCACATTGCGATGGATGCCGAGCGTCTCGCACAACTGCTGCTGCGTTTGCCCGTCGTGCTCCCGCAGCACCCGCAGCATGCCGAAATGCCGGGGACCGATGCCGAGCGGAGCGAGCAGGTCGCCGAATCGGCCACCGGTGTAGGCCCCCAGCTGACCGAGCAGGAAGGCCGGCTGGTCGGCGAGTGGCACGAACGTCGAATCAGCTTCGGTCACCCGCCCAGCATATCGTTAACGCACATGAAATGATTGCCATATTGTGTGATCATCACTTCAGGTGCATAGTTTGAGGGTCGCCACGCCCATCGAGTCGAAGAGAGCCGCCGTGGACCACGACCCCCACCCCACCGACACCACACCCCCACCGAATCTCGACCCGCGCCGCTGGATCGCCTTCGCGGTCGTGCTCGCCGCGGGCTTCATGGACCTGCTCGACGTCACGATCGTCAATGTCGCCGTCCCGAGCATCCAGTCCGACCTCAAAGCCCAGTACGCCCAGATCGAATGGATCGTCGCGGCCTACGTGCTGGCGTTCGCCGCGGTGCTGATCACCGGCGGCCGGCTGGGCGACCTCTACGGGCGCAAACGCGTATTCCTCGTCGGCATGGCCGGATTCACCCTCGCGTCCGCCGCCTGCGGGCTCAGCACGGACCCGGCGATGCTCATCGCGTCGCGCTTCGCGCAGGGCGCGATGGCGGGCCTGATGGTGCCGCAGATTCTGGCCATCATCCGGGTCACCTTCCCGGAACACGAACGGGCCAAGGCGATCGCGCTCTACAGCGGCGTCGGCGGATCCGCGTCCGCGGTCGGGCTCTCGCTCGGCGGGCTGCTCGTGCAGTGGGATCTGTTCGGCCTCGCCTGGCGGCCGATCTTCCTGGTCAACCTCCCGGTGGGCATCGCCGCGCTGTTCGCCGCGGCGGTCGTGATGCGGGATTCGCGCTCGCCGGCGCCGCCGCGGCTGGATGTGACCGGCATGCTGCTGGCCGTCGGCGCGGTGCTGCTGCTCGTCTATCCGATCACCGAGGGGCGTCGACTGGGCTGGCCCGCTTGGACTTTCGGGTCGATCGTCGCCGCCTTGCTGACCTTCGGCGCGTTCGTCGGCTACGAACGGCGGCGGATGCGCACCGTCGGCTCGCCGCTGATCGACCTCGGCCTGTTCCGCTCCCGGCCGTTCGCGATCGGGCTCGGCAGCTGGCTGTTGTTCTGGATCGGGCTCGGCGGGTTCTTCCTGGTGTGGACGCTGTTCATGCAGTCGGGGCTCGGCTGGTCGCCGATGCGGGCCGGGCTCACGGCGGTGTTCTTCGCCGTGGGAGCCGGGGTGGGGGCGGGCATTTCGGTCGGGGTGCTGGCCGCGCGGTTCGGCAGGCGGGTGCTGATCGCCGGCGGGGTCGTGAACGCGCTCGGGTTCGGTTCCTACGGTTGGCTCGCCGCGCACTACGGGGCCGAGATCACCTCGTGGCAAATGGTTTTCCCGCTGCTGGTCACCGGCATCGGATTCGGCATGGTGGTCGCGCCGACCATCGACCTGCTGCTCGGTCAGGTGCCGGCGAGCGCGGCGGGCGCCGCCTCCGGACTGCTCAATACCGGGCAGCAACTCGGCACCGCGCTCGGGGTGGCGCTGGTCGGCGTCGTGTTCTTCACTCAGCTGGACCATGATTCGGACCGCGGGGTGGATGCGATGACCCCGCGGATCCGGTCCGAACTCGCCGAGGCCGGATTGCCGGTGCCTGCCCAAGACGAGATCCTCGCCAATTTCCGCGCCTGCGTGCGGGATCGATCCGCGCAGATCGACCCGACCGTGGTGCCGGACAGTTGTGCCGCGCCGACCGGCGGCGCGGAGGTCGGCGAGGTACTGACCGCGGCCGGTGCGGACGCCAACGCGGTGAACTTCGCCACCACCTTCGACCACACGCTCTGGTACGGCATCGGCATGCTGGTGCTGATGGGCCTCGGATTCCTCGCACTGCCGCGAGACGCCAGGCTGCAGCCACCCGAAAGCACCCGCGCCACTGCGGATCCGACACCGGTAGGAGTATGAGGACAATGGACATCCTGGGTCATCGGCCGCGGCCGGAACGTCGTGGACTCGGCGATTCCGCAGATCCAGGCGCAGGGGTTCACCGCGCACGGGACGTGATCTCGACACCTACCTCGAGCAGGAGGTATTCCCCGCGCTGCGCGCCCGGCGGGTGAGATCCGAACGGGCCGGAGTGGTTTCACCACTCCGGCCCGCTGGCCAGGTTCAGGCACGCGCCGGCTCCGGCACTTCGACGGCCTCGGCGATCGCGCCCCGCCGCAACCCGGTCGCCGCGATCACGCCCGCCAGCACCGCGGCCACCACCGGAACCACCAGCGCGGTCCGCAGTCCGTCCATCCCACCCGTGCCCGCGTCGACCGCCGCGACGTTCACCGCGGTGACCACCGAGATCCCCAGCGCCGCACCGAATTGGATTCCGGTGTAGAGCAATCCGCCGGCCAGGCCGTGCTCTTCGGCCGCGATGCCGTCGGTGCCCGCGATGGTCAGCGGTCCGTACACGAGCGCGAAGGCGACGGCGAGCAGCACCATCGTCGGCAGCAGTGCGAGGTAGGCCCGGTCCAGATCGGCAGGCAGGAACAGCGCGTAGGCCAGCGCCGCGAGCACCACGCCACCGAAAACCACCCGGACATTGCCGAATCGACGCACCAGCCACGGCGTCAGCAGCGGCGCGAGCAGCGCATCCAGACCCATCACCGCCATCGCCAGGCCGGTCTGCACCGTGCTCCAGCCACGCAGCTCCTGGAAATACAGCGTCGCGAGGAACTGGAAGCCCATGAACGAGCCGATGAACAACACCGCGACCAGGTTGGTGCGGACCAGCGGGGCCGAGCGCAGGATGCCGAGCCGGACCAGCGGGGTGGCGGTGCGGCGTTCGTTCACGACGAACAACCCGAGCAGTGCCGCCCCCGCGACGAAGGTCACAACGGTCAGCGCCGGTCCGTCGCCCGGATGCTCCAGCCGGACCACGCCGTAGACGAGCAGCAGCATCGCACCGGTCACGGTCAGCGCGCCGAGCAGATCGAAGCCGCCCCGAACCCGTTCCGGCACACCGGAATCCCGGACCAGCACGAACGCGGCCAGCAGCAGCCCGGCCGAGACGAGCACCGGCACGAAGAACACCCAGCGCCAGCCGAACGCGGTCAGCAACCCGCCGACCACCATGCCGAGCGAGAACCCGCCCGCCGCGACGCCCGCGTAAAACAGCAGCGCCTTGTCGCGCACCCGCCCCTCGGCGAAGTTCGTGGTGATCAGCGACAGCCCGGCCGGGGCGAGGAACGCCGCGGCCACCCCGGTCACGAAGCGCGCGGTCAGCAGCATCCAGCCGGTCGTGGCGAAACCGCCCAGGCCGGAGAAGACCAGGAAAACGGTGAGCCAGCACAGGAACATCCGCCTGCGGCCGAGCAGGTCGGCGGCCCGGCCGCCGAGCAGCACGAACCCGCCGTAGCCGAGCACATACGCGGACACCACGCCGCTGAGCATCCCGGTGGACAGGCCGAGCTCGGCCCGGATCGAGGGCAGCGCCACATTGAGCATCGCGACGTCGATGCCCTCCAGGAAGATCGCGCCGCACAGCACCGCGAGCACGCCCAAGGCGCGGCCGGACATCTCCGTGAAGACCTCGACCGCTCTGACTTTCACCATCACGACTCCCCAAACAGACTCGGTTCCCGACGGTGGGGTCGGTTACCTCTTGATACCGAGGGAAAGTCTCGGGCAGAATCGGCAACCATGGAAGACGGCACATCAAGGTCACCGGGGCACTGCGGGGATACCGCCGCCGACTACGACGTTCTCCAGTGGGACACCCGCGTCGACTGCGAGGTACGCCAGATTCTCGACCGGGTCGCGGACAAATGGTCGCTGCTGGCGATCGCGCTGCTCGATCAGCGGAGCCTGCGATTCACCGAGTTGAAGCGCAAGATCGACGGCGTGAGCCAGCGGATGCTCACCCGCACACTGCGCCAGCTCGAACGCGACGGACTGGTCTCGCGCACCGTCTACCCGACCGTTCCGCCGCGGGTCGACTACGCGCTCACCCCGCTCGGCGCGAGCCTGCACACCACCATCAAAGCCCTCGTCACCTGGACCGAAGGACACCAGAACGAGATCGCCGCGGCCCGCGACGACTACGACCGCCGCACCGCCGCGGAAGCACTCGTCACCGCCGGATCGCCGTAGCCGGGCGGCCGGACGCAGTAGCGTGGACGGACTGCCGATTCGAGGAGTTCACTATGCGGGCCGCCGTCGTCACCCACTCGAAGTTCGAGGTCGTCGACCTGCCGACCCCGGTACCCGGGCGCGGGCAACTGCTGATCGAGGTGATCCGCTGCGGCATCTGCGGTTCCGACCTGCATGCGCGCAGCCACGCCGACGAGATGGCGGATCTGGCCGTGGCCACCGGCTACGACGCGTTCATGCGATCGGACCAGCGGGTGGTGCTCGGCCACGAATTCAGCGGCGCGGTGGTCGATTACGGGCCGGGGTGTCGCAAGCGGTGGGCGGCGGGCACGCCGGTGGTGGCGCTGCCGATCGTGCGGCACGGCTCGAAGCCGCAGCTCACCGGGCTGTCGGTCGAGGCGCCCGGCGCGTACGCCGAGCAGGTGGTGGTCCAGGAATCGATGACCATGCCGGTGCCCAACGGATTGTCCGCCGAACACGCGGCACTCACCGAACCGATGGCGGTGGCCTGGCACGCGGTGCGCAAAGGGCGAGTCGGCAAGGGGCAGAACGCCTTCGTGATCGGTTGCGGCCCGATCGGCCTCGCGGTGATCAGCATGCTGAAGGCCGCGGGTGTGCGCACCGTGGTGGCCAGCGACTTCTCCCCGCGCCGTAGGGAACTCGCGACCGCCTGCGGTGCCGACATCGTGGTGGACCCGGCCACCGACTCCCCCTGGACGGCCGCTCCCAAGCGCGGCCGGATCAACGGCGTCACCGACATTCTCAGCCTCGGCTTCGACACCATGGACCGCCTGCGCCGCGTCCCGAAATTGCCCTGGTGGTATGTCTTCCGCCTCGCGCACACCCTGAACGCCGGCCCGTCCGGCCCGGTCATCTTCGAATGCGTCGGCGTCCCTGGCATTCTCGACCAGATAATCGCCGCCGCGCCCCCGCTGTCCCGCGTGGTCGTCGTCGGCGTCTGCATGGAATCCGACCGCATCCAACCCGCCATGGCCATCAACAAGGAACTCGAACTCCACTTCGCCTTCGGCTACGACCCCGGCGAATTCCGCGACACCCTCCACCTACTCGCCGAAGGCAAAGTAGACCCCACCCCGTTGATCACCGGCACCGTAGGCCTCGCCGGCATCGATTCCGCCTTCACCACCCTCGCCAACCCCGACCACCACGCCAAAATCCTCATCGACCCGACGAGTTCCGCCACGACGCCTCAGGACGTGCGGGCAGAAGTCTCGTAGGGGCGGTAGTCCTTGATCCGGATTGTGCGGGCGACCTTTTGGGGGGCGCCGCCGATGAGGCCGCGCCAAGGGAGGTAGGGCAGGAGGCGGACGTTGAGGTTGCGCAGGCGGATCATCCACTTGGTAGGGGGCGCATACCATTTGCCGACGCCCTCGGCGAAGGTCTGGCAGGCCTTGACCAGGGGCAGCAGCTCTGTGCGGTAGCGGGGGAAGGCGACGGTGTGGTCGCCGTGGGCGGCGGCCAGTTCGCCGGCCAGGACGTAGGCGCCGACCAGGGAGAGGTTGGTGCCCTGGCCGGATAGCGGGGCGGCGCAGTAGCCCGCGTCGCCGACCAGCGCGACGCGGCCCTTCGACCAATCGTCCATGTGGATCTGCGCCATGGCGTCGAAGTAGAAATCGTCGGCGGCGGTGAGGTGTTCGAGCAGGCGCGGCACCTGCCAGCCCGCGTCGGCGAAGGTGTCGGCGACGATTCGCTTCTGCTGCTCGATGTTTCGGTAGTCGTAGTCGATCGGCTCCGACTCGAACGCGAAAACGGCTTTGGCTCGGTTGTTCTCGCGGGCGCTGTAGCTACCCGCGATCTTGCCGGGGACGTTGTAGTCCTGCTCCCAGTGATCCAGCGCGAGCAGGTTGGGGGTGGTGTAGATGCTGATGTAGTAGCCCATGTGCCGGAGGAAGTCGCTCTCCGGGCCGAAAACCAGCCTGCGCGTGTGGGAGTGCACGCCGTCGGCGCCGATGACCAGGTCGAAGCTGCGCGGTTCGGCGTGCGAAAACGTGACGTGCACGCCCTTTTCGTCCTCGGTGAGGGCGGTGATGCTGTCGCCGAAGAGGTATCCGCCATCGTCGCGGGTCGCCTCGTACAGCACCCTGGCCAGGTCGCCGCGCTGGATCTCGCAGTCCCCGCCCGCGCCGACGCCGTTGAACACCTCGCTGCTCATGCTCGCCCGCGCCCTGCCGGTGGCATCGACGTAGGAGGTGCCGCGCTTGCCGGTGCTGAACTCGTGCACCTGACCGAGCAGGCCCATCTTGCGAATCACCTCGGTCCCCGCGCCGAGCACGTCGACCGCCTGACCGCCGACGCGCAGCGCGGGGGCGCGCTCGACGATGGTCACCGCGAAGCCGTAGCGGTTCAGCCAGAAGGCCAGCGTGGGTCCGGCGATGCTGGCGCCGGAGATGAGGACGGTCATCGGTCGGTTGCTCATGCGGAAACTGTACATTTGTCTTAGGCGAGCGCGCAAGACAAATGACTGAGGCGATCGCGCTACCATGGTGACCATGGGAAACCGAGAAGATCTGCTCGCGGGCGCACGGCAGTGCCTCTTCGAGAAGGGCTACGCCCGCACCACCGTGCGCGATATCGCCACCGCCGCCGGCGGGGTCAGCATGGCCGCGATCGGCTACCACTTCGGGTCCAAGGAGGCGCTGCTGAGCGAGGCGCTCGCCGAGGCGAATCGGGAATGGGGTGTGGAACTCGAGCGCGCGCTGAGCGATGCGGCGCAACCGGATTCGACGCCGCTGGAACGTTTCGCGGCGCAGTGGACGGCGGTGATCGAGTCGCTACGCCGTCATCGCGGGCTGTGGGCGGCCACCTTCGACACCATCGCGCAGGGCGGCCATGATGCCGCGACCAGGGAGGGGCTCGCGGCCGGCCTGGCCGAGGCGCGCGCCGGACTGGCCCGGCTCTTCGAGAACATCGGCGCGGACGACCCGGAGCAGGGCCGGCTGTTCGGCACCTTCTACCAGGCCCTGCTGACCGGCCTGGCCGCGCAGTATCTGGTCGACCCCGAGCACGCGCCGTCCGGCGCGGAGCTGGCCGAGGCGATGCGCCGGATCACCGCGTAGCCCAGCCTACTCCGGGAGCAGGCCGAGGGTGCCTTCCGCGCTGCGGGCCGCCGTGAGGCAGGCGGTGGTGGTGAACTGGTCGGCGAGTGGATGGCGGGCGCGGGATCGCCATTTGCGCACCGCGGCCACCGCCTGGTCGCGCTGGACCGCGGGCGCGGCATCGACCGGGAGGCCGAGGCGCAGGTGCGCAGCGATGCCGGCACCACCGATCAGCCGGTGCAGCTCGGCGAGATCGTTTGGCGGCAAGGTCAATTCGTCGGTGCGGAGGCGACCGAGCAGGCGCAGTTCGGCGAAGCCGTGCACATCGGCGAGCAGGGTACGCACCCGGGGCAGCAGGGCGTCGGCCTCGCTGCCCGGGTAGGCGGTGAGCACGCGGGCGAGGGCGGTGAGCGCGGAGTGCGCCTTGAGTTGGTCGGCCCGCTGGCCGAATTGGACGTCGAGCACCGAGCGCAGCTCATCCACACCGCTGCGCTCGGTCAGTTCCGCTGCCAGCGTGGCGGAATCGCGCACACCCAGCCGGATCAGGGTGACGGCCATCCGAATGCCGAACAGGCCGAACCGTTCCGCGAGCTGCGCCCGCAGCTCCGGAGCCACCGGCAACGCCACATCGGGCCGCGCGAAGCGGTCCGCGGACAGCAGTGCCGTGCTCAGTTCGTCGACCGGCACCCCGGCCAGCGCTTCGAATGCCGCGTACTCCTGTTGCCGCAACGTGGCCGCGGCGAAGGCGAGCAGTCCGGCGACCGGAATCACGGCCTGGCACAGGCCCGTTCGCTCCAACTCCCCGGCGAACCGGGTCGCGACATCCCGCGCGGAATGCAGGGCGTCGATTCGGCCCGCCCCGATCTCGTCGGCCCTGGACACCACCCCGACGACCCCGAGCGGACCGGAGACGCCGTGTGCCGCACCGGTTCCGGCACCGACCCGCTCGAGGAACCGGACGTCGGCGGCGTCGAGCCTGCGCAGCAGGTACACCACCGCGTCGGCACCCGGAACCGCGATGTTCTGCTCGGCCTGCTCCGCGCCCGGCGTCAGCAGCCTGGCCGTGCGCAGCGACACCTCGCGCGACAGTGACGAGGTGCCCGGCGTATCGATGATCGTGGTGTGGGCCAGCGCGGCGGCGGGCCATTCGACCTCGAGGTGGTCGACCTCGCGCGGCGCGGGGGCGTTCCAGTTCAGTCGTTCCAGATCGAAGGTCAGCCCGTGCGTTCCGCCGCCGCGGCGCACCACCACGTTCGCGCGAGCGCCGTCGCCCGCGTGCGCGGTCACGCTCGGCGTGGATCCGTAGCGATACCAGGTGACCACCCGGGTACACTCGGTCGCGTCGGTCGGTGCGATGTCCTGTCCGACAAGGGAATTCAACAGCGTCGACTTACCGGCCTTCAACGATCCGGCGAGCGCGATGCGCAACGGCTGATCCAATCGACCCGCGCAGTCGGCCAGCAGTGCCCGCGGCCGCGGCTCGCTCGCCAGCGCCGCCCGCGCCGCGCCGACCAGCCGATGTGCCTCGGCCACAATCCCCGGCGCCGCGCCGACCTCTCGATTCACGGGGCAACCGTACCGGCGGGCGCGCTCGGCAGCGCGGCCTGCATGGCTTCGGCGTATCGTCCCAGCTCGGCGACCACGTGCAGCTGCCGCTCCAGCACCGCGCCGCGCTCGGCCCGGCGCGCGTTGGCCATGGTCGCGGCCTCCTGCGCGGCCCGCAGCGAGTCGTCGATCGAGCGCAGGCTCCGCTCCGCCACCCCGGCGTAGTGATCGCGCAGCGCCCGATGGATGCGATGCAGCCGATCCTTGGATTCCTTGCCGGTCTGGAACGCCACATCGTCGACGAACCGGCGGACGGCGACCTTCGCCTCGCTGCGCCGCCGCGCCAGCCTGGCCTGCTTGTCGTCCCGGAAAGCCTTGCCGCCCACCACCAGTCCGGCGCCGATCGAGATCGGATTGAGCAGCGCGAGCCCGGCGAAGGTGCTGGCCAGGCCGACCATCAGCACGCCACCGTAGGAGCCGCGCATGCCGACCAGCAGCTTGCTGCCGAAACCGATGTCGGGCTCCAGGTCGGCCAGGGTGCCCGCGCCGACGTGGCTGCCCGCGACGGCGGCGTCGGACCGCACGTCCGGCAGATCGGCGGTGCCGACCTCGGTGAAGTGTTCCGCGACCCGCTTCGCGAGCTGCAGCGCGCGCGAATGGGTCCACAGCAGGTTGTCCCCGATCGCGGTATCGATGGTGCCGGTGAGGTATTCGGCGATGCTGTCCCAGTGCCGGCCCGGATCGTGCTCGTCGATCCACTCCTCGGTGGTTCTGGCGATGCCGCGCAACCGATCTCGCAGATCGTGGTCGACGTCCCCGGCCAGGTCGGTGATGCCGTCGGCGAGGGTCTGCTGCCAAGCGGCGGTGCGGCGATGCAGTTCTTCGGCCGAGGTCCGCGCGGACTGGAGTTCGCGCACCGCGGCCGCGCCACGGGCCGGATCGCGCACCGCGACCAGTTCGCTGCCCAGCGCGAGCGCGAGATGTTCGGCGACGGAACGGATGTCACGGGCCACCGCGCTGCGCGTGGCCAGCTGATCACGGGCGACCACCTGGTCGCGCAGGAACTGGTAGAGCAAGCCGAAGCCCGACTCCAGGCCGAGCTGCTGGTCTTGCAGGCGCAGAGCGTGGCTGCGCAGCAACGCGGAGACCGCGATCATCGGCACGTCCATGCCCGCCGTGGTCAGGTGGCGCTGATCGGCCTCGAATACCTGACGCCAATGTGGGTACAGGTCGGTCTTGGTGATGAGCAGCGCTACGGTGGGGCACAATTCGCGCACCTGGCGCAGGAACGCGAGCTCCGGCTCGGTGAGCTCGGTGGACGCGTCGGAGAGCACCAGTACCGCGTCGGCGGCGGGCACCATGGTCAGCACGCTTGCCGCGTACGAACTTCCGTGCCCGCCGACGCCGGGGGTGTCGACCAGCACGATGCCATCGGCCAGCAAGGCGTTGGGCACCTGGATCTCCAGCCGCAGAATCCGCCGCCCCTGCGCCAGCGGGGAATGCGCGGTGATCGAGCCGATCGCCTCGATCGGCACCGGTACCCGGGCCTCCGGGCCACCCTGATCACCGCCGGGCGCGGTCAGCACCAGTTCCGCCTTGGGTTCGGGACCGTAGGCGAGCAGCGTGGTGACCGTGGTGGTCACATCGTCGCCCACCGGGCAGAGCTCGAGGTTCAGCAGCGCGTTGACGAACCGGCTCTTGCCCTGATCCAGTTGCCCCGCAATGACAATGCGCCGCCGCGGATCCCGCACCCGGTCGGCGGCTACCTCGAGCCGGCCGACCAGATCGTTGCGGCCGGCGGCGCGCGCCGCCGCGATGGTTTCGCCGAGTACCGACAGCAGCGGTACCGCCGGTGGCGTGGCGTTCGGTGCGGGCGTCCCCATCGCGGTGTCGACCTCTTCCAGTGGAGCGGGCATTGTCAGTGCGGCGGCGGCGCGATCAGTGCAGCATCGCGTCGCCGGTGAGATCCGCGCCGGCGCTGCCGGCCAGATCCGTGCCCGCGTGCGCATCGCCGAACAGGCCCGAGTCGCCGTGCACCCCGGCGGTGCTGTCCAGCCCCGACCCGAACGCGTTCGAAACATCCAGCGACGACCAGGCATTCGCGGTCGAACCGACCTCGCCGCTCAGCCCGGCACCGGTATCCACCGCGCCGTGCGTGGTGCCACCCACCGAACCACCGAGACCCGCAGCGGCATCGACCGCACCATGCGTCGTCCCACCGAGCGAACCACCAAGTCCCGCAGCGGTATCGACCGCGCCGTGCGTGGTGCCACCGAGCGAACCACCGAGACCCGCAGCGGTATCGACCGCGCCGTGCGTCGTCCCACCGAGCGAACCACCGAGACCCGCGCCGGTGTCGACCGCGCCGTGGGTAACGCCGCCGAGCGAACCACCAAGTCCCGCACCGGCATCCACGGCACCACCGACTCCGGTGGACAGATCACCACCGAGACCCGTAGCCGCATCGATCCCGGTCGACAACCCGGTCTCCAGGCCGGTGGCCGCGTGACCACCCGCGTCGAGGCCACCACCGAGACCGGTCCCGACCTGCGCCCCGATCCCGGCCGCACCGTCGAGCCCGGCGGAAAGTCCACCACCGAGACCGGCGCCGGCGTCCGCCGCCGCCCCGATCCCCGTGGACAGGCCCGTCTCCAGCCCGGTCACCGCGTGCGAACCCGCATCGAGGGCACCACCGAGACCCGTGGACAACCCGGTCTCCAGGCCCGAACCCACCTGCGCCCCAGCGTTGATCGAACCATCCACGGTCGAACTGAGCCCGGTGCCCAGATCGGCACCCACCTGCGCACCCGCGCCGAGGGCAGCACCCGCGGTACCCGACAGCCCGGTCTCCAGACCCGACCCGACCTGCACGCCCGTATTCACCGCGCCATCCAGCGCCGAGGACAATCCGCCGCCGACGCCGGTGCCCGCGCCGATCGCCGCACCGAGTCCGGTTTCCAGACCCGCCGTGGCCTGCGCCGCCGAATTACCTACGGCGCCAACGCTGGTGGACAGTCCGCCGCCGAGCCCCGCGGAGAGGTCGGCGTTCAGATCGGCCGCACCCTGAGCGAGACCGTTCAGCCCGGAGGTCAAGCCACCGGCCAGCTGCGCCCCGGTGGCGTTCAGACCGGCGGTCACACCGGCACCGAGATCGGCACCCGCGCCGACTGCCGCGTCGAGGCCGGTGGTCGCACCCGTCACCGCATGCAACGCACCCTGCAGCCCGGTGGAGACGTCGGCGCCCACCTGCGTGCCCGCGCCGAGCGCGGCATCGAGCCCGGTGGAGATCCCGGCTGTGGCCTGCCCGACCGTCCCGAGGGCGCCGCCGATACTCGTTTCGAGCCCCGTCCCGGCATGTGCTCCGGCATCCACGGCACCCTGCACAGCGGCACCGATGCCGGTTACCGCCTGCCCCGCCACACCGAGCGCGCCGCCGACCGCCGCCGACAGATTCGCGCCGATGTCGGCCACCGTGCCGAGCCCGGCGGAAAGCCCGGCCCCGATATCCGCGCCGACCTGAAGCCCGGTGTCGATCGCGGTGTTCAACCCCGCGTTGACGTCGAGACCCGTCCCGACCTGGGCGCCGAGGTCAACCCCCAGATCAGCACCGATATTCAGCCCGGCATCGGCCGCCGCGGCGGCACCGACGGTCCCCGCCGCACCGATCACCGCGGCAGCGCCGGTCTGGGCGCCGGCGGCGACGATCGCCGACAGCTGCGAACCGCCCGCGACCAGCGCGGACTCGGCGACCATCGGGGCGACGGCCGCGATGTCCTCCGGCGTGACCGCAGGCAAACCCGCCGCCACCAGCGCCTGCGTCGGATTCGCGCAATAGCCGACCGCCGCTTCGTGATCGCGCAGCAGGTTGAGGATGAACTCGAGAATCGCGTTGGGTGTCATCAGAAAATCTCCTGAGAGCCGGCGGACCTTCGCGATCCGCATCGTTGGAATGCATTTCACGCTAGGGGCGCCGCTCGTTACGCGTAACGGGGCCGACCCCCACAACTCACCCGATCCCGCCCTTAGGGGCATCCCGCGCATTAGGGGAATTTCCCCGGAAGTTCCCCGGCGGCGGTAACGGCGGACGGCCAGCAACCGAAACAACGAGTGCGTCGGCGTGCTCCTCCCGCCTTCCGCACTCGGACTACACAGCAGCGACATCGGACCACAGAGTTTTCGAACGGGGTTCTCGAATGACAGAGCGTCTGGCGCTCGGCATCACTGTCGGGTCGTCGAATTCGGTCGCCGTGGCGGCAGCGGGGAACGGCGGCGACGACGTCGTCACCCAGCCCAGCGTGCTACGCCTCGCGGCCGACGCGCCGCCCGCCCTCGGCGCCTCCGCCAGGGCCGGCGGACGGCATTCCAGCGACGTGCTGCTGGAGGGATTTCTGGCCAGGGTCGGCGATCCGGTGGACATGCTCGCCGAGGACGGCAGCGCACATTCCGCCGCCGACCTCGTTTCCGCGGCCATCGGCTGCCTGATCGACGAGATCGGCACGCGGGCCGGGGAACCCGGTTCGACGGTCGCCTGCCATCCGGCGTGGTGGCCCCGGCACACCGTCGACATCCAGCGCGCGGCGCTCGATCGCGCGGGCCTGCGCGAGGTGACCCTGGTGCCCGAGCCGACCGCCGCGGTCCGCTGGCTCGAATCCGCGCACGGCCCGCTCGGCGACGGCGCGGTGATCGTCTACGACCTCGGCGCCACCGGCCTCACGGTCTCGGTGGTGCGCACCGGCGATCACGCGGGCGTGCTCGGCACACCGCTGCGGACCACGGACATCGCCGGTGCCGAATTCGATCTGCTGACCATGCGCTACGTCCTGGCAAACGCCGTACTGGCAAATGATTTCGACCCGTTCGACCCGGTTGTCGAGCAGAAATTGGCGGCATTGCGCGAGCAGTGCCGAACGGCCAAAGAAGAGCTGTCGATAAATACGGCCACCGTCGTCCCGGTGCGGTTGAATCCGGCGGACACGCACAGCGGCAACGTCCGGCTGGTCCGCGGCGAACTGGAAGACCTGCTGCGCGGCCCGCTGCTGACCTCGATCGAACTGATCCGCGACGCCGTGCACCGGGCCGGGCTCGACATCGGCGATATCGGCCGGGTACTGCTCACCGGTGGCGGCGGCGCGATTCCACTGGTCGCCGAGCTGATCTCGACCGAGTTCGGCCTGCCGGTGGTGGCGGCTCCCGACCCGGCCGAAACCAGCGCCCGCGGCGCCGCCGTGCTGGCCGCGGACCTGGCCTCGGTGCGGACGCCGATCGCGCCTCCCGCGTCGCTCGAGCCGGCGACCAAAGAACTTCCCTCGGTGGCGATCTCGGCGCTGCCGAGCGGCGACCCCGCGCGCAAGCCGCGGTTCAGCGGCAGGCAGCGCGCCGCCATCGTCGCGGGCGCCGCGGTCGTCATCGGCTTGCTGGCCACCGGCACCGTGGCGATCGGCACGGGCGCCCAGCCCGGCCCGAACCCGGCCTCGACCGAACACTCGTCCCCGGCCCGCGCGGCGGAGATCGCCGCGACCACCGGCGAGCAGACCGGTGACCCCAATCTGCCTGCCGCCGCCACAGATCCGGCCACCTCGGCCGCCGGACGCCCGAAAATCGAAGCGGGCCAACCCGGTTCCCCCGCCGCGACGACGGTGGCCGTGGTGAACAGCCAGCCCGCGGGCCAGCCCGCCGCGCCGCCCGCGGAACCCGGTGCGCCGCAACCGGCCCCGCAGCCCGCGCCGGCGCCCGGGCCCACCCCCGCGCCGGCCCCGGCACCGGGCAACTACCCCGCGCCGCCGACGCCGCCGCAGGCCCCGAGCCTGCCGACCGGCACTTTGAAGGACCCGATCGATACCGTCGGCAACACCGTCGGCACCGTGCTGCGCGCGCCCGGCCAGATCCTCGGAGGAAACGGTGGCTGACATCGCGTTCGACACCCTGCCGTCGGCCCGCGAAATCCTCCGGGAACTGGACTCCGCCGACCAGGAACCGATCGTCTATCTGATTCGCGGCCGCTCCCAGACCGGTAAATCCACCCTGCTCAACGAGATCCGCAATCGCCTGCGCACCCGTGGCATCCCGATGCAGGACACCCTGACCGTGGCGACCGCGCACACCGGCAACGGCGCCACCAACGGGTTCGGCACCCGCGTCGCGCCACCCACCGAACTGCCGGCGCTGATCGTGGACAACGCCCACACGTTGAATCAGGCCGAGCTCGAATACCTTTGCGCGACCGTCGAATCCGGGCAGCGCACGGTCGTGGTCGCGACCCAGCCGCGCCCGCACGACCACCGGCTGCGCGCGCTGGCCGACACGGTCGCCCGGCGCGGCCGGGTGGTCGAGTTGCGCGCGCTCGGCGTGGCCGACATCGCCCCGTTCGCCAGGGAACTCGGCATGATGGTGCCGCGCCAGGTGTCCCAGCACATCCACCGGCAGACCGACGGCATCCGCGGCGGCGTGGTCGCCGCGCTGACCGCCGCCTGCTCGGCCCGGCTCGACGCAGGAATCGGCGCGGTTGACGCGGCCGTCGCCGCCTGGGCCCGTTCGCTGCTGGACAACCTCGCACCGGACCTGCTGGAAACCCTGGTCGTCGCCACCACCGGCGCCGGCCTGGACGCCAGCGAGCTCACCGAGGTGCTCGGCGTGGAACCCGTTGCCGCACAGCACCTCATCGATCGGGCCAGGGCCAGCGCCCTGGTCACCGACGCCGATCTGCTGCTCACCCCGGCCGTCGGACCGCTGCGCACGCTGCTCGGCGACCGCCGGTTCGTCGCGGTCCAGCGCAAGTTGCTCGGCGCGCGCCTGGACGCGGGCCTGCTGCGCGATCACACCGCGCTGCTGCTCGCCGAATCCGGCGTCCGCGACCCGCGGCTGGCCGAATTCCTCTCCGCCGCCGCGGAAAAGGCGGGCCGCGAGGCGGTGCGCTACTACGCGGCCGCCGCGGCTACCGGCGCCGACCCCGATCTCATCGCGCTGCGCTGGGCCGAGGCGGCCGGGCGCAACGGCGACGGCGAAACCGCCATGCGGCTGGCCGAGCCGGTACTGGCCCGTTCGGGTGTCTCCAGCGCCGAACTCGCCGACGCGGTGCGGATCTGCGCCGCGGCACTGACCCGGCGCGGGCTGGTTGCCCGTGCGGCCCAACTGTATTCGTGGCTGGGCGCGCAACGCGTCGGCGCGGACTGGGCCATCGGCGCGACGGTCCTCGCGCTGGCCGGCGACCTGCCCGGGGCCGCGGAGATATCCGAATCGGCAACGCAGTGGCCGCCGACCGAGGCCAACGCGCACGCCCGGCTGATCGCCACCGCGCTGACCGGTTCGCTCAACGGTCGCGAGGCCGCACACGGAAACCCCACCACGCCAACACGGTCCACGAACGGCACCGCCTCGTCGGTCTCCGCGCTCGTGCAGGCCGCGCACGCCGACTCCGGTGTCGACCGCTTCCTGCCCTGCACCGCGGTATCCATCGCGACCCTGCTCTGCCTCGGCACCGGCGAGCCCCGCCGGGCCGGCGACGCGCTGCGCCGGGCCACCGCCAGCGGCCTGCGCTGCCATCAACTCCAGGTGCTGGCGGCCTGGGCGGCCATGCTCGGCGGCGATGAACGCACCGCCGCCGCGACGGTCGCCGCGCTCGACCACGACTCGCTCGACGTCCGCGACCGCCTGCTCGCCCACGGCGTCGCGGTCGGCCTGGCCAGGCGCACCGGCGACCACGCCGCGTTGTCCCGGGCCTGGCAGGCGGCCCACCTGATGTTCGACGACGTCGAGGCCGACCTGCTCGCGCTGCTCCCGATCGGCGAATTGTGGCTGGCCGGAATCCGATTGCGGGACGAGGGCCGGATCGCGCCGCTGGTCGAGGCGGCACAGGCGCTGCTGCGCCGGCTGGACGACCCGCCCGCCTGGGCGAACGCCTTCCACTGGTACGGCGTGCAGGCCGCGATCCTGCACGAGAGCCCGCAGGAACTGCTCCCGCACGCCCGCCCGCTCAAGGCCGCGGCCGAGGCGGGCGATCGGCACGCGGCCGTGCTCGCCGACGCGGGCCGCACCTGGGTACTGGTGCTGCGCGGCGAGGTGTCGGCCGCGCCCGTCGAGGCGGCCGTGGCCGGCCTGAGCGAGATCGGCATGACCTGGGACGCCGCCCGGCTGGCCAGCGAGGCCGCCCTCGCCGCGGCCGACTCGGCGACCGCGACCGCGCTGCTCAAGCTGGCCCGCACGGTCCGCGCGGACGCCAAACCGCAGGATCCGATCCTGCCGCCGGCCACGCCATCGCCGCAGCCGGGCGCCCGGCCCACCCCCGATCCGGCGGTCGGCGAGCAGGCGGCGATCCTCAGCGAACGCGAACGCGAGGTCGCCGAACTGGTGCTACTCGGGCTGACCTACCGGGAGATCGGCGCTCGCCTGTACATTTCCGCCAAGACGGTGGAGCATCATGTCGCCCGGATCAGGCGGCGGATCGGTGCACGGTCCCGATCGGAGTTATTGTCGATGCTCCGCGCCATGGGACACGGCTCTCTGCTGGTGTGACAGAGTACGGATTCGTACGCCGGGAAGCCGAAGCGAGGTACTGAGGATGGCCACAGGGGTGGGCCTACGCATCGCCGAGGACGAGTGCACGGCGGCGGTCGTCACCGACGGCGACGAGGAACCGTTGTTCATCGTCCGCGAGTCGCTGCTCTACATGTCCGACGACGGTGATGCCACGCTCGGCGGACCGCCGCCGGACGAGAACGCGCACGCCATCACCGGCTTCGCGCTGGCGGTCGGCGATCCGGCGGGCATCTCGGTCGACGACGGCGAGGCCTACCGGGCCGAAGACCTGGTCGCGACCGCACTGTTCTGCCTGATCAACCTGACCGCGGACCACCTCAACGGCCCGGCCGAGTTCTACGCGACCCACCCCGGTGATTGGCCGCGTGAATACATCCAGGCGCTGCGCGACGCGCTGGACTACCTGGGGCTGCGGTCGGTGCTGCTGGTCAGCGAGGCCGACTTGCCGAGCGCCGAGACCGGCGAACCGGGCAGCACGTTCGCCTATGACGCCGCCCGCGCGGCCCTGGCGGCGGTGCTCTCCACACCGGCGGGCAGCACCCCGCCGGACCCGACGCACGCCGAGAACTCGACCGTGGACACCGTCGTCATCCCGGCCGTGCCCGCGTCCGAGCCGACACCGCAGGCGTATTCGGCGGCCATCCCGATGGCCGAGCCGGTACCCACGGAAGCGACCGCGGTTCCGGACGCACCTGCGCGCACGGCCGAACCGGCCAAGGACCGCAAACAGCTCCCGCTGCTGATCGGCGCCGCCGCCCTGATCGGACTCGTGCTCGGCGGCTTCGCGGTGGCCGTGCTGTTCCGCGACGACGGCCAGACGCCGGTGCCGCCGATGCGCGACGCCAAATCCGATCAGGTCACGGTGAGCCCGACCCCGCCGGCCCCGCCGATCAACTTCCCGACGGTCCCGTCCACGCCGCCGACCACCGAGGCGCCGGAGACCACGACAACGCCGCCACCGCCGCCACCGACCACCGAGCCGCCGCCCCCTCCGCCGACCACGGAGCCGCCGACGACGCCGCCGAGCACCACGCGCCCGCGGCCTACCACCACGACGCCGTACAACCCCCTTCCGCAGATTCCGACGATCCCTGGCCTGCAGATACCGGGCAGTCGGTGATTAGTAGAGACCTTCCCCGGTTTGTGCCTTAAAGTGATGCGCTGACCGGTGTTGTCGGATGAATTGCAGGCGCCCGGTTTGTTGCTGGAGGACGACTGTGAGCCAACGGATTCCAGGCCCGTTGCCGCGGATTGAGCTGGCACGTGCGTGCCAACGAAGGGATTTCATGCGCAAGTTGGTGGCGCGCAGCGCCACGGTCAAAGCTGTCGCCCTCGCTTCGACCGTTTTCCTCGCACCCTTGCTCTGCACGACCACCGCCGCGGCGGCACCGGCGACACCTATCCAGTTGAACGCCGACGCCCTGCCGCAGGAACTGGTGCAGGCGATCGCGCGTGATCTGAAGATGACCCCGACGGAGTACCTGGACCGTGCGGCTCGCGCCCAGCAACTGCGCGACTACGCCCGCGACTTCCGCTCGGAACGCCCGGAGGCCTTCGCCGGCGCGTGGATCGGCACCGACGGCAAGCCCGTCGTCGCGGTCACCTCGCTCGACGCGGCCAAGATCGCCGCGTCCGACGGCTACCAGACCCGGCTCGCCCCGGTGTCCGCGGACGGCCTGGAGGGCTCGCTGATGCAGCTGAATCAGTGGATCACCAGCCTGCCCAAGGAGATCTCCACCGCGATCAACTCGGTCGCCATCGACTTCCTCAACAGCCAGCTGGTGCTCAGCGTCGCCAACACCCCCGCGGGGCACCTGCTGAACCTGCCGACCCTGATCGCCAACATCAAGGTCATCCTCTCCCCCGGCAGCGGCGGCGCGATCGAGCGCAGGCCGATGGGCGGCGACACCTACATCAGTGCCCCGATCCCGCTGCACGACGCCGCGCTCAAGGGCGTCGACGTCTGCTCGTTCGGCTTCAACAGCGTCGACGCGGCGGGCAACGCGCTGAATATCAGTGCGGGCCACTGCGATCCGAACATCGACAAGGGCAACCAGGACGCCACCGTCTACTTCCCCAACGTCAAGGACATCCCGAACAGCCCGGAGCTCGGCTCGTTCGTCCAGGCCAAGCTCGGCGGCCAGAGCGCGCTGGACTACTCGGTGATCAAGCTGAACGAGCGTGCGGTGCGCGCGGGCATGGATCAGCCGACGGTGCGCGGGGCCAACGGCACCACGATCGCCATCACCGGTACCGCCGACCCGATCACCGGTGCGCCGGTGTGCAAGTCGGGGCAGTCGTCCACCTTCACCTGTGGCTTCGTGGTCGCCGATCGGGTCGAGACCCAGCTCTACACCGCGGAGGGCGTCAGCAAGACCGTGCGCGGCTTCGCCAGCTCGGCCTGCACCCTCGGCGGCGACAGCGGCGGCGCGATCGTGTCCGGCACCCTCGCGCTCGGCATCACCAGCGGTTCCAACGCGGCCGAGGCGCCGGATTGCAACGAGGCGAACATCGCGTTGGCGCAGTACGGCGGCACGGCCAGCCTGGGCATTCCGATCCGGCCGATCCTCGCCGATATCGACGCGTCCGCCGGTGGCGGAGTCGGCAGCGGCATCGCGGTACGCACCCGGCCCAACGCCGGGTGAGGCGCGTTGAACAGTGCCGTCAAATCAGTGCTCGTTATAAGTAGGCATCCCGGGCTCCAGCCCATATAGTCTGGGCATGCTCCTGCCACGTATAGGTCCTCTCCGATCAGCTGCGCGACAGACCCTGGTCCGAAAATCAGCGATCGCCGCTTCGGCGGCGATACTGCTGTTCGGACCCACAGCGGCAGTAGCGACGGCGCAACCCGATCCGGCCCCGAGCCTGCCCGCCGAACTGGTGACCGCGCTCGCCCGCGATCTGAAGATCTCGCCGGAGGAGTACCTGCATCGCGCCGACGTGGCCCAGCAGGTCGCCGCGTTCGCCACCACCGCGCAGCGGCAGTTCCCGGCGGTGTTCGGCGGCTCGTGGCTCGACGACAACGGCAAGGCGGTCGTCGCGCTGGCTCAGGGCCCGGGCGCCGACGAGGCCCGAAAGGCCGCGGAGTCAGCCGGTTTCGAGGTCCGCAACGTGGCCAAGAGCGAGTCGGCGCTGCGCGGGGAGAAGACCGCGTTCCAGCGCTGGCTCGACGGGCAGCCCGAGGCGGTGTCGGCCCTGGTGCGTGGCGTCGTGATCGATACGGTCAACAACAGCATCGCGGTCCGGGTGGACAAGCCCGGCTTGCCGATGCCGAACTTCGTCGACCCGGCCAGGGTCATCGTGATGGCCCCGCCGGTGGCCGGTGAGCAGGGCACGTTGCAGGCCACCGAGATCGCCGGCGCCGCCAACGGCGTGCTCGCCGGCGGCGACGGTTACGCCTCGGTCGCGGGCCGCATGTCGCTGCGCTGCTCGCTCGGCTTCAACGGCACCGACCGCAACGGCAACATCGTCAATGTCACTGCGGGCCACTGCAACCCGGACATCCCGTCCGCGGGCAACGACAACGCCGCGCGGATCCACGAGCTCAACGGCGACCGCCTCGGCAACGAGCTCGGCCGATTCGAGAAGTCGGTGCTCGGCGCACAGGACTACTCGATCGTCCGGATCGCCGACCAGGCGCGGGATCGGTTCAGCAACAACGAGGTCCGGGTGCCCGGCGCCGCGTCGGTGCGCATCGAGGGCGTCGCGACTCCGGTCGTCGGCGCACCGGTGTGCAAGTCGGGTTCGCGGACCGGCTTCAGCTGCGGCGTGGTGAACGCGGTCGACCAGACCGTGCAGGTCGGCGAGCGTGAGCTCACCCAGGCCTTCTCGGCCAACATCTGCGCGCTGCCCGGCGACAGCGGCGGCCCGATCGTCACCGGCCGGCTCGCCCTCGGCATCTCCAGCGCGTCGTCGGTGGCCGACTACCCGATCTGCGAGATCCCCAACCTGATCGGTGCCCTGACCGGCAACGCGCCGCAGCTGTTCGCACAGCCGGTGAGCGTGGTGCTCTCGGACAACCCGGGGCTGAAGATTCGCACCAACTAGTTCCACCAGTCGAGCAGGCCGGCCGCATTGCGGCCGGCCTTTTCGCTGTCTCGGGGCGGTTTCCACTGGCCTTGCGCGGCCCATCCCCCGACCGATGCGGTGCGGCGGCGGGCCAGGTTCGGGCATCCTGAACCGATGTGTTTGGTGTTGATCGGCTGGCGGGCGCATCCGGAGTATCGGTTGATCCTCGCGGCCAACCGCGACGAGTTCTACGCCCGGCCGACCGAATCGCTGCGCTGGTGGCCGGAGGTGCCCGGCCTGCTCGCCGGGCGCGATCTGGGGGCGAAGCACACGGCCGCGGGCGACCCGCCGGGCACCTGGCTCGGGCTGCGCCGAGAAGACAAGGGCCGCAATCGTTTCGCGGCGGTGACCAACGTGCGGGCGCCGAAGGACGAACGCGGTGACGCCCGTTCCCGGGGCGCGCTGCTGATGGACTTCCTGCGCGGCGCCTCGGATCGGCAGCCGGGCGCGGATTTCCCCGGCCCGGAGAAGTACGTGCTCGATGTCGCGGGCGCACCGGACGACTACAACGGCTACAACCTGGTGGTGTCCGACCTGGAATCGCTGTGGTGGCATTCCAATCGCAGCGCCACGCCGCCGCACGAACTGGCTCCGGGCTTCCACGGCCTCTCCAACGGCACGTTCGTCAGTTCGGCAGGGGTGAACCCGGATAACCCGGATTTAACCGCCCCACAGCCCATCTGGCCCAAAGTACGGACCGGTCTGACCGAGCTGCGGGCGGTGGCCGAGTCGGATCCGGGTGCGGTGGAGCGCTATTTCGCGGTGCTGGCCGACCGCACCAAGGCCCCGGACGCGGAATTGCCGAGCACCGGGGTGCCGAAGCTGATGGAACGCAGGCTGTCGTCCCGGTTCATCGCGGACGCCGCGCACGGCACCAGGGTGAGCACGGTGCTGCTGGTGCGCGAGGACGGCACGTTCCAGATGACGGAGCGGTCGTTCGGGCGATTCGGACGGCGCAAGAACACCGTCGCGTTCGACGGAGCCATGGATTTGCCCGCCTGAAACGCACACTGGCCCGCTCTCCGAGGAGAGCGGGCCAGTGGTCGGTACCAGGTGCTTACTTGGCCGGGAGCGGCTTGTCTGCCCACTTGGTGGTGCCGTCCGCTGCCTGGAAGGTGTTCATCAGCTCGATGCCCGCGGCGATCAGGGCCGGGCCACCGACGGCGATGGTGCCGAGGATGCCACCGATGCCTGCGCCGGCCACCAGGCCGGGGAGGCAGAACGCGGGGATCGTGATGATGCAACCGATGGTCGCGCCGATCGCGGTGCCGACGAAGCCACCGATCGCGGTCGCGATGCCGAAGTTGCTCGCGAACTCGTTCTGCGCGCGCTGGTTCTCCATCGGGGACGCGATGTCCTGCGCGACGGACGGCTTGGCGACGACCGGCTTGTCCGTGACGACCAGATCCGCGGGCTTCTGCGGGGTGACCTCGAGGACGGTTCCGTCCTTCTTCACCTCGGTCTTGACTGGCACCAGGCGACCGTCGACATCGACGTCGAGCGGGAAGGAGACGAGGGTGTTGCCCTGGCCGTCCTTCACGTTGGCGACGGAGAGCTTCGGATCGGCGGCGGTGGCGCCGTCCTTCTCGGTGACCGAGAAGGTTCCCCCCTTGAGCGACGCGACGACCGTCTTGTCGACCAGCTTGACGGAGTAGTTGAGATCAGCCGGAGCCGCGACAGGCTCGGCATGCGCGGTCCCGAGGCCGATGGTCATCGCGCCGATGACCAACGCGGCACCCGCGGTGGTTCTGCGGAGGTTCATTCAGTTTCCAATCCATCATCAGGTTGCCTGCCCGCCGATCCCCGCACGCGAGAGCGCTCTTCATCAAATCCGGGCGGTCGCCCCGGATCCTCCCCGAGCAGTGTGAAGACAGGCACAGCAGACAGAACGTCGTGAGCGTAATCCACCGGCGAGCCATAAGCGAGAAGCATTACGCCCCTTGAGGACTAAGCCTGTCCTTACCGATTAGGCCGGATGCCTCGGCGTTTACGGTGTATTGACCTGAACACGCGCTTGGATGGACAAACCGGGTGTGAGGTTCATCACAGGTGAATTTTGCGTCAAGCCCCAGCAAGAGGGGGCATAGCTCAGCTGCAAATGGTACGACGGATAGCATATGTTACCGGTGGGTAACTTACTGCCGGTTAGGATACGAGCCAATCGGGGCGGCCCGACCGCCCCCGCTCGTGTTGCCTCTAGAGAAAGGTCGCGACATGAATGCCCTGACAGTGACGCTGGGCACGATTGGGGCGACGCTCAGCCTCCTGTGTTGGGCGTCGTTCTTCGGCGGCGTCCGCAGCATCGTCCGCGCCATCATGGTCGGACAGCCCGCACCGGATCGCTGGCGACCGTTCTTCCCGCGTTTCAAGCAGATGGTCATCGAGTTCCTCGCGCACACCAGGATGGCCAAGTTCCGCACCGTCGGCTGGGCGCACTGGCTGGTGATGATCGGCTTCATGGGTGGCGCCATCCTGTGGTTCGAGGCCTACGGTCAGACCTTCGACCCGTCGTTCCACTGGCCGATCATCGGCAACTGGCCGATCTACCACCTGTGGGACGAGATCCTCGGCATCGGCACCGTGGTCGGCATCGGCACGCTGATCATCATCCGCCAGCTGAACCACCCGCGCCTGCCCGAGCGGCTCTCCCGGTTCAGCGGTTCGAAGTTCGGACCCGCGTACGTGATCGAGCTCATCGTGCTGATCGAGGGTCTCGGCATGATCTTCGTGAAGGCGGGCAAGATCGCCGCCTACGGGCATTCCGACCCGTACACCGACTTCTTCACCATGCAGGTGGCCAAGCTGCTGCCCGCGAGCACCACCATGGTCGCGCTGTTCGCGTTCGTGAAGCTGATGTCCGGCATGGCCTTCCTCTACCTGGTCGGCCGCAACATCACCTGGGGCGTGGCCTGGCACCGGTTCTCCGCGTTCTTCAACATCTACTTCAAGCGGGAGGACGACGGCGGTGTCGCGCTGGGCGCGGCCAAGCCGATGATGTCCAAGGGGCAGCCGGTCGACATGGAGACCGCCGACCCGGACACCGACACCTTCGGCGCCGGGCGGATCGAGGACTTCTCCTGGAAGGGCTGGCTCGACTTCACCACCTGCACCGAGTGCGGCCGGTGCCAGTCCCAGTGCCCGGCCTGGAACACCGGAAAGCCGTTGTCGCCCAAGCTGCTGATCATGTCGCTGCGCGACCACGGCAACGCGAAGGCGCCCTACCTGCTGGCCGGCGGCCGCAAGGACATGGGCGGCGACGAGATCGGCCTGGTCGACGCCGAGGGCAAGCCGAACGAGGCGGCGCTGGCGAAGATCTCCGACGCGGCCAAGGCCGAGGCCGAGCGTCCGCTGGTCGGCGGCGCCGAGGTCAACGGCATCATCGACCCCGAGGTGCTGTGGTCGTGCACGACCTGTGGCGCCTGCGTGGAGCAGTGCCCGGTCGACATCGAGCACGTCGACCACATCATCGACATGCGCCGCTACCAGGTGCTCATCGAATCGGAGTTCCCGTCCGAGCTCGCGGGTCTGTTCAAGAACCTGGAGAACAAGGGCAACCCGTGGGGGCAGAACGCCAAGGACCGGCTGAATTGGATCAATGAGGTCGAGTTCACCGTTCCGGTCTTCGGGCAGGATGCCGACAGCTTCGACGGCTACGACTACCTGTTCTGGGTGGGCTGCGCCGGCGCCTACGAGGACCGGGCGAAGAAGACCACCAAGGCGGTGGCCGAGCTGCTCGCCACCGCGGGCGTGAAGTTCATGGTGCTCGGCCAGGACGAGACCTGCACCGGCGACTCGGCCCGGCGCGCGGGCAACGAGTTCCTGTTCCAGCAGCTCGCCGCGCAGAACATCGAGACGCTGAACTCGGTGTTCGAGGGCGTCGAGGAGAAGAAAAAGAAGATCGTCGTCACCTGTGCGCACTGCTTCAACGCGCTCAACAACGAGTACCCGCAGGTCGGTGGCAGCTACGAGGTGGTGCATCACACCCAGCTGCTCAACCGCCTGGTGCGGCAGAAGCAGTTGATCCCGGTCGCCTCGGTGTCGCAGAACGTCACCTATCACGATCCCTGCTACCTGGGCAGGCACAACAAGGTCTACAACGCGCCGCGCGAGTTGATGGAGGCCTCCGGGTCCACGTTGATCGAAATGCCGCGCCACGGTGAGCGGTCCATGTGCTGTGGCGCCGGCGGTGCGCGCATGTGGATGGAAGAGCAGCTCGGTAAGCGGATCAACGTCGACCGGGTCGACGAGGGATTGAACACGCTCGCGGCGAACCCGGGCGCCACGCCCGGCAAGATCGCGACCGGCTGCCCGTTCTGCCGGGTCATGCTCAACGACGGTGTCACCGCTCGCCAGGAAAAGGGCGAGGGCGAGGGAGTCGAGGTCGTCGACGTCGCGCAGCTGATGCTCGATGCCATCGATCGGGTGGACGCGGCGAAGCTCACCGAGAACCTCACCGTGGTCCAGCAGCCGAAAGCTCCTGCGGTCGAAGAGGTTTCCGAGCCGGAACCGGAGCCGGAGACCGCCGCGCCCGCGGCCAAGGCGGCGCCGACCGGTGGCGGACTCGCGATGAAGGGTCCGGGCAAGAAGCCGGGCGGCGGACTGGGCATGAAGGGCGCCGCCAAAGCACCCGGAGCCAAGGCGGAAACGCCTGCGGCCGAAGCCGAATCGGCGACCGAGGCACCTGCGGCGCCGGTCAAGGGTCTGGCCATGAAGGGACCGGGCAAGAAGCCGGGCGGCGGACTCGGCATGAAGGGCGCCGCCAAAGCACCCGGAGCCAAGGCCGAAACGCCTGCGGCCGAAACAGAATCGGCTCCGGAGGCGCCTGCCGCGCCGGTCAAGGGTCTCGCGATGAAGGGTCCGGGCAAGAAGCCGGGCGGGCTCGGCATGAAGGGCGCCGCCAAGGCACCCGGAGCCAAGGCGACTCCTGCTCCGGAGGCCGATGCCGCGCCTGCGGCCGAAGCCGCGGCGGAGGCGCCGGCGCCCAAGCCCGTCAAGGGTTTGGGGATGAAGGGCGCGGCCAAGGCGCCCGGTGCCAAAGCGCCGGGTGCGAAGGCACCGGCCGCGAAGGCCCCTGCTGCACCGGCGGCTCCCGCGGCGAGTGATTCCGACGCGGAAACCGCGACCGCCGAACCGGTTTCGGAGACCACCGAGACCAAGCCGACGGTTCCGGCCAAGGGATTGGCGATGAAGTCCGGGTTCAAGCGTCCCGGTGCTAAGGCGCCGGGCGGCTCCGCGCCCGCGACTCCGGCCGAACCCGCCGCGGATTCCGCTCCGGCGGAGTCCACGCCGACGGAATCCAGCGCCGACTCGGCTGCCGCAGAGCCGGATTCGGATCAGCCGGCGAACGGCAACGGTGCCGCCGAGGTGACTCCCCCGGCAGCCAAGCCGGGCGGTCTCGGATTCAAGTCCGGGGCGAAGGCTCCCGGCCGCAAGAACTGATCGGCACAACTCCATAGTTATCCAGTTCGACCCGGATCCGCCCGATGGATCCGGGTCGAACTGTTTCCGTCGATCAACTGGGCGTGCGGTTTCCGCGGGTCTGGGGATACCCGCAAACCGGCGTTCTGATCAGCGAATCCGAGCACCCCCGCACCGCTGTATTCAGCGAAACACGTGTGGGGAGGCACTGGGGAATGCTTTGCATATAGCGCAATAGTCACCAGTTCCCTTACGCCACTGTCGATCCCGGCACACGAATAGCTGGAAACTGCGACACGCCCGCAGTGCCGGCGCCTCGGCGCCTTGCCCCCATTCCGGTCCGCGCCCTATCGTTTTTGGCACATTAGAGCTCGAAATGTTCTCTCTGCCAAAAAGTTTGATACTGATCAGTTAGCCGGCCACTGCTGCTCAGGCTATTAGGAGCGCAATGATCAACAAACGAAAGCTGACAGTTCTCGGGGCCGCAATAGGAATCGCACCCATCCTCGCGGTTCTGGTCCCGGCAGGCACCGCTAGCGCGCACGGATACATCTCGTCACCGGCGAGCAGGCAGGCCCAATGCGCGGCAGGCACCGTGTCCTGCGGACCGATCAAGTACGAGCCGCAGAGCGTCGAAGGACCGAAAGGTTTGCGCAACTGCCACGGCAACCTTTCCCAATTCGCCGAACTCAGCGACGACAGCAAGCCGTGGAAAGTGCACACCGTCGGCAATTCCGCGTCCTTCACGTGGACCAACACCGCTCGGCACAGCACTTCCAACTGGGAGTACTACATCGGTAACACCCGGGTCGGCGTCGTTCCGGGCAATAACCAGCAGCCCGGCCAAACCGTCACGCACACCGTGAATTTCGGCAGCTTCACCGGACGCCAGAAACTATTGGCCATCTGGAACATCGCCGACACGGCCAACGCCTTCTACGCGTGCGTAGACCTGAACATCGGCGGCACACCGCCCACCTCCACCCCGACCCCCACCACCACGGTGCCGCCCACCACGACGGTCCCCCCGACCACCACCAACCCGCCCACCACCACCCCACCCACCTCACGCCCCTGGGCCGCGGGCACCGCCTACACCGCCGGCAACGAGGTCTCCTACGACGGCCTGCGCTACCTCTGCCGACAAGCACACACCGCCGCCACCGGCTGGGAACCCCCGAACACCCCCGCCCTGTGGCAAAAGCTCTAACCCCCACCCGTCCCGGACCCCGACCAACCGTCGAGGCCCGGGACGCTTGCGTGCGATGCCCTCGGGCCAACCCGCCAACAAGTGCTGGCACCTGACATCAGTTTTGATACAGTGCGGGAGACACGACTTGGCTCTGTCTCGCTTCGGCCGCCCGCCGGACGCGATGCACAGGCACGCACCCTCCGGGAGGGCAGATGGATTACGACTGGTCAGCGCTGGATCTAGCGTTCCGGGATGAGGTGCGGGAGTTTCTCGACGCGAAGCTCACGCCGGAGCTGCGGCGGGCGGGGCGACTGGCGACGAGCGTGTACCCGGACCACGAGGCGAGCATGGCGTGGCAGGGGATTCTGCATGAGCGGGGCTGGGCGGCGCCGGCCTGGCCGGTGGAGTTCGGCGGGTGCGATTGGAGTTTGACCCAGCACTACATCTTCAATCGGGAGTCGACGCTGGCGGGCGCGCCCGCGCTGTCGCCGATGGGGATCAAGATGGTGGCGCACGCCATCATCGCGTATGGGACGGCGGAGCAGCAGGCGTTCTATCTGCCGCGGATCCTGACCGGGGAAGTCTTTTTCTGCCAGGGGTATTCGGAGCCGGAGGCGGGGTCGGATCTGGCGTCGCTGACGATGGCCGCCGTCGAGGACGGCGACGACCTCGTGTGCACCGGCAGCAAGATCTGGACAACCCATGCCACGGAGGCGAATTGGATCTTCTGCCTGGTGCGCACGTCGCGGACCGGGAAGAAGCAGCAGGGCATCACGTTCCTGCTGATCGATATGAACACGCCGGGCATCGAGATCAGGCCGCTGGTGATGACCTCGGGCGAGCAGGTACAGAACCAGGTCTTCTTCGACAACGTGCGGGTGCCGAAGAGCAACGTGCTCGGGCAGATCGACGAGGGGTGGACTGTCGCGAAGTACCTGCTCGTGCACGAGCGCGGCGGCGCGATGGCACCGTTCCTCCAGGCGATGGCGCAGGAGATCGCCGTCGAGGCGGCGAAACAGCCTGGTCCGGATGGGAATTCGCTGATCGACGACCCGGCGTTCGCGGCGCGGCTGGCGGAGGCGCGGATTCGCACCGAGGTGCTGGAAATCCTGGAGTACCGCACGATTTCGGCGATGTCGCGGGGGCACAACCCGGGTCCGGCCTCGTCGATGTTGAAGATTCTGGCGACCGAGCTGAGCCAGAAGCTGACCGAGCTCGCCTTGGCCACGGCCGGTCCGCGCGGACGCGTGTATCAGCCGCATGCCACGAAACCGGGCGGGCCGATCGCGGAGTTCACCCCGCCTGCCGACGACTACCGCAGCGGTGCGCCGTGGCAGGCCGTCGCGCCGCTGCGCTACTTCAACGACCGAGCGGGCTCGATCTACGCGGGCAGCAACGAGATTCAGCGAAACATCCTCGCCAAAGCAGCATTGGGGCTCTGATGGACTTCACCCTTACCGACGAGCAGGAACTGCTCCGCACCGCGATCGCCGGATTCCTCGGCGCCCGTTACGAATTGGCGAAGAGCCGGACCGCGGCGAAGGTCGGCGCGGGTTGGCAGCCCGCGGTGTGGCGCGGATTCGCCGACGAGCTCGGCATTCTCGGCGCGACGCTGCCCGAGCGGGTGGACGGGATGGGCGGCGGGCCGGTCGAATTGATGGTGATCGCCGAGGAACTCGGGCGGGCGCTCGTGGTCGAGCCGTTCGTGGACACGGTCGTGGTCGGTGCCGGATTGCTCAACCGGTCCGGTGGTGAGCGCGCCGACGCGCTGCTGCGCCGGATCGTGTCCGGCGACGTGCGCACAGCTTTCGCCGCGCTGGAACCGACTTCGGGCCAGACACTGCACGACGTGTCGACCTCGGCACGGCGCGACGGCGATTCGTGGATCATCGACGGCGCCAAGACCGTCGTGACCAGCGCGCCGCTGGCAACCCACCTGCTGATCACCGCCCGCACCTCCGGCGGTCGCCGCGAGGAGCACGGTATCTCGTTGTTCTGCACCGACTTCGACGCGGACAACCCACCCGCCGGCGTCGAAGTGCACTCGTACCGGACCATCGATGACCGCGTCGCCGCCGACCTGGTCTTCACCGGCTTCCGTCTGCCCGCCGACACCTTGCTCGGTGTCGAAGGCGCCGCGTGGGTCGCCATCGAGCCGACCATCGACGACGCCATCGCGGCCATCGCCGCCGAGGCGGTCGGCTGCATGCGCAAGGTCCTCGCCGACACCCTCGAATACGTCAAGCAGCGCAAGCAATTCGGCCAGCCCATCGGCAGCTTCCAAGTCCTGCAACACCGCTTGGTCGACATGTATATGGAACTGGAGCAGGCCATCGCCGCCGTCTACCTGGCGATCCACTCCCTCGGGGCGGACTCGCCGACCAGAGCCCGCGCCGTCTCCGCCGCAAAGGTCACCGTCACCCGAGCCGCTCGATTCCTCGGTCAGAACGCCGTTCAGCTACACGGCGCGATGGGCATGACCGAGGAACTGGCCATCGGCCACTACTTCAAGCGCCTCACCGCCATCGAATACGAATTCGGCTCCGACGACCACCACCTCACCCGCTACGCGGCCATGACCAGGCCGTAACTACTGCCCCTGACCTGAGGAAAGGAGCAGGTGACTCGACATCAGAACTAGTTCTGACATACTGACCTCATGAGCGCAACAGCCACCTGGTCGGAGTTCCTACGCGATCCGAACCGGGTCATCGAGGCGATGGAGGAGAACGGCGACGTTATCCTCGTTCGCCGCGCCGCGCCGCCCGTACGACTCTCCGACGCGGCCGAGTCGGCGGCCACCGAGGAGACCCTCGGTGCGCTGACCCAACTGCTGGCGATCGCGCTCGACGACGAAATCCTCGAACGACTGGTGGGTCGGCTCACCATCACTTTCCCCTGGATCGAACTGCTGCCCGAGTCGGAACGAACCGAGTTCGTCGCGGACTTCCTCAACCACGCGCGGGGCGGGCTGGCCGTCGGCCGCCTCGCCGGCCTGACCGCCACCTTGGCCGCTTGGCGGGATACCGCTGCGGCACATGCCGATCCGCGGATCCGGATCGACGGCACCGACCTCAACTTCCTCGACAAGCCGGTGGTGGTGCGCGACCCAAGGGGCGGTGAGTGAGCAAGCGGCAAGATGTGCCCCGACCACTCAAACGATCCGAATACGAGCTCGCCTTCATCACCAGCGAGGCCCAGAAGGGCTGGATAGATTGTCTCGCTGCCGCCCGCAACGCGATGGTCGACGCCTGGGACACCCTCACTCGCGCACCAGAGGTCCAGTCCCCACGTCTCTATTCACTCAAGGGCGAATTGCGATACGGCACCTATCAGGGCCGAACCTACGAGCGCTACCAGTACAAATTCACCGACGGCGGCCGACTCTGGTACTTCGTGGAACACGCGCCGAAGGGAAGCAAGACCGCAGGCCGAGTGCTGCTCGAACGATGCCTGCCGGGGCATCCGAAGGAAACCGAGTAGCCAGCAGACCCGGTATGGCGCGGCCGACAACCTAGCAGGGGTTACGCTCGCCGATCTTGACTACGGATAGGACCGCGTCGCCCTCACCGATCAGGACACCCGGTGCGGGGGATTGTGCGACGACGATCCAATTCGCGTCAAGCACCTGCCTGCGCCCTTTTCCAGTGGCATCGGTCGACCTCGAGTACCAGACGCCACTTTCTTGGATCTTGTTCTGTGCCGCCTGCAGGTTCATGCAAACTACGCTCGGCATCGGCGCCCGCACCGCAGGTGCGGGTGGAGGCGCGGATTGCACAGGGGCGGGAGACGGCGGAACCGGCCGTTGGACAGATGTTTTGGGGAGCTCGATAGTTGGCGTGGCAAGGACGGAACTCACCGGCGCCGCAACCGACGTGCTCGCGGCGGCAACCACGGCTTTACCTTTTTCACTGTCCGCCGCGCACCCGGCCGCGGCTACCAAGACCAGCCCGCACATACCCACGACCACCAGCCCGCTTACCGGCGCCCACTTGTTCCGTACGACCAGGCACTCGCGCTGCGCCCCATAGATATTCGAATGCGCCGGTCCATACGAACTCATGTTGTGCCTGCTCCCCGGTAGTGAATGAGAAGGCAAACCTACGCCGAACCACCCACCAGCGGTGTCCATCGATTACTCGACATAGCCCGATAACCACAAAACGCACCCCGTCTAGCTGCGGCGATTTACACATATGGTCGCATAAGAGACCTATTCTGCACGCCACCCCAGATCTGTTATGACGCGTCGATGGACTGTCGAAATTCGGTGTGGCGGCGCAGGTTCGGGGGTCTGGATTGGGTCGGTTCTGGACTGAGAGGGAATCGACGGGGTCGTGATGAGTGTGGTGGGGTTTGTGCTCGAGGGGGTGGATGAGCCTGCGGTCACCGATGTTCCGGCGATGGATGCGGAGGCGGTGATGCGGGCTTAGGGGCAGGTGTTCCGGCGGCGGGTGCCTGCGGAGCACGTGCTGGCGATCCATGCGGAGTGGGAGCTGATCCCGAACCAGCTGTACCTACTGGCGGCCAGGGTCGCGCCGACCCCGCGCGGGACCTTGGGCATGAGCTGGGTGATGCGCAATCAGGTCGACACCTTCATGCCTGCCGCCGCGATCGCCGCACCGGACTTCCACGACCGGCTGGTCGAACTGCTCGGCGGCGATCGCTTCGTGGCCGGTATCTCCTGCCATGACAAGTTGCACGTGGTGCGCGCGGACTCGGGCTGGCTCGGCGACTTGGAGCAGATGGTGTTCGCGGCCGATCACCTCGAGGAGGACCTGGTCCCGACGCTGCTGGCGATCGAGCCCGGGGGTATCCGCATCATCAAACAGAACGGCACACCCCTGATGTGATCCGCTAGCACCCCTCGACGGCGGCCTTGAGATAGCCGGCGGATTGATAGAAGTAGTCGTAGGCCCAGCGCGCGAGGGACAGGCGCGGCTCCGGATCGACGAAGAGAAGCTCTCCGCCCCAGCACTTTCCGAGAATGTAGCGGGCCCGGGAAATGTGCGGGGTGAAGGTGACCACGATGACCCGGCGCCAGCCACCGGCCCGCGCCATGCGGGCGAGTTCACGTCCCTCACCCCGGGTGGTGCGCGGCGACGGATCGAAACACACCACCTCGAAGCTGTAGCCGCCGTGGCAGATTCGATTGATCATCGCGCTGTGCTCGTACGGATTGGAGACCAGGACGCGCGGGGCCAGACCGTCGTGGGCCAGCCGAAGGGCCAGCCGCTCGCGCCCGTCATGCGCCCCACCGAGCACGAGAATGGCGTCGGCGGCGACCGGGGTATCGGTGCGCGGACGGACGTAGACGGGCCACAGCGCGGTCACCGCGACGGCCACCACGAGGACGAGCACGAAGCAGGCCCAACCCCATCGGCGACGTCGCATCCGATCGATGCTAGCGGGATCGGCGCAGGTCAGAACGTCCAGCCCGGTGAATGTCGCCACATGTACACCTACCGTTGCCGTGACCCTTGCCTCGGTGACGCGGGGTGGCCACCGGCGGGGCTTATCAATCGATCATGCGATGCACAGTCTTCGGAACCGGGTACCTCGGGGCCACGCACGCGGCGTGCATGGCCGAGCTCGGGCACGACGTCATCGGGGTGGACGTCGACCCGGGCAAGGTCGCGAAGCTGTCCGATGGCGTGGTGCCGTTCTACGAACCCGGACTCGAGGATGTGCTGCGGCGCAATCTCGACACCGGCAGGCTGCGCTTCACCACCTCCTATGCCGAGGCGGCGGACCATGCCGACGTGCACTTCCTCGGCGTGGGCACGCCGCAGAAGAAGGGCGAGTACGCCGCCGACCTGAAATACGTGCACGCCGTGGTGGACACGCTCGCGCCGATGCTGGAGCGGCCGTCGGTGATCATCGGCAAGTCGACGGTGCCGGTGGGCACGGCCGCCGCGCTCGGCGTCCGGGCCCGGCAGCTGACGCCGGCGGAGGTCGAGGTGGCCTGGAACCCGGAGTTCCTGCGCGAGGGCTTCGCGGTGAAGGACACGCTGCGTCCGGATCGTCTTGTGCTGGGCGTGGATCGGGAGCGCGCGGCATCGGGCTGGGTCGAGGACATGGTGCGCGAGGTCTACGCGGACCTGATCGCCGACGAGGTGCCGTTTCTCCTGACCGATTTGGCCACCGCCGAATTGGTGAAGGTGTCGGCGAATGCCTTTCTGGCAACGAAGATTTCCTTCATCAACGCGGTATCGGAAGTCTGCGAGGCGACCGGCGCCGATGTGACGATGCTGGCCGACGCGCTCGGCTACGACGCGCGCATCGGCCGCCGATTCCTCAATGCCGGACTGGGTTTCGGCGGCGGTTGCCTGCCCAAGGATATTCGGGCGTTCATGGCGCGCTCCGGTGAACTCGGCGCCGACCACGCGGTGGCATTCCTGCGCGAGGTCGACAACATCAACATGCGCCGCCGCACCAAGGTGGTGGACATGGCCGCGCGCGCCTGTGGCGGTTCACTGCTCGGCGCGAATGTCGCGGTGCTCGGCGCGGCGTTCAAACCGGAATCCGACGATGTTCGCGATTCGCCCGCGCTGAATGTGGCGGGCATGATCCAGTTGCACGGCGCAGTAGTGACGGTGTATGACCCTAAGGCGCTGGAGAATTCACGCCGGGTGTTCCCGACGCTGAACTACGCGACCTCGGTCGCGGAGGCGTGTGAGCGAGCCGACGTTGTGCTTGTGCTCACCGAATGGGACGAGTTCACCGCACTGCGGCCGGAGGATTTGAATCGGGTAGTTCGGACAAAGTCGATCATCGACGGGCGGAATTGTCTCAATCGTGCCAACTGGCGAGCGGCCGGATGGGTGTACGCGGGACTCGGTACGCCGTAGAGTTGCGTCGCGAAGGCGGGCCTACGTCGGGATGAATAGTCCTGCCGTATGCACAGACGCTCGTCGACGGTATGGTCCGGGGAGCGGGCCTTCGCGCTGGCTCGCATGTCGTGATGTGTGAACGAGATGGGCAGCTGATGAGTTCGGTATTGGGAGTTTCGGTGGGGGCCGGCGCTGTCCGTATGGCGCGACCACACACCGCGAACCCCCACGGGCACGTCGAGGCGCATTCGTTCGACTTACAGACCATTCCGGTGGGCGAACAGTCCGTCGAGGAACTGGCCGCCGAGGCCATCGGCGTCACGCTGGAGACCACGCCCGGCATCGCCGCGACCGCCATCGCCTACCGCAGCGAGCAGCACGCGCGCGCGGTCCGTGCGGCCATGGCGCGCCAGCAGCTGACCAACTACGAACTGGTCCCCGAGGTCGTCGCCGCGCTCGAATTCGCCCAGTCCACCGGCGATATCCGCGGCATCTCCTCGCTGGTCGTGTACGACCTCGGCAGCTCCGGGCTCACCGTGAGCGTGGTCGACACCCAGTCCCGCGAGGTGCGCCACAGCGAACGCACCAGCGACATCAGCGGCGACTATCTCGATTCGCTGATCCGCGAGCAGCAGATCGCCTCCGGCCGGATCGCGCATCCGCCGGACGCGGCGGGATTGGCCGTGCTGGACGGACTGTGCCGCGAGGCCAAGGAACAGCTGTCCTCGAACACCGCGGTCGCGCTGCCCAGCGAGCAGGGCCTGGTCTTGCTGGCGCAGGAGAACTTCGAGTCGCTGATCATGCTGGCGATCGAGTCCTCGGCGCGGATGGCGCGCGACGTGATCACCCGTTCCGACCGCCCGGTGCACGGCGTGCTCGCGATCGGCGGCTGCGCCCGGATTCCGCTGGTGGCCAGGGTTCTCGAACGGTGGATGGGTGTTCCGGTGATCGTGCCGGAGAGTCCGGAGACGGTCGTCGCCCGCGGCGCCGCGCTGCTGGCCCGGCCGGTGCTGCCGGAACCCGTGGCCGCGCCCACCACGCTGGACCCCGAACTGTCGCCCGCGTGGCTGTCCGCCCCACCGAAGCGCCGCAAGCGCGAGATCAGCGGCGCGGTGCTCACCGTCAGCGCCCTCGCGGTGGTCGCCGCGATCGGACTCGGTCTCGGCTACGGCCCGCAGGTCCTGCAGCGGGATTCCCACAGCGAAGGCTCACCCTCGGCGCCGACCACCACCGCGCCCCGCACCACCAGCCTCGCCCCGCAGATCGCCGTCGCACCCGCGACCCCGACCGAGTCCGCCGCCGAATCGGTCGCCGCACCTCCGCCCCGCCGGCAGACCACCACCGAGCCGCCGCCGCCAGCGCCCGGCCCGAACACCATTGTCGTGCCCGGCCTTCCACCGATCGTGGTGCCGACCATCCCACCCGAGGTGTTCCCCTTCCCACCCCCACGCTGAACACCAGTTGAACAGTCGCCAACCCCGCTGTGCCCTCCACCACAATGAGTACGTCGCACTAAGCTGCGCGTTCCCGCACGCTTTCTGATTTCCCGCACCGAGAATCGCGTGCGAATTCAGGTGCGGGAAATCAGAAAGCGTGCGGCGCGGGGTAGGACCCGAATCAGTTGCGCGCGTGCCGGGCCCGGCGCGGCGCCTCGACGTGGTCACGCTTGCCGAACGGTTTGGCCAGGACGACCGCGATGGCCGTGGTCAGCGGAACCGACAGGGCTAGGGCGATACCGCCGACCGACGAACGGGCGATCTCGATGGCCACCGCGTCCCCGGTCAGCACATCGCGGATAGACCGCCCGGCGACGCTGAACAGCATCAGCAGCGGCAACGCGCCGCCGGCGTAGGCGAGCACCAGGGTGTACACGGTGCTCGCGATGTGGTCCCGCCCGACACGCATGGCCGCGGTGAAAACCTCACGCCGAGTAGCCGACTCGTCGATCGCCGCCAGCTCGAACGCGGCCGACGCCTGCGTGATGGTGACGTCGTTGAGCACACCGAGCGAGCCGATGATGAACCCGGCCAGCAGCAGCCCGGTGATGCTGACGTGCTCGATATAGGTGGCGACGTTGGTGTTCTGCTCCTCGGACAGCCCGGTCAGATGGGTCATCTTGATGGCCACCCAGGACAGCACGGCCGCGACGATCATCGAGGTCAACGTCCCGAGCAACGCCGAACTCGTCCGCAGATTCACCCCGTGCGCGAGGTACAGCACGGCATAGAGAATCAGCGCACCCGAGACCAGCGCGACCGGAATCGCCGGTTTGCCGTCCAGCAGCGCGGGCAGCAGGAACATCACCAGCACCGCGAAGGCGAACACCAGCCCGAGCAGCGCACGCAGGCCGCGCCAGCGCGCCACCACCACGATCACCACGACGAAGACCGCCACGATCAGCAGCAACGGCAGGCCGCGCGAATAGTCCTCGAACGAATACATCGGGGTGCCGCTCGGATCGGCCTGCCGCACCAGCCGGAGCTTGTCACCGGCGTGCAGGTCGGGTTGTCCTGGACCGGGCGGGATTTCGAGCAGCGTCCGGTTGCCCTGGTGCGGCCCGGACTCGATGTCGATCACGCTGCGCTGGCAGGTGTAGGCGTTGACCGGCGGCGCGGTCGGCTTGTCCGCGAACACCTTGCCGATCGAGGGGCTGCCGCACGGTCCGATGTCTTGCAGGACCACCGTGCCCGCCTCGGTCTGCACCGCGCCGCCGCCGGCGTTCTGCATCGGCAGCGGGATGTCGATGTGCTGTTTGCTCGGCCACAGCAGGACCGCGCCGATTAACACGATGACGCCGATGACGGTGAGCAACCCGACGACGACGCGGGCGGCGTTGTCACCGATCGCGATCGGACCGGAGTGATCGTGGTGATGGTGATGCTCGGTCATGGCTGCGCGGGGCTCCTACCCTGTCCGTCGAAAATCGCTGGGTGGTTCCCAGCGGGCAGGAACGGCGGCTGTTCAGCCCGAGTCGGCTGCCCGCAGCAGAGCTTAAAGGATTTCATTTTCAAAAGCGGGGTGGCGACCGGAAAGACGGGCCGGAGTCGGCAAGGAGGCCGGAAAAGGGCTCGGAGGGGGCGGCGGAGAGCAGGGGGATGTCTCCGCCGCCCACAGGCCGGCGGCCCAGGGGGGTAGGCGGCCGAACCCGAGACCGGGTTAACCCAGGGGGGTAGGCAACCCGGCCGGGCACTCGAAAGTGCCGAGTCCTACTGTACACAAAAGTACTTCTAATGCGCTAGCTAGTCTCCAAACTTCGCGTATATCCATACATTCGGTCGGTTTAAGAGCTATAAGCGGGGCGACTCAGACGGTAGGACCGTTCTACAGACTATTGCCGATAGCTCGACAGGAAGTTGCCGAACCGTTCGATGGCCACCGCGAGGTCCCTGGCCCACGGCAGCGTGACGATCCGCAGATGATCATGGTCGGGCCAGTTGAACCCGGTCCCCTGCACCATCAGGATCTTCTCCTGCAACAGCAGATCGAGGATCAGCTTCGAATCGTCATGGATCTCATGAACATTCGGGTCCAGCCTGGGGAACGCGTAGAGCGCGCCCTTCGGCTTCACGCACGACACACCGGGAATCATGTTCAGCCGCTCCCACGCGACGTCGCGCTGCTCCAGCAGTCGCCCGCCGGGCAGGATCAGATCCTCGATGCTCTGGTGCCCGCCGAGCGCGACCTGAATCGCATGCTGCGCAGGCACATTCGGGCACAGCCTGGACGAGGCGAGCAGATCGATGCCCTCCAGCAGACCGGACGCGTGATCCTTCGGGCCGGTGATGGCCAGCCACCCCGCGCGATACCCCGCCACCCGGTAGGCCTTGGACAGCCCGTTGAACGTGAGGCACAACAGATCTGGCGCCACCGAGGCCAGCGAAATGTGCTTGGCGTCGTCGTAGAGGATCTTGTCGTAGATCTCGTCGGCGAGCAGCAGCAGCTGATGCTTGCGCGCGATATCGACGAGTTGCTGGAGAATTTCCGCAGAATATACGGCGCCGGTCGGATTATTCGGATTGATCACCAATAGCGCCTTGGTTTTGTCGGTGATCTTCGATTCGATATCGGCGATGTCGGGCTGCCAGTTGCTGGACTCGTCGCACAGATAGTGCACCGGCGTGCCGCCGGCCAAACTCGTCATCGCGGTCCACAGCGGATAGTCGGGCGCCGGGATCAGCACCTCGTCGCCATTGTCGAGCAGGGCCTGCATGGTGATGGTGATCAGCTCGGAGACGCCGTTGCCGAGGTACACGCTGTCCACGTCGAGTTCCGGGAAGCCAGGCACCAGTTCGTAGCGGGTGACGATGGCCCGCCGGGCGGACAGGATGCCCTTGGATTCGGAGTAGCCCTGCGCATACGGAAGCGCGGCGATGATGTCGCGCATGATCACGTCGGGGGCCTCGAACCCGAACGGGGCCGGGTTGCCGATGTTGAGCTTGAGGATCCGGTGGCCCTCTGCCTCCAGCCGTGCCGCCTGCGCGTGTACCGGTCCACGAATCTCGTAGACGACATTCTGCAGCTTCGTGGACTGCTCCAGAACGCGCGGCGGGCGATGCGGTAGATGACTTGGGCTCACCCGTCCTATGGTGCCACCCGTCGCAACCGGATATAGCCCCGCTCGGTACCAATTGCCCGCATTTCACCGGCACAACGCACGCGTGTCGGGCGTCTTGCCTGCCATTGTGATGAGGACCTCAGGAAGCGGGGTTGCCGGGTGGTATCCCTTTCGCGGCCGTCGCGCCGCAGAATTCCTCGATTCGCTCGTCCAGGGAGCGCGCCTCGATCACGTCCCGGAAGTCCGGGCCGGCGATTCGGCGGCGCACCCCGGTCAATCGCTCCTCCAGCGGGGCGATGCGTTTGTCCTCGGCGAGGCCGAGCACGGGGCTCAGCGCTTCGGCCGCGCCCTCCAGGCTGCCGTTGATCAGGTGCGCGGCCGCGCAATCCACGCGCGCCAGCGACTCGGCGCCGTACGACCGCTGCTCGGACGGGCCGCTCGAGTACAGCTCGATGGCCCGCTGCGTGGCCGCGAGCGCGGGTGCCGCGAGCCCGAGGTGAATGTAGGTCGCGCCGGCGTAGTACTGGGCCTTCGCCGCGTTGAAGCCGAACACGCCGCCCACCTCGTCGTGCAGGGTGTCGGTCCCGGCCACCTCGCGGGCGTCGTCGGCGGCGCGGATGCAGCGGTCGGCCTCGGCCGAACTGCCGAGCTTCGACCAGATCCGGGCCTCGATATTGAGCAACCGCACCTTTGCCGTCGCCGATTCCGCGAACTCCTGGCCGCTCTGCGCCAGCAGCACCCCGCGCCGCGGTCGTTCCGACCAGTATTCGATGAGCGCGTGCATGCCCCGGGTCCACGCCCGTAACCCGTTGTGCTCGCACAATTCCGAGTAGGCCCAGGCCGCTCTGATCTGTTCGCCCGCCGCGTCGTAGTAACCGAGGTCGGTACTGGCATTGGCGAGCAGACCCGACAGGGTGCCTGCCACCAGGTACAGGTGGCTGGTATCCGCCGGGCGCTGGTGGCCCTCCAGCAGCCGGTAGACCCGGCGCCGCACCCGCAACATCTCGACCATCATGGGCACCGGGGGGACATGCACATAGTCGTTCGCGATGCGGGTCACATCGGCGTCGAGCTGTTCCAAGGTGGTCGCACCCACATTCGTGCTCTCCGCCTGGCCGGCGTGCTCGCTGGCCTCATGGGCAGCCGCCATGATCAGATCCCTCTCCGAAATCTCTGCTAACGCATCACCTCTCATCGCACCGGCGTCTATGAGAGCCAAAAGGTCCGCGTCGCTCGAATATTGGGCGCGCGCCGAGGAATCGGCGGGCGCGTCGAACTCCGGTGCGGTCGGTCGATCGGCCACCGGCTGATCGACCATTGCCGCAAACCGTGCTCGCACAACATCGTCCGACCTGGCCAGGGAAGTATCGAGAGCGGCTTGGTTGATCGGACGTGGATGGACCCGGACGCCGCCGGCCTCCCACTTCGACACCAGGCGTTCGTGCACCCCGAGATGGGCCGCGAACTGCCGGATGCTCATGCGTTTGGCATCGCGAAGGGCACGGGCCTCTTTACCTGACCATTGCCGGACCACGATGTCATCCCTTCCGAACGAACTCTTTCCCAGGGTACGAGGGGTTTGTGAGCACGGCCACATACGAAATAGAGCTGGTATCAGAGACATCCGAAACGACACCGCTTCCCAGAGGCAGCGGAAGGGCAGCAGAAGGCGGGCGTGCGGGCAATACCGCATCGGGCCTGTGCCCTGGACCCTGGAGAGCGGGAGGCAAGGAGTTCGCCGTGAATGTGGAGAAACTCAGGACTGTCGACGATTGGGTGGCGTTCTACCGGCATGAGTTCGGGCTACCGGTAGCGGAGCGTGGCGGGTTCGTCATGCTGCCGATCACCAGCCGCGTCTGCGTCGTCCACTTGCCGACCGCCCGTGCCGAAAAAGTGCGGGACGCACTGGATCAGCAAGGGACCAGGGGGCCCATGCTGGCCAGGCAGATCCGGTGGAGCTTTCTCGCCGAACCGGACAGCCGGCCGGGATCGCAGGTATTAGAGGTGCTCAATCGTCTCGATATCGGCATTCCCGCCATCGGCAGTGCCGTGATGTTGCCGACCGGCCTCGGACGGTGGACCCGGGAAGGGTGCTTCTGGGTATCCCCGCCGAGACGCGGCGACACGCTGCCACCGCTATCCGTCATCATCACGACGGCGCTGGCGGTGGGAGCGGGTGGCGGGGACTGATCACGCGCCGCGATCGGTTCCCGTTGCCGCCCGGTGCCGGACCGGGCCGAGTCCGCCCCTTTTTTCGGCAGTCGACGGGGCGGACTCGGACCGGTGTCACTCGGCCGGTCCGATCCCCTTCCGCACGCTGGAGCGAGCCACGGCGAGGAAGTCGCTTTAGTGTGGAGCGATGGGGAGCGATCGGTTGAGCGACCTGCGTGGGACGTACCAGGTGCGTGCGCACCAGGTCGTCCCCGCGCCGGCCGCCGCCTTCGCCGGCCTGGCTGTGGTGCGCTGCTTCGGGTTCGACGTGCTGGAGCCGGAACCGGTGCGGCGCAGGAAGATTCCGGGCGGGACGGTGAAGATCGTGTTCGCGCTGGAGGGCACCTTCGAGGGGCGCAGCCTGGATCCCACCGCGCTGGTCGTCGGGTTACACGACCGGGCGGGGACGGCCGGGCATGCCGGGCGGATGCGCAGCGTGCAGGTGCAACTCGACCCGCTGGCCGCGCGGCGGTTGCTCGGGGTGCCGATGGACGAATTGCGCAACGGGGCGGTGGAACTCACGCAGCTGCACGGGCCGGCGGTGCGGCGGCTGACCGAACGGCTCGCCGAGACACCCACCTGGGGTGAACGATTCACGCTGGTGGCCGACTATTTCCGGGCACGATCCGGCGACGACAGTGCGGACCGGGCGATCACGCACGCGGTCCAGGAATTGCGGCGGTCTCGCGGGATGCTGCCGATCGCCGCGCTCGCCGCCGAAACCGGTTGGAGCGCAAGGCATTTCCGGCGGCGATTTGCCGACCAGGTCGGACTGCCGCCGAAGGACTACGGTTCACTGCTGCGCTTCTCGGCGGCGCTCACCGCGTTGACGAACGATCCCCGGCGCGACATATGCCGTCTCGCCGGCGATTTCGGCTACTACGACCAATCGCATCTGATCCGGGATTTCCGCCGCTTCGCCGGGGCGCCACCGGGCAGGCTGCTCGGCTGAGCATGTCCTATTCGTCCAATACCGCGGCGATCGGCGCGCCGTAGCGTTCCTCGCACCCCGACCGCGAAGGAACACCCACGATGTCCGCTGCACCGATCACCGTGCGGGTGGCCGCCCTCGGCATTGCCATCCACGCGATCAACCATGTTCTCGTCCTGGCGTTCTCGCCGTTCAGCTGGAACGTCGGCACCGTCTTCCATCTCATCCACGCGCCGCTCTACGCCGCGCTGGTGTGGCCGGTCCTGCTCGGCAAGAACTGGGCGCGGATCCTCATCACGTTTTTCCTCGGCGGACAGTTCGTCGGCCGGTTCGTGGTGTGGGTCATATTTCCCAGCGCCGGCGCACATCTGGCGTTGATCGGCGGATGGGCGCTCTCGATCGTCGTGCTCACCATGCTGTGGGCGCCGAGTTCGAGCCGGCGGCACTTTCGGCGGGTACCCACCCGGGCGGATACGCCGGCGGCCGCGGAAGTGACCGAGTAACAGCCACTCTCGCCGAACCGGCTACCGCGATTCCGCGGCGTCCACCACCTCGGCGGGCAACGGGAAGTTCAGGTACGACTTCGACGGCGTCGGACCGCGTTGCCCCTGGTACTTCGAGCCCGCGATGGCGCTGCCGTACGGGTGCTCGGCCGGGCTGGTCAGCCGGAGCAGGCACAGCTGGCCGATCTTCATGCCGGGCCACAGAGTGATCGGCAGGTTCGCCACGTTCGACAGCTCGAGCGTGATGTGGCCGCTGAAGCCGGGATCGATGAAACCGGCGGTCGAGTGGGTCAGCAGGCCGAGCCGGCCCAGACTCGACTTGCCTTCGAGGCGGCCGGCCAGATCGTCCGGCAGCGAGCACACCTCGAGCGTGGAGCCGAGCACGAACTCGCCGGGGTGCAGCACGAACGGCTCGCCGGGCGCGGGCTCGACCAGGCTGGTCAGCTCGTCCTGGCGTTGCGCGGGATCGATATGGGTGTAGCGGGAGTTGTCGAACACCCGGAACATCCCGTCCAACCGCACGTCGATGCTCGACGGCTGGATCAGGCTCTCCAGGAGCGGCTCGACGCCGAGACGCCCAGCGGCGATCTCCGCACGGATGTCACGATCGGAAAGCAGCACGCCGAGCAGCGTAGCGCCTGCTCGTGCGCGCTCGGCAGGCGCTACGCGGGTGCCCGCCGTTTCGGCGCGCGACGAGTCAGCGAGGCCGATACTCTCGCATTCGTTCGGGCGCTGGGGCCCGCGACCGAAGGGATCAGCACATGACCGAGGCAGCACTGTTCGATCTGACCGGCCACGTGTCCGTCGTCACCGGCGGCAATTCCGGCATCGGCCTCGGCTTCGCCCGCGGACTCGCGCGAGCCGGCGCCGACGTCTGCATCGTCGGCCGCAACTCCGAACGCAATGCCGATGCCGCCGAGATCCTGCGGGCCCACGGTGGCCGGGTGCTCGCGCTGTCCTGCGATGTCGGCGACGAGCAACAGGTGATCGACACCATCGCCCGCGCCGCCGACGAGCTCGGCCGCATCGATTCGTGCTTCGTCAATGCCGGCGTGCCCCAGGGTGTCACGCCGTTCCTGGAGATGGAGCTCGCCGAATTCCGCAGGATCACCTCGATCAACCTCGACGCCGCGTTCGTCACGCTGCGCGAGGCCGCGAAGGTGATGGTGGCGCAGGGCGACGGCGGCAGCCTCGTCGGCACCGCCAGTCTCGCTGCCCGGCAGGGCGTTCCGCGCGGGCAGGGGTACGCGGCGAGCAAGGCCGGGCTGATCGCCGTCATGAACTCCATCGCCGTCGAACTCGGCAAGCACGGCATCCGAGCCAACTCGGTGCTGCCCGGATGGGTCGAAACCCCCATGACCGACGGCATTTTCGGGTGGGACCGGTTCCGCGATCGGGTGCAGCCGCGCATCCCCGCGAAGCGCTGGGGACGGCCGACCGACTTCGAATCGGTCGCGGTGTACCTGGCGAGCCCGGCCAGCTCGTACCACACCGGCGACACCCTGCTGATCGACGGCGGTTACAGCATGTTCTGACGCGCGGGTCGCGGTCCTCAGCCAATCCTCAGCGTCGGGATGGGATCGTGGGATGGGTGACCACGAATCCCCCACCGGGCCGGAGCTGGAACCTGGTCCACGTCCTCGCCGTGCCGGCCGCGTCGCTGGCCGTTTTCGCCGTCGGAGTGACCGCTAACGTCATCGGGAAGGACGGACTCACCGCGATCGACACCCCGGTCGCGAACTGGGCCGTCGCGCATCGCAACGGCACGCTGACACCGCTGGCGAAAATGGTCAGCAACCTCGGCGGCACCGTCGCGATGACCATCCTGGCGACGGTCGCCGTCATCGCCTTCGCCCTGCGCGGATACCGCCGGGAGGCAGCGGTGGTCACCGTCGCCGGCCTCGGCGCCTGGGTGCTGGTGGACGGCGGCAAGAACTTGATCGCCCGGCCGCGGCCGCCGATCGTCGATCACGTCGTGGTCAAGACCAATTTCGCCTACCCGTCCGGGCACAGCCTCGGTTCGATCGTGGTGATCGGCATCCTCGCCGTCCTGCTGATCCCGCGGCTACGGCGCCCGGCCGCCCGCTGGATCGCGGCCGGCGCCGCCGCCGTATTCGTTGCCGCGGTGGGGCTTTCCCGGATCTACCTCGGGGTTCACTGGTCCACCGATGTGCTCGGCGGCTGGTCGCTCGGCGCGCTCTGGGTCATCCTCTGCTTCGGCGCCTACCGATACCTCGCGCAACGGCGGGAATTGGTCGCTGTTGGTCGCTAGCCGTGCGAGATTCCAGCCGGTGCGCCGGGTGCCGAACACGGCGCCCGCACCGTTAGCCTTCACGCTCGTGCCTGCACCCATCCCACGCCCTGATCACCTCTGCGCGGTCGTCTTCGACTGGCGGGGCACCCTCGTTTCGGAACTGACCCCGCAAGGCTGGGCCCGCGAGGCGCTACGCCGGATCGACCGCGACGACAGCGACGAGGCGGTCAGCGCGCTCCTGCGCGATATCCGGACGGCGGCGGGCGAACCGAACCGGCTTCAGTCCCCGCACGGCAACACCAGCTACGAACGGCACAAAGCGACCTTCGACGCGGTGTTCGCCGACGCCGGGCTCGACCCGCGCCTCGCCGAGGAACTGTTCGCGGTGGATTCCGATCCGGCCTACAACACGTTCGCCGTTGACGCGGCCGACACCATCGCCGCGCTGCGCGACCACGGTTGCAAGATCGGCATTCTGAGCAACATTCACTTCGATATCCGCCCCGAGTTCGCCGAAGCGGGATTGCTTACATCGATCGACGCCTTCGTGCTGTCGGGCGAGCGTGGAATCCAGAAGCCCGATCCCGCGATCTTCGAACTGATGCTGAAGGAGCTCGGCACCCCCGCGGAGCACACCCTCATGGTCGGCGACCGTTTCACCCGCGATGGGGCGGCGGCCGTCATCGGAATGCCGACGCTGCTCGTTCCCGCACTGACCGACCATGAAAAGCGTCAGCTCCATCTGGTGACGAACACCGTCGGGCTCCCGCAGGGCCGGTCTGTCCAGGCCGTCGGCTGATTCATCGAATAATGTCTTGGCGTAGCGTGGGTTTCACGGTGCCCCGCCGGAGTTCGTCGAGGAGGGCATGGTCGTGGTGGACGGGTTGGTCGAGCACGGGTTCGAGGGGGTTCGTGCGGCGTTCGCGCAGGCGCAGAGCGGTGACGAGGGTGCGGCGCAGCTGTGTGTCTATCGGCACGGGCGGGTTGTCGCCGACCTGTGGACCGGGCAGGACCCGGAGTCCGGGATGACGTGGGACGGGGACTCGCTGTCGGTGCTGATGTCGGTGTCGAAGGGGGTGACGGCGACCTGTGTGCACATGTTGATCGAGCGGGGGCAACTCGAGCTGTCGGCGCCGGTGCGCGAGTACTGGCCGGAGTTCGCGGCGGGCGGTAAAGCCGACGTCACCGTCGCCGATCTGCTGGCGCACCGGGCGGGCCTGCCCGGCTTCGACCCGGCGGCCGGCATCGGGGCCCAGGAGCTGACGGACTGGGCGCTGTGCGCGGACACGCTCGCCGCGATGACTCCGCTGTGGCAGCCCGGCACCGCGTTCTACTACCACTCCATCACCTGGGGTTATCTGGCCGGCGAGCTGATCCGGCGGGTCAGCGGCAAGGGCGTCGGCGACTTTCTCGCCGCTGAAATCGCCGGTCCGCTCGGACTGAGCCTGTGGATCGGGCTGCCGGAAGCCGAGGAGCATCGCGTCGTTCCGCAGTTCAGCCGCAAGGTGCAGCCGACCGCTGAGCAAGTGGCATCGGTACTGGCCAACATCGGGATCGACGTCGAAGCACCCTTGATTCGCACCCTCCTCGCGACCGTGGAGACCCGGGAAGCCGGTGTCGCGCTGCTCAATACCCGCGAGGGGCACGCGGCCGAGGTCCCGGCGGGCAACGCGATCGCCAACGCTCGCTCTCTGGCCCGCCTGTATGCCGCGACAATCGGCGAGGTCGACGGCGTCCGCCTGCTCGCCCCCGACTCCGTCGACCGAGCCCGCCAACCACAGACCGACGGCCTTCGCGGCCCCGCACCCCTGGACATCCTGCCGATAACCCACCGCTTCGCCAACGGCTACGAAATCACCGGCCCCGCCCACGCCATGCTCGGCGACGGCTCCTTCGGCCACGTCGGCACCGGCGGCCGCCTCAGCTTCGCCCACCCCGAATCCGGCACCGCCGTCGCCTACACCTGCACCAACATGATCTGGGAAGACGTCCCCGGCCCCGACCCCCGCTGGTTGCCCTGGATCGCGGCGCTACAGGAGGCAATCGCCTGATCAGGAAAGTTTCACTCGGTCGAGGATGGACTCGAGCAGTGGCTGCTGGGCATCGCAACTGGCGGTCGAGGTGTCATCCAGGTCGACTGCCCGCTTGGACGTGGCCGGAGCAACCGTCACGCTCAAGCGGGCATCGGTGTAGAAAACGGAGGCGTTGCAGACGCCGCCCTTTTCCTCGGTGACCAGCACCGACCTTCCACCGACAGCCATCGCGCGCACGGTCGGCAGCATGTTCGGCTCCATCCGCGCCACCGGCGAGCCCGCGCCATAGTTCCGATCGATCAGGCTCACCGTCACGTAATCGCCCCAGCGACAACCAATGCTGTCCACATCCGCGGCCGCGGTCTTGGTCCGATCCACGCGTTGCGGCGCCGTCACCTCACCACTCGACGTGAAAGACAATGCGGCCACCTGCGCGGTCGCGACCAGTGAACACGGATCTATCGCACGCCAATCATGCTCCGCTGCAACATCTTTGCCGCAGCCCGGCAGCATCGAACACATCGTCAAGAGACCCACGCCCCAGGCAATCCGCTGCATCGATCAACCCCCACGTCGTCGTAGTACAAGTCCGGGCGTGCGGCGATGCGACTGCCCCCTCCGGCCGGAGCCTACGGTCGGCCGCACTTGGGCCGCAAGGGCGGCTGGGTGGCACGCTTGTTCGCGGCCCCCTCGCGCTATGCGCCGTATCCGCCGTCGATTCGCAGCACTGCGCCGGTGACATAGGACGCCTGCGGGCTGGCGAGGAAGACAACGCCTGCGGCGATCTCCTCCGGCCTGCCGTATCGCCCCAGCGCCGTCGTCGGCAGGAACGCGGCCGCGGCCGGGCCGTCGGCGGGGTTCATCTCGGTGTCGACGAATCCGGACTGGATGACGTTGACGGTGATGCCGCGGTGGGCCAGATCGCGGGCCGCGCCCCGGCTGTAGCCCTCGAGCGCCGACTTGGTGCCCGCGTAGTCGGTCATCCCGGGGAAGCCCACCCGTGTCCCCACACCCGAACTGATACTGACGATCCGCCCGCCATCGGGCAGCAGCGGAAACGCCGCCCGGATCGCGGCCACCACACTGGTGTAGTTGATGGCGAGCTGACGGTCGAAGGCGGACTCGTCGGCGTCCTCGCCGTCGATCGGGGCGGCGACGGTGACGCCCGCGTTGTTGACCAGTATGTCCAGCTTTCCGAACCGCTGGACCACGCTGTGGATCAGGCCCGCCGCCTGCGCCGCGTCCGACTGGTCGGCCCGGAACGCCGCCGCGCGCACCCCCTTTGCCTCCAGCTCGGCGACCACCTTGTCGGCCTGATCCGCCGAGGCCGAGTAGCTGATCGCGACGTCGGCTCCCTCATCGGCCAGCGCCAGCGCCGACGCCGCCCCGATCCCCCGCGACCCACCGGTCACGATCGCCACCTTGTTGTCCAACTTGCCCATGCGCTTCCTGCTTTCCTAGGTGCCACGTGCCGCGGAGTTTTTGACCGCACGGTCCACCATAGGCAGTAATGGACTGTGCGGTCAAGAACCTCTATCCTGGATCTCATGGCACGTCCACGAGCATTCGACGAGAAGCAGGTCCTGAACGCCGTCCGGGAGCAGTTCTGGGACGCCGGTTACGCCGCGACCTCGCTGGAAGACCTGATGCGGGTCAGCGGGTTGGGCAAAGGCAGCCTCTACGCGGCGTTCGGCGACAAACGCCAACTCTTCCTCCGGGCACTGCACAGCTACACCGACGACAGCCATGACCACCTCCGGCAGGCCCTCGCCGAGGCTCCGCGGGCCGTGGACGCCTTACGCATGCTCCTCGAAGCACCGATCGACGCCGATACGCGGCGCGGCTGCCTGATGGCCAACAGCACCTGCGAACTCGGCAATGCCGATCCGGAGGTGCTCGCCCACGCCCACCGCACCTACGAGACGTCCACCGCGCTGATCGGCGACTGTGTTGCCCGCGCCCAACGCGAGGGCGACCTGCCTGCCGCAGCGGATCCGACAGCACTGGCGCGGGCACTCCTGGCCGCGCAACAAGGGATCGTTTTCATGGGCCGGACCGGGTTGGACACAGCCACACTCACAGCCACCGCACGATCGCTCGCGGCGCAACTCCTGCCGAACCCCTCCGGCGACCGAACCGACAGTCGCTGACGGACTTTTCGCATTTCGAGACCTGCCCACCCGGTGTCCGACATCTGGATCCAATGGGTCGGGACCGGCACGGCCCCAGGGTTGGACCAGGCTCGATCCGGACCGACCGAGAGGGAAGTTGACCGACGCAGTGGCGGGTCTGATAGGCTCGCGGACGCGCTGACGCGCAGGCCGATGTAGTTCAATGGTAGAACTTCTGCTTCCCAAGCAGACAGCGCGGGTTCGATTCCCGTCATCGGCTCTTGGTAGCGAAAGCCCTGGCCAGGGTTCCTGGTGCGGGGCTTTTTCTTTGCCTTGGGCCGGGTGCGCAGTACCGGAGGGGGAGGTGGGGTGGCTCGGTGGGGGGATGTGGGCGCGGGTGAGGTGGGCCGACGATCTGGGGCATGTTTCGTCGCACTGTAGTGGTTGTGGGGTTGGCCGCCGGGCTCGGTTCGGGAGTGTTGGCCGGATGTACGTCGGAAGGTACGCCGGGTGCTTCGCTGAGTTGGCAACCGTGCCTGGAGAACGCTGAATTCGATTGCGGGACAGTCACTGTGCCGATCGATTGGGGGCGGCCGGAGGGGGAGACGATCGAGGTCGCGGTGGTGCGGGATCGGGCTGACGATCCGGCGAAGAAGGTGGGGACGTTGATTTCGTTGCCGGGTGGGCCGGGATCGTCGGGGGTGGACGAGATCCTCAGAGGGGGAAAGTTTTCCGCGGAGCTGCGGGGGCGGTTCGATGTCGTCAGTATCGATCCGCGCGGGGTGAAGCGGAGTCATCCGGTGCAGTGTGACGCGGGGCTGGTCAAGTATCGGCCCAACCTGATTCCGGAGCTGGGCGGGCGGATCGATGAAGTGCATTCGTATGCAAGGGATCTCGCGGCGAGCTGCCGGCAGTACACGGGTCCGCTGCTGGATCACCTCGATGCGGTGAGCATCGCGCGCGATGTCGAGGCGGTGCGATCGGCGCTCGGGGTGGACCAGATCAGCACGTACAGCCGGTCTTACGGGACGATGCCCGCGCAGGCGTACGCCGAACTGTTCCCGAAACACCTGCGCGCCATGCTGTTGGACAGCGTGGACGATCACAGCCTGGACGGACGCGCCTTCCTGGCCAGCGAAGCACGCGCGGGCAAGGACACTTTCGGCGAGTTCGCGGCGTGGTGCGCGCGGGATACGCAGTGCGCGCTGCACGGGATGGCCGCCGATCAGGTCTTCGGCGATGTGTACGCCAAGGCCGCGCGCGGCGAGTTGCGCGATCCGAGCGATGCGAGCAAGCCGCTCGGCGTGTTCGACCTGAACGCACAGATCATCCAGCGCCTCTACCGTCCCGAATGGTCCCGCCTCGCAACGGATCTGCGCGCGCTGACCGACCAACCCGCAGGCAGCCCACTGCCGCCCGCAACGGCACAACCGCAAGGCAAACCCGCGCCGATGCCGGAGATCACCGCCTGCTCGGACTGGCGCTTCGACATCGCGGACCAGGACCAGTGGACCCGGCTGTGGCGCGAACAGAACGCCAACTCCGCGCCGCTACGCGCCCATTTCGCTTGGGGCGCAGGCTCGTTGTGCTCCGGCTGGCCGATCCCGCCGGCCAACCCGGCGCATCGCCCGCGGATCGTGGACGGGCCGCCGGTGCTCATCATCAACTCGCTGCACGACCCGGCGACCCCGCACGAATGGGCGGAGGGCGTCGCGAAGAACACGCCCAACGCGACCCTCCTGACCTACGAAGGTTGGGGGCACGGCGTCTACGACCGCTCGCCGTGCACGACCACCGCCGCCGATCAGTACCTCATCGATCTCACGATCCCGCAAACCCGCTGCCCCGCAGCCTGATCGAGGTTCGCGCTACAGCGAGACCACCAGCCGCCAGAGCGAGGTGACTTCGGCGCCTCGCGCGGCATGCAGCGGGTCGGCGGCATCGCGCGCCCGCGGATGCCGCGGCGTCGTATCGATCCTGTCGATGACGTGCAATCCGGCCGAGTCGATCATGGCGAGCAGGTCGTCCCGGGTCCGCAAGCCGAGGTGTTCGGCCAGATCGGACAGGATCAACCAGCCTTCACCGGCCGGCTCGAGCCGGTCGGCCAGACCAGCAAGGAAATCGCGCAGCATGGCACTGTCCCGGTCGTACACCCCGTGCTCGAGCGCGGACGTCGGCCGGGCGGGCAACCACGGCGGGTTACAGACGATGAGGTCGGCGCGGCCTTCCGGAAAGAGGGTGGGGCCGACGATGTCGACGGTTCCGGCCAGGCCCAGCCGATCGACGTTCTCGCGCGCACAGGCCAGCGCACGCGGACTGTCGTCGGTCCCGACAACGCGCCCGACACCGCGACGAGCCAGCACCGCCGCCAGCACCCCGGTGCCGGTACCGAGGTCGAACGCGGTGCGGTGGGTCGCCGGAAGCGTCGTGCGCGCGACCAGGTCGACGTATTCGCCGCGAATCGGCGAGAACACGCCATAGTGCGGGTGGATATGCGCGTCCAGGAACGGGATCCGCACGCCCTTTTCCCGCCACTGGGCCGCGCCGAGCACACCGAGCAACTCGGTGAACGCGATGAGCATGGGCTCGCCGGACGCGCCGTACACGTCGTCACACGCTTTACGCACATCGGGCGCGCGACGCAGCGCGAGCGCGTGATCACCCTCGAGCTGAACCAGCAGCTTCCCGAGTACCCGTGCACGATGATTGCGCGCCCTGCGCTGCGACCGGAACGATTCGGCCGGACTATCGCCCGGTCCGGGCGCTTTCCGGTCGACGCGGCGGCTCATCGCCTGCAGCAGTTGTCGTCCGTTGTGATAGTCACCGCGCCACAGCAGCGCCGTGCCCTCACAGGCCAGGCGGTACGCCGTCTCGGCGGTCATCCGGTCGTCGGCGACCGTGATCCGGGCCGGCATCGGCACGGCGCTTTCGGAATGCCAGGGGGCGGTTCGGACAGTATCGGCTTCGGTCCAGGTCAACATGGACATCGGCGACTCCTCGTGATCGAGCAGGCAGGGGCACGGAGTGCACCGCGACGAGGAGTTGTGCAGGTCGAGAGTTCCTACCGCGTCGCAGTGCGCGAGGAAACGTCACCGAGAACCATGCCCAATGTCATGACCGACCCTTCCGAATAGATGCATTTCAGTTTCGCACAGCCGTCGAGAACCGCCACGACCAGGGCCGATCAAACCCAGGATTCAGCCGGCGAGCTCCCTTGCCTCCGCGTCCAGCCGACGGAATCGACTGCCGTGGAACACGAGTGGATCGACATCGGTGCGAGTGGCGATGCGATGGATGCGCAGGATGACGACCGCGTGGTCGCCCGCGGGCACCTGCGCCTCCGGCACGCCCTCGATCCACGCGGACGCACCGTCGATGAAGACCGCCTCACCGGTCCCCCGGTGCAGCGTGGTACCGCGGAACCGGTCGCCGTCGCGCGCACCGAGCGTCCGCGCGGCCTCCTGTTGGTCGGTGCCGAGCAGGCTCAGGCCGAGGTGACCGGCGGCGGCCAGCTTGGGCCAGGTGGCAGACGAATTCTGCACGCAGAACGACACCAGCGGCGGATCCAGCGACACCGGCACGAACGTGCTCACCGCGAGACCGTGTGGCGTGCCGTCGATTTCGGCGCATACCGCGACCACGCCGCTGGGAAAGTTGGCGAAGGCGCTGCGTAGTCCGCTGCCGTCCGCGGGAAACTCGAAGAGCTCATGCATGATTCGGCACCCCCGCGGTGACGGCGAGCGCCTGCGCGACGGAGCGCCAGCGGTCGCTGTAGCGATCGATCGCGCCGTCTTCCTGGAAGGTGCGATCCGACAGGTACAGACCGGGCAGCGCCGCGGTGGCGCCCAACTCGACCAGGACCGGCTTGAGCAGCAGGTCCGGCGCAAGCGCGTGCACCGGTCCCGCGCCGAGCATCACCGGAACCCCGAGCACGCCGGCCAGTCCGGTACCGCCGTCGAACTGCTCGAGGAACAGTTTCAACAACCCGGTGTAGGTCGCCTTGAAGGTGGGGCTCGCGAAAACGACCAGCTCCGAATCGGATACGGTGCGCACCGCCGCCGCGACCGCCGGATCACCCCAGCCGAGCAGGGCGGCGCCGAAGTCGACCAGGTCGATCACGGTGGGCTCGACCTCGGGGCGCAACCCCTTCGCGACCAGTGTGGCCGCCGTCAGGGTGCGCGAGGCGGGCTTCGGGTTGCCTACTACGACCGTCACTGTCACTGTTCGTATCCTTTTCGATCACTTGCTGTTTCGACCGGCATCCCGGTCAGATCACGCCGTGCAACGGTGGCGCGGTACCGTGCAACAGCGCACGGCCGAGATGCTGGTACTTCCATCGGATCGGATCGTGCAGGGTATGTGTCCTCGCGTTGCGCCAGAAGTGATGCAGGTTGAGCTCCGCTGCGGCACTCCGTGTTCCGCCCACCTCGAACAGCGCACTTGACACCTCGATGGCCGCTCGGTCGGCAAGCACCTTCGCCGCGGCAACCGCCAGCGATGCCCGACCGGCGGCATTCTCCTGTTCGCTGTCTTCCACTGTGCCACGCGATTCGAATCCGGCAAGCCCCTGTTCGGGGGGTTGCGCAACGCCCACGGTGGCCGCGTCGACGGCGATACCGGCGGCGGTGAGGGTCGCCTCGGCGGCGGTCACCGCGACGGACAGCTCGCCGAACCGCTGGATCACCAGGGGGTCGTCGACGGCGTTCGTCACCTTCGCCTCGAACCACGGGCGGCTCGACGTGCGCACGAACTCCGTTGCCGCGCTGAGCGCGCCCCTGGCGATCCCGGCATCGATGGCGGTGTGCAGCAATTGCGCGAACGCGCCGTAACCGGTGGGCGCCTGCACCGCGGCCGAACGGCGGATCAACTGATCCCGCTCGACCAGCACCTCCTCGAACACGACGGTGCCGCTGCCGGTGGTGCGCTGGCCGACGCCGTTCCAGTCATCGATGATCCGCACACCCGCGGAATCGGCAGGCAGATAGGCGATGTACTCCCCCGGCTCCAGTCCGCTGCTCCCGTCGGGATCATCCAACCTGGTCAGCACGGCGAGCAGATTCGCGAACAGCGAACCGGTGCAATAGAACTTGCGTCCGTCGACGCGGAACCGATTCCCGGCGGGGCGGACCGTGGTGGCGATGTCGGCGATCGTCGCGCCGCCGCGCTCGGACTGCGCGTTGGCGATCCGCCCGCCGTCGAGCACCTGCGCGAAGTACCGCTTGCGCTGTTCGGCGGTGCCGGCCAGGCGCACCAGATTCACGTAAACGAAGTGACTGTGCGGAATCTGGGCGATATTCGGATCGGCGGCCGCGAGGATGCGCACCACCTCCGCCACCGCGCTCGGCGGCAGGTCCGCGCCGCCGTACTCGGCGGGCACGGTGATGGCGAGCAGCCCGCTGGCCGCGAGCCGCCGCACCTGCTCGTTCGGCAGTATCCGGTCACGGTCGCGGGCGGCCGCACCCGATGCGAACTCGGCCGCCAGCTGCTCCGCTACCGAAAACGCTTGCGTCGCCGAGGTAATCCGATCGGCGGCGAACGCGACGACCCCGGAGGGTGACCACGCTGAAGCCCGGGAGCGCCGCCCATCGGCGACGGTCATCAGCCGACCGCCGCGACCGGCCGTCGCGCGGCCTCCAACTCCCGAACCAGCGGAAGCACTTTCGCACCGAAGTACTCGACCTCCTCCTGAAAGTGCAGGAAGCCGCCGAGAATCAGGTCGACGCCGAGCTCCCGGTAGGCGACGATGCGCTCGGCGACCTGTTCCGGCGTGCCGATCAGCTTGGTGCGGAACCCGTCGTTGTATTGCACGAGATCCTCGAACGACGAGTCGGCCCACATGCCCTTGCGATCCTTGGTGGACGCGCCGGCCTGCTGCACCGCGTCCCGGAACCCTTCCACCGCCGGCTTGTTCGCCTTCTCGACGATCTCGCGCAGGGTGTCCTGCGCCTCCTTCTCGGTGTCGCGGGCGATGATGAAACCGTTCAGGCCGAACTTCACCTCGCGCTTGTTCGCCCTGGCGACCTCGCGCAGGTCGTCGAGCTGCTCGGTGACGCCGTCGAAGTCCTTGCCGTTGGAGAAGTACCAGTCGGCGTAGCGGCCGCCGTTGCGCCGGGCGGCGGTCGAGTTACCGCCTTGGAACAGTTCGGGATTCGGGCGCTCGGGGGTGTTGAGCGGCTTCGGCTTCAGCGTGAAGTCACGGATCCGGTAGAAGTCGCCGCCGTAGTTGACGTCGTCCTCGGTCCAGATCTTGCGGATCACCTCGAGGAATTCGGCGCTGCGCCGGTACCGTTCGTCGTGCTCCAGCCACGGCTCGCCGAGCGCGGTGAATTCGCCCGCGAACCAACCGGATACGACATTGATGGCGAAGCGGCCGTTGGACAGGTGGTCGGCGGTGGCGCCGAACTTCGCCAGTACCGCCGGGTGCCAGAGGCCGGGGTGGATGGCCGCGATCACCTTCAGCCGCTCGGTCGCGCCGAGCAGCGCGAGGCTGAACGAGGTCGATTCGTGCTGGAACTCGGCGCCGTAGGAAGCGGTGTAACGCACCTGGGACAACGCGTAGTCGAAGCCGTTGTTCTCCGCGGTCTGCGCCAGTTTCTTGTTGTACTCGAAATCCCAGCCGGTGCGCTGTTCGATATCGCTGGTAACCAGACCCCCGCTGACATTGGGCACCCAGTAGGCGAATTTGATCTCTTCGGCAATCTGCTCCGTGGTCATTGTGTGCTCCATGGGGTCGGGGGTAGCCGTCGATCTCCTCCCACTCCAGCACCGCGATGAGACCGGCACGAGGGTTTGAATCTGTGCGATCGGATCGCGGTGCTGGGAATGTTCGGGTCTCAGGCGTTGGCGAGGGTGTTGGCGTAGGTGGATCGATCGAACTTTCCGGCGGGCGCGAAGCGGCCGAGCAGCGCCTCCGCGTCTTCACCGGTGACGCTGGTGATGAAGGCGTTGGCCGCGGCCACCGAGTCGACCGCGAGGAACGGCTGCGGGTGATGCAGCAGGCCGACCAGGGCGGCGGCGAACTTCGGCTCGACGGCGGCGGCCGCGAACAATGTGTTGCCGATGTCGGCCAGCTCGGGGTCGCCGAGGAACAACCGGGTCACCTTGTTGGCGGCGTCGCCGCGCACCGCGAGGAAGCCCGCGTACTGCTCGCTGAGCCACGCCTCGTCGAACGGGCCGTCGTGCACGGCGGCCGCCGCGACGAGCCGCTGCGCCTGGATCAAACCGCTCTGCGCGCCCTGGCCCGCGATCGGGTCGTAGGCGGCCGAGGTGTCGCCGAGCGAGGCCACCACGTGACCGCCCGCGGTCCGGCCGACACCGGCCCGGACCACCGGCCGCACCGCGCCCTTCAACCAGGAGTGCGGATCGTCGGCGATCACCCGGGTGGCCAGCACCTCGGGCAGGTCCCAATCGATGAAGTCGCGGTACAGGTCCTGCACGATCCGGTGCGCGGATTCGGCGGAATCCGCTGCGGCGAAACGGGTTTCCCATTCGCTGCCGGGCCGGGCCCAGCCGAGGAACGCCCAGCTCGGTCCCGCGTCCTTGTGCAGGTACGGACCCCACCACGCCTCGCCCTGCTCGGCGAGGATGGAGAAGCCGCTGTGCCCGCCGCCCGCCGGGCTGCGATGCGCGAAAACGTCCTTGTCGTAACCGATTCCGGTCACCGTGACGGTGAGCAACGACCGTTGCGGCGCGTCGTACGGGGTGCGCGTCTCGTCGATCGGAAACAGGTCGGACAGTCCGCCGCGACCGGTGGCGACCAGGGTGAGGTCGTTGGCGGCGGCGATCGTGTCGAGCGATTCCGGGGTCACCGGCTCGACGACGAACCGGCCGCCGCGCTCCAGGAAGGCGGTGAGTCGTTCGTCGGCCTTCAGCCGGGTGTCGACGGCGATACCGACATAGCCGTCGAAATTGCCGTCGAATTGGATCAATTCGGCGCGATCCGGTCCGGCAATGCGGACGCTGAGTCCGGAGTGCCGCGGCGCCCGCGCGGTGTAGGTGTCCAGCCCGAGCGCGGATTCGGCCTGCTGGGTGATGCCGAATTCGAGGGCGGTGCCGGTGGCAGGTACATCGTCGCGCAGTGCGCGTTGATCGCGGTCGCTGTAGAGGGTGACGTCGAATCCGGCGTCGAGCAAACCCAATGCCGCAGTGACGCCGGTTTGGCCGGCACCGATTACCGCGGCCGAACGGGTGGAACGGGGAACGGAATTCTGCGTTGTCATGTTCGGATCATCCGGGCTGTGACGTGGCCCTCGTGAGTGTTGCGATCAGCGAGAATCAATGAGCAGACAGGAATTCTCCCTGGCGTACCATTCGGGCCATGTCGTTCACCGTTGCCGATCTGACCGGAGACCGGACCGAGCAGTACCAGCAGCTCGTCGCGCAGGCGGAAGCGCTGGTCGGGGGCGAGCACGACCGCGTCGCCAACGCCGCCAACCTGTCGTCGCTGGTATTCCACGCGCTGCCCGAACTGAATTGGGTCGGGTTCTATTTCTCGGACGGAAAAGAGCTCGTCGTCGGGCCGTTCCAGGGCCGGCCCGCGTGCGTTCGCATCGCCATCGGTAAAGGCGTGTGCGGGACCGCGGCCCAGACCAGGGAAACCCAATTGGTCCCCGATGTGCACGCGTTTCCCGGGCATATCGCGTGCGACGCGGCGACGCGTTCGGAGATCGTCATTCCGCTGGTGCACAATGGCGAACTCGTCGGCGTCTTCGATCTCGACAGTCCGCAGCCGGATCGGTTCGATGAAATCGACCGGGCGGGACTGGAATCCGTCGCGCGGGCTTTCCTCTCGGCGCTCCCTTCCTGATGTTCCGGCGAGCACCTGAGTGCTCGCCGGAAGCGACTAGGCACTCGGCGTAGCTACCTGCGCACCCGGGCGCGAGACCTCATCCGGCAACGCGGTGGATCCGGGCGCACCGAGGCGGTAGCGGGCACCGCGATGCTCGTCGGGTAGCCGGTCGCCCGCTTCGAACAGCGCGTTGCGGAGCGTGCCGGGAACGTAGCCGGTGGCGTAGGCGCCCCGCTCGGTCAGCACCGGAACAACATGCCGCACAACATCTTCGAACGAACCCGGAGTGATCGCGTAGGCCAGGTTGAAGCCGTCCAGGTCGGTGTCCTCGACCCATTCCTGGAGCCGGTCCGCGACGGTGACCCCCGATCCGACGAACACCGGGCCCATCCCGCCGATGCCCGCCCACCGGCCGATATCGCGCACCGTCCACTCGCGGCCGTCGTCGTCGAACTCCTGGAACGCGGCGACGGCGGACTGGATGGCGTTGCTCTCCACCTGCCCGATCGGATCGTCGAGGTCGTAACCGGACAGGTCGATTCCCATCCAGCCGGACATGAAGACCAGGCCGCCCTCGATGCTGGCGTAGGACAGGTATTCCGTGTGCTTGCGCCGCGCCGCCTCATCGGTGGCGTCGGTGATGACGGTGGCCAGCGCGTAGATCCGCGCGGAGTACGGATCGCGGCCTGCCTCCCGCAGCGCACCGCGGATCCGGGAAACAGTCTGAGCGAGAAGGCGTTTGGACGGCGCGGCGATGAAGATGGCCTCGGCGTTCTCCGCGGCGAACCGCACGCCGCGGGTCGAGGCGCCCGCCTGATAGATCACCGGCGTGCGCTGCGGCGACGGCTCTGCGAGGTGGATGCCGGGCACGGTGAAGTGCTTACCCCGATGCCCGATGTGGTGCACCTTCGCCGGATCGACATAGACACCCGCGGCGGCGTCGCGGACCACCGCGTCGTCCTCCCACGAGCCCTCCCACAGCTTGTACAGGACCTCCAGATACTCGTCGGCCTGGTTGTAGCGCTCGTCGTGGTCGAGTTGATCGTCCGCGCCGAAATTCCGTGCCGCCGAGGGCAAGTAACCGGTCACCACATTCCAGCCGATACGGCCGTTGGTCAGGTGGTCGAGGGTGGAGAGGCGGCGGGCGAACGGGAACGGATGCTCGAAACCGGTGCCGGTGGTGATGCCGAACCCGAGGTGCTCGGTGACCGCGGCCATGGCCGAGACGAGCAGCAGCGGATCGGCCACCGGGATCTGCGCACCCTGCCGCAGTGCGGCGATATCGGTACCGCCGTAGACGTCGTAGGTGCCGAGCACGTCGGCGATGAAGATGCCGTCGAATCGCCCCTGCTCCAGCAGCTTCGCCAGTTCGGTCCAGTAGCTCAGTTCCTTGTACCGGTGCGACTGATCGTCCGGATGCCGCCACAGGCCGGGCGATTGGTGGGCGACGCAGTTCATGTCGAAGGCGTTGAACCGGATTCGGCGGGTCACTGCTGAGCCTCCGCCGCCGGCTTGCGTTCGCCCGCGCTCCAGGCGAACGGCAGATCGGCGCCGTTCAGCAGATGATCACCGATCGCCCTGGCCTTTTGGATGGCCGGGTTGTGCACCGAGATGGTCCTGGCGTTGCGCCAGTGCCGGTCCAGCCGCTGGCGCTCGGAAACGACCGACGCGCCGCCGACCTCGAAGAGCAGCGTGGTGGCGGGCAGCACCAGGTCGATCACCGCCAGCTGGGCCTGCGCGGCGGCGAGTTCGGCGGCCACCAAGGACTTTTCGTCCTTCGCACCACCGGAGAGGACCTGGTCGAGGAGGTCGGCGACGGCCAGCACGCTCGACCTGGCGGCGAAGGCGGCGGCGGAGAGCCGTCCGATCACCTGCTGCACCAACGGATCCTGGCGCGGCACACCCGCGGCGGAGTGCGAGTAGCTGCGCGTGCGGCCCGCCACCCACTGCCTGGCGTCCAGTTCCGCGCGCTGCGCGATGCCGGCCAGCACGGCGAGCTGGACCAGTTGGAGATACGACGTCGCGTAGGTCGGGCCGGGCGCACCGTAGCCAGGGCCGAGGATGCGTTCTTCGGTGACCACGACATCGGTGAATTCCGTTGTGCCGCTGGCGGTCAGGCGCTGACCGAAGCCGTCCCAATCGTCGTGCTGGCGCACGCCCTCGGCGTTCGCGTCGACCAGCACGCCCACCCGCTCACCGTCGCGGTCCGCCGCGGCCAGGATGTAGTCGGCGTACAGCGAGCCGGTGCTGTAGTACTTCACCCCGTTGAGCAGCCAGCGGTCACCGTCCTTGGTCAACCGGGTGCGGTAGCGGTCCACCGCGCCCACCCCCGGCTCGGTGATCGCGTTGCCGACCAGCGTGCTCGTCACCGTCCGCAGCCACTGCTCGCGGCTCGGCCCCGGCTCGGCCAGCAACTGATCCTCGACGAAGGAGAAGTGCACGCGCAGCGCCTGCGGCAGATTCGATTCGGCGGCCGCCAGCTCGATCAGCAGCCGGAACAGCTGGCGCACGGTGACCCCGTACCCGCCGAACTCGACCGGCACCCGCAGCGCGCCGAACTTCGCCTCGCGCAGCCAGCCCACCTCCTCGAACGGCAGGCGGCGGTCGACCTCGCGGGCCACCGCCCCCTGCGCGATGCGGTCGAAGATCGGTCCGAAGACCGCATCCAGTTCGGCGTCGGTGGCGGATTTGGCTTCGAGGGATGTCATCATCCCACGATCGCGCAGCGCCGTGCTCGGCTCACGGGTTGCGCGCACCGCGATCGAAATAATGGTTCGCCGGAGTTGTCGGTGGGTCCCGCTACAGTCGCGACGTGGCTGGATCGCAGTACTCGTTCACGGCGGAGGTGTGGGAACACTCCGGTATGGGGTCGTGGCATTTCGTCTCCTTGCCCGAGGAAATCGCCGACGAGATCGAGGAGCGGTATGCGCAGCTCGCGGGCGGGTTCGGCGCCGTACGGGTGCACGTCACGATCGGGACGAGCCGCTGGTCGACCTCGCTGTTCCCGGACAAGTCCCGGGCTACCTACGTGCTGCCGGTGAAGAAGGCGGTCCGCGCCGCCGAGGAACTCGGCGCCGGGTCGCGGGCGCGGATCGAGTTGGTTGTCGCGATCTGACGGTCAGTACTCGCGCGGACCGTACGGCACCGGGCCGGGCGGATAACCGCCGCCCGCCTGCGCCGCTCTGCGCTTACTGCCGCTGCGCTTGACCGCGACGACAATGATCACCACGAGGCCGAGGATCAGTCCGCCGCCGCCGATACCGAACGCCGCGAACAACTGGAAGACGAACGAATCACCGAGTCCGCGGCCGACGGCGACGGCACCGCCCGAATCGCCCTTCGTCGTCAGGTGATAGGTGCCCGGCTGCTTCGCTTCGAACGAAAAGGCCGCTTCGCCACTGTGTTTGCCGAACGAGTAGTTGACCGCCGCGTCGTACTTGGTCAGCGGCACGGCCGACCCGCCGGGATCGGTGATCACGATATTCACCCGGCCCGACAGACCTTCGAAATAGACGGTGTAGCCGCCGGTTTCGGTCAACCGCACATCGCCGGAACCGGGCACCGCGACCCGCTGGAAGTCATCGATCTTGCCCGCGGTCTGGGTGATGCCGAAGATGCCGAGCCCGAGGCCGCCGAACACGCCGATCGCGATGAGTAAGCCACCGAACGCGAACCACCACACCGACGGCGTGATCCGTTGCGGCACGGGCGGATACGGCGAATTCTGCTCGTACGGTCGCATGCCGGCCTCAGCTCCCCCGCCGACCCACATCGACGCGACCTCAGCATAGAACGAATGCCGCGGTCGCGCCGATCAAAATCGCGACGTGGATCAGCGCGGGGCGGTCATGCATTCGGTGGCGATGCGGGTGCTCGCGGTGCGCGCCTTTTCCGCGTCTGCCTTGCTCATGCCGAGGGTCTCCTGGTCGGCGGCCTTGGTGTCGTATTCGTCGCTGACCATGACCCGCAGGCCGTCCTGCGAGATGCCCTGGTCGATGAAGAGCTTCGCGGCGCAGTCGGCGAGCTGCTGACTCTTGAGCCCCTTGTCCTGCAGGGACTTGGCGAGGTCCGCCTGCGTCACCGTGGGCGCTGCCGCCGCTTTGTCGTTGCCGCATGCCGCGAGCACCGGCAGCGCGATGAGCGCCGCGGCGATCAGGGAAATCCGCACCTGAATCCCTATCTGTCGAAGTGGACACTGTCGTCGAATGGACGCTGTGGGACGTCGGCCACGATGGTACCGATCAGCCTGGAAACGTTCGTACGAAGCGAATTTTCACAAATCCATGGCGGCGCGCAGCGCGGTATCCAGGCGTTCCAACGACTCCGTTTCCATTTCGTCGACGCGTTCGGCGAGCCAACCGCGGAAGATGCGGCCGATATTGCCCGCGTGCACCCAGCCGTGCCGCTCCACCGGCACCGCGAGGATGTCCTTGGGATCGTCCTCGACCACCTCGGCGGCGATCAGCCAGGGCCTCGGCGACTCGTTGATGCCGTCACTGCTGATGAGCACGACCGTGCGGCGTCGCGGCGAACCATGCGGGTTGTAGATCCACAGTTCACCCCGCCGCACGCATCGCCTCCTCGGCGGCGGCCATCTCGGCCGCGTCCGCGGCGGCCTGAGCCGTCACATCGGGTGCCGGACCGCAGCCGGTGCGCACGGCTTCGCGCCGCGCGGCTTTCGATATCCAGGCCGACGGCGACATGCCCGCGCGGGCCGCGGCCTGCTCGGCGAAGGACCAGGCGGCCTCGTCCAGCGAAAGGGTGACCTTACGCGTTGCCATACCATTTATCGTACCGACTTTTCCGGCCGCTGCCAGCGGAAATTGTCCGGTTCCGCCCGGAAGATCGGCAACTGAGGGCTGGTGACTGCTGTTACTGTGGGCGCACGGCCGGACGAGAGTGGGGATGACCATGTTGAACCATCACCGGGTCGGCAAGGGCGAACCGCTGGTGCTGGTGCACGGCATCGGCAGCCGGTGGCAGGTGTGGGAGCCGATCATCGACACGCTCGCCGAGTCCTACGACGTGATCGCCGTCGATCTTCCCGGCTTCGCCGGATCCGCTCCCCTCGCCACCACGACCGTCGACACGCTCACCGACGCGCTCGCCGATTTCCTTGCCGCACAGGGGATCGAGCGGCCACACCTGGCGGGGAACTCGATGGGCGGGCTGATCACCTTGAACCTCGGCGCCCGCGGCCTGGCCCGCTCGGTCACCGCGTTCTCACCGATCGCGTTCTGGGACACCGCCGGTCGCGTCTGGTGCCAGCAGTCGCTCGGCAAGTCACGGATGCTCGTCGGGCCGATGAAACGTGCGCTGCCTGCCATTCTCGGCACCGCGGCCGGCCGAACGGTGTTCCTCGGCTTGGTCTTCGGCAAACCGTGGGCCGTGAGCACCCGGATCGCGGTGGATACCGCGAACGGTGCGGCCGACGCCCCCGGGTTCGAGCCGGCCCTCGCCTCGTTCGACACGGCGAAGCTGCACGAGATCGGCGCTCTGGCAGACATTCCCGTCACCATCGCCTGGGGCAATCGCGACATCCTGCTCACCTACCGCACGCAGAGCCGCCGCGCCCGCGCCGAACTGCCGAACGCCGAACACCGCACCCTGCGCGGCAGCGGCCACACGCCGTTCTACGACGACCCCGCCGCGTGCGCGCGGGCGGTGCTGGACACCGCAGGCCGCTAGCTAGCGCGGCGACCGCGGCTCGGTCAGCGTGTCCGGGTGCGCCGTCCCCAGCAGTATGCGCACCGCATTGCGCCAGCGGTGCTGGACGATTCGGTTCCGGTCCACCTCACCGGTCAACAGCACCCGCAGGGCCAGACCGGTCATGATCTCGATGGTGAACTCGGTGATCGTCGGCACCCGCGGGTCATCCGGGAACTCCGCACGGAAGACGTCGCGAATGCTGTTGTGCATCAACTCGAACAGCCGGTGCTCCAGCGGCAGGAACGCGGCGAGCAGCTCCGGATCGGTGCGCGCGCCGACCCACATCTCCAGCGCGGCCCAGAACGACGGCCCGCTGAGCATCCGCATGGTCAGCTCGACGGCGGTCTCCAACCGGTCCGCTGCCTCGGGCAACTCGGCGAATTCCCTGGTCAGCTGGTCGAATCGGCGTGCCGCAAGATGTTCGACCGCCCCGGCGAGCAGGTCGGCCTTGGTCGGGAAGTGATGCTGGAGCGTGCCGCGCGGCACCCCGGCCCGCTTCTGCACCGCGAGCGTGGTGGTGCCCGCGTAACCGGCCTCGATCAGGCTCTCCACCGCCGCGTCGAGCAGCCGGGCGCGCATCCGCGCCCGGCGCTGTGCCTGGGTCTCCCTGGCGCGTTCGCCCGCGGCGGTCAGCGGCCCTGCCACCGGGGTTCGCGCTTCTGCGCGAAGGCGAGCGCGCCCTCCGCGGCATCCTTGGAAAACAGTGCGGGCAAGGCGATTTCACCCTGCTTGGCGAACGCCTCGGTCACCGGCCAGTCCGGCGACTCGTCGATGATCCGCTTGCTCGCGGCGACGGCCAGCGGTGCGGCGGTGGCGATTTCGGCGGCCAGCTCCAGCGCGGCGGCCAGTGCGGCGCCGGGCTCGGTGACCCGATTGACCAGGCCGAGCTGGTAGAGCCGGTCGGCACCGATGCGCCCGCCGGTGAGCGCGAGCTCGGCGGCGATGCTGCGGGGCAGACGCTGGGTCAGGCGTAGCACGCCGCCGCCGGCCGCGACCAAGCCGCGCCGCACCTCCGGGATGCCGAACTGCGCGTCGGCGGCGGCGACGATGAGGTCACCGGAGAGCGCCAACTCGAAGCCGCCGGCCAGCGCGAACCCCTCGACCGCCGAGATCATCGGCTTCACCGGGGGTTTCGCGGCGATCCCGAGCGGCCCGCGACGCTGCGTCATCGGCATCTCGCCCTTCGACGCGGCGACGAGATCCATTCCGGCGCTGAAGGTTCCACCCGCGCCGGTCAGCACGAGCACCCGCGCGGTGGCGTCGGCCTCGAACTCGTCGACCGCGGTCTCGATGGCCTGCGCGGTCGCGAGGTTGATGGCGTTGCGCGCCTCGGGGCGGTTGACGGTCAGCACGGTGATGGCATCGCGCCGTTCGACCAAGATCAGTTCGGTCATTTGCCGGTCCTTTCGAGCAGGGTGAGCTTGTCGGCGGCGACGATGTCGGCGGTGGCGCCGAGCGGATCACCGTCATCGAACGCGGCGACCGTCTCGGCGTCGGACGCCCGGACAAGTATGCGGGCACCGGCCGGAGTCAGGGCGCTCACCACGACGGCCTCGGGTTCATCGGCGTGGTCGGGCGCGGGTCCCTTGCGATAGGCGACGGTGTACGCCTCGACGGTGGCCGGTCCGGTGTAGCCGGGGGCGGCGTCGCGCCGGGCGGTGGGCACCTCGGCTTCGATCGAATGGAACAGGCGCGCAGGCGGTTTCGCGGAGTACACGCCCACGCCGTGCTTGGTGATGTACCAGCCGAGCGCGGTCGTCAGGCCGTAGGCGGCCGAATCCTCGCGCAACAGACCGACCAGCGTCGCGATCGAATGCGTCGTGTAGTTGTTCCCGGGGCCGCCGCCGAAGGTGAGCCCGCCGGTGACCGACAGCGGCCGCGCCGGATCATCGATCGGCAGGCCGAGTGCCTCGGCCGCGACCTGCACCGCGACCGGAAAGCAGGAGTACAGGTCGAGGTGCGCCACCTCGTCGATGCCGATACCGGCCGCGCCGAGTGCGGCCCGGCCTGCCGCCGCGATGGCCGGCGACGCGGCCAGATCCGCGCGTTCGGAGACGAACCACTCATCGGTCGCGGTGGCGCCGCCGTGCGGGAACACCCAGCGGTCCCGCGGCACCCCGGCCGCGGCGGCCGCCGCCGCGCTGCACAGGATCAGCCCGGCGCCCTGATTCACCGATAGGTTCGCCACGAGCAGCTTGGGATACGGCGTAGACACCAGCCGATTCGCGGGCGTCGGCGTGACCAGATCGGCGGCCGACCGCGGCGTGGGCTGCCACGCATAGGGATTGTTCGCCGCCACCTCGGACAGTCGCGACCACAGCCCGCCGATGCGCGCCCGATGCTGGTCCTCGGTCAGTCCGAGCCGGCCGCGCAGCGCGGTTTCCATCAGCGCGTAGAAGTAGACCGGGCCCCACAGTCCGGCCGCGGTTTCCATGTCCGAGTTGGGTGCGCGGTCCGAGCCGACGAGCTCGGTCGGCCGCAGGTCCTCCGGCTGTTCCGGCCAGTCCAGCGCGGCACCGGTGCGGGTGGCGGCGTTCCACGCGGCGACCGCCTCGGCGCCGGTGATCAGCGCGATGTCGGAGCGGCCGTCGGCGATCTCCTGCGCGACCGTATTGAGCAGGCGCTGCGGTGCGTCACCACCGAATCGCACGGACTGGAACGTGCGCTTCGGCGTCGCGCCCAGCTCGCCGGCCACCAGCGCGCCGAGGTCCGCGTACGGCTTGCTGACCGGTGCCGCGGCGGCGATCAGATCGGCGGAGCGCAGCAGTCGGTCGCCGGTATCGCTGTCGGCGCCCGCGCGGCGCAGGGCCTCGGCGGCCAGTTCGACCGGACCGGGCAGACCCGGCTCGCCGCTGCGGTGCACGGTCTGTCCGGCACCGACCAGCACGGGCGTTCGGGGATCCATTCCCGCTGGCAGCATTGTTCCTCCGAATGATCTCGCGGGCCGTCGACGCGGTTTTCACACGGCCGCCGACGCAGTTACCGTCAGCATTGACGGTAACCCGAGTTCGATTAGAACAGAGTCCCCACGGCCGGGCAATGGTCCCCTGCCCAACAACTGACTCGCGGGTAAGATCCGAGCATGGGCTCCCACATCGCGCTGCGCTTCGACGGCGACCGCGCCTACGTCACCCTCGACCGGCCGGACAAGCACAACGGCCTCACCATCGACATGCTCGGCGACCTGATCGACACCGCGCGCACCATCGCGGGCCGCGACGAGGTGCGCGCGGTGATCCTGTCCGGCAACGGCCCGAGTTTCAGCAGCGGACTGGACATCGCGAAGGCCACCGGCGACCCGCTGTCCATCGTGCGCAGTTTCGTTCCGCTGCCGTGGCGCGGCACCAACACCTTTCAGGAGGCCTGCTGGGCCTGGCGCAGGCTGCGGGTACCGGTGATCGCCGCGGTGCACGGCCGCTGCTTCGGCGGCGGGCTGCAACTCGCGCTGGCCGCCGACTTCCGCTTCGCCACGCCGGATTCGGAGTTCTCGGTGATGGAGGCCAAGCACGGCCTGGTGCCCGACATGACCGGCGCGGCCACGCTGTCCCGGCTGATCGGCGTGGACAAGGCGCTGCTGCTGGCGATGACCGCGGACACCGTCGACGCCGCGTACGCCGAACGGATCGGCCTGGTCACCGAGGTCACCGCGGATCCGCTGGCCGCGGCGGAGAAGCTCGCCGACCGCATCGCGACCCGCTCGCCACACGCCGTCGCGGGGGTCAAGCGACTGTTCGACAAGGCCTGGGAGGCTTCGACACGCCGCACGTTCGCAGTGGAACGCGCGACGCAGCTGCCGCTGATCATTCGGCTGGCCACGACGCGAGGCAAGCCCACCGAGAGTTAGCGGTCAGCGGCCCCTTTTGTCCCACGCACCACATTTTCGACGAGTTCGCTGCTAGCATTTCCCACAGATTTGCCAGCCAGTCGAATGTGGTGCGTTGCACACCGCGAATGGTCTGTGTATCGCGGGAATTCTGTGTTTCGTATCGCTCTCGGCGCGGACACGGAGGGCTCACAGACTTTGACCAAGACGGCATCCATCTTGCTTTCGGCGTTGGCGGGTGCTTCAGCCTTGCTTATCAGTGCATCCACCCCCGCCTGCGCAAACCCGAACACCATCAATCCCATTCCGGTGCTCAACGGAAGCAACGGCCTGCCCAATCTGGTCGGGCGCACCAAGGCTGTGTTCCAGATGACCGGCATGGCCAGCCCGAACAACACCCAGGCCTACAACGTGCTCGGCACCGATCTCGGCATCATGTGGGACAACGGCAACGGCGAGTTGCTGACCGCGTTCGGCGATACCGCGGGCATCGGTTTTCCGAACCTGCTGGCCGGAAGTATGTGGTCTTGGCGGTCGAATATCCTGACCCGCAGTCATACCCAGAACCCGTCCGGCGGCATCTATTTCGACAGCGTTGTCCGGGATGTCTTCGGCCAGGCACGGGACCTTATCCCCAGCCCAAAGATCCCTTTTCTGGAGATTAGCCGCATTCCTACCGCGGGCATATCGGTGGGCGGCGTCCAATTCATGAGCCTCATGTCCGTGCGCAGCTGGGACGAGGTCGGGCAGTGGACCACGAACTACTCCGGGCTCGCCGCCTCCGGCGACAACGGCGAGACCTGGGGCGAACTGCCCGCCACCCGGCGCCCGGATGAGGGCGGCAACAGCAACTTCCAGATGAACGCCTTCCTCAAGGACGGCGGATTCGTCTACGAATACGGCACACCCTCCGGGCGCAACCAGTCCGCGTACGTCGCTCGGGTACCGGAAGCCCAGATCGCCGATCTCGGCGCGTACGAGTACTGGGACGGCGGGGCGTGGAAGCGCGGCGACGTCAATGCCGCGGCGCCGATCATGTGGGGCGTCGGTGAACTGTCGGTGATGTACAACGCCTATCTGGGCCAATACATCTCGCTCACCACCGACCCGTTCAACTCGGTGGTCATGCGGCGCGCCTCGGCGCCGACCGGTCCATGGAGCGACCCCGAGGTGCTGATCGACACCAGGGAGCTGCCGAGCGCGTACGCGCCGTCGATCTTCCCGTACCAGACCGGGCGTGATCTGTACTACCTCACGACCGTGCACAGTCAGTACAACGTGCTGCTCATGCGCACGCCGCTGTAGCGGGATCCCAGCTCCGAGTTCCGCGCGATCCAGCACGGCCTTGACCTCAACAACGCTTGATGTATGAGGCTCGGCGGTGTTGGATCGTCGTCGTTCAGGAGGAACCATGGGAACCGTCGCACCCGAGATCGCCACCGTGCGTGCGTGGCTCAGCGCCAACGCCCGTCCGATCATCGATACCGATCCCGGCCACACCGGACCCGATCTCGACCCGCTGATCGATCGACTCGCGACCGCGACGGTGGTCGGGCTCGGCGAGTCGACGCGGTTCTCCCGGCAGATCTACGGGGTGCAGGAACGCGTCTTCCGCGCGCTGGTCGAGCGGCATGGGTTCCGCGGGTTGGCGATTCAGGACAGCGCCGGCTCCGGCGAACGGTGGGATCGGTACGTGCGCACCGGCGCGGGCGATCCCGAGTCGGTGCTCGCCGGATCATGGCGACCGTGGCGGACGGCGGAAACCATTGCGGCACTGGAGTGGATCCGCGCGTTCAATCAGACGCATCCCGACGATCAGGTCGAGGTGTTCGGGGTGCAGCCGCCCAGCGCGGAGCCCGCGGACTACGACCTGGTGCTCGACCATGTGCGGCGAATCGCGCCGGATCGGTTGGCCGCCATGGAAACTCACCTGACGCCGATCCGCACCGCGCATCAGCTGGACGAGCATGTCCAGCGTCATCAGGGAATTCACCCGGGGCGCCCGTTCGCCGAAGACGCACGCGACGCCTTCACCTTGCTCGAAAGCCTGCCGACCACAACGGAATACGCTCAGGTCCGCACCCATATGCAGCGCATCCTCGACTTCCACGAGAACAGCGTCGCCGGACAGGGCGGATTCGCCCGCGACGAGCGGCTCTCCGGCCTGCGGGTCATCGACCGGCAACGCGAGACCGGCGCGAAGATCGTCTACTGGGACGGCATCGCGCACACCACGAACCTCCGATCGGGCATGGGCACGGCGGAATTCCGCGGCGTCGGCGCCTATCTGCACGAGGAGTACGGCGCCGGCTACGTCTCCGTCGCCCTCGGCTTCCACCACGGCGACCTCGGCCGGACCACCGCGCCCGATCCGCTGCCCGATCTGCTGGACGCGCTGCTCGGCTCGGTCGACCTGCCCGCCTACTACGTAGACCTGCGCGCCGAGGCGCCCGAAGCGGTGCGGGTATGGCGCAGCGGCCCGGCCAAGGCGCGCGTCATCAGCGGCATCTACGATCCCGCCGAGGACGCCGAGGCCAATATCGCCGTCGCGTCGCTGACCGGCGCCTTCGACGTGCTGGTGCACATCCGGGAAACCTCGCCGGTCCATTGGCTACCCGTCGGCGATCAATAGACTCACGAGCATGGATGCGACCGAGTGGGACGAGCGCTACGCGCAAACGGAATTGGTCTGGGGCGCACCGCCGAACAACACCATGGTGGAACACGTCTTCGGGCTGGACCGGAGCACGCCGCTGCGGCCGGACACACCCGGCGGCGAACCGCCCGAACTCCCGCGCGCCCTGGACCTGGCCTGCGGCGAAGGCCGCAACGCGCTCTGGCTGGCCACGCACGGCTGGCAGGTGCACGCCGTCGACTACTCACAGGTCGGCGTCGACAAGGGCCGCACCGTCGCCACTCGCCTGTCCCGTTCGGTGCGCAGCCGCATCACCTGGCAGTGCGCCGACGTCACCGATTTCGACGCCGCCGCGATCACCGGCCCGTACGAGCTGGTCCTGATGGTCTTCCTGCATCTACCCGCCGACCAGCGCACCGAGGTGGTCCGCCGCGCCGCCGACCTGCTCGTTCCCGACGGAACCCTGCTCGTCCTCGGCCACGACACCACCAACCTCACCGACGGTTACGGCGGCCCCAAGGACCCCTCGGTCCTCTTCACGCCCGACGACATCGTCGCCGACCTGCAAGAGGCCGTCGCGGACAACCGCATCCGCATCCGCCTGGCCGAACGCGTCCACCGCCCCACCGAGGGCCGCGACGCCATCGACGCCCTGGTCATCGCCACCCGGCCGGAGCCGGGGCCGGACGAGATCGAACCGGCGTCGTGAGCTCACGGCAGGAGTAACTGCCAGTACAGCGCCCAGGGAACGAACCCGACTCCCGCGAGGATCAGCAGCGCGAGCCTGACCCGGATCGCCCCGTGCACCTGGTCTCGCGCCCGCCACCAGTTCACGGCGGTCGCCGCGGTGGCGAGAAGCACTGCGGCAGTGCAGATTTGCAGCAATAGCCAGGGCAGGGTGCGGCCGGCGGCGAAGGCCGCGGCGCCGCGGCCACCGGAGGCGAAGATCCACAGCAGGTAGGTCATGGTTCCGGCGACCGCGACGAGTCCGCTCGCGGACAACAATCGAGCCGGCCAGCGCGCCGGCCTTCGACCGTCCGCGCCGCGGCGCCCGGTCCAGGCGGTGAGCGGGTAGCCGGCGAACCCGATCAGCAACAACGCCAAGGCGCCGTTGCGCACCGCGGCCGCCTCGTACCAGGCTCCGCGCGACGGGGACCGACTCGTATCCACCTGCGCGGGAACAGGTTCGGCACTGGACAACGGTGCGCGACCGGCGGCGACCGACTGCACCCAGGACGTCATCACGTCGGCATAGGCAGGCCCCAGCGCACCCAGCGCCTTGCCGCCCACGACCGGACCACCGACCTTGTCGAAGCCATCGGTGCTCGCGTGCCCGGTATGACCCGCGCCCGGCACGAATCGAACGGTCGCGTGCCGATTACCGGCCCGGTCCAGCGCTGCCTCGAACACCGCGGCGCTCTCCGCGGGCGGGCACAGGGTGTCGTGCTCACCCCATAGCGCCAGCACCGGCAGCCGAAGCCGTTCGAGCACCGGCACCGGGTCGTAACCGGCCGCCGGGAACAACCCGGTTTCGGCGATCAGCAGGGCCCCCGGACCCGCGACCGCACGCCGGAACGCTGCCGAAACCCCGCGGTGGCGCAGCTGATTTCCCAGATTCCAGGTCTGCGTGCGCAGGGGATCGAAGCCGGACGCGCCGATCGTGATCAGAAAGGCCACGTCCGGCGACTTCGCGGCGGCCAGCGGCGCCACCCAGCCGCCCTCGCTCAACCCCCACAGTCCCACCTTCGCGGGGTCCACGTCCGATCGGGCCCGCAGGGCGGCCAGACCGGCGAGCGCGTCGTCGGCGAGCAGGTCGAAGTCCCGTTCCATCAGGGAGTAGCCGTCCGCGCGCTTGTCGAACGCCAGGGCGACGATGCCTGCCCGCGCAAAGGTTTCGGCCTCGGGGACGTAATCGGCCCGCGGGCCCGGCCCGGAACCGTGCACCAGGACAATGCCGGGACGTTGTCCGCCGACCGCGGCTCGCGGGATGAACACGGTGCCGTGCAGGGTCAGCCCGTGGCTCTGGAAGGAGATCGCCTCCTGGATCGGCGCGTCGTCGCCGGGAACGGCACCCGCCGGGCCTGCACTCGCGCCGAAGCAGGCGAACATGGCGATCGCGACGGACAACGGACCGCGGCGAAACGTCCGACGGGCCACCCGCCGGGCGATCAGGGGAATTCGCATGTCGCGGACGCTAACCGCGAAAACGTCGTCCTACATCCGGCTGCGGTTCTAGAACCACAGTCCTACAAGCACTTTCGACCTACCTCCACCGGGGGATGCCGCGCCAGGAGACCACCGCCGAAACTGCGGTCAAGGACATTGGGGGCGTGTCCATCACCGCCGGCTTGACTAGCGTTGCGGGCGATCCATCCGCGATAGAGGAGCTGCCCGATGAGCCGTACCGTGCTGAAAATCGTTGCCGCCGTGGCGATCACCCTGACCGCCGGAGCCGGCGCGGCGAACGCGACGCCGGGCGGACTTCCGCTGGAGCCGAGCAGCCAGGCGGATCCGGTCGGCGCGGAGGCGAGCCCCATCGGCGTATCACCCGGGTCCAGCAGCGCCGCCGCCCTGGCCTGCCTCGTGCAGTCGATCTCCTCCGGCGCCAAGTACTGCCTGTAGCCCCGCTAGCTACTCCACCGCGCCAACCAGGGCGTCACCGTCTCGGCGATGACGTCGAATCCGGTGCGGAACGAGTGCGGCTGACCCGGGATCACCCGCACCTCCGCCGCGTCGGCGGCATCCGGGATGCCGAACGGGTCGCTGCCGCCGTTGATCACGACAACCTCGATGTCCCCCGGCTCGAGCAACTCCTCGCGCCGCGTCTTCTCCGGCTTTCCCGGCGGATGCAGCGGGAACGACAGCGCGATCACCCCGCGCGCCTGCACCGCGATCGCCGTGCGGCAGGCCACCCGCGCCCCGTTGCTGCGCCCACCCTGGATCAGCGGCACCCGCTTGATCCGCGTGCGCAGGTCGGCCACGATCTCCAGCCACGCCTCGTCCTGCTTCACCGCCGACCCCGGCGCGCGGCGCCCGGCGACCCGATAGGGCTGGGTCACCCTGGCCACCGCGCCGCCCAGGTCCAGCGCCGCGTCCCGCACGGCCAGGATGTCTTTCGCGTCGACGCCGCCGCCCGAGCCGTGGGTCAGTACCAGCAGAAACGCGGGTTTGCGTGGCCGGTCGAGCTCGATGTCGGCCGGTCCGGCGCTCGTCTCGATTCGCACGCCTCACGGTAACCCGGGTCGGCGGGTCGACCGGCGATCCCGCGCTCGGCGCTGTTTTTCGCGTCACATTCCCGCTCGAGCCTTTGCCAGTCCATTACCGACCGGTAATATAGGTCGTAAGTTACCCGCGAGTAGCATGCGGAAAACCGGCTAACCGGTAGACGAGAAACGGGCGGGAACGGTCAACCAACCGACCGCACCAACTCAACGGAGAGTGAGTACTGACATGGGTCACTACAAGAGCAACGTCCGCGACCTGGAGTTCAACCTCTTCGAGGTCCTCGGTCTCGGGTCCATCATCGACGGCGACGCCTACGGCGACCTCGACACGGACACCGTGAAGGAGATGCTCGCCGAGGTACGCCGCCTCGCCGAGGGCCCCCTCGCCGAGTCGTTCGCCGACGCCGACCGCAACCCGCCGGTCTTCGATCCGGAGACGCACACCGTCTCGATCCCCGAATCGTTCAAGAAGTCCTTCCGCGCGCTGCAAGAAGGCGGCTGGGAGAAGCTGGGCATCCCCGAGGAGCTCGGCGGACTCGGCGTCCCGCGCACCGTGCACTGGGCGATCAGCGAGCTGATCCTCGGCGCCCAGCCGGCCGCGTACATGTACGCCGCGGGCCCCGGCTTCAACACCATCTTCCACAACAACGGCACCGACGAGCAGAAGAAGTGGGCCCAGATCGCGATCGACCGCGACTGGGGCGCCACCATGGTACTCACCGAGCCCGACGCGGGCTCCGATGTCGGCGCCGGCCGCACCAAGGCGATCAAGCAGGAAGACGGCACCTGGCACATCGAGGGCGTGAAGCGCTTCATCACCTCCGCCGATGCCGACGACATGTTCGAGAACACCATCCACCTGGTGCTGGCCCGCCCCGAGGGCGCAGGCCCCGGCACCAAGGGTCTGTCGCTGTTCTTCGTGCCCAAGTTCCACTTCGACCACGAGACCGGTGAACTCGGCGACCGCAACGGCGTCTTCGTCACCGGCGTCGAGCACAAGATGGGCCTGAAGGTTTCGGCCACCTGTGAGGTCACCTTCGGCGGCAACGGCATTCCGGCCAAGGGCTGGCTCGTCGGCGAGGTGCACAACGGCATCGCGCAGATGTTCGACGTCATCGAGAACGCGCGCATGATGGTCGGCACCAAGGCCATCGCCACCCTGTCGACCGGTTACCTGAACGCACTGGAGTACGCCAAGGAGCGCGTGCAGGGTGCGGACCTGACCAAGATGACCGACAAGGCGGCGCCCCGCGTCACCATCACCCATCACCCCGATGTGCGTCGCTCGCTGGCCAGCCAGAAGGCCTACGCCGAGGGCCTGCGCGCGATCTACCTCTACACCGCCGCGCACCAGGATCCCGATGTCGCCCTGCAGGTTTCGGGCGCCGACGCCGATCTCGCGGACCGGGTCAACGACCTGCTGCTGCCGATCGTCAAGGGCGTCGGTTCCGAGCGGGCCTACCAGTACCTGACCGAATCGCTGCAGACCCTGGGCGGCTCCGGCTTCCTCCAGGACTACCCGATCGAGCAGTACATCCGCGACGCGAAGATCGACTCGCTGTACGAGGGCACCACCGCGATCCAGGCGCAGGACTTCTTCTTCCGCAAGATCGCCCGTGACCGCGGCGTCGCGCTGGCCCACGTGGCCGGCCAGGTGCAGAAGTTCATCGACACCGAGGCGGGCAACGGCCGGCTCAAGGGTGAGCGCAAGCTGCTCGCCACCGCGCTCGAGGACGTCCAGGGCATGGCCGCCACCCTCACCGGGCACCTGATGGGCGCCCAGGAGAACCCGACCGAGCTGTACAAGGTCGGCCTCGGTTCGGTGCGCTTCCTGCTCGCCGTCGGCGACCTGCTCATCGGCTGGCAGCTGCTGCGCCAGGCCGAGATCGCCATCAAGGCGCTCGACAACGGCGCGACCGGTGCCGACGAGTCGTTCTACCAGGGCAAGGTCGCGGTCGCGCAGTTCTTCGCCCGCAACATGCTGCCGGAGCTGACCGCGGTCCGCACCATCCTGTCCAACCTGGACAACGACATCATGGAGCTGGACGAAGCGGCGTTCTGATCCCCTGAATACGACGAAAACGGCCCGGATCGCTCCGGGCCGTTTTCGCGTTTCTAGGTCAGCGTGGACGCGACCGGTTCGTCCACGACCACCATGTTCCCGCCGCGTTGTTTGGCCTCGTACATCGCCTCATCGGCCCGCCCGAGCATCGAGTAGGGCATCGGCAGCTCGCACGGTCCGTCGAACAGCACCACCCCGATACTCGCGGTCACCGAGATCGTCTCCGCAGGCTCGTTCGCGTCCCGCCGCACCACCTGCGGTTCGGACACCGCCAGCCGCACCCGCTCGGCCACCGCCTGCGCTGTGCGATCGCCGACCGGCCCGAGCAGCACGAATTCCTCACCGCCCGTGCGCGCGACCACCATTCGCGAGCCGCGCACCGCGAGCAGGCGCTGCGCCGTGCGCAACAGCACCTCGTCACCCACCCCGTGGCCGAAGCGATCGTTGATCGCCTTGAACCGATCGAGGTCGACCGCGATCGCGCACATCGTCCCGCGACAGCCCGAGCCCGCCATCGTGGCCAGGTGCAGTTCCATCCCGCGCCGATTCAGCAACGTGGTCAACGGATCTCGGACCGCGTCCTGCCGCAGCACCCAGAAGCAGAACTGCATCGCCGGCATCATCACCACGCCGCAGGCCGCCGTCATCAACACGATCACCGCGCCGATCATCGGATCGCCACCGCCGGCCACCATCCGCCCGGTCAGCAGCACCACCGAGAACACCGACCACGCCGCATGCACGGCAAGCACTTTCGCGTTGTGCATCACCGCCAGGTAGCCCCCGGTGATCACCAGCAGGGTCAGCCCGAGCGCGCCGTACAGCCGATTCGATTCCTGCAGATTCGCCACCGTGATCGCCACATCCGCGGCCCCGAACAGCACCAGCGATTCGACCCTGGACGGCCACGGCAGCAACCACCAGCGCAACGCCCAGTACACCGCGAACCCCGCGATGGCCCAGTCGATCGCCAGGCCGAACCCACGCGGCGGACCACCGTCCGAGGACGAGGCCAGCACCGCGATGCCCGCCAAGAAGACACCGCCCATCCCGACGACCACCTTCAGCCAGCGCACCGCCGTATAGGAGTCGAGCGCGCGGGCAAGCCACGCGTAATCAGCCGGATCCCGCCACCAAGCCCTGAACATCGCGCCGCCTTTGGCCACGGTCACCACCTAGTGCAGAGGAATCCTCACCCTTGCTGACGACAGGCGCGGGATTGCGTCATCGAAATCCCACCAGCTACTTGGTCGAGTGTATGACTGGGATCGCGCGGATGCACGTATCCGAGCGGCAGGACAGGTGCGGCCCGCCGAGCGGTTTGTCAGAAGACATACCTGATCAGAGCATGTTTTGTGCATATGACCAAGGCGGTAGCCGGAGGCATCCACCAGACGCCGCCCACTTGGCCATCACTTCGCACATTCCACGCATAACCGTCACCGTGAACCTTCAGCAAACATCGCGAGACGGCTTTCGCCGCGAGATGTGACCCAGCCGCGGAAACGACAAAAGCGGCCCGGATGCCTCCGGGCCGCTTCGCCGAATTCAGGACGCCCCGCCGTCCATCCCCAGCAGTAGCGTGGGGCGATCGCACTGGGCGAGTTACTTGGCGCCCGCCGAGCCGGTCGTCAGCGACTTGATGATGTCGACCAGCGCCGAGCTCGACCCGGTCCCGCTCGGATCCGGCTCACCGACGCCGATCACCGGCTGCACCGAAATCCCCGGCTGCACAGTCACACTCGGAGCCGCACCGGCCGTAGCCAGGCCCGACCCGGCGATCGCCACACCGGCCGCCGCCGCCAGCACAACCCCGAACACACGCATTTTGCTCATTCAGCTGTTTCCTTTACCGAATCTTCTGATCGAAAACCCCGTTGGTATCGACCGAGGCAGTTCTATCACGCAGATTCAGCATCCAGCGACCGTTCAGCCATCGCATATCATCACCCTTGGTTGCCCATCGATTGCATGGCAGCTGCGGTGCAACTTTCAAACTGTAAGCTGGCCTTTAACCAGGCCGCGCCCCGATTTCCACCGGCAAGACTTTTGGCGGCACGCATCACAACCAGCGGCGACAGCCCGACATCCGGGCCGATAGGAATCCGGCATGACAGGATCGGAGACGAATCAAAATACGCATGGCAAATTCCGGGCATACGAATCTGGGCGCGTCAATTCGCCAACCGCATCACTTACATACAACCAGCAATCAAAGGGCTAAGCTGTGATTCATCGCATACGGCGTAAATGTAACATCGGTGATCGATTCGCCGAATGCCCCGCTACGCCGATCGACTCCAGCAGACCGGGTAGCCGCGGTTTCTTTTCACAGCGCCAGCTTCTGCACACCGTATTCATCGGCCACCAGGACGGCATTATCGATCACCGCAATGCCGCGCGGGTTGTGCAGCGCGCCGGGACCGGACGGGACCACCGATTGGACCCCGTCGGGCGTCATCTTCTACACGCGGGGTCGAGCTCCGACACCCGGCCTGCACGACATAGATGTTTCCAGCCGAATCGATGTCCAGGCCCATCAACCGATCGAGACCGGTGAAGGGCAGCGTGGTCTGATTGCCCGCAGCGTCGAGCCGCACGATGCCGATCCGGTCCTCACTGTTCGAGACGGTGATCGCCCCCGCGGCATCGACGAAGATGCCGAACGGGAAGGCCAGATTCCCGGGCGGGATCGTTTCCTGGGTGCCATTCGGCCGGACTCGAACAATGCGATCGTTCCAACTGTCGACCACATGCAGGTTGCCGGCAGTGTCGACATGAACGTCCGCGGGGTTCCGCAGCTCAGGAATCGCGATAGTAGTTTCTACGCCCTCCCGATAAACAAACCCGTGCCGATATTTACTGTCATACGGCGAAGCACCTGGGCCGAATTCCCAGAATCGCGGCATTGCCGCCGCCGGCATCAACTCAATTGCCGTCGTCGGTGAACAACCGGAGGTACACAATTTCGCCTTCAGGCCCGTTGGTCCAGAAGTAGAGCGTCTTCGCTTACTTCAACGGGATGTTCGACTTCTCACCAGCCTCGATCGGAAACCCGGCGACAGTACCGATCGGCGATAGCGATACGTAAGCGATGCGACCGGAATTATCCGCGTACCGAAGCAGAATCCCGGGAGCATGTGTCACAAAAGTATTCGGCGTGCCAGCCGTCGCCCAGACAGCATTATATTGCAGTGCCGAGGCATCGAACGCGATACGCAACGATGCGCCGCAGCGGATTCATAAGGCGATCGACTGGGTATTCGCTCGGAACTATCAACTGCGGTCGTCCACCAGAGCCGGAAGCCTGAAATCGGATTGCCGACGAAGCAGCACCTTTGCACCACTGACACCGGATATCGTGCTAACGCAGTAATGAGATAATCGGAACGCTGTCACTCAGGCAGCCTGCGCAGGCCGAGCATCTCCCGTGCGGCAAGGTGGGCGCGATATTCAGATACACTAGGCTTGGTTCCGTCGAACCAGGCCGACACGCTGCTCCAGCCTTGGTAGACCTCGTCCGGTTCTTCCACCTCCCAAACCGGGGGGTCTTCCAATGCCAGGTCAGCTCCATCTATTACGTGATACGAATAGCCTTGATGCGCTGCCAGCACCAGCATTCCCGCTGGGTCACGAAGTTCATGATCCACATCAGACAAAAGCGCCACTACCTGACGCTTCGTCCCGGCACCTACGGAATCCACACCAAACGCTGTACCTGCGAACCAAATTCCTGGCCGACGACCGACGAGCCGAAGCACCTCCCGAACCGCTTCTGGCACACAGACGACACCCTGCGCAGCAGCGAAACGGTCAATATCTGAATCCGCCGCACCTGTTACAGAGCCGGGATCGAGGCCCTCTCGAACCACCTGCTCGAAAACCGACTTTATCGGACCACTTGTTTCGTCATGAAGTTGGTTCAATGCCATATATCCTTTCCCCCGGCAAGTTAAGCACCTCCATACGCATGCGCGGAAATGCGGTTTCGAAGGCAAGCATAACATTCTGACACGAGGTGCACACCTGATAGTAGGGCGGAGCACCCGAAGTCCTCGCCGATGGTAGATGTACAACCAATCGAAGGTCGCCAGAGAGATCCGCAGCCTTGAAGGGCTTGTAGGCCGACCCGTACAACTGAGTTCCGCGCTCATTCAATCGATCGATCGCTATATGCAACCGCTCACGCGTCCGGATCGCCATGGCCGCAATCTCTTCGGGGCTGTGCACCCTCTTCTCTCGATACTCTTTCATCAGTTCGTGATCGCGGGTAAAAACCTGCCTATACGCCTCTCGGATCGCCGCATCCACTTCGACGGCAGATAAACCACTGCGCTTGCCGAGTTGAAAACGAGCTATCTCCTCGAACAACTTAGGCTCCGAGTCATGCGCTCGATAACCTCCCTGGCTATCACGAAATCGGCCGGTCTCCGGATTATACGTTGAAGCACGCGAGGTCTCGTAGAGTCTTTCCTCTTCGACTGGACGTCTGGGGACTTCGGACGCAGGAGTCCAGTCATGTGCCACACCACTGAAGTTGAAAGAGTCGTACGCTGTCCCGTAGTCATTGTCAAGCCGAAGGCGACTCGTAGTCAGCGTCCGGTCCAGAGGGTGGCGTTGATCTTTGGCGCTCGGATTTTCTGCCGCTTTCTCAGTTGCGGAACGATAACCGTCGGCTCGCTTCTGAATATTATCTCGTGCCAGCTCAGCAAAATCTACATCCCGAACAGTTGGATGCCGGAAGCCTTGACTCAATTCGGTCAGATCCAGCATTTTACCGAATTGCGGAAAGCTTGAAGGGCGGAAAGGATCGATCAATGGAGCGAAAGCACCGTACTGATGCCACCCGTCGAATTTAGACAAATCCGGAAGCCTGAGACCCTCACCTCTCGGATTCGGAATATCGCCCCATTCGATTTCGACCGCTCGCTCGACTACGACAGCTTCCCTTACGTTGGCCGAACGAGGGCCGCGGCCGATACGCAATCCGGCCGCGTTGACCGCCACATTGAAGCCGAGTAGACCGGACGATTCCCATGGATTCTCTCTCATTTCTTTTGGCGTGACCCCGATAAGATCGCCCATGAGTGCGTTCTCGCGATCCGGCCTCTGATAGGCGGAGCCAATACCATTAGTTCCGACTCGAATCGAACTTGTCGTCGCCATGAAGTCGGCTAGATTCCCGGCTAAGTATTCGACGCTGCCCACCACGGGGCGTACAAAAGCCCCTCCGATCTCCGCCAGTCGCTCCTCCCGATCAGGCGGCTGATATGTCGTCATAATGCCGTTCTGGGTTGCTTGAACCGATGACAGGCCTGCCATACCGTCGGCGACTTTCCGGAACGGGTAGGCTACAATATCGAATATTGCGCCACCGAATGCTGTGGCACCCTTGATAACACCACCACCGAGTTTTTCCCACGCCATTCGATCGTCGGGCGCCGCATTATGACTGATCCGCTTACCGGTGGCGTCGAAAATCGACTCAGATTTATCCGCATAACGCCGCGTCCGCGTGCCGTCGGCGTTATAGGTATCTTCATACCAATCGTTGCCCTTGCCGCGGTATTCGTCGACTACGAGACCGGCCTTGTTCGTGTGCAACCAGTGTAGACCGTCTTTTGCCTGCTCCATACGACTGAGATAAGTGTTGCCTTGACCGTCGTCCGATACAGACCAACGCTTTCCTGCCTTGTCTAGGTGCCATCGACTTCCGTCACTATCAATGCCACCGACAAGCGTGCTTTCGACCCCGCCTTTGCCGTTGGGCACCGCCGCCGTGATAAGTACATTTCCGTAATTGTCATGGTGATAGTTGTTATATAGACCTTGCTCATTCAATACGCCGACATCGGTACCTACCCTTTTGCCGTTCGGGTCGTACGACGGTGTCTCCACACGTTTACCGTCCGCGCTGATATCGGCCTCCATGGGGGCGGGGGCGGACGGATCCGCACCTGCCGGCACGGTATAGATCTTTGCCTGTCCATTTTCGGCCCCATTAGTTCCGTCCGGGTAACGGACCGAATACGAACCGTCGGCATTTGCTGTCCAGGTAGTCACACCTCCCCTGCCATTGGAGACGGACCGCATCTGCGTGATGGTGCCGTCAGCGTTACGGATCGTGGTGTCGATCGTTTGCCCGCCGGTGCCGGCAACGATCACGCTCGTTGCCACAGCGCCGTTATTTGCCCTCGTCTCCCAAGGCACGCCCTCAGCAGGCAACGCCGGAGCCGGTTGCTGCCCGGCACCATCGACCGGCTTGTCAGTACCCGGCACCGCATCGCCCGGTACCTGCTGCGGATTCTGCACCGGCTGCGTCTGTGCCGGCTTCTGCTGTTGCGCCGGATTAGGTTGCGGCACCGAGTTATTCGCTGGCTGGCCAGAGGTCCCCTGCACCGGTAGGTTGGCTCCGGGGACTGGCGGACGCTGCGTCTCTTCCTCTCGCCTGGCCCGGTTGGCAGCCTCCTGTTCCTCCCTGGTCATCGGCTTGTCGCCCAGACCTGTCTGGTAACCGACCGGCTTGATCACCGGCGGCGACAGGAATGGCGCACCCACAGTTGAGGTCGGCCCCGAATCCGGCATTGCAGGACGCGAATCGCTGACCGGCCGAACCGACTCCATTAACTCTCTACCCGCGAATATGCGAGCGAGCTTCTGACCAGAGGACGTGGCAGTCATCCCATGAAAGTCATAGGTGCGACCGACACCACTGCCAGCTCCCGACGAATCATCGAGCGGCACAACATCGGTCGACAACGATGCCAAATGCGCGATACGCGCCGACGCCCACGGCGCTACCTCGCTTTGCGGCGGCCACGCGGAATCATTCACCACAACAGACCTCGATCAGAATCAGATTTCAAGAAGCGGAACCGGGTGCATAGACGAAAAAGCGGCCCGGAACTCTCCAGGCCGCTTGCCATTTTTGGTTGGTCTAGCTGATGATCAGAGTCCCTGTGTCGGAACTTCGAGCTGAATGACATTCATCGGAACCCGGGGATGCATCTGTTCATGCGGACTAATTGCTGCCAGATCCGGCGAGGCGATATGGATCCGCGCTCGTACCAGAATGGCATGAACTAAGTACCATAATATCTGAATATCCGTGCAAGTGTGCTCGGCGGCGGACCGCAGGCAAGAAACTCGACTCACCTCCGCGGATGCCCAATGCTTTTCGCATGCGCGTGCGGATTCCTTCAAGCAATGAGTACCGAATAAAGTCACTCGTCGGACCTCAAGTCGAGAACAGCGGGGAGGACATCCTGGAGATCGACCACTTCATCCGCATTGCTCCTTGCCGTCACTCCTTTATCTGAACGCCGTAACCAGCGACCCGGCGCATCCCGCTCAACCATTCTGCCGCCCGACACCGGGTGACTCATTCCCAAATTACCTCGAAATCAGGAATTGAAGCCGTAGCCAATATATCGCTGACCGGAGTCGAGATGGGCATAACTTCGAATTCGCTCGGCACGTTCATTCGAGATAGCGAGATACCGAACAGGCACGTGTCACACCACAGCAGACCGCTTCCGGCACTCATTCCGGGAGGGCCGATGAAGGCGACCCGGACCGGCACAGCCGCACAGTTCGGGCAAGGCGTCTGCGGCAGACTCTCCGGATTATTGATAATTCCGGCAAAGACCTCCAACCACGTAGCCCGATCAGCACGATTCCGTCGGCCGCCAGCGGGAGTATTCTCGATCATCATTTTCCTGTCGCATCATGTATGTACTTGCCCACAGACTCCCACCATTCGTTCTCGGCGGCCCAAGCCCTGATCTCGAACTGAAGCACCTCCTCCGCGTTTCGGGGAGGCCTTTTCATACCCAGCTGCTTGAGCTCGTCAGCGTGGAACTTCTCATGATACAAGGTACGCGCCAATCTGGCCTCGCCGGTAAGATATATGGTTTCCGGAATCACATCCATGTGACCGTTGGCAATAACCTTGATGAACTCTGCACCCTTCCTGAATGCTTCGGGATACAGCGTCACGTCATGCGGTGAGGTGGTCTCACCATAACCCAGTCCGCGTATGTTCCCGCGATAGTGCACGAATCGAATATCGCTAATATCAATGCCATACTTCTGCGCAATCGCGATAGTCGTTTCCTCACTGAACATCAGATCCCCCTTCAGCGGAGGCAGTTTCGGAAACTTCTGCGGCTTCCCACCCTTCCGCATCAATCTCGTCGGTCCCGCGGCTACAGGTTCAGCCGCAACGTGACCTGCGCGCGCCAGTTCGGCACCGCGGCCGACGGTGGAGGTCGGTCCTGCCGGCGGACGAGAGCGACTGGTGCTCGCGCCGAGTTCGGTCTCGACCTCGAGTTCAGCGATCCGCGGGGCCGGCACCCCGGCTCGTGGCGCAGTCGAACCTGCGCGCGACGGCAGGTCCGACCAGGGCTCAGCGCCCTGCCTCGGGACAGACGCTCCATGATCGGGGAATGTCGTGTGTGGGTTGGCCGCCGGGGCTTCGATCCGGGGCGGCGGTCCGACTCGAGCCGTGCCCGGGGCGGGTGCCTGGCTGACCTTCGGCACTGACGGCGAGGCGGCTGAACCACCCCAGGAAGCAGGCGGCTGTTCGGTGGGGAAGGCGGCTCTCGGCGACGCGGGTGAGGCTGCTGAGCCACGCCATGAGACCGGCGGTTGCTCGGTGGGCAGACCGGCCCGCGGGACGGGATTCGCGGCTGACGAACCTCCCCAGGAGAATGGGGCGGTGGAATCTGGGATTCCGGCGCGGCCGGTGTTCGCCGCGATACCCGGTGCGGCCTTCTGTGCGGCGGCAGCGGCTGCGGCTTCACGAGCCAGAGCTGCGGCCTCGCGCGCTTTGAAGGCAGCGACAACTTTGGCACCGGCGCGGAAGGCGATGCGACCCGCGCCATCGAGAACAGCCAACGTCGCCAATTCGAATGCCAGATCTTCGAATTGTTCTGCGACACTCGGCCCGTGCCCAGGGTCTGTTGCCCAATGGAAACCACTGCCGTCTTTGAACAATACACCGCCGCCCGCAACTTTATACATCTTGTCGGCTGAAACACCTGGCGGCATGAGAACTTCGGTGATTTCGGCATTTACCCCCGTATCAGGGCGCTGCACAAATCGACGATTGCTTGTATTTTCGAATGCCTTCGGCTCTACCTCGAATTCATACTTGCCGCCGACCGCAATACTGTATTTGACGATGGAAGGTTTCCGGGCTTCACTGCTGTTCGGAATTACCGGCTTGCCATCTGGACCATAGCGAATGATCGAGTCACCGACTTGCACCAGATGATTTCCGTTGGCGTCGATCATCGACCCGTCAGGATAGCGGTCGAATTGCAAGAACCTGTTCGGGTCCGACGCTTTGCCCGGTTTTTCACCAATCGAAACGACGTGGTCTACACCATTTTTACCAGCAATACTGACCTGAACTAGTAGGCCGTCTTTCCAGACAGTCTTGATCAACGCATCGCGGTCGCCGTGTAATTGGCCGAGCATGTCGGACAACTGCCTCGCGGAAATGTAATCCTTGCTCGAAGTGTCGACAGTCTTGCGATCGCGGCTGAGCGCTATCGCCGCCATGACCGCACGATTCATCTGATCATCGGCCTGCTTTCGCACATCGATAGCCCGGCCGGTGATTATCTGCACGCCATCTTTGAGTGTCGAGCCGGAAATCAATGATCCAGTCGGGTCGTATAGCTGGCTACTGACCAGGTGTCCGTACTTGTCGAAGATCTTCTCTCGGAAGTTGTCGCCTTCCTTCTCTTGTACATGCAACTCGAGAGCTTTGTGATCGAAGCCTTCCCTGGAGGTCGGCGTCACATCCCAACGAATTCCGTTGTCGTCGGTGTCGTAGCCATAACCATTGGCATCGATATCGCTGATAAGCGTGGTGTTTATGGCACCGTTTGCGCCGGGTGTGGCGACCGTGCTACTCGTCGAGCCGTTCGGATTGACGTGATCGGTCCGGATCGTGCCGTCGTCACGCACCTTGGAATCGGCCTGCGAGACTGTTCCGTCAGGGTTCACCGATTCGGTATGCGTGTTCTTTCCATCGGCACTGATATCGGTCGAGATCGGGGCCGGGCCGGATGGGTCCTGGCCGGCCGGGACCGTGTAGATCTTCGCCTGGTTAGGTGGTGCTCCGTTGGTTCCGTCGGGGTACCGCACTGACAACGAACCGTCGGCGTTGGCCGTCCAGGTCGTCACTCCGCCGTTTCCGTCGGAGACCGAACGCACCTGGGTGATCGTGCCGTCGGCATTGCGGATCGTGGTGTCGATCGTTTGCCCGCCGGTACCGGGAACGATCACACTCGTCGCGACAGCTCCGTTGTCCGACCTGGTCTCCCATGGCACGCCCTCGGCCGGCAGCGTGGGGGCAGGCGCCGTCGAATCGGCAGGGTTGGGCTGCGCCGGTGCCGGGGCGTCGACCGGTTTAGCGGCACCAGGGGTGGTGGTTGCGGGAACCTGTTGCGGCTGCTGGTTCTGGACCGGCTGTGGATTCTGATTCGGTTGGGCAGGCTGGGTATTCGCACCCGGCGACGGCCGATTACCACCGGGCACCGGCGAAAACTGCTGCTGCTCATCCCGTCTCGCTTGATTTGCCGCCGCCTGTTCTTCCGGCGTCATCGACCGATCACCAGGACCGGTCTGGAAACTCACCGGCTTGATCACTGACGGCGACACCACGGGCACGTCCCCGGCCGGAGCCGAATCCGCCGCTACCGACTGCGAATTCGCGGTCGGCCACGCCGCCTCGACCAGATCCTTGCCCGCGAAGATCCGGGCGAGCTTCTGCCCAGAAGAGGTCGCGGTCATTCCATGGAAGTCATAGACACGGCCGTCGCCAGACCCTGCTCGGGTCGAATCATCCGACGCCCCACCGGCCGACAATGAGGCCAGGTGGGCGGTACGCGCCGACGCCCATGGCGCCACCTCGTTTTGTGCCGGCCAAGCCGAATCACTCGCCATAACAGACCTCAATCGCAATCAGAATCCGAGAAATCGAGAAGGAGCCGCGGTTTCAACTCGAAGGAGCAGACGGCTATACGACAAAGCGGCCCGAAGGATCCGGACCGCTTGTCATTTCAATTGGCAGATATGTTTGATTTATGCCTGAATCCGACTCATACGTTGCGAGTCGATATGGCATCTCTCGTGGAGAGAAGTTTGATCAGGCCAGCCATTAGAGAGAGGGCCTGCTGATCGGGCAACATTTACGGATCCTCGATATCCGCTGCCCAACTCGGAACAGGCCTACCGATTTCCCGCTTACGGAATAACGCCTGATACACGTCCATAAGCTGCTCGCAAGACCTACAGCTGTCCGGACGAAACCGCGGTCTTGCCACACCGGACCGCGGGAACGACAAAGCGACCCGGATAACTCCGGGCCGCTTGTCGTTTCGGGATGTTCAGATGTGTTCGCCGACAGCTTGTTCGGCTTCGCACGGGCTATGTGACCGGCGCGTCGACCGCAATCCAGGCACCGTTGCGGAAAACGTGGTGCTCGTAGTACATGATCTGCCTGCCGTCGCGCATCTTCTGGACGCCCAGCTCCCAGTAGCCGTTGAACTGTTCCCCACCCGCGCCGATCCGCAGCCGGTGGACCTCGACGCTGTCCATTTCATAGCGAATGATCAGCCGGGCCGTGTTGGAACGTTCATCGCATTCGACCGCCTGGATTCGCTTGAACCCGGGGATGTGGATGGTGTCGCCGTTCAGCGTCGGCTGTACCTCGACGACCATAAAACTCTCATACATAGCTACTTCGCTTTCTGTGCTGCCCGCGGTGAACGGGTTGCCCTGCTTCAGATTTCCTCTTGCAGAGAGGACGGGATCTTGTAACGGGCCTTGGGGGGCTCTTGACCGGGAACATGCAAGCGCAGGAACCCACGCAGCTCGTCGATGTGCTGCTGGAGCGCGCGGATCAGGCGGATCGCCTCGCGGAACCGCTTCTTGTCGTCTGCCGCTTGGGTTTCCAACACATCGACGCGAGTGCGGAGTTTGCCTACCTCACGCGCCTGCCAGGCGGTGATCGCCCCGATGACGGTGGCGACCGCGATCCCGAAGGCTTGCACCAGTTCGGGATTCATCCAGTGTTGAGTCATTCATAGCCTGCCTTCCTGCCGGTCGACCGGGGTCACCGCCGGTCGAATGAGCAGGCCGGCGAGCACGGGGGTAAGCAGGCCGTATACGGCGAGTACCGCCTCGATCCACGCGGTATCGATCTGATGCCCCGCGATGAAGGCGATGACTCCGGTAACGGCGACGAGCACCGAACGAATCAAGGCGGGCTCGGGAATCCGGTGTAGTGGCATCAGATTCGCCTTTCCGCGGCGGCAAGCAGTCGGTCGAGCTTGAGTTCGAGTGCTTTGAGCCGCTGCTCGGTGCGGTAGTCGGCGGCGTCGGAGTTGAGCACATAGCCCGCCACCGTGTCTCGGTACTCCGAGTCCGCGACCCGGGACTGGAAGCCATAGGTGAGCTCGAAGTGCACCCGGCGCAGCTTGTCGAGCAGCTCGCGCTGCTCGGAATCCGAAAGTGCCATCAGTGCACTGCCTTTCAATCGCTCCGCGATGTCAGCGCGGAATTGGTCCATGTCCATGCAGCCGGGATCCCACTTGCCCTGCTTGGGCCCGGCCCATTCCTTATGACCGATCACCCGATCGGCCCCGTGGCCGAGCTTGCGCAAGATCGCCGCGCAACAGCCGACGTAGGCGTCGTATTGCGCGTCCGACCACCCCTCGGTGCCGTTGTTGGCGGCCTCGATACCGATGGTGTGGAAGTTGGCGTTGTCCTCGGGCAGTCCTGGCCACGAACCGGCGCCTGCGTGCCAGGCCACACCGGCCGCGACCACGGTGACCGTGCCGTCCTGAGCGAGATGGATCTGCGACAGCGGACCGTCCAATGTCGGTATGCCGTAGGCGATTTCGGATGGCGGCGCCTGCGAGCTACCGGTGTGATGGGCCACGATGCCCCAGATCTCACCGAAATCCCCGTGGCCACGCTCACGCCACCCCGGGAATTCGACGACCCGCAGTCCCTCGTCGCGAAGCACGTCCGCGAGCCATACCGGATCACCGGTCCACGACATAGTTGTCCTACTTTCCGAATGAGATTCGGCCGCGGCGGCGTCCGTGTGCGTCAGGTGATCCGCACGTAGCCGCCGGCCGAGATGGTTCCTTCCAAACCGCCCGGCGACACGGAGGCGAGCGCCTCTACGGTGACTACGTCACCAGCAGCGATATCGACGGTCGCGCTGACCGACAATGTTCCGGACGGGCCCTCGACGGGCGGGTCGATGGTCGCGACGATCTTCGAGTTGACCCGCAGCCGGGCCTGCAACTGGGTGGCGCCCCCGAAGCCAGTGGTCGCGTCGGTGAACGGAATGGCCGCGAGCACCTTGGCAGATGTATTGTCGGCCAACGCCTTCAGGCCGTTCTTGGTGGTGCCGACGACTACGGAGCCCGGATATCCGGCGGTGTCGGCGACCCAGCCGGTGATTTGCCCCCAGTCACCCGTCGGCATCGACTGGGTACCGCTCTTTTTCATGCCGGATGGCAGAAATACCACCGCGACGCCGGCAACGATGACGAACGACATCAGATCCTCCGAACGAGATGAGAGATTCGCTAGTTGAGGTCGAAGTAGAGGTAACTGTTCACACCGGCCGCGACCGTGGTGGCGAACGAGCCGAACGACGAACCGGTCATGCGCACCCACAGCCGGTCGCCGCGCGCCAGGGTCACCACCTTGGCCGGAATGTTCACCGACCCGGCCGTACTGGCAAAGGTCTGGATCGGGCTGTCGTTGAGCATCACGTCGAAACTGCGTTGCTCAGTGGCGGTCAGGTTGCCGGATACCTCCAGCCGGCACCGCACCGTCGCCGTCGCCGCACCGCTGGAGATCAGTTCGTGGTTCGCACTGATTACGGTGTCCGCGTAACCATTGCGGATGGTCCACCCGGTCAGTTTGACGTTCGAGGTGCCACCGGGGACGGATTGCACGCCGTTCTTGTTCATACCCATCGGTGCCGCGGCCGCGGTCGTCCCGGCCGCAACAATGAATGCCATTACAGCGCCCCCACCGAAGCCGAAGTGTCCGTGCCACTTCCGGGCTCGGCCGGCGCCGGGTCCGGCATAGGCGGGTCCGGCGGCTTGGGCACCGTGCCGGATCCGGTGCCGACCGGCAACTCATTGACTTCCTGCTTTGTGGCGGAGAGCGGCCAACCGAGATACATCAGACCGTCACCCCCTTGATGCTGGCCTGCAGTCCCTTGCCGGCACCGGCATCCAGCGTGGTGATCGAGACGGTCAACCGGTCACCCGGATTGAAGGTGTATGTCAGCGGAATAGTCGTGTCACCAGCCTGATTCGCGGGCGTGATGGTCGCCGACGAGCCGGTGACAGTCGCGGCGCCGTTGACCTTCAGTTCGACGACCAGGTTGCCAGTGCCTGCGGTCTCGCCCCGATAGGTCACCGAACTGATGGTGACCTTGCGCTCGATCCGCAGCCCCTCGGGCATCACATTGCCGACACCGGCGGCCCGGGTTCCGCTGTGCGACTTGAACGCGATGTCGTAGATCTGGCCGGTAAGGGTGGGCGTGCGAGCGTCCGACAACCGCGCATCCGTGCTGACGATCGTGTCGATAGCGGCCCGCACATCCGCCGCGCCGGCCGCGTTGAGCAAGGTCCGGCCGAGTGCGGTCGAATCGGTGATCTGGTTCGCCGGATGGGTGTGCGCGATCGGCGCGCGCGCATTGGTCAAGCGCGGATCGTCGCCGGCGACCGCGGTGGTCGCGGTGCTGCCGATCGCCGGCGGGAAAGTCGCCGGCTTCCCGGTGATACCCGCCCAATCGGTGGTGCCTGCTTGACCGCGAATAACCACACCCTGACCGTTCGGCAACCAGCCACCCGTCGCCGCGTGATAGACGTACAGCAGTCCATCCGCCTTGACCACATACTGGGCGCCTTCGGGCGGCGTCGCGGGCAGCTGTGTGTAGGTACCGACCTGCCCATCGATCCGAATGCCTTCACCACGCGGTCCCATGACGACCGCGTTGCCCGTGGAGGCAGGGACCGGCGAGACCAGCGTCAGGTCGATCAGGCCGGTCGAACCGACATCCGGAGTCTGCGGATCCGCACCCGGAACATACTCGGGCACAGCGAAACTGAACGATTCCATCGGAACACGTTCACCGTCATAGGACAGGTCGAACGACACCCGCCAGGTCCACTGGGACGGATTCGTGGCGGCGCTCGGCGCGACGAGCCGCACACCGCGCCGGCCTCGCCAGGTGATGAAACCCCACTCGTCCAACTGGCATTCGTAATGACTCGGCAGCTGGACGTATGTCGCCGGCCCCAACTGCGCACCTGGGACAAGCACCTTCGGCGCGTCTGCGGCGAAAGTGATCGAGCCGGTCAGCGGCGGGAACTCAGGGGTGTCCCCGACGTCGCCGTCGTCGATGACGTTCGCGAGGAAGCGCCCGACGACTTTGCCGTACTTCAACGGGGGCAGATCGGCCATGGATCAATGCCTTTCGGACAGCAGGCAGCCGGAGACGGCATACCGTTTTGCGGAAAATGAGAGCGGCCGTTCGATCAGCCGTAAGAGTTGCGGTCCCGGCTACACAGGAAGCGCGCGAACGTTGACATGCGAATAGCTGGAGTAGATGTTGTAGCTTCCGGTGCCCTCGACTCGATGCGCGAGGACATAGAGGGTGACCGTCTGATTGGCGGGTACCACACCGAATGTCGCGTCGGGCTTCATCGGATACTGGAAGCCCGGCGAGATGAGCACATAAGCGATGCGCGAAACTCGATGGCTCCAGCCGAGTCCGACGAGATCACCCTTGGGGCTGCCGATGCGAACCTCGATATTGCAGCGGGTCGGCTGTTCCGTCTGCACCTGGACACCACCCTCGACGATCGGCCGCCATGCCGTGGGCTGCGCCGGAATCGTAATAGCGGCAAATGTTTTCGTCTCTTCGGTGACGTTCTGTGCGGCCGAGATCTGCTTCTCCCCGATCACCCACGGCCCGTTCGGCCGCGGGCTGGGGGCCGGACGGAACTTCTGCGCGGTGGCATCCCAGGTGAGCACATGATCCTGACCGAGCGGGCGCTCCTCATTGATCAGGACATCGGAGGCATCCTGGATCCGGCCGCTCGCCCCCGGATCGCCGGCGTCGCCGGTCACGCCCCGGGGAAAGGTGATCTCCAACCGCTGGGCCGGCGCGGTCCCGGTGATCCGGGCCGCCGCGGCCGAGCCGGTGGCGCCTGCGACGGCCGCACCGGTCAGCCGGTTCGGCGCGCCGCGACGACCGCGCGCGCGGAAGGCATCGCTGAACGCGACAAACCCCATCCCGGTCCAGTAGTAGATGCTGTTGTCCGCAACAACCCGCCATGCTTTGCGTGCGTCGGCGGTGGTGAGCGGGAGCCGGCCCAGCGCGGCCGCATCGGCGATGTCGCCCTGCCACGACCACGGCCATGCCGCGTCGCCTTCCGGACCGACCGCACCCTGGCTACCTTCCCGGAGCTCGATCAGCGCTTCCCGATCGACCACCTCGAACGGGTTCACCGTGTAGGGCAGTCCGATCGAGTCGGCAACGCCACGCATGGTGATCATGATGTCGTCGTCGTAGACGACGGCCGGTTCGCTGGTCACAGCGTTATCGTCGGTCACAGCGCCCCCACGGGTCGGGCCATGCACACGATCTGCGCGTCGGCCATGGAGTATTCGTAGCTGGCGGTGCCGATCGCGCGGCGTAGCAGCACATACAGCGTCACCGGCTGTCCGGCAGGTACCACACCAACGGTGCTGGCCGGGGTCATCCCCCGCACGCCGTAGAAGGGTTGGAATCGGGCCCGGGTACTGACACCGGTCACCAGGCCGGTGCCCAGGGCGACGATCTGGCCGGTCGCCGAGCCGATGCGTACTTCCGCCTCGATGCGGGTGGTGAATTGGTTCCAATTCTCGTCGGGACGCACGACGACGCCACCGGTGATCATCGGACGCCAATCGGTGTCCTGCGCCGGGATATTCAGCTGGGCAATGTTTTTGGTGACGGCGGTGATGCCGGCCTCCGAGCCGGCGAAGCCCGGACCGCCGTCCCAGGAACGGCCCTCGAGGATGGTCCACGGGCCACGCAGGCCCGGATACGGCCGCGGCTTCCATTTCCCGGTGGCTGGATCCCACGCCGGTACGGCTCGATCGATATGCGGACCGTCGGCGTAATCGGACGCGTTGCGGATCGGCCCAGGGCCACCGGCCTCGCCCTTGCGCCCCTTTTTGCCGCGCGGCACCGTCAGGTTCAGCACGAGGTTCGGCGCGGTGCCGGTCACCGTCGCCTGGAGCTCGGACCCGACGGGGCCGGTGTCCACCGTACCGATGGTGAGGGTGCACGACTGCCCATCAGGGCCCGCAGCACCGAATGCGGCAGTGAACTCGTCGAATCCAGTGCCGTTCCAGTAGACGAGCGTGCCGGTCGACATGATTCGCCATGCCTTGCCCGCATGGGCCAGCGTCAACTTGGGGGTCAGCGCCGCGAGCGCGGCCTGGTCGGCAATGTCGCCTTCCCAGCGGAACGGACGAGCGGGCTCACCGGGCAATCCGCGCACTCCCGGCGTACCGGTCATCAGCTCGAGCGAACCGTTCCGGGGCGTACCGTGCATAGACTGCACCACACCGGGCACACCGATCCCCTCGTCGATGCCGCGGATCTGTGTGGATTCGAAATACTCTCTTACAGTAGACATCTCACCTCACTCGACAGGTTCTGCGAAGACGACGATCGACGCGCGATCGGGCGAGAGCCCGATCTTGCCGCCGGCGGAACCGACCTTCTCGGCCGCGACCACCAGATTCGCGGGCTGTCCGGCGGGAACCGTGGCGAAGTCCGAAGTCGGCGACAGCACCTTCGACGTGGTGCCGTCGCGATAACACGGTGTGACCGGCAGGTACATCCAATCGCCGCTGGCGGCGATCGACGTCGCGACGATCTCGCCTTGCGAATGATGCAGTCGCACAGTCGCCTCCGCGGAGGTGCCGGCGTCCGCGCGGGTATAGATGTGCCCATAGACGATGGGCCGCCAGCGGAAGGGCAGCGGCGGGATGGCGAACGTGGCGCCCTCGATCCGGCCGGTGTCCTCCTGCCGTTCGGCCGCGAAGTCTTCTTGGAACCACGACCATGGGCCGACTCCGAGGGGCGTGGCAGCCGAGCGAAACTTCCGGGTGGACCGGTCGTAGGCCAGGATGCTGCCTGCGCCGGGGGCCCGTACCTTGTCATAGTCCGGCGACTCGGTGATCTGTCCGGAGGCGCCAGGCGGCCCCTTCGGACCACGCAGCCCCGAGGGGACGGTGACCTTCAGATTCTGGTTCGCCCCCGCGCCGGAGAACTCGACGGAGGGCTCGGTCAGGTTCTCCAGGCTCACCGTGTCCGTGACGGTGATCGTGGTCGGTTCCGCGGCAGCCCCCCGCGGTCCGACCGCATCCGGTGAATGCCGCCACTCGGTGCCGGTCCAGACGTCCATGCCGTTGTCATCGATCCGATGCCACCAGCTGCCGCGATCGTCCGGCCCGAGCCCGGTCGGCCGCGCCGCCGCGTCGGCGATCTCGCCCATCTTCCGGAACGTGGTGCGGGGCCGACCCCGGCCGCCGGGCGCGCCGCGCGGGCCGGGCGGCAGGTCCAGCATGGCGAAGCCGTCGGAGACGGTCGCCTGCGCGGTCAGGATGGGTAACCCGTCCACGTCGGGCGCCCGCGTGATGGTGATGTGAGCGGGAAAAGATATGTCCGCCATGGTTTCTCCTCTTCGAAAGGCTCAGAAGATGAGCAGGTCGAGATCGGCGCCGACGTCGGTAGCGAGATCCTTGATCGCGGCGGCCACGCGGCCGAGCCGCTGCCATGCCTTGACGATCGAGTCCTCTTCATCGGATCCGTCGCCGACCACGATGTGCCACTTCGCGGCGGTCTCGCGGTCATCGGTGAAGGTCAGCTCGGTCACGTAGTCGGTGAAGATCTGACCGTCCAGGGCGAAGCCGATCTGATCGCCGAGCCCGTAGTCCTTGCCCAGAATGTAAGGGGCGTTGTCCTCGACGGTCACCCGCTTGCTGGTGTAACCGCGGGTCAGATGCATGCCCTGGCGCGCGGCAACCAGGCCGTCCAGGTTGAATGCCTTGTCGCTACCCGAGATATACAGCTCGCGGAAGGCGTAGGGGCCGGCCCGGTGCACCCGGTCCATGTTGCGGTAGACGTTCCAGGCGAGGAATACGTCGTTGAGCTGACCGCGATACAACCAGCCGAGCCCGATCAGCGACAGCAAACCCTTGATCACGAACTCGATGCCCGCGTTCACCCAGCCGGGCGACCGGCCGCCGACGATTATGTCGGTGGCGGTGGGCTTGTGCAGGGCGATCTCGGACTTTCCGATCCCGGAGTACTCGCCTTCGAAGTACCACACCCAGGGGAAGTTCCGGAATGTGCCCGCGCTGAGCCGCTCGCCGTACACCGCCTCGTATTCGGTGGTGGAGTCCAGGTTCGGGTAGCGCATGGGCGTGGTGCCGTCGCCGTTGAATTCCTCTATCCAGGAACGGATTCCGTCGAGCAGCGTGCCGGTAGCGCCGGTCACGCCGGACTTGTCCACCGTCTCCAAGACGACCGTCGGCCGATCCAGGTAGAACCATTCCGGCGCGGGCTGTTCGTCCTCGCCAGGCAGATAGAATCGAGCGGTCAGCATCACGCCGGAGTCTTCGAGCATGGGGGCGAACAGCTTGTCGGCCATGTCGAACCGCGCCGATGCCGCACTCCATTTGCTGGTGTCGTGCAACGGATCCACTGGGACGACGGCGATCGGGAAGAGCATGTTGCCGGTGCCGCCCCACTCGGGCTTCTCCGCATCCTGCGGTGGCACCCAGCCCGGGGCCTGCAAGCGCATCAGGTTCGCCGTCAGGTAGTTGGTGATGATGGTGCGAACCGGGCCGAACTGGATCATATGCCGCGGGAACTGCGCGAGAATCGGCGCGAACGGGCTTGCCCAGCAACAGATCGTCGCGATGTGGTTCCAGCAGTGGATAGCCTCGATGTCGACGGTTTCGACACCGAACTCGTCTCGGACGATCGACGCCTTGGTGATATAGCCGTCCCAGCGGAACCCCTTGGTGTTCACCGTAATCGGGATGGTGGCGTCTTCGTGATCGTCATTGTTGAAGAGATGGTCGAAATGGACCATGTCGCGCGGGCAGATCATCTTGAGGCCACCCGGCGCGTTGCGCGGATAGGTGAACTCCAGCGAGAGGTAGTTGTGCTCTTCGCCGACCTCCTGCATCCACTTGTCCCAATAGCGCACCAGGACTTCGGGATCGCGTAGCTGGTCCTGTTCGTCCTTGTACGCCTTGTCCATGCGCAGGGCTTCGCTCTGCGGGTCCCAGGCAGGCATGCTCATCAGAACGGCCTCGACGATCGCGGCGTGACCGAGACGACCAGGCTCGATTGCAGGTTGCCGCCGTCGACCTGCACGACGATGTCGGTGGCACTCCATGGCGGCAGCGCGGCGAGCCAACGCCGACCGGCCAACTGTCCCCAGACATTCTGGGCGATCGCGGAGTTCCCCGAGTACAGGCGGGCGGTCCGGTGCCGCGGATGCGTATCTATCCGTAGCGTCTGCCCCGCGGTGAGCCTGGGCGTCTGCACCATCCGGGGGATCTCGCTACCGGTCGGGTCCAGGATCGCCCAGCGTCCGGGACCATTCATCGTGTACCGCGGCCAGGCCGGCTGGTCGGCGGCGTTGCGTGCCCGCACCTTGCCCTCGTTGAGCGCCGAGGTGTTCGTCCACACAGCGGTTTCGTCGAAGTGTCGCTCCAGCGGATCCATCGCCGTCGCCGACATCTTGTACAGCGCTAGCGCATTTCGTGCCGGATCGATCTCGCCGACGGCTTCCGGGGCGGCATCCAGCTGCACCTGCTGAAATCGCCAGCCCTGATGCCGAGTGAAAAACCCGATAGTAGAAGGCTTGTCGGTGGACCAACCGCGGAACCAGGCGTCGTGCACCGCGTAGAACTCGCGGATCGGGTCCGTACCAGATCGTTTCGCGGACTGGGAGATCACGGCGATGAAGTCCCATTCCTTCTTCGCCCGGATCGAACGCTGGAAGGTCGCACCGTCCTGGCGAGCACCCTCGTTGACGAGCAGTTGCACCGGCGCGAACATGTAGCCGGTCTGGTTGGACAACCGGACGCCTTCCCGACCGGCATTCGAGCCGGACAGGTGCCACACCCGGCCGTTGACGTCCCACAGGACGACCTTCGTATTCTGGCTGTCCAATAGCTGGTGGGTCATCGACCGAGCCCTCCTCCGCGTTGTTGCGCCACCGTGCGGCGCCGGCGAACCCGCTCCACCGCGATGGCGGCGCTCTTGGGGTCCATGCCGTTGAAGTTGTAGATGTCTCCCCGGGCGGTGCGCCCGCCCGGACCTTTGGCGAGGTTGGTCAGGCCGAAACCGGATCCGAGCTCCTCTTTCACCCCACTGGCCACGAGCTCGATCGGTTTGGTGACGAACTCGGCGGCGGTGCCGGCGACCATCGAACCGATCATCGATCCGACCGCAGGCGCCAGCGCGCCCAGCGGGCCCAGGAACGGAGCGACCAATGTCCCGGCTGCGGTACCGAGCGTGCTACCGATCGTCGACGCCGCGCCTTTGATCGCGCCGGTGACCCCGCCGACCAAGCCGTGCTGTTGCAGGCCGCTCAGGCCACCTTGCAAGGCGGCGAGTCCGGCCTGCTGATCACGGGTCATCTGCGGAGTCGGGCTCTGGGTGCCCGTCGGGCTCCAGTCGATACCGGTGTACTCCTTGACGACGGCGGCAATGCTCGACGACCACTTGCCTTCGGGGTCGACGCTCTTGTAGAGATCACCTAGCGTGTCACCTTGCGCGGCACCGAATTGGGCTCCGGCCTCGATGATTTGATTCCCGTTGGCACCGAGCAGCGGTGCGATCGCGGAGGCCGCGTCCCCGCCGAGCTTGCCACCCGCGACATTGAGGAAGTCCTTGAAGCTAGCGGTTTTCGGGTCATAGATCTCGTCGTAGAGCGCGAGCGACTGTGCGCCGAATCCCGCCGCACCGACCGATGGCGTTCCATCGACGGGCGAATCACCCTGTGGAGCGACGTCATTCGCTCCTGGCGCGACGGAGGCGGCACCTGGAGTCACGGCCCCGTCGCCTTGCGACTCGCTTTTCCTCGGGCGGTTGCGAACCAGGTACGAACCTGCCTGCGATGGCTGCGCCGCCGACGGACTGACGCCGTAGGTGTAGCCCGATCCTGCACCGCCCGAATACGAGGCGCCCGAGCCGGTCGCATCAACTCCCGAAGCAGTTTGCGGCGCAGCCGAACTCTCGCCCTCAGCCCCACCGCCAGGGTCCCCGGCACCGAGGCTGGTCGGCCCGCTGGCGCCGAGGCCGGACTCGCCGGTCAAGGTCATCGACGCCGACAGGCTGCCACCGAACTTCGAGCCGATCAGACTGCCGAGCTGCGCACCGATCACCGGAGCCAGCGATCCGTCGGGACCGAGGGCCGGCGCGAGCACCGTGCCCAACGCGGCACCGACCCGGCTGCCCGCCTCGGTTGCCGCACCGACTATTCCGTGCGCCAAGGCGGTGGACAACGAACCCATCGGGTTGATGCCCGCGGCGCGCACCGTCTCCGACTCGACGGCCGCGCCACCGGTCGGCACCGTTCCGATCGGCGCCTGATACGCGCGACCGAAGCCGAGTCCGCCTGGCGTGCCTTCGGTCCGCACCCGCAGGGCGGCACCCAGCGGATCGGGTTCGCCCAGGTCGGACGCGTCCGCACCGGTCGTCGAGGCCGAGGACGGGGCACCTGCCGTACCACCGGAACCGATCGCCGAGCTCAGCGCGCCGCCCGGCCCGAAGGCAGGGGCGACTATCGAACCCAGTGCCGCGCCGGCGGCACCGCCCGCGTTGATGGCGGCATTCCCGATGCCGCCCAATACATCTGCCACCAATCCGAACAGGCCGAAGTCCTGCGGCCGGAAGGGAGCGCCCGCGTCCACCGGAGCGATAGGGCTGCGCAGCAGGTCCCGCCAGGACTGTGCCGCCGAGCCCGCACCACCGACCAGGCCGCCGTCGGCGAAGCCCTGCACCATGGCGCCCAGATAGGACGGGGACGGCACCCAGCCGCCGTTGATCGCGGCCAGCAGCGGCAATGCCTTCGCCGTGGCCGCGGCGTTGACCACGAACTCACCATGCGACAACCGAGCCGGGATGAGGTCTTGGCGCGATCCACCGGGCCCCTGCACCATCCCGCCGGCCGCGAAACGCTGCGGCGTCCGACTCTCGATCCCGGCGCCGGGCACACCCGGCTCCTCGACCACCTCGTCGCCGGAGTCGTTGCCACCCTCGTGTGCTGCCCGAGCGGACAGGGTCGTTTTCGAGCTGACCCGGACGATCCGGGTCCGAGTCCTGACCCCGTTCGCATCCGGGTCGTAGCGGTTGAGTGCGCCGGTCGTGATCCAGTTGGCGAAGAATCTCGGCACCGCACCGAGGATCTCTTGGAAAGCCCTTGCCAGCGAACCCATTTGGACACCGTCACCGGTGATACCGTTCGCCGACACCGATGAATCGCCGGCGACCAGGACCGGATCATCACCGGGCAACGTAATGATCGAGGTCCCGGTGACCTTTCCGCCCTCCCAGACCGCTCCGCTCGGCAGCGAGACCTTCTGGCCGGGAGCGGGCTGACCGCTGCTGGCCATGGCCAGGATATCCGGCATCGCCATGACCGGTGGGCGAGTGGCCGAAGAATGCTTCGAGTCCTGCGGCGCCCGCACATCGGAGCTCATTTGTTCCTCCACATTCGCATCTACTTTCTGGCCACTGGCGCGGGTCAACACCCGCGAGCTGTTACTCGTCCCAGTCGAGGAACTTGTTCATCTCGCCGATTCCGGTGGCGGTGCCGATTCGTTCGCGACCGGACTGCACGCCGGGTCGCGGGACCAGTTCCGGACGGTTTCGCCCGTTCCTGGCGTCATCGGTCTTGGCCCACACGAGCCAGCGCAGTGAATCGGTGATATCGGCGAGCAAGAACTGGTCGAGTTGCCAGCGGTGGCTTTCGGGGTTCATCGCGCGAAAAAGCGCGGATTCGGTGGGCAGCCATCTGATGATCGCCTTCAGCTCGCGCCAGCCGAGCACCTCGGTGCCGAGCTGATGTACCCGCAAGCCGAGCGTTATCAGGTCGTATTCGATTGCCTCGCAATGCTCTTCGAGAAGGGCATCGAGGCTCAGGATTCCCCCAGGTTGACTCCCGAATGGGTGCGCCACGCGTCGAGCAGTTCGTGGTAGGCATCCGGGTCCATCTCGTCCAGCACCGCGAGCGACTCAGCGGACAAAGTCAGCTCCAGCAGTGTGTACATCGCGTCGACATCACCGAGGCGGCGAATACGGCGGATCAGACCCGGCTTCAGATAAGACAGGGATGGCAGGTGCAACTCGACACCATCCACCTGATACACGAATTCATCCTTCACCTGGATCGGGCGATGGAGGGTGATCGGAGCTTTCGGGGAAGTCATTGGTTCGCAGACCCTTTCATAACTTTTTCTCGGTGCGCAGGTAGTAACGGAAGTTCGACAGATTGGGCCCAGCGGCGGCGGGCGGGCCTGCGCATAGGTGTTTGACCCGCCGCCACTGGGGGCTTAATCAGGCGGCGGTCTTGATGCCGTCGTCGAGGTAGCGGAAAGCCTTGACGCCGTCGTCGTTCTTGAACGCTTCGACGGTGATGTTGAAGCCGGCCAGCTCCTTGGACACGAACTTGCGCTCCTGGACCTGCGAGATCGAGGCGTTCGGCAGCACGATGCGCATCTTCTTGTCCTGGCTCAGCATGTCGAACACCCAGGCACGACGCGGCAGCACCGAGCCGGTCTCTTTGATCGTGTACAGCTTGCCGGAGGTAGCCGTCGCGGGGGTGGGGACAACATTGCCCTCACCGAACACCTGGGTGAGGACGTCCTCGTCCCACACCGCGTACAGGGTGAGGCCGAAGCGGACCGAGTGCTCGGTCTGCAGGTTGGCGATGATGTCGGCGTTCCAGTCCTTGATCTGTTCGATCTTGCGCTCGCCCTTGGACTCGATACCGTCCTCGGACACGTAGCCGAGCGGCTTGAACGCGTCGACCGGCTTGACGCTCGCGCCGACCGGCAGCAGGGTGTTGGTCGGGGCGACCAGCACACCGCCGGAGACGGAGACCGGAGTGCCGGCACCGATGTACTTGCTAGAGGGTGCAGCCATTGTGATTCTCCCTTGGGATTGTTGCGCAGGCCCATGGGATTTCGGTATTCAGTTGTGGCTCCCATGCGGGGGAGTCAGGCGAGGACCATGCCTCGCACGCCTTATTCGAGGTCAGGAATGGGCCGGCCGGTCATCGGGGACCGCGAAACCGCCCCAATCGACGATCTCGTAGCCGCCCCCGTAGACCGCCTCGGCGAGCTCCGCGACCAATAGCTGCTTCACCGTCCGGTCACCCCACCAGGAAGAGCCCACCGAGCGGTACAACTGCCGGTCGGTGCCGTTCACCAGATTCGTTTCGTAGTAGTCCCGTTGAAACGAGACCTCGACCTGCGGGTACTGCACGCGGTTGTAGTCGAGGGCCGGATGGAGGTCGAAGACATAGACGCGAGGGAAGCGATCGGAGACCGCGCGGACCAGCCGCGCGTAGCGGAACGGCTCCGCCATCCAGGTCACCAGCAGGGATTCGTCCTTCTTCAAGCTGATCTCACGCTGCACCATTGCGGTTCACTCCTTGTCAAACGATGAGTTATGTTGCTCGGCAATATGTTTCAGACGACCGAGCCGCGCACGATCAGGTCGGCGATCATCACCTGTCGCGGCGCGGCCGTAGCCGGGTCGGTGTCGTTCTGGAGGCCGACGTCTTCGAAGTACTCACACCACACGGAGCCGAGGTAGCCCGGTGCGGCGGCCGAGAGGATGGCGCGGACGCCACCGGCCAAACCCGCTGCACCACCGGCATCGTCGGTGAATTCGAGGACCACGCGGGGGCGATCGAGGATCAGGCTCGGGCCACGGCGGCCTTCTCGGTCTTCGATGTCCTGCCGCAGGATTCGGTCGTTACGTTTGACCCGCACCATGCGTGGCGGCCGCGGGTCCGGAATCCGGGTGACCACCTTCGCGGTGTCGGACGCGGCGGCGAGTTGCGCGGTCAGGTATTCGACCAGAGTCTTTTCGATGTCGGGGTACACGATCCGTTCGGTCATCGCGCTACCACCCTTTCGTGGCTATGGCTCTTGCCGGGCTTGCTCGATCCGCTGGCGCAGTTGATCGACGACTCCCGCATAGGCCTCGGTCTTGGTCGCGGCCTCGAAAGACAGGCCGCGGGGATGGACGGCGTACCAGTGGCCGTCGTCGGTCTGGCTGACCTGGATGTCGTCGAGGTCGTAGAAGGACTCGGGATCCGGTACGGGCCACTGCCCGTTCTCGTCCTTGGTGACGTGGAGGCCGGTATCGAATGCGCCGGGCGCGCCGCCTGGCGTTGCGGCCCAACGGATCTCCTCCAATTCGGGATGCACTCGCACCCCGCGTTTCACCAGATACTCGGCGACCCTGGTCGCCTGTTTGATCCCGGTAACGGTCGGTTCCGCCACCTTCGGTGACTGCTTGCTCTGCCACTGCGGCAGATGGATCACCGACAACTCCTCAGCGAGCGCCTTCACCTGCGGATCCAGCTCCGCGGTCTCCGCGGATTCGGCGAGCTTCCCGCTCAGGGCCTGCTGGATGAATGCGAGAAACTCCGGCGTGACCAGTTGTCCGGCATCGGTCTTCAGGTACTCCGGCGGAGGCTGATGATTGGCGAATTGGATGGATTCAACGACTTCTTTGTCAGACACGGTGTTCTCTCGCGATCATGGATTGCCTTCGAGTGTGGGTAGGAAACGCTCACTTCTGCAGGAGGATCGGGTTCAACTGACGCCCGTGAATCAATTCGCGGTGTACTCCAGGCGCTGCACCGAACCCTGCCAATCGGCGACGGTGACGCTGCCCGAGGCTTCGACTACGACACCGACCGGGCGCAGGATGCTCAGGAACCGGAACGGCAAGACGGATTGCCCGCCGGCCGGGGTCAGCTTCAAAACGCGAGCGCCGTTGGAGGTTTGGCCCGAGTTGGCCACATAGGTGTTGCCCGCCGAGTCGACATCGACACCGGCGGGGGCGTCGAGGCCGGTGAAGGGCAGTTTGGTCTGCACGCCCTGTGGGCTCAGCCGGACGATGCCGCGCCATTCGGTCTGATTAGACACGGTGACGTTGCCGGTACCGTCCACCGCGATACCGAAGGGCCGATCCAAATCCTGGAAAGGCAACGTGGTTTCGGTGCCGTCGGGGCCGAGGCGGAGCACCCTGCTGTTGCCGCCGTCGACGACGTAAATGTTCCCGGCTGCATCGACGTCGACGCCGGTGGGGAAGCGCAGCCCGGTGAACGGCACCGTGGTCTGCACCCCGTCGTTACCGAGTCTGACGACGCGGTGGTTCCCGTAGTCGACAGCGAGCACATTGCCCGCGGCATCGACCTTCACCGCGTACACCGCGCCTAGCCCGTCGAACGGCAGGGTGGTTTGGACACCTGTCGCGCTCAACCTGAGGATGCGGTTGTGGTCTGCGACGTAGGTGTTCCTGGCGGTATCGACGTCGACACCACGCGTGCCATCGAGGCCGGTAAATGGCACTTTCACCTGTGTGTAGGTCACGAGTTAGCGCTCCGATCAGGATTCGATATCGACGAGGGACACACCGACGCGCGGTCGGCAATCGACCGGGATCACAGGCCGAGGAGCGGCAGAATCACCGGGAGAACAAGGGGGGCCAGGTGGCAGGCCAGTTCGAGGAGGTCGAGGGCGATGGTGAGCATGGATTCACCTCCTCTCGGTCTGGTCAGTAGCGCCGGGATGAGTCCGGCACGATGCGGCCCGCGGCGATCAAGGTGTTGAAGGCCAAGGCTTTTCGGCGGCAGTGGTCGGTGGAGCAGGCGCGGTGGACGCGCATCGACTCGTGGGCCTTGGCGATGGTGAGCGGGGCTGCGGGGGTGGCGTGGTCGGCCAGCTCGAGCAGTTCCAGGACGGTGTTGTCCATGTCAGACCTCGGTCGTCGAAAAATGTTTAGCGCCAACGTGTTTGCGGTGCTGCGGGGGAAGTTGAGCCCCACCCCCGATCAGGGGGTGGATCGGGGGTGGGGCGAAACGCCCCGGTCGCTTCTTCCGGCTACGACCGCGAGCGAGAGGGTCGGCGGGAGACGGGAGCGGAAACCGGGGCGGGTATGTGGCAGGCTCGTGCCCGCTTGTCGTCGATCTCGAAGAGGTTTCGGGGGCATGCCACACGTGCGGGGCGGAGCGGATGTGCTCTGCGGCTTCGATGTCGGCGGCCCCGCCCACTGAAGTGGACGGGGCCGCGACGAAGTCGAGTATGAAAGTTATTGGTAGTGAAGAAGTTTCCCGGCGAGTCCCGGAAGAGGGCGCAGCTCTGGCGCTGCACAAAGCTTCACCTAAAGCGCGCCGGATGTCAACCCCCGGATACGGATTCGCGTCGAAATCGCAGGCAGATAGCTACTTTTGGGCGGACGCGGTGGGGCCGGAAACGACGATTGCCCCACCTCCGGACGAGGTGGGGCAATCATGTCTTGTCCTCCGAGCGGATATGTCACCTGATGCGGGTCAGGACATATCGATGCTTGGGATTACTCGGCCGAGCCCGTGGCCAGCAGCTTGAGCAGGTCGACGAGCAGCGTGGCCGAACCGCTGTCCGCATCGCCGGAGGTGCCGGTCTTGGCGGAGCCGGTGCCCGAACCCTCGCCCGCGGTGGCGCTGGGCTTGGCCGAGCCGGTGCCCGAGCCGTCGCCCGCGCCGGCCGAGGCCAGGCCCGAACCGGCCAGAACGATGCCGGCGGTAGCCGCGAACACAACGCCGAACACGCGAATCTTGCTCATTATAGGAATCTTCCCCTTGAAAGAATTGGTCCCTCCATCGGCGACCTGCTGGTCGTCGAGCAGGATTTTTCTATCACAGGGATTCGCCGGCCAGCGACCTTTTAGCCACACTCGCCGAATGGGTGTATTGCTCATCGATAACGGGTCATGCACGGCGAGGGTTTCGTAACAATGTCCACAGATCCGCTGTCTTGCCGAGACTTCTACGGTCAGGCACCCGGAGTGGCCGCGATGTCGACATACGAGCACGTTGGCAGGCCGTCCGTAATGATGGGCCGACCAAGCGATTCCGACCTGCGACCCTCGCTCCAGCAACTTCGGAGCATGAATCCTCGGACAGCCGCCGGCAATCGTGCGCATCCAGCAATTCAGAGGTTATGATGTGATTCATTTCATATGAAACATCTGTAACTTTCGGACGCCGTCTCCGATTGTTCTCCGGAATTTGTTTCGAGACACGTCAATTCGAGTCTGTCACGTCGGCCCGCGCGCGCCGCCGGGTCGGATAGGCCAGATGTTCGTCCAATACCGCGCCCACCGTGTACAACTCCGGCCAACCCGGCGCCCACGGCCCGGGCTGCGGCGCGATTTTCCCCGCGTTCCTGAGTGTTTGGATCCGCCGCACGGTCAGCCCCCGATACTGATCGCCGAGTTCCTTTGCCAGGGAGGCGATCCCGGACGCGTTGAGCCGATGCCGGCGCGCCTGCTCCAGCATGCCCTGGTCCAGCACCACCGGCGCGGCGGGCGGACAGACGATCCACAGCGCGGCCTGCACCACGGTGCGGATGTCCTCGGGCGCGCCGTCCGCGCCCTCGGTCATGGCCAGCGCGATCAGGTTTCGGTCGAGCCACCGGGCCAGGCCTGGAGTGGACGAGGACCCGGTGTAGTCGAGGCCGCGCTGCTCGCAGACCAGCCGCACCCAGGACCCGAGCACCGCGTGCAACTCGTCGGCGGCGCGGGAGGCGGCGGGGTTGTAGGGCAGTGGCTGTTCACTCGGACGGCGGTTCATCCGGTAGTCGCCCCGGGTGCTGAGCCGGGACTGCCGGGTCAGCGAAATGGCGAGATCCTCGGCGAGGTCGGGGATCTCGCGCAGCAACTCGGCCAGCGCCCGGAGTTCTGCGCGATCGAGGTAGAGGTGGTTCGGATGCTCGGTGGTCATGGGGTCGCTTCCGCTTCGGTGGAGTGCCAGTGGTCGAGCGAGGTCACCGTGTGGTGGTCGCAGCGGAGCACGGGCGGATCGGGATTGACGGCGAGCAGCTCGGCGGGCGGATGCCGCCAGCCCGCGTCGTCGCACATCACGCAGTGCCGGGCGGCCGCGCGGCGCTGCGCCGCATCGGCGCGCAGGTCGTCGCCGTGCGCGGCGTCCCAGCGCTGCCTTGCGCGCCGGGCGTCGCCGCAGGCCCCGCAGGGCGGCGGTGCCGGATGCGTGCGATGAACGGCGCATTGCCGATCCGGCGGGACGGATCGTGCTCCCCTGGAAGCATTTCCAAGGTCATGGGCAGGGACAGGGGTTCGGGTTCGCTCGGGCAGTTGTTCGACGGCGAGCCGGGCAGCCGCTGAAGCCGCAGGGGCAGTAGATGTTCGGGCAGGTGGTGCAGCATTTGCTTGCGCGCGTAGCTGCCGGGCCTGGCCGGAAACCTGCCCACCTTTGCGGCCGGCGTCGGCCCGTTTGCGGCGGCGGTCCTCGATCTCGGCCTTGGACATCTGCCGTTCGCCCCAGTCATGGAACCGGTAGCCGCCCTCGGCGACGGTCCAAAGCCCCGCTTCCACAAGCTTTTTCGCCTGTGCCGCGGAGCCGAGACCGCGCACGATCGCGGCGGGGACGAAACCCTCGGTGAGCTGCTGCATCGACCACGAGCCCGCCCGCACCCACAGCCCCATCGCGGCGTTGCCCGCGGCGACTGCCTTGGGGTGGAATCCGAGCTGGTCGTCGACCTGAAACCAGGGCATCGCAGCGGGCTCAGCTCGGGTGCTGGCCGCGCGCGGCCGCCCGCACGACCACCTCACGGTTGATCGTCTCGGCGAGCAGCCGGGCGTGGCCGTGCCGGATGTAGTCCTCGGTGTGCCGCCCGTCGAACAGGTAGCCGCGGGCGTAGGCGACGGCGCCGCCCCAGGACCGCCAGTGCTCCGGCGACCACCAGCGTTGCAGCTGACGGCCGGTCGCTCGGTCGATGATGCTCTGCCCCCAGCGCACCATGGCTTCTGGACTGGACAGGCAGAAATAGGCGCTCAGGTCGGCGATCAGCCGCAGGGGATTGCCTGCGGGCAGGGAGGTGATCGGATCACCTTCCGCGGCAACCCAATACGTCGGAATCCTGGTGATATCCCGCTGCCCGACAACGCCGTAACCGCCGGGATCCTGGCCGAGGCACCGACCGGCCGGACGCAACGGATCCGCGATCAACGCGCAGGCAACCACCTCCACGTGCGGGAACAGGCCCCGTCCGATGTCGGCGGCGAGATCACCCGCAATGCCCGCTCCCTGCGAATAGCCCGCCAGCAGAACACGATTGGGAGTTGCCTCGATCGCCTCGAGCAGCGCTCGCCGACCGGCGGCCACACTGTCGGCAAACGCGACGTGCCGACCGTAATCCGCCGGATAGGGCACCATGCGCAGGACAAACCGCCGCGGATCGAGCGCTTCGGCGAACGCGGCGGTGACCCGATCACCGCTCGGGTTCCAGGTGCCCCCGACCATCAGCACATCGATGACCTCGCCCGGAGCTGGCAACTTGCCGAATAAACGGCGGCCGAAAATGGCCACGGGGCCGTTTCCTTTCGTCGACGACGAGACCGGATGAGCCCATGCCGGAGCCACACCCGATCGGGTCGGAAAATGGGAATCGCGAAGCGCGGGTTCAGCGCGGCGCGAGAAATACCGGACCGGGGCGGTCTGCCGCGGTGCCACAGTGATCGCAGGACGCTGCCGCTGCGACAGTGGTTTCCAGTCGAAGATTCGCCGGGTGGGTGGCGATGGCATTGCCTAGTTCGGCATTGATCGGATTGGGGTAGCCGTAATCGACGTACACCATCCGGTGGTCGACGTCGACGATGACGCCGTGTTCGACGCCGCCACGTTCGGCGGTTGTCCCGGTGCAGGTGACGCGCGCACCGATATTGCGCCGGAAGGGTTCGAGGGCGGGGTCCGCGCGACGGATTCGCGCCGGCTTTGTCACCGGGGCCGCAATTCGTCGTCGGCGGCGGGCTGCGGAGCCGCGATGAGCGTCGCACTGCGCACCCGGGCATCGCGCGGATCGTGGATGAGAATCACTGCGACGGCATGCGGTTCGTCGCCACCGAGGTACGGAATGCCGGAGATGCCTGGGCTCCAGGCACCGAATCCGGTCAGCCGCGGCACATTGCGCGCAACCTGATCGAGTGCCATCGCCGCGGTAGCTGATCGATCGCTCAACGCGGCTCTACCGCCTTGCGGCACAATGTGATTCACGTCACTAAATGTTTGATACGACACGCCGGAATCCGGAAGACGAGGCGCGCCGGGCGACCGGGGTCCGCCACTGACGGTCATCGCGACTCCACATCGGGCAGTAGGTCGACAACGCGGCAATCCACTGCCGCTGCGATCCGAACGAGCTCGTTCACGGTGAACGACCCGTGCGCGGCGAGCAGGCTGCGCAGATCGGAGGCAGGCAACCCGGAACATGCGGCCAAGTCCGCGAGACAGAGTCCCGCGTCGGACATGGCGCGCCGCACTTTCCCGGCAACCATACGGTCTAAATGTTCCATACGGAGCACATTAAGGTCCGTTCGGACCTGTTGCAACTCGCGACAGACCTTTATGGGCGAAATGCCCGGTAGCTGCGGTGATCCTCGGCGGTTTTCCGGCATGTCGTTTGCCAGGTAGCCATTCGGACCTCAGAATGGTCCGTATGGGTGTGGAAAAGGTACCTTCGGACATCAATCGTGCGGTCGGGGCAGAGCTCAGGGCGGCCCGGGCCAGGCGGGCGCTGACGCGCCCGCAACTCGCCGCGCTGACCGGACTCGGGGTCAGCACGATCCAGCGCTTCGAGAACGGCGATCGTTCGCCGGACATGCAGCAGCTGCACGCGCTGTGCACCGCGCTCGACATCCCGATGCGCGAATTCGTCGCCGCCGCACTGCGGGACGTCGAACGCCCGGAGGAGTAGCGCGGCTACAGAGCACCTCGCCAGAACACCGCCGGAGTCGTGGCGGTGCGAAAGCTGGTGCGCGGGACAGTGAGTCGATGCGACTACCGGCGAGCTGTTGCGGCGCAGTACTTCACGCCCGAAATCGGCGCTACGCGCCGTGAAAAGAGCCGTGCGGATGCGCGAGGCCGCTCGAGCCGCTCGCGAGTCGCGAATGCGCGAGGCCGCACGGTGAAACGCCTACGCGCAGCGCGGATCCGCGCCGTCCACCACCACCATGTCGTCGACGATCACCCCGGTGGCCGCCTCGGCGTACTGCAGCACCGCCTCGACCGGATCGACACCCATCGCCCACGCGGTGACCACGACGTCGCACAACGTGCCGTTGCCCTGCACCACGCGCAGGGCGACTTCGTCTCCGATAGCCGTACCCAGCGTGACTGCGGCGTTGTTTCCCCGCCCCGCCGCATACGGTCTTACTGAGTCGATCTGGTCCACGACGGTATCCCCTTCACACTTCGCTCTACCTCGAGCCCCACTCCGAGACGGAACCGGACTGGCGTCCCGGAATCTGGCGTAGTTATATCCCATTCGCCGGGGGGTCGCCCACCAAAGTCACCGTGCCGCAGAATGATTCGTCGCTCGCCGGGCCAACCAGCGCGGCGCTACGGGTTAGCCAGGAGTTGGCTCTGATCTCCGGAGTCGTTGCGCTCACTCACATTTCACGACGGGGATCGGGTCGTACTTGACCGTGCGGGTGTGCCGGGAGATCTCGCGGCCCGAGCGCTTGTCGGTGATGATGCGGGTGTCGGAGGTGGTGAAGCCGGGCGCGCCCTCGGAGGCGATGCAGTCCTTGCCCTTCGGCAGCTTGATCGTGGTCGGCTCGGTCGGCTTGCTCCGGTCCCCGGTCACCGATTCCACCTCGACCGTCTTGGTGCCCCAAAGCCGAACGGTCACTTCGGAATCCGTGGTGACGGCCTCGATGTAGACACCGGTGGGCGCATTGTTGCGGAAGCGCAGATCGATCGCGCCGTCGAAGACCGTCGCCTCCCGCGCGGCCGGGTAGCGGGAGATGTAGTAGCTGTGCTCGGTGTGGCCCTCGTCCTCCATGCCGGCGAAGTATGCGGCGTTGTAGAGGGTGGTGGCGAACTGGCTGATGCCGCCGCCGACGGCGGTGCCGGGCCTGCCGTGGTCGATGATGCCGGACTCGACATAGCCCTCGGCGGCACCGCGCGGACCGGTGAAGTCGTTGAGCGAGAAGGTATCTCCCGGCTTCACCACCGCGCCGTTCACCTTCCTGGCGACCACCTTGATGTTCACCCCGGACGGACCGCTGAAGCCGTTGGTGGTGAACGAGCCCATGGTCTCCACGATGCCGAGGCCCTGCGCCGCCTCGGTGGTCAGCTTCGGCTCCACCTTCTCGTAGATCGCCTGGCCGGTGCGCTCCTGCGGCGCGGCGAGCAACGCGGTGAGCTGCTCGAAGGTCTTCGGCCAGTTGATCTTGTCGCCGACCACCGCGGGCACCACCGTCGGCTTACCGCCGCTCACCGCGAACGTCGCGTCCTTCGGTTCGATCTCGGTGGCCACCAGTTGCGGCCCCAGCAAACCGACCGCGACGTTCTGATCGATGGACGGAGCGAGGCCGCCCTGGCCGTCGGGCACGAACGACAGCACGCCGGCGATCTGCTCGGGGTCCAGCTTGGCGGACGCGCCCTTGCCCGCGAAGACGATCGGCGCGCGCACCGCGGGCTCGGCCACCGTGCGCAGGGCCTGGTCGACCGCCTCCGGGCGGACGGTGAGCGGCGCGGGGTGCACCGGGAGGTCGAGCGTGATGCCGGTGATCCAGTCGTCGATCAGCTCGGCCCGCGCGGCGGAGATGTCGAGCACCCGGCCCGGGACCGGGGCGACGGCGACCGGTCTGGCCTTGTCGAAGGCGATGGTGCCCTCGACCGACGGGCGGTCGTGCACGCGCAGCGCGGTCAGCTGGCGCTCGAGCGCGACGTCGTCGACGAGGCTGGCCACCTTGACGTCGCGGGCGCTGAAGAACGAGGTGAACCGGGTGAGCGGATTGAGCGGCTGGGTGCCGATGCGGTCCCAGGTGCCGTCCCAGTCCACGGACAGCCCCGCGGTCGCCGGAACGACCCTGGTCTGCACGTCACCGATGCGCAGCGGTAGTTCGCGGTCGGCGCGCGGCGCGAGTTCCGCGCGCAATCGCGCGTCCGCGGTGGCCCTGTCCAGGCCGCCGACCTCGATGCCGGAGACGACCGTGCCGCGCGGGACCTCCCCCGCGGATAACACCCAGTCGACCGCGTAGCCGAGGCCGGCCACCGCGAGCACCGCACCGACGGTGATGCCCGCCCGCTTCAGCACGGTGCGATTCAGCCGCTGCGGCGGCGGGCCGGAGATCGGCCGCCGCACGGGACGCTCGCCGGGCTTGGCCCGGTGGGTCGCCCGCGCGGCCGGCGTGACCTTGATCGGAACGGTGGGCGCCGAGTCGTCGCCCCACTCCGGCGCCGGCGGCGGTCCCGGCGCCGGGGGCGGGTTCGTCCCTTGGGCCTGGGCCGATTCGAGCAGCTGGCGTAAACCGACCTCGCCTGCCGGTTGGTGGCCACGACGTCCGGTGCTCGGCTGGCTCGTCACGAACCGTCCTCCCCGTTCGGTTGAGTTGGGGCTCACACGACGCGAGCCTCCGCCAACGATAGTGCGCGACGCCGACAACCTCCGGCGAGCACCGATGTACAGCAAATCCCGTGCAAAGGACCCGGTCGTACACGCAAAGGGCCCCGCGCAGTTGCCGGGTCGGGGGTCTGGCAACTACGCGGAGCCGATCTGATTATCGGTGCGGCGCACCGTGCGTTACACAGCCGAACAGACCAGTATCGGACCGAAGCGGGACAATCGTGGACGAACGAGTGTCCGGCCACCGCACACACGAGGGAGATGGATGGCATGCAGCTGGGAATGATCGGCCTCGGGCGGATGGGCGCCAACATCGTGCGCCGCATCGTCAAGGACGGGCACACCGCCGTCGGCTACGAACGGCGCCCGCACCAGATCGACATCCTGCGCGACGAGTTGGGCGACGACTTCCAGGGCAGCACCGACCTCGCAGAATTCGTGCAGGCGCTCGCGACTCCACGGGTGGTCTGGGTGATGATCCCGGCGGGCGCCACCGGCGCCGTGATCGACCAGGTGGCCGAGCTGCTCGAACCCGGCGACATCATCATCGACGGCGGCAACAGTCGCTACCACGAGGACATCAAACGCGCCGAACAGCTGCGGCCCAAGGGCATTCACTACGTCGACATCGGCACCTCGGGCGGCGTCTTCGGGCTCGATCGCGGCTTCTGCCTGATGATCGGCGGCGAGACCGAGCAGGTGAAATACCTGGATCCGCTGCTGAAGTCCATCGCACCGGGCGTCGAGGCGGCCGAGCGGACACCGGGACGCACCGGCGAGCCGTCACCGGCCGAGCAGGGCTACCTGCACTGCGGGCCGGCCGGCGCGGGGCACTTCGTCAAGATGGTGCACAACGGTATCGAGTACGGCGCGATGGCCGCCTACGCCGAGGGCCTGAACATCCTGCACAAGGCCAACTACGGCGCCGAACACGACGGCGAGTTCTCCGCCGAGGAGACGCCGCTCGAGCATCCCGAGTACTACCAGTACGAGATCGACGTGCCCGAGGTCACCGAGGTGTGGCGCCGCGGCTCGGTGGTCGCCTCCTGGTTGCTGGACCTCACCGCGAGCGCGCTCTACGCCGATCCGAACCTGGATTCCTACAGTGGCCGGGTCTCCGATTCCGGCGAGGGCCGGTGGACGCTGGACGCCGCGATCGACACCGGGGTGCCCGCACCGGTGCTGGCTTCCGCGCTGTTCCAACGGTTCTCCTCGCGCGGTGAGTCGCTCTACGCGGACAAGATGCTGTCGGCGATGCGCAAGGCGTTCGGCGGGCACAACGAGCTTCCCGGTTCGTAACCGAAAAGACCGCGGCTCCCGCGCGATGCGGGCGCCGCGGTCCTCAGCGACCGGTCAGAAGCCGGCCGCCTGGGCCATCAACTTCGCGACCGCCAGCGGGCCGTACCAGAACAGATAATTGATGCCGTAGAGAAATGCCATGGCGGGTAATCCTTTTCACTCGAAATTGCGGTCGATCCAGTCGATCGTCTGCATGCCGAACAGGTCGGTGCCCCAGCCGTAGATGTCGGTGAGCATGCGCACCATGCCGCAGTCGGTGGGCTGGTAGGTCACGTCGGCGCCGCCGGCCCGATAGGTGTCGGCGAGGTCCCGTGCGTCCTTGGCGGGCACCAGCGACATCGGCGAGTCGTCGGCGACGCAGGAGGTGATGGCCACCTTCGCCTTCGGGGTGCCGGAGCGGCCGAGGATGTTCTCCTCGAACGCGCGCTGGAACGCGGGCTCGTCGGCCGGGCTCAGGCCCGAGTTGAACAGGGTGTTGAGCGGCAGGAAGGGCAGCCCGAAGTAGGCAGGCGTCTGGCACTGGGTGCGGAAGGCGTTGGCCAATCCGACGCCCGCCGGGTTCAGCTTGGCGTTCACCGCCATCTCCGGGTAGGCGGGCTCCAGGCCGAGCAGCGTGGCCAGGGCGAAACCGGAGCCGACCGAGCCGTCGGCGACCCGCATGAAGTTGCGCGGGTTGACCACCATCCCCTCCAGCACAGCGGATTTCACGTCGAGCTCCGGCGCGTAGGTGGGCTGGAGCTCGGCGGAGAAGGCCGCGCCGACCCCGCCGCCGGCGATGCCGAACAGGCCGATCTGTGCCTTCGGGTCGAGTCCGGCCGCGCGATGCGCCAACGCGGCGCGGACGCCGTCGAGCTGGGCGTGCGCGGCGAACTTGCCCGCGAATACGCCGTGCGGCCTGCGATCTCCGTCGTTGCCGACGTCGGAGATCATCACGGCGTAGCCCTTGTCGAACATCAGCGCCAACGGGCCGAGCGCCGACCACGACGAACCGTCAAGCGGATCGCCGCCGGTCCACTGGGTGCTCGGGTGGCAGGACCAGCCGACGCTGTCGTTGGCCTCCTGATAGGAGATGACCTTCTTCTCCCCCACGGGCGCACCGTGATTCGGAATCATCAGGATGCCGGTGCTGATCACCGGGGTGACGCCGTCGATGCCCGTGGTGACGTACATCAGCTTGTAGGCCTCGACGTCCGGCGGGGTGATGCCGAGGAACATCACGTCGACCTTTTTGGCCTTCAACAGCGTTCCCGGCGATTCGGCACCGGTCAGCGCCGGCTCCTGATAGAACGGGTCATCGGCGAGCAACGCCTGGAACGCCTGATCCGGCGGAACCGGTTGCGCGCCTTGGATTTGGCCGACGACGAAGCCGTTGAACACCCAGTCCAGTCCGGGTGTCGGCATCTCCCCCTGCGCTGCTGCGGTGCCCGCGGACAGCAGCATCGCGGTGGCCGTCGCGACGGCCGCGGTGAGCAGTTTCATCTAACGCACCGCCATCGTGTCGATCGGAGTTACCTGGATCTGCCGGGCGGCCGAATCCAGCAGCTGCGGGATGTTGAACAGCGGGCGGTGCGATTCCATCTGGACCTCGTACGGGGTGCGCATCACGGCTTCCAGTGCGGGCCAGTTGTTTTCGACCTGGAACTTGTATTTCGGCAGCAGCTCGGTGGTGATGTAATCCCAGCGCGAGTCGAATTCCGACCAATTCCATTCCGGGAGTGGCAAAGTCACCAGCGCGGGACGTCCGTCGGCCATGGTGACCTGCATCCGCACCGGATCGAATTCCCGGGGCGGCGCGACACCGGCCACCGACGGCGAGCCGGCGGCGCCGCTGACGTAGGTGATCGCCTCGCCGACGCTGCCCCGGTAACCGCGCACCGAATCCCACTGGTCGCGAATCACCCACTCTTGTTCCCGGCGCAGCAGAGTGCCGTTGCCCGAGGCGATCCGGTCGTGATCACCGGAGGCGACCCCACGCCAGGCGTCCATGATGTCCGCGCCGAACAACCCGGCCGACTGGAACTCCTCCAGTGCCGGAAGGCCTTCGGTGACGTAGGCGTCGTGCATCGGCATCAGATCGGAGAAGATGTTCTTCTGCATCACCAGGATCATCCCGATGATGTAGCGCAGGTCCTCCGGTGAGATCCGCGAACCCGCCTCGGCCAGCGCCATCAGCCCGCGCGGCAGCTGGGCCACCGCCTGCGGTCCGGCGGCCTGCTCGACCGCGGCGATGACGCCGCGCGCGGACTCGGACAGCCCGGGCAGTCCGTAGATGTTGCCCATCAGCTCGAAATCGATGAGCCCACCGCCGAAGTCGGCGCCGACCTGACCGCCCATGCCCGCCCATTGCAGTTCACGATGGTTCAGTTGCAGGTCTTCGTAGTAGCGGTAGGACCTGGTGAGATTCGTGCGGTTGGCCTCGACGCCCGCGCGCGGATCCCACGAGCGCAGGTCGATGCCGGCCTTGTTCGTCGCGTCGACCAACCAGTACTGGTAGAGCAGGGCGGCGTAGCGAGTCGGCGCGACACCCTGGGCGCGCGCCTCGTCGAGCAGCCCGCGCAGCTCGGCCGCGTCGTAGGGCAGTTCCGGGTTGACGCCGCCGGGACCGCTCGCGGCGTCCCGGTTGACCAGCGGCAGATCCAGGTAGCGGTCCACCTCACCGGCCGCTCCGGCGGGGGCCGCCGCCGCGAGTCCGAGGCCGACCGCGGCCGCGAGGGCGAGGGCGGTGGCCCGCAGCGCTGTACCTATTCGCATCAGCTGTTCAGCCTTCCTCTCTGCTAGCTCGATTCGAGTAATTCGTTAAGCCGAAGAGATGTCCTGCCGGTAGCTGCAAGTCGATTAGACAGCGCTATAAAGCCGTGTCGATTGCCGAGTACCGGTAGCACAGTAGGTGACGTGCAGGTAAACACACAGATCAGCCCCGCTGCAAGAAACGATGTGACGAGCGTCGAGCAACCGGAGAAAACCTGTAACACATAAGTTGCCTGCTAGTAGCTGCTAAATAGCCTCGATGACATCGCACAATGCTTCCCAGATGTGAGTCGATATTCATGAGAAAGCTCACAGCGATTTCGGGCGGGTCATCACCGGGCGGGGACTACCCGAATCCAACCGTCTCAGACAGAATGGGCACCAGCTACGTCCACGGACCGCGACCGCCGCGGCCCGGATAGTGGGGTGAATCCATGGCCGAGAAGCATGTGGTCCGCAACGGCGAGGTCGAGCTCGCCGTCTATGAGCAAGGCAACCCGGAGGGGCCGACGATCCTGCTGCTGCACGGCTGGCCGGACTCACATCACCTGTGGGACAACGTCGTGCCGGAGCTGACCGAGCGATTCCGGGTGTTGAGCGTGGACAACCGCGGGCACGGTGAGTCGTCCAATCCGCCTGGCACCGCGGCCATCTCGACCACGACGCTGGCCGCGGACTACGTCGCCGTGATCGAGGCGCTCGGCGGGGGCGCACCCGTGCACGTGCTCGCCCACGATTGGGGCAGCGTCGCCACCTGGGAGGTCGTCTGCAGGCCCGACGCGGCCCGGCTGATCGCGTCGTTCACCTCGGTCTCCGGGCCGAGCATCGCGCATGTGGGCGCATGGGCGCGCGCACGCCTGTCCCGGCCGACGCCGCGCAACATCGCGCTGCCACTGGCCCAGTTGGGCTCGTTCGCCTACTCGGCCTTCCTCGCGCTGCCCGGCCTACCGAAGGCCGCGATCAAAGCGGGTATGAGCGAACAGCGCTGGCGCTCCGCACTGTCCGCGGCCGAGGGCGCGGCGCCGGAGAACATCCATCTGGCGCCGACGTTCAAGCAGGACATGGCGAACGGCCTGCGCATCTACCGTTCCACCTGGGCCGCGAATCCGCTCCGGTCCAGAGACGAATTCACCACGGTGCCAACCCAGATCATCATCGGCACCCGCGATCCCGCGGTGCGGCAATCGAGTTACGCCGACGAGGACCGATGGGCCGACCAGGTCTGGTTGCGCGTGGTGCAGGGCGGGCACTGGCTGCCGTTCTCGCATCCGCGGCTGCTCGCCGCGGCCACCGTCGAATTGATCGACTCGGTGTCCGGTACACCGCAGGCCCGGGCCTTGCGCCGTGCTCGAATGGGTGTGGCGCGCAGTCCGTTCGAGGATCAGCTCGTCGTGATCACCGGCGGCGGCAGCGGTATCGGGCGGGCCACCGCGCTGGCGTTCGCCCGGGAAGGGGCGGAGGTGGTGGTGTCCGACGTCAACGGCATCGCGGCCGAGGCCACCGTGGCGTTGATCGGCCAAGCCGGTGGCACCGCGCACGCCTACCAGCTGGACGTGTCCGACGAGTCCGCGGTGGGTAAGCACGCCGACGGGGTGATCCGCGAACACGGCGTGCCCGACGTGCTGATCAACAACGCGGGCATCGGCCAGGCCGGGCGATTCCTGGACACCTCGGCCGAGGATTTCGACCGGGTGCTCGCGGTGAACCTGCACGGCGTGATCAACGGCTGCCGCGCGTTCGCCGGCGCCATGGCCGATCGCGGGCTCGGTGGGCATATCGTCAACCTGTCCAGCATGGCGGCCTACACGCCGCAGCAGGCGTTCAGCGCGTACTCGACCAGCAAGGCCGCGGTGTTCATGTTCTCCGACTGCTTGCGGGCCGAATTGGCCGGCCGCGGAATAGGTGTCAGCACCATCTGCCCCGGCATCGTGCACACCGATATCGTCGTGCATACACGGATGTCCGGCGTCTCCGCCGAGGAGGAGCGGCGCCGGCAGCAGCTCTACGACCGGCTCTACCGGCTGCGCGGCTACGGCCCGGAGAAGGTCGCGAAGCAGATCGTGCGCGCGGTGCGGCAGAACAGGGACGTCGTACCCGTGACGCCGGAAGCCAGGTTGCAGTATGTCTTCGGCCGATTCGCGCCGAGCGTGGTCCGGTTCGCCGCCGCCCGCGGCAGTGTGCTGCGCTGACGGCGAAAGGTGGCATCAGGCCGTGGTTTACGACCGGATGCCACCTTTCGGTCAGTACTTAACGCTCGACGATCGCGACGACGCCCTGGCCGCCCGCGGCACAGATGGAGATCAGCGCGCGGCCGGATCCCTTCTCCGCCAGCAGCTTCGCGGTGGAGGCGACGATGCGGCCGCCGGTCGCGGCGAACGGGTGACCGGCCGCCAGCGACGAGCCGTTGACGTTGAGCTTGCTGCGATCGATCGAGCCGAGCGCGCCGTCCAGGCCGAGCCGCTCCTTGCAGTACGCGTCGGACTCCCACGCGGACAGCGTGGCGAGCACCACCGAGGCGAACGCCTCGTGGATCTCGTAGTAGTCGAAGTCCTGCAGGGTCAGGCCGTTTCGGGCGAGCAGGCGCGGCACCGCGTAGGTCGGCGCCATCAGCAGGCCGTCCGGGCCGTGGATGTAATCGACCGCCGCGACCTCGCTGTCGACCAGGTGGGCCAGCACCGGCAGGTTGCGCTCGGCGGCCCATTCCTCGCTGGAGAGCAGCACCGCGGAGGCGCCATCGGTCAGCGGGGTGGAGTTGCCCGCGGTCATGGTGGCGTCGCCCGCCTTGACGCCGAACACCGGCTTGAGCGTGGCCAGCTTCTCGATGGTGGAACCGGGACGCAGGTTGTCGTCGCGGGTCAGCCCGAGGAACGGGGTGATCAGGTCGTCGAAGAAGCCGCGGTCGTAGGCGGCGGCCATGTTCTTGTGCGACAGGTAGGCCAGTTCGTCCTGCGCCTCGCGCGGCACGCCGAATTCCTTGGCGGTGATCGCGGCGTGCTCACCCATGGACAGCCCGGTGCGCGGCTCCGCGTTGCGCGGGATCTCGATGCCGAGCATGCTCGGGCGCAGCTGGCCGACCAGCTTGAGCCGGTCCTTGTTGGACTTGGCCCGGTTCGCGTCCAGCATCCACTCGCGCATGCCCTCGCTGACGCCGATCGGGGCGTCGGAGGTGGTGTCGGTGCCGCCGCCGATGCCGGCCTCGAAGCGGCCCTGGGCAATTCCGTCGCCGACGGTGACGATGGCCTGGAGGCCGGTGCCGCAGGCCAGCTGCAGATCGTGGGCCGGGGTGTACGGGCTGAGCTTGCTGCCGAGCACGCTCTCGCGGATCATGCCGTGCTCGCCGACCCGCTTGAGCACGGCGCCGCCGACCACCATGCCGAGCCGCTCGCCCTGCAGGCCGAAGCGGCTGACCAGGCCGTCCAGCGCGGCGGTGAACATGTCCTGGTTCGAGGCGTGCGCGTACGCCTTGTCGGAGCGAGCGAACGGAATCCGGTTGCCGCCCACGATCGCGACCGGGCGGGTGGTCTTACCGGTCTTGGCGGTGCTCTTCGCCGAACGGGATTTGGTTGTCACTCGAGTCTCCAGGTCTCGTTGGGGATGTCCGGCGCTCCGGAGTCCGCGTGGAAGTCTCCACTGATCGGCGCCCCGTCGCGGTTGGTTTACATTAAACTTACTCTGGAGTAAGTTTGTTGTCGACACCGTACCCCCGCAAATGTGCGTGAGCAGACCAAACGCGGGGGTGAGCGGCAAACCCGAGAACAGAATCGCGGCGTGAGCGACAGTCCCGGCGGCGGTAGCTTGGCAGGGACCGTGCACGCCGCCGACCACACAGAAAAGGCAGGGACCGTGGCAGCCAGCAAGAGCAAGGGTGCGCCCAACCTCTACGGATCGTTCGTACACTCCTCCCCGGGTCAGTTCCTGGCGAGCAAGCTCGGGCTGCCGCAGCCGGAGAATCTGCGTCGCTACAAGGCGGGCGAAGCGCCGCTGCCCGGGCCGGTGCTGCTCGGCGGTAAGGGCCGGGTCGCCGAGCCGCTGCGCACGCTGCTGACCGACTACACGTTCGCCGATTCGGCCAGTGCCGGAACCAAGTTCGGCGCGCTGGTGTTCGACGCGACCGGCATCGGTTCGATCGAGGATCTGGCGCAGCTCTACGAGTTCTTCCAGCCCGTCATGCGCAGCATCGCGGCGTCCGGCCGCATCGTGGTCATCGGCACGACGCCCGAGCTCGCCTCGTCGGTGGACGAGCAGATCGCCCAGCGCGCGCTCGAGGGCTTCACCCGCTCGGTGGCCAAGGAGCTGCTGCGCGGCGCCACCGCACAGCTGGTCTACCTGCACCCGGCGGCCTCGACCGGCGCGACCGGCCTGGAGTCGACGCTGCGCTTCCTGCTCTCGGCCAAGTCCGCGTTCGTCGACGGCCAGGTCATCCGGGTCGGCAAGGACGACGCCACCGCGCCGGCCAGCTGGGACCGCCCGCTGGACGGCAAGGTCGCCGTGGTCACCGGCGCCGCGCGCGGCATCGGCGCGACCATCGCCGAGGTGTTCGCCCGCGACGGCGCGACCGTGATCGTCGCCGACATCCCGGCCGCCGGTGAGGCGCTCTCGCAGACCGCGAACAAGGTCGGCGGCACCGCGCTCGCGCTGGACGTCACCGCGCCCGACGCCGCGGAGAAGCTGGCCGAGTTCGCCACCGAGCGCTTCGGCGGCATCGACATCGTGGTGCACAACGCGGGCATCACCAGGGACAAGCTGCTCGCCAACATGGACGAGGGCCGCTGGAACTCGGTGCTCAACGTGAATCTCGCCGCGCCGCACCGGATCACCGAGGGCCTGGTGGCCAGGGGCGCGCTCAAGGACGGCGGCCGGGTCATCGACGTCTCCTCCATCGCGGGCATCGCGGGCAACCGCGGCCAGACCAACTACGGCGCGTCCAAGGCCGGGGTCATCGGCATGGTCAACGCCGAGGCGCCGAAGCTGGCGGAGAAGGGCATCACCATCAACGCGGTGGCGCCCGGCTTCATCGAGACCGCGATGACCGCCGCCATCCCGCTGACCACCCGCGAGGCGGGCCGGCTGATGAGCTCGCTGCTGCAGGGCGGGCAGACCGTCGACGTGGCCGAGACCATCGCCTACTTCGCCAGCCCGGCGTCGAACGCGGTGACCGGCAACATCGTTCGCGTCTGCGGGCAGAGCCTGATCGGAGCATGATGTCGCAAGTGATCTCCTTGAAAGAGACACCGAAGAACGGCCCGCTGTACCTGAAGGCCGCGCTGGGCGCGATCCCGCTGCCGCTGGTCTCGGGGCGCAAGTCGACGCTGCCGGATCGGTCGAGCCGGCTCGACGGCCTGCGCGTGGATCCGGATCATCTGGCCGCCTACTGCCGGGCGACCGGGCTCCGGTTCGGCGATGCGCTGCCGTTGACCTACCCCTTCATCCTCACCTTCCCGATCGTCATGCAACTCGTTGTGCAGCGCGACTTTCCGTTCGTCGCGGTGGGCGCGGTGCACGCGGAGAACGTGATCGAGCGGACCCGCGAGATCTCGGTGAGCGAGCCGCTGGACATCAAGTCGCACATCGAGAATCTGCGCGAGCACCCGAAGGGGCTGCTGGTCGACGCGATCAGCGAGATCAGCGTCGGCCGGGAGCTGGTCTGGCGGCAGGTCACCACCTTCCTGCACCAGCAGCGCACCTCGCTGTCCGGCGGGCCGAAGCCGGAGCCGAAGCCGGAGGAGGCCGCGCCGCCGCCGCTGCGCACCTGGCGGATCGATCAGAAGACGATCAACCAGTACGCCGCCGCGTCGGGCGACCACAACCCGATCCACATCTCCTCGCTGGGCGCCAAGGCCTTGGGTTTCCCCAAGCCCATCGCACACGGCATGTGGTCGGCCGCGCACATCCTCGGCACGATCGAGGGCCGGGTGCCGGCCAAGACCACCTACTCGGTGAAGTTCGGCAAGCCGATCTTCCTGCCGTCGACGGTGAACGTGTACGCGGATCAGGTGGCGGGCGGCTGGGATCTGGCCGTGCTGAACCCGAAGAAGGGGTTCCCGCACCTCACCGCGTCGCTGCGCTGACGCATTGCCGATCAGGAGCCGCACCCGAATCGGGTGCGGCTCCTGTCGTTTCCGAGAATCGCTGCGCGGCAAGCAGTTTCAGCAGCTGCAATCGCAGCAGCCACAGCAGTCGCCGCAGCCGCAGTCACAGTCGCCGCAACCGCAATCGCAGCCGCCGCAATCGCAGTTGTTGATCCACGGCTGCTTGCGTTCGCCGGTGCACGGCTGGGTGTGTTCGGCGCAGCAGGCATAGCCGGTGCAGTACGAGCCGAGGATCAGCGTGAGGGATTCGCCGAGGCCGGGGCGCTGACCCGTGCGCCGTGAGTCCATGCGCACATCGCCGTGGTCGTGCGCCATGCCGCAGGCGTGACCGGCCACGGTGCCGATGCCCCGGCCCAGCTTGCGGAGCACGGACGTCAGCGGGTCGAGCAGCATCCAGCGGACGGTGGGAACCGCGTCCAGCTCGGCCTGCGCGACCGCGTCGCGCAGGCGCGAATCCGATTCCCGCAGTAGGTCATACGCCTGCGGCATGGTGGTCCCGGTGGCGGCGAGCGGATTGAACCGGCCGCGGGTGAGGTCCTGGTCGTAGTCCTGCACCGCGTCAGCCAGGTGCGCGATTCGGCCGAATTGCCAACCCGCCGTGCGCATCGCGTCGACGTTGTCCGGGCGTTCGGCCAAAATCGCGGTCTGCGCGAAGAACTCGGCGGCGCAGAGCTGGGTCGGCGCGGTCAGCCGCGCGAGCGCGTCGGTCCCCTTGCCCGCGGAGTGCTCCAACCGCGTCTGCGAGTTCAGCGCGGCGACAAGCGGTTCCACATCCAGACCGATCCGCTGGGCACTCGTTCGCGCCTGGCCGGCCCATCGGCTCGCGGCCTTCGCCAGCGGCGTACGGGCCAGGGCGGAAGCGTCGCCGTCGTCCACATGGTCCCGAACCTTGGCCGAGGCCAGCAACAGTGACGCCGTCGCGGCCAGCCGCACCCCTGGCGAGTTCGCCGAGGCCACCGACGTGCGCTGCATCCCCCGCAGCGCACACCGTCCCGCCTGCGTGCGCTCGACCGCGCTCGCGGCCTGCGCCTCGGTCAGCACGCTCAACACGATCGCGTCGACATTCGTTGTCGCCCTGGCCAATTGACCGTGCCCGTCGCGTAACCCCAGACACAGCCCGCACATGTGCGTGCGCCACTCGGCCGCATCGATCCCGTACTTCGCCGCGCCGTGCGAACACGGCCTGAGCAACCCGAACAATTCCGCCCCGTTCTCCCCGGCTCGCCCTGTTCGGAGCCGGTCTGTGCTTGGTGATCTCCGCACTCTGGCAGGCCGTTAACCGCGCGGCAACCGCTACCCGCGGGTCACCCCGCCCGGGGTGCCGAACCCTGACCCCGCGGCTACTCCGCCTTCTTGCGCCCCGCCAGACCGCGCCACGCCAGATCGTCGAGCAGGTCGACCGCCTCGGCCACCTCGATGCGGCCGCTGGCCACCCGGTCCGCGATGGCCTCGCCCGCGCCGATCACGGCGGCCGCGACGATGTCGAAGTTGGTGCCGGGCTCGGGGTGCTTGGCGCTGGATTCCAGCAGCTTGGCGGTCAGTTCGATGACCCGCTCGCGGGCGTTCTCGATCTCCGAGGCGAACGCCTGCTGGCCGATGGCCTGGCGATAGAGCACCTGCCAGGAGCGGCGGTTGCGGTCGACGAAGCCGAGGAAGCCCTCCAGCGCGACCCGTACCTGTTCGTGCGGGGACAGCTGCGGGTTGCCCGCGGGCACCACCGATTCGATGAAGCGCAGGCCCTCGCGCTGGATGCAGGCGCGGAACAGTTCGTCCTTGGAGCCGTAATACAGATACAGCATCGGCTTGGAAATCTTCGCCTCGGCGGCAATGGCATCCATCGATGTATCGTGGAAGCCCTTGCGCGAGAACACCTCGACCGCGGCATCGAGCATCTGCTGCTCACGAACCGCCCGAGGAAGTCGCTTCGTTCCGCCCGCCATCCACTCTCCTACCGCATGGTGAAGTTCATATATTACTCCAAGGTAAGTTCCGTGGGTCGCATTTGCTCCCCAGTCGCGGAAACAATGCCTCAGCAGCGCGGAAGCGCGCCCTTGAAGGTCGCCATGCGCAGCACGGACGCGTCCACCCTGGCGGCGGGCAGGCGGCCGGCCGCCACCGCCTGCTCCAACTGGTCGAGCACGCTGGACACGGCGTTGGTGCTGATCCACAGCGCGTTGTCGGCACCGGCGACCAGCGCGGCCTCCACCGCGTCCGCGATGGACAACCGGCTGGTGATCGCGGCCATGCCGCTGAGATCGTCGGTGAAGATCGGGCCCTCGAACGGCGCGGCGCCGTACCCGCTGCCCTCGCGCAGCAGGGCCATGACCTGCGGGCTGATGCTGGCCGGCACGTCCGGGGTGGTGAGGCCGGGGACGTCGAGGTGGCCGACCATCACGCCCGCGCCGGAGGTGATCAGGTTGCGGAACGGGACCAGGTCGACGTTCTGCAGATCCGCCAGCGGCGGCGTGCGGACCGCGCCGCGATGCGAATCCCCCGAGCCGGAGCCGTGGCCGGGGAAGTGCTTGAGCACGGTGCCGACGCCGACCTCGCGCATGGCCCGGATGTAGGCGTCGGCGTACTTGGTGACCACCGCCGGGTCGTCGGAGAACGAGCGGTCGCCGATGACGGAATCGTCGGGCTGGCCGCTCACGTCGCTGTCCGGCGCGAAGTCCACCGTGACCCCGAGGTCCTTCAGTGCGCGCCCCCTGGTCAGCGTGGCGTCGTGGAACTGTTCGGGGGTCATGGTCTCGGCCGTCACCCGGGCCGACGGCGCCTTGCCGATCAGGTTGCCCACCCGGGAGACGCGGCCGCCCTCCTCGTCGATGGTCACCATGAGCGGCACCTTGGCCGATTGCTTGACCTGGTCGAGCTGGCCCGAGGTGAGCAGCGTGAGATCGGTCCAGCTGCCGACGAAGATGCCGCCGACCTGTTCGGTGCTCACCACGTTCGCCGCGTCGGCGTCGCCGGTGATGCCGACGGTCAGCAGCTGGGCCAGCTTCTGCCGCGGGGTGAACTGCGCGAGATAGTCGGCCCGGCAATCCGGTTTCGCGGATGTCGTTGCCCGCGTGGACGATCCGGTCGTCGACGCGGGACCCGCCGCCGGCGACGGCGCGGAGTCGCCGCCACCGCCGCTCGAGCAGGCGGTGGCGACGGCGGCCAGCACGGCGAGCATGAGCAGGGGCGTCTTCCGCATGGACGTCAACCGTACAGAGCGCTTGCGACGCGCCAAGGCGCGAGGCCGCACCGAGCGCTAACGATTCCGCGCGGCAGCAAGTGTGCCCAGCCATACCAAGGTAGCCTTAATCAACAGCCGTGAGTCTCCCACCAGGAGGTCATCGTGCCCTGCGATCTGATGCTCATTGCCTACGACGGGTCCGAGAACGCCAAGCGGGCCATCGAATACGCCGGCCGGTTCCTCAGCGCCGACAGGGCGATCGTGCTGACCGCGTGGGAGCCGATGGTGCGCCAGGCCGCCCGGCTGTCCGGGTTGTCCGGGGTGATGCAGCCGGAGTGGGTCCCCGACGAGGAGATCGAGGACGTCGCCTACGTCGACGCGCGCACGATCAACACCGAGGGCGTCCGGCTGGCCAAACTCGCCGGGCTCAATGCCGAGGCGCGCACCGCGGAGTGCACCACGACCATCTGGAACGCCATCGTCGAATGCGCCGACGACCTGGACGTCGACATCATCGTCGCGGGCACCCGCGGCGCCACCGGCATCCGCGCGCTCATGCACAGCAGCGTCGCCGACGCGGTGCTCAAGCACTGCCACCGCCCGGTCCTGATGGTCCCGCCCGGCAAGGAACCCGCGGCCAGAACCGGCTAGCCGGAAGCGCGGTCGTGAGGGCGCTCACGGGTGGGTCCCGCGGGGCGGGCGCGGGGTTAGGGTCGAAGGACTATGGACGGATTCCTGCTTGCTCAGCCGGATGGGGTGGTCCGGGCGTTCGGCAGCCGGGCCGCCTTCGCCGAGGCCAATCGGGCGGTGGCCGCGCTGCGGGACGGAGCGGCGGAGATGATCGTCGGTGCGCTGCCGTTCGATCCGCGCGAACCCGCCGCGTTGAGCGTGCCCGAGCGGGTCGAGCACACCGCGGGACCGTGGCGGCCCGCCGCACTGCCCGATCTGCCCGCCGTGCGGTTCGTCACCGAGATCCCCAGTGCCGCCGAACATATCGCGCGGGTGACGAAACTCGTCGAACAGCTGAACGACCCGGCTCAGCCACTGCGCAAGGTGGTCGCGGCCCGGTCGGTGGTGGCCGAGGCGGCCGACGCGCTGGAGCCCGAACTCGTCGCGGCCCATCTGCTCACCCGGCATCCCCAGGCCAATGTGTTCGCGGTCGATCTGACCCCGGCCGGGCGCACCGGCGCGACGCTGGTCGGCGCCACCCCCGAGGTGCTCATCGCCCGGCACGGCGACACCGTCACGCTGCGTCCGCTGGCCGGCACCGCGGCGCGCCGCGCCGATCCGGAGGCCGATGCGGCGCAGGCCCGAGAGCTGTTGGCCAGCACCAAGAATCGCGACGAGCACGCGTTCGTCATCGAATGGATCCGGGACCGGCTCGGCCCGGTCTGCGCCGAACTGTCCATCCCCGACGGTCCGGAACTGATCAACACGCACGAGGTCTGGCATCTCGCCACGCCGATCACCGGACGACTGCGCGACACGTCGATCACCGCCCTCGACCTGGCGTTACTGCTGCACCCCACGCCTGCCGTCTGCGGCACTCCGACCGCGCTGGCGCTGGACACCATCGCCGACCTGGAAGAGGACCGCGGCTTCTACGGCGGCGCGGTGGGCTGGTGCGACGGCGACGGCGACGGCGCGTGGGTGGTCGCGATCCGCTGCGCGGAGTTGTCCGCCGACCGGCGCACCGTGCACGCCTACGCGGGCGGCGGCATCGTCGCGGCGTCCGATCCCAAGGCCGAACTCGACGAGACCACCGCCAAGCTCCGCACCCTGCTCGGCAGCCTGCACTGCGCCGTCCCGGCGCACTGACGGCCCTGCCGTCCGCGCGCACGACCGATAGCGCCGCCGAACCGCTGTGTGCACCGCCTCATCCGCATAACCCGCCGGGAATCGGCGGGCTGAACGCACCGGATACGGGAGCGGGCTGCTAGGTTGACCGGGAATGTGCCTGCATCGATGTATTGGAGTGCCGCAATGAAGTTTGCTGTTCCTGGTGTTGCGAGTGCTGTCGGCGGCGCCGTGCTCGGCGTGATCGCGGTGCTCCTCGTCACGGTGGCGGTGCAGCAGAACTCGCGGCCGGACATCGACCGCAGCGGCGACAAGGACTCCTCGTTGCTGAACAACGTCGAGTACGGCAGTCGCTGAGCTGACCCCCGCTTCACCTGCCGACTCGCTCGAACCGGCGGCGCGGCGGCACTCGACTGCGCCGCTGGGTAGACGCTGGTTCGCCGGGACGGTGCTCGCGGCGTTCCTGCTGACCTTCCTGCAGACGCCGGGGCGCACGGTCGCCGATACCAAATACGACCTGGCCCAGAATCCGCTGGGTTTCCTCGCGCGGGCCGGCCACCTGTGGAGCAGCCAGGCCCCGATGGGCCAGGTGCAGAACCAGGCCTACGGCTACTTCTTCCCGCACGGCGCGTTCTTCTCCCTCGGCCACCTGCTCGGCCTGCCCGCCTGGGCCACCCAGCGCATCTGGTGGGCGTTGCTGCTGCTCGCCGGATTCTGGGGCATCATCCGGCTCTGCGAGACCCTCGGCATAGGCACCCGCGGCTCGCGCATCATCGCCGCGGTGACGTTCGCGCTGTCGCCCAGGGTGCTCACCACGCTCGGCTCGATCTCCTCGGAGACGCTGCCGATGATGCTGGCACCGTGGGTGTTGCTGGCGCCTGCGGCGCTGGGCGTTCGTTACCGACGGCATCGCCGACCGGATCGACCGGAAGCAGACACCGACCGACCCGCGGGACGCGAACGGCGCGGTGGCGCCGAGTCCGCGGCGGGCAGCGCGCTGGCACTCGCGCTCATGGGGTCGGTCAACGCGGTGGCGACGGTCGCCGCGTTCCTGCCCGCGCTGCTGTGGTGGGCCGCGTATCGGCCGAATCGGCAGTGGTGGCGGTTCACCAGGGCCTGGGTGCCGTTGCTGGTGCTGGCCACCTTCTGGTGGGCGGTGCCGCTGCTGCTGCTCGGCAAGGTGAGCCCGCCGTTCCTGGATTACATCGAATCGTCCGGGGTGACCACGCAATGGGCCTCGCTCGCCGAGGTGCTGCGCGGCACGGACAGCTGGACGCCGTTCGTCTCGCCGGAGCGGATCGCGGGCGCGGTGCTGGTCACCCAGCCAGCGGCGGTGCTCGCCACCGGGTTGCTGGCCGCGGCGGGCATGGCCGGATTGGCGATGCGGTCCATGCCGTATCGCGGGCGGCTGACGGTGATCCTGTGCGTCGGGCTGGTCGGCATCTGCGCCGGATACGTCGGCGAACTGGGCGGACCGTTCGCCGAGTCGGTGCGGGTGTTCCTGGATTCCGGCGGCGCGCCGCTGCGCAATGTGCACAAGCTGGAGCCGCTGATCCGAATCCCGTTGGTGCTCGGCCTGGCTCAGCTGCTGGCCAGGGTGCCGCTGCCCGCCTCGGTGCCGATGCCGGTGTGGCGCAGCGCGTTCGCGCACCCGGAGCGGGACCGTCGCGTCGCGGTGGCCGCGCTGATTCTCACCGCGCTCGCCCTGTCCACCTCGCTGGCCTGGACCGGCAAGCTGGCTCCGCGCGGCGCCTACGACGCGGTACCCGCGTACTGGCAGCAGACCGCGGACTGGTTGCGGCACAACGCCGCCGAGACCCGTGCGCTGGTCGTGCCCGGCGCGCCGTTCGGCAGCCAGGTGTGGGGGCTGACCCGCGACGAGCCGTTGCAGGCGTTGGCCGGTACGCCCTGGGCGATCCGCGACTCGGTGCCGCTGAACCCGCCGGGCACCATCCGCGCGATGGACTCGGTACAGCGGCTGATCGCCGACGGCAGGCCGTCGGCCGGGCTGGCGGCGACCCTGGCCGGGCAGGGCATCGGAATTCTGGTGCTGCGCAACGATCTCGACCCGGAGACGTCGCGGTCGACCCGGCCGATGCTGGCGCACAGCGCGATCGACGGTTCGCCCGGCCTGGCGAAGGTGGCGGAGTTCGGCGATCCGATCGAAGCCAAGGTCATCGCCGAGGATCTGGTCGCGGACGGCGATCTGCGGCCCGCGTACCCCGCGGTCGAGATCTACCGGGTGCAGACGCCGACGCCGGGAACCCGGGCCGAGGTGCGCAGCGGAACCGGTGCGCCGCCATCGTTCCCCGGCGCCTACACGGTGCCGCTCGACTCGGTGCCCGTGGTGCAGGGCGGTCCCGAGGTGCTCGAACGTCTGCATCGCGATCCGGGAACCAGCGATACCCCCACCCTGCTCGCCGCCGACGCGGCCCGGGCCGGCTTGCCGCGCGAACCGTTGACCGTCACCGATACCCCGATGGATCGGGAGGCCGACTTCGGCCGGGTGGACAACCACAATTCCGCCCTTCGCGCGCCCGACGACGCGCGCCGCACGCACAACCTGGTGCCCGACTACCCGGTGGACGGCGCCGACCTGGTGCGCGGGGAGTGGTCCGGCGCGACCATCACCGCGTCCAGCTCGGCCGCCGACGCCACCCAGCTGGGGGGCGCCGCGCCGGGCAGCTCGACCGCGGCGGTGGTCGACGGTGATCCGGCGACCTCCTGGATCAGCAACGGCTCCGAATACGCCCTCGGCCAATGGCTTCGGCTCGACCTGGACCAGCCGATCCGGGTCGGGCAACTGACCTTCAGCACCAGCGCGGCCGCCATCGGCGATCCGGTGAAGTGGGTGGAGGTCCGCACCGCCAACGGCACCGTGACGACACGCATCCCCGAACCCGGTAAACCCGTGTCGGTTTCGCTGCCCGCCGGTTCGACGCAGTGGGTGACCATCACCGCGATACGCACCGAAACCGGCAAGCGCGGTGGGCAATTCGGCATCAGCGAGCTCAGCCTGGACGACTACTCGGTCCGCGATCAGCCGGTCCACGTCGACATCCGGCACCGGACAGTGCTGCCGCCGACCCCCCTCGGCGCACGGATCAGGGGCTGGGACCTCGGACAGGAATTCCCCGGGCGCAGCGCGTGTTTCGAGTCGCCGGATCGGGTGCGGTGCAGCAAGGGGCTCGGTCTCGCGCCCGAGGAGCCCGGCACCTTCCAGCGCACGCTGACGGTGCCCGAACCCATGTCGGTGACGCCCCGGCTGACCGTTCGGACCAGGCAGGGCCCGGCACTGGAGGCCCTGCTCACCGATCGCGACCAGCCGATCGCCAGGGGGAAGGCCGACGTCGGTGACGTACGCGGCGCCGCGTTCGCCGCGACCGACGGCGACCCGCGCACCAGCTGGACCGCGCCGGAGGACTCGGTCCGATCCCTGACCGGCGCCAAGCCGACCCTCACGATCGAACTGCCCGAGCCCGCGCTGGTGAGTGGCCTGGAACTGACCCCCTCGCTCGGTGGGCTGCCCGCTGCGCCCACCTCGGTCGTGGTCAATCTCGGGGACGGTCCACAGGTGCGCGAACTGGACCCGGGTGAGCACGGCACGCCGGCCCGGATTTCCCTGCACCCCACCGTGACCGATCGCGTCGAACTCAGCATCCGGACCTGGAAGCCGGTCCTGGACATGACGGCGCTCGGCTTCGTCCAGTCGCAGCCGCCGGGCCTGGCCGAGGTGCGGGTGCTCGGCCCGGACTACCCCGCGCCCGCGGCGCTGGATCGGGAGATAACGGTCCCGTGCGAGATCGGACCCACGATCAATGTCGACGGACAGCTGCGGCGCACGTCGGTCACCGCCACCGCCGACCAACTGCGTTCCGGCGCACCGGTTCCGGCACAGCTCTGCGCGGATGACGCGCTCCAGCCCGATGCCGGCGACCTCGCCCTTACCCAGGGCAGCGCCGATGTCACCGTCGGCCCGACCGATCTGTTCTTCGTCGACCGGCTCCGCCTCGACCGCACCGGATTCGCGGCGCCACCGCCGTCGACGTCCGGCGCCCGCCTGCTGGTGCTGCCGCTGAGCACGAATGTCGGCTGGCGCGCAACGACTTCCGCCGGGCACCCACTGGATCCCGTGGTGGTCGACGGCTGGCAACAGGGCTGGCTGCTCCCGCCCGGCGCCGACGGACCCGTCACCGTCTCCTTCCCCGCCGACCGCTGGTATCGCCTCGGCATCTTCGGCGGCCTCCTGTTGCTCCTGCCCTTGATCGCGCTGGCCATCCCGCGACCCGCACGCGCCGCGAAACCGGTTGACGCCGAGGCGAATACCGCGCATGACCAGGAGGAAAGCACGGCCGTCGAGCCGAATGGGATTGCCGCCGTGCCGGATTCCGCACCGGCGACCTGGGGACCCCGCTGGCTCGGCGCGATCGGCCTCGCCGCCGCCGCGACCATCATCGCCGGCCCGGTCGGAACCCTCGCCGCCGCAGCCACACTCGCCGCCGTCCGATTCATCCCCAGGTTTCCCCCACGCGCGCTGGTCATCGTCGCCGGACTCGGCACCGCCCTCTCGGCGGCAGTCCTGTCGACCGGCCCGTGGCGCGCCGCCGGTGGCTACCTGGGCGGGTCACTGTGGGCCCAACTGCCCGCCGTGCTCGCGGTGATCGCGGTCGGCGTCGCCGCGCTGCCCGCCCATCGGCCATTCGGGCTGCGGCGCAACGGACCTCGTTGATAGTGTGATGTCGCGTGAGCGAGCGCCTGCGAGAGAACCGAAATTACAGCGTGCCGGTGCGCGCGACGGAACCGAGCGCCAGCGAGGTGGAGTCGTGAGTACCTGTGCGGAATGCGGTTTCGTCTACGACCTGACCCGCGCGACCGAGGTCGCGTCGCTGGCCAAAGAGCACGCGGTGGAATACGCGGATCTGCTCCTCACCGACTCACCGAAACTACGGCAGCGACCCGGCCCCGACACCTGGTCCCCACTCGAATACGCCTGCCACATGCGCGATGTGCTGCTCATGCAGCGCGAGCGGGTGCTCGCCGCCCGCCGCACGGATACCCCCGAGACCACCCCGATGGGCCGCGACGAGCGGGTCGAGCACGACGGGTACGCGGACCAGAAGCCCTCCGATGTCGGGCGCCAACTCCGGGACGCCGCACTGCTGTTCGCCAATGTGCTCGACCGGCTGGACGCGGACGACTGGGAACGGACACTGATCTTCAGTTATCCGGAGCCGGAGAAGCGTTCACTGCGCTGGCTCGCGCTGCACACCCTGCACGAACTCCGCCATCACCTGCTCGACATGCACCGGCAGCTGGATACCTGACCCGTCAGGGCGCCGCGAGCCGGTCCGCGTCCTCGACCTCCGCTTTCGGCTTCGCCCGGTCCCGGCCGCGGGCCCACCGCCGCATCGGTTCCTCGATCAGCGCGTAGCTCGCGGCCGCGACGGGCAGGGTCAGCGCGACCGTGAGCACCAGGACGTAGCCGAAGTCTCCGCTGAACGGCACGATCCCGAACACCGGAAACACCACCCACAGCACCGCGAGGTGCCAGAGGAAGATGCCGTAGGACCAGCGTCCGATGGTCGCGGCGACCCGCGACCGCAGCCAGCGATGCGGCCGGCCGGGATCGCCGAGCACCAGCGGCGCGAGCAACGCGAAACCGATGATCGCGCCGAGTGCCATCTTCGCCGCGTACTGCCACGGCTCGGCGTGCGTCAGTCCGCCGGGGCCGCCGATATCGGTGGCCGAGATCAGGAATGCGGCCAGTGCGACGGTCCACATCACCCATTGATTCCCGGCCTGCCGACGCCACCACGATAGCCGTTCGCTATCGAAAGACAGTTCGGCGAGCACCATTCCCATCGCGAACCACGGCAGATATCCGGGCAGCCAATTGTCGGAATGGATCGCGTCGGGCGTCGGCACCGGAATGAAGTTCCAACTCAGCGACACCGCGGCCACGCCGAGGAGCACCGGCACCCGCCACCGAGCGGCATTGCCGCGCAACCACATCGCCGCGAACGCCAGCAGCGGCAGCACCAGATAGAAGGCCACCTCGACCGAAAGACTCCACATCTGGGTCAGTCCGTCGGTCAGGGTCAGTGGCACGAACACTTGCAGCAGTGCCAGATTCGACACCCACACGCGCAACCCGGCGGTGCCCGCCGCACTCGGCAGCAAGACCAGAACCGCGCACACCACAGCCCAATACGCGGGCAGGATGCGGGCCGCGCGATGGCGCAGGTAGTACCCGAGCGACGGCGCACGACCGAGGCCGCGGGCCGCGGCGGCATGCGGGCGCCAGAGCAGGAACCCGGAGAGCGCGAAGAACACCGCGACCGCCATGTCGAATCGGCCGAGCACCCGCCCGATCACCGGCGTGCCCGCGGCTCCGGTTTGAAATGCGACGTGGGTCAACAACACTCCGAGCGCGGCCATTCCGCGCATTCCCTCCAGTGCGGGCAGGAAGGCGCGGGTCCGCACCGATGGGGATACCGGGGCGACCGGAGTGGTGGAGGTCGCGGTCATCGGGCTCCAGTCTGCCTTGCCAATTCTCAGGTGATAACTCGGCGTTTCACATTCCACGCTAAACTCGGGCGATTTCTCGGCCGTTTCCGGCCTCGGCACCGCATGGTACGACACCGGACTGTTAGTGTCGGGGCTCACGAGTGCCGCGGGAGGCCCGCCGTACTCGCCGGAACGACCCTGTTCTACGACGAGGAGAGTTTGCATGGCACTGAGTGCCGGAACCAGAAGGACGGTGGCCTGCCTGCTCGTGGGTCTCGGCGCGTTGCTGATTGTCGCCGCGCTGCTGATCCCGACCTACACCGTCGGCAAACTGGCGAAGACTCCCCTCGATCTCGAGATCACCACCATCGCGACCAACGCGCCGGGCGAGGACAGCCTGGTGCTGGACTCCAAGTCGCTCAGCGCGCCGGAGGGTGCCGCGAAGATCGACTCGAACGTGCCCCTGGTCTCCCAGCGCTTCGTCACCGTCGAGGAGCCCTCCGACGCCGACGAGATGACGGTGCAGGCGGGCCAGACGTTGCGGCGCATCGACAAGCAGGGCGACACCGGCCTGCTCACCGCGACCATCGACCGGGTCACCATCGACCGCAAGACCGGTGAGCCGGTCGCGAAGGAGCCCAACGGCTCCATCGCGGTCACCGTGGACAAGGAAATGAAGTCGGTCGCGGAACCGGTGCAGCACACCGGGTTGCAGTACCGCTTCCCGATCGGGACCGAGAAGAAGGACTACCCGTACTTCGATCTCAACGCGCGTAAGACCGTCGACGCCAAGTTCGTCGAGGAGTCCGAGATCAACAACATGAAGGTCTACCACTTCCAGCAGTCGATCCCGGCGACCAACCTGTACGACGTGGTGAAGGCCCCGACCAACAAGCTGACCTTCCCCGCCGCGAAGTGGGGCGTGCCCGGCGACGGCGACGTCACCATGGCGCGCTGGTACACCAACACCCGTGACCTGTGGGTCGAGCCGAAGACCGGCACCGTGATCAAGGGTGGCGAGCAGATCCACCTGTACTACGGCCGCGATGCCAAGCCGGAGGTCACCGCGCTGAAGTCGCACATCGTGTTCGACGAGAACACCATCGAGTCGCAGATCTCGGTGGCCAAGGAGAACATCGACAAGCTGTCGCTGTACGGGCGGATCATGCCCATCATCCTCGGCGTGGTCGGTGTGATCGCGCTGATCGTCGGTGTGGTGCTCGGCATCCGCGGTGGCGGTTCCGGGCCCGCTCCGGCGGGTGGCGGCGGGCCGCTGAGCCAGGGCCGGGGCGCGCGCCGGGCGGACACCGATCCGCCGACCGAGCAGATCAAGATCACCAAGCAACCCTGAGTCAGCTGACGATTCGGCCCCCGGTCCATGGACCGGGGGCCGAATTCGTTGTCGGCCCTCAGGTTCCGAGCGGATGGGCGAGCGGGTGCCTGGGCTGATAGAGCAGCATCGTGCCCGCCCCCGGAATGCCCAGGTCGATGCACCGGCCGAACGCGCGATCGACGATCTCGCCGGCGAATCGCGCTCCCCGCTCCCGCAGTTCGGCGATCGTCCGCTCGAGGTCGTCGCACATCAGCGAGATCTCGTGGCGCGGTGCGCCGTCGGCGGGATGCACGCCGAGTTCGCTCGGACCCGTGCCGAAGATGAGCCAGCCCTCGTGCGCGTCGACATTCGGCCAGCGCAGGACGTCACGGAAGAATGCCCTGGCGGCGTCCGGGTCCGCTGCGTAGACCAGCGTGTGTACCGCAGTGATCATGCGTCCGAGCGTAGGCTTTTCGCCTGCGGTCAGGGGCAATAGCCGACTCGCGCGCACCGATTGGGCCGCTGCGCGGGATTCTCCGGCGATATCGTGGCGTCGGGCAATTCGGTACGCGCCCGGGTGTCGCCGGGACTGGGCACCCGCTGACCGGGTGGCCGCGGATCGACGAGGGTTACTACGGCAGCCGCTCGGGTTGGCGACCGCGCACACTGCTGTCCCGATCGGCGGTGCGCAGGACGATCACCGCCACCACGACTGTGGTGACGGCCGCTACCGAGGCGACGGTGCTGATCAGGGCCGGGATCGATCGGGCGAACGAAACCATCAGTGTCACTTCGACGGCCAGGCCGAGCCAGGTCAGTGCGGCGAGGGCGGTGCGGTCGACCGCGATCGCGGACAGCATCGCGCCCTGCAGCACCGCGAGGATCGCGCCGTGCAGGGCGAACAGCCACAGCAAGCCTTGAATGGGTGCGTAATCCTGGCCGGCCAGCAGCGGAGCCAGCGGCGCGGCGAGCGCGGCGCAGGCAACCGCCACGATGCCGATGCCCGACAACACCGCGAGCGCGGACCTGATCGCGCGCGCGGAATGCGCGGGCTGGGCCATCCGCGGGTAGAGCACCACGCCGACCGCCTGCGGCAGCCAGAACGCGATCTTCGCGGCGATGGTGCCGAGCGCGTAGCGGCTGGCGTCCGCGTCGTCGAGGACCATGCGGACCACGATCAGATCGGTGGACGACAACGCCATCAGCGCCGCCTGCACCTGCGCGGCGCGCAGCACCGGCAGCACCCCGATGGCGTGGACCAGCTCGTCCTCATCGGTTCCGGTGCGGGTCCGCGCGGGCGGCGTGCCGGCGACGAAACGCGCGAAGACCGCGGCGACCACGATGCCCAGCGCGGCCGCGCACAGGGCGAGCGCCGCGCCGCCGCCGACGGCGAGCAGCACCAGGGCCGGGGCCACTCGAAGGATTCCGGCGGCGCCGAGCACGACGCCCAGTGCCCGGAAACGCCTGCCGCCCTGCAGAACTCCCTGCTCCCCGGAGAGCAGCACCAACGCCGGGGCCGCGCCGAGCGCCGCCGCGCACGCGGCGACTCCGACGTTCAGCGCGCTGGTCACCACAGGCACCAGCACCGCGACGACGACCGCGACGATCACCGCGCAGCGCCACTGCAACCCGCGCAGCACCGCGACGCTCGCGCCCCGGACCAGCTCGCGGGCCACCACGTTCTGCAACGCCAACGCGGGTACCGCGCACAGCAATTGCACCGCCAGCAGGCTCGCGAACTCGCTGTACCCGGAGACCCCCAGCCACCGTCCGGCCAGCAATTGCAGCAGGTACCCCGCCACATTGGCGGTCATCGCGCCCGCCGTGACCAACGTCAGATCCGCCACCACAGGAAACCGACGGACAGCAGACACGCCCGCCATCGTCCCACCTGCGCGTCGGCCGCTACGGCCCGCCCCGCCGCGACCGGCTGCCGCAGAGGTCTCAGTCCGTACCCGCGGGAGAAATCAGCCGGCCAGCCGTCGACCGAGCTGCCAGCGGACGTGCTCGCCGAGCGGGAGGTCCGGTCGTTTCGCGAACGCCTTGGGACGGCGTCCGCGCAGCCGGACCTCGGCCGCGTCGGAAGCCTCGACATCGACCGGTCCGGTCGCGCTGTGCAGATCCGTGTGCGCTTGGTGCCGGTTGGCGCGGTGCACCCGCGCGCGTTTACGCGGCAGGTTCTTGCGCGACGCCTTGTCGTTCTCGCCGTAGCAGTTGCGGCAATCCTTGGCGTAGCTGAGCTGCTTCTTCTCCTGCGGGGATCTCCGGGCCACGGGATCAGGGTATTGCCGCGCGGCATCGGTGCCGAGTTATTTTCCGGCCGTCGCGCCACGGTGGGGGTGGGTGACGCGGGCGGCCGGACCGTAGGGTGCACAAGCGTGACGGAGAACGGGCGGCGACGGGACCGGTGGGTGCGGCTTGTCCCGGCCGGGTACAGCGCGGTGCTCGCGCTGCTCATCCTGGGTCCGCTGCTCGGGTCCGGGTATCTGCTGCTGCGCGATGCGGTGAGTACGCCGCGGTCCTATCCGACCGATTCGGCGCTCGGGCTCGGTGCTGCCGCGCCGCGGGCGGTGCCGCAGGACGCGGTGCTGGCGGCGCTGTCCCCGGTCATCGATGGCGGCCTGATCGTCAAGGCGATTCTGCTCGTCGCGCTGTGGGCGGCCGGCTACGGGGCGGCGGTGCTGGCGCGCGAACTCCTCGGCGCGTCGATCGGAGCGCAGCTCGTCGCCGCGACGGTGGCGCTGTGGAATCCGTATGTCGCCGAACGTCTTTTGCAGGGGCACTGGAGCCTGCTCGCCGGGTACGCCGCGCTGCCGTGGGTCGCGTTGGCCGCGTATCGGATTCGGGCCGGCGGTACCGCGGGCACGTGGGCCGGCCTGGCGGGCTGCCTTGCCGCGGCGGGGCTCACACCGACCGGCGCCCTGCTCGCCGGCGCCACCGCGTTGTCGCTGGCCGGACGGCGGTATTTCGCCGGTGTGCTGGCCTTGCTGGTCGCCGCGTCCGTGCCCTGGTTGACCGCCACCGCGTTGTCCGGGGCGGCCGGCGAACCGTCCGATCCGGCGGGCATCGCCGCGTTCGCGGCGCGCGGCGAGCCCGGTCTCGGCACGCTGGGCAGTCTGGCGGGACTCGGCGGCATCTGGAACGGCGACGCGGTACCCGGTTCGCGCACAACGCTTCTCGCGTTGATCGGCACCGTTTTGCTGCTCGCCATCGTGGCGACGGGCGTGCGTTCGGTGATCTCCGACGGCGACGAACGATACGTTCGCCGGGCACTCGTCGTCCTCGCGGTGCTTGCTGTTCTGCTCCCCGCGCTCGGTGCGACGCCGTGGGGCATGCACGTGCTGGAGTGGCTCGTCGCGCACGTGCCCGGCGCGGGCTTGCTGCGGGATACGCAGAAGTATGTGGCGCTGGCGATGCCCGCCTATGCGTTGTGCGCGGCCGCGGGTTGCGGGGTTCTCGCCGAACGATTCTCGATGGCCGCGGCAGCTGACCATGCACAGCGCACCGTCGATACCCAGCCCGCGCGATCCTTGGCGCAACGAGAGACTGGTTCCTCGACGACCGACATCGCCGGCGACACCTCCTTGCCGAGCGCGAGTTTCGACCGGGTGCCGAAGTTATCCACAACTGTGACGGGCACGGTCGCGACGATTCTCATCGCCCTGCTGGTGCTGCCGTTACTCGATCTCGCCTGGGGGGTCGGTGGTGCGCTGCGGCCGGTGCACTACCCCGCCGGATGGCAGCAGGTCGCGGACCGGATGGACGATTCCGGCGAGGTCGCGGTACTGCCCGGCGGGATGTTCCGGAAGTTCCGGTACAGCGGGACGGCGCCGGTCCTCGACCCGGCGCCCAGGCTGCTGCCGCGCGACGTCCTGCAAACCGGCGAACTCCCGGTACGCGGCCGCACCGTATCCGGCGAGGGCACCCGCGCCCGCGCGGTGGAAACCCTACTGCTGCACGGGGGTTCCGCCCGGGAACTGGCCGACCACGGTGTCGGCTGGGTGCTGCTGGAACGGGGCACGCCCGGGCCCCTCGGCGAATCGAAAACCACCCTCGCGCAACTCGATCCGGTATTCAGCGACGCCGATCTCGCGCTGTATCGGGTCCCCGGCACGATCCGGCAGTCCGCCGGATCGGCAATGGATCGCGGCATTGCCATTGCGGCGCACGCGATCTGGACAGCGCTTCTGGTCGGCGGACTACTCCTCGCGGCAGGCGCCCGCCGCACGCGCTGACCAGCGACGAGTCGAGCAGGATCAACGCGCTCAGCGGGACACGACCGAGACATTTTCCGAGCGGCGGCCCGATGGTGTCCCGTTGGCACGGATGGCCACGGTTGCCGACGGGGCGGGCTCAGTGACCGGAGCGGGGGGCGATGAGTCCGGCGGAGTGTTCGCCGCGGGCAACCGCGGCCAGCACTTCGTACACACCGTTTCCCGTTTGCTCCCAGGAGAATTCACGCGCCCGCGAGCGCGCCTTCTCGCCCATGACCGTGCGCGCGGCGCGGTCGTCGAGCAATTCGCCTACCGCGTCGGACAATTGGGCGACATCATCGACCAGCAGGCCGGTGACCCCGTCGACGATGGAGTCGGTGAGCCCGCGCGAACTGCGGTAACCGATCGTCGGCACGCCGTGCTGGGCGGCCTCGATGACCGCCAGACCCCAGCCCTCCTTGCGCGAGGGCAGCACGTGCACCCAAGCGCGGGAGAGCAATTCGTGCTTACGCCGTTCGTCGACGTGCCCGTGGAAGGTGACGGCGTCGGCGATGCCGAGGCTGTGCGCGTCGGCCTTCAGGTTCGCGGCCCACCATCCGTCGCCGATCACGTCGAGATGCAGCCCGGGCACGCGGGTCCGTAGTCGCGCGACCACGGCGAGCGCGTCCTCGATCTGCTTGTGCGGCACCAGCCGCGACAGCACCACGATGCGCGGGTTCTCGGTGCGCGTTTCGGTGGCCCCGGTCGGCGCGTCGGCGGGCACCGGCTCGGCGCCGTTGCGGACCACCGCGATCCGGGACCGGTCGACGCCGAGCGTGGCCAGTTCCTCGGCCGAGGGCAGCGAGACGGTCAGGTACTGGTTGCGCCGATGCACCCGCGGCGACAGTCGCGACTCGATCCACCAGCCGATCCGGCCGACCAGCCGGCCTGCCACCGGCCACTGTTCCCGGTGCCCGTGGTGCACCAGCACCACGGCGGGCGCCTTGGTGGCGGCCGTGGCGAAGAACGGGATGCCGTTCTGGGTGTCGATCACCGCGTCGGGGCGCAGGCCGCGCAACGGACCGAGGCCGAGCCGGCCGAGGGCCATCGCGCCCAGCGCCCGCGGGTAGACGGAGAAGCGCCCGCCCGCCCGGCTGATGTCGATGCCGTCGAGGCGTTCGCGCTTCGGCGCCCCCGGGTAGCGGGCGGTGCGCAGGGTGACCTTGACCCCCCGTGCGGCGAGCTGCGCGCCGACCTGTTCGAGGTATCGTTCGCTGCCGCCGCCCTGCGGGTGCCCGGTGTCTCGCCAGCACAGCAGGAGGACTTCGCGCACGGTCGAGCTTCTCTCGGTCAGGTGGTCCCGGACGGGATCGTCGGATATCGCGCTACACCCTAACCCGAGCACCGCCGCGCGAGCCGATCACCGACCGGTGCGCATCGCGGTCCGCCGCCGTTATGCGAGACTCGGCGCCGTGTTGAAAGCCGAAGAAACGCCCGCCGACGGTTCGCGCGCGCCGCGGTTCGCGCGCCGGGCGACGCTGCGCCGGTCGCTGCGGTTGCTCGGAAGTTTTCGGTTCGAACAGACCGATCCGGCGGTGTTCTACGGCGGCCTGGCCGAGGACAGCGCGGCAATGATCGGCGATTTCTACACCGATGTCACGGGCGCGGACCTGGCGGGGGCGACGATCCTGGATGTGGGTGGCGGTCCGGGGTATTTCGCGGACGAGTTCGCGCGCACCGGTGCGCGATACATTCCGGTCGAGCCCGACCCGTCGGAGATGCACGCGGCGGGGTTGTCGGTGGCGGGCGCGGTGCGCGGGTCGGGGATGGCGTTGCCGTTCCGCGACGACGCGGTGGACATCTGCTTCTCGTCGAATGTGGCCGAGCATGTGGCCGAGCCCTGGCGGATGGCGGACGAGATGGTGCGGGTGACCAGGCCGGGCGGGCTGATCGTGCTGTCCTACACGGTGTGGCACGGGCCGTTCGGCGGGCACGAGACCGGACCGTGGCACTACCTCGGTGGCGAGTACGCCGCGCGCCGGTACCGGCGCAAGCTGGGGAAGGAGCCGAAGAATCGGTTCGGCACGTCATTGTTCGCGGTGCGCGCGTCGGACGGGTTGCGCTGGGCGGCGGGCACTTCCGCCGACGTGCGGACCGTCTTCCCGCGGTATCACCCGCGCTGGGCCTGGTGGCTGGTCCGTATTCCGCTCGTGCGAGAGCTACTGGTGAGCAATCTGGTCGTGGTGGCTACCAAGAAGTAGCTCTACCGCTCCAGCCAGCCTCGGCGCCAGGTGCGCCTGCCGCACGGCTCGCGCAGCGGCCGGGACCATGGCGATTCCTGAATGGCCAGGCCGACGGTTTCCAGCGTGGTCAATCCGACTTGATCGGCCAGCGCCCCGACGGCGGCGACGGCCTCGGCTGCCTGCATGGCCGCGGTGGCTTGCTCGATGGTCAGCGTGCGACCGGGTAGGAAGGAGACCACCCATCCGCCCGCACCAACGCTCTTCGCTTGATGCTCGGTTTGATCGCTGGTCATCAACGATCGGTCGACCACTTGCACCGCCATGACTCGGGCTCCCCAATGGTGGTATCGGTTCAGGAATCGAGCGAGCTGATCAGTAGCTACAGCATCCTCTTTCCAGCAACAGAACGCAATAGTGCGTTCTGCGAAAAGCGAACCGACAGGTTGGAATTCGTCCTGCTCAGCGAGACGGCTCGAGGGCAAAACTGAAACATGTTACAGACAACCCGGTGGCAAAACTGTAACGTGTTCTCATGCATTACGACAGCTTGTTCATCGGCGGCCGCTGGACCGCGCCAGCCACCGCCGAGCGCGTTCAGGTCATCTCGCCGGCCACGGTCGAGCCGGTGGGCAGCGTCCCCGCGGTCACTCGCGCCGACGTCGACGCCGCGGTCGCCGCGGCCCGCCACGCCTTCGACCACGGCCCTTGGCCGTCCACCCCGCCCGAGGAGCGAGCCCAGGTGCTGACCAGGGCCGCCCGGTTGATCGAGGAACGCTCGGCCGACCTGGTCGCCGTGCTCACCGCGGAAATGGGCGCTCCGCAGATGATCGCGATGACGCTCAACCAGATACCCGCCGTGGCCGCGCTCGACGCCTGCGCCGGCCTGGCCAAGTCGTTTCCCTGGCACGAAACCCGGACCGGGCTGTTCGGCACCTCGCGGGTCACCCGGGAACCGCGCGGCGTCGTCGCGGCGGTCACCGCCTGGAACGTGCCGCTGTTCCTCGCGGCGAACAAGCTCGCCCCCTCGTTGCTGGCCGGCTGCACCGTGGTGCTCAAACCGGCTCCGCTGACCCCGATTACGGCCAACCTGCTCGCCGATATCTTCACCGAGGCCGGCCTGCCCGAGGGCGTGCTCTCAGTGCTGCCCGCCGAGGCCGAGGCCGCCGAATACCTGGTCTCGCATCCCGGCGTGGACAAGGTCACCTTCACCGGCAGCACCGCCGTCGGCAAGAAGATCGGCGCGATCGCCACCGGCCAGCTCAAGAGCGTCTCGCTGGAGCTCGGCGGCAAGTCCGCGGCAATCCTGTTGCCGGACATGGACATCGCGGGCATCCCGGTGCTCGCGTTCTCCGGTTTGATGAACAGTGGGCAGGGCTGCGTCGCGCAGACCAGGATCCTCGCGCCGCGCAGCCGGTACGACGAGATCCTGGACGCGCTGGTCGAGCACGTGCAGACGATGAAGGTCGGCGATCCCAACGATCCGACCGTGCAACTGGGCCCGCTGATTTCGGAGCGCCAGCGCGACCGGGTCGAGGGGTACATCGCGAAGGGCAAGGCGGAGGGCGCGCGGGTCGCGCTGGGCGGCGGCCGTCCCGAAGGGCTGGATCGCGGCTGGTACGTCGAGCCGACGATCTTCGCCGACGTGGACAACAAGTCGACCATCGCGCAGGAGGAGATCTTCGGTCCGGTGCTGTCGGTGATCCCGTACGAGACCGAGGACGAGGCCGTGGCCATCGCCAACGATTCGGTCTACGGTCTGGCCGGCTCGGTGTGGACCGCGGACATCGAGCACGGCGCGGAGATCGCCGCGCGCGTGCGGACCGGGACCTACGCGATCAACTGGTACGCGTTCGATCCCAGCTCGCCGTTCGGCGGCTACAAGAATTCCGGCCTCGGCCGCGAAAACGGCCCGGAGGGCCTCGACTCCTTCTGCGAGCAGAAGTCACTGCTCATGCCCATGGGCTGGGCAGGCTGATCAGTCGGTCGGCATGACCACCCGCAGGACGGGCTCGCTGTCGCGGCCCGTGAGGCTCGGCGCGTCGACGATCTCGACGCGCCAGCCCGGGGGCAGGACGGCCTGCAAACGCCCGGCAGCGCGGCGTAGCGGGGTGCTAGCGGTTGCCAGTTCGAAGCCGGCAACCAGGGGCGTGATGGACGCCCCGGTCTCCAGATCGGTCATGCTCCAACCACCTCTCGCGCGTCGATCTCATCGTTCGCCGCGAGCCTCGCGGAAACCCGATGTCGATAGGGAAGTAGTTCAGTCGATCAGTTAACAGTTAGCAATCGGACTGGTAGGTCATGAGACCAAGAACACGGCAAGCATAAGCCACTTGTGCGCAAATCTCGCACACCGGGCAACTACCCCATATCGAGCTTCGGCAAACCTATGGTGCTCGCGACCTGTGCACACCGACCATTACCAATAGCACCACAACAATGGGTGCGCGCGGCGGGAAACACGCCATAACGGCGAATGATGATCCGTCATGAAAGGTAAGGCGGGTCAGCGGCGTGGTCGCGACTGGTTGGTATACACCGGAATTGGCGACCATCGTGGTGAAAGTTTGTGCGCCGCTACATTCTCCTGCCCTGAATGCCGCGCACCGAACGGTCAGTGGCGCAATGCTCGGCGATAGTCCGCCGGGGTCGAACCGGTCGCCGCCCGGAGATGCGTGCGCAACGCGGTCACGCTGCCGAAGCCCGACCGGGTCGCGATTACTTCGATTGGCAGGTCGGTGGTTTCGAGCAGCTCGCGGGCGCGCTCCGTGTGCTGCGCGTCCAGCCAGCGGCGCGGGGTGGTGCCGACCTCCGCCTTGAATCGGCGGATGAACGTGCGCTCGCTCATCAGCGCGTGCGCGGCCAATGCCGAAACGTCCGGCGCCGCAGCGGGGTTCTCCACCGCCCAGGCCATGGTCGCGGCCAGTGCGCCGTGGAAGCCGCTGCCCGCCAACGCATCCGGAATGTATTGCGCCTGGCCACCGGATCGGTGCGGCGGGGTCACGTTCCATCGCGCCAATTCCGCCGCCGGGCCGGCACCTAGTTCCCGGCGGGCGATGTGCAGGCACAGATCCAGTCCCGCCGACAGACCCGCGGAGGTGAGGACGTCACCGTCGTCCACATAAAGAGCGGTCGGATCCAGCTTGACGGCGGGGAACAGATCGGCGAATTCGGCGCAGTAGGCCCAGTGTGTCGTGGCGGGCCGATCGTCCAACAACCCCGCCCGCGCCAGAATGAACGCGCCGACGCAAATGCTCACCATGGTCGCGCCCCGAGCCGCCGCGGCACGCAGTGCCGCGAGCGCCTCCTCCGGCGGCGGCAACGTCGGCACCGCGATGCCCGGCACCACCACGATGTCGGCGGACGCCAACGCGTCCAGACCGTGTTCCACCTCGAGCCCGAACCCATTCGGCGTCCACACCGGCCCCGGCCGCAACCCACAGGTCTCCATCCGGAACCCCACCGGCTCGCCGAACTTCCCAGGTCCATGCCGGAACACCTGGACGGCGCAGGCGAGGTCGTAGGTCATGACGCCGTCCAAGGCGAGGGCGACAACCTGCTTCACTCCACCAGTTTGGCATGAATCCGAGGGTTACTGGCATGCCTGCCACTTACGGTCCAGTGGCCGCCCGCGATTCACTGGAACTCGAGTTACGAGCGAGCGAGAGGGACACCGATGAGCGCCGGTATCGATGGGGACTGGGCTACCAGGACACGTGGCGCGCTTTCGCGCGAACAGCGCCGTCAACTCATGGTCACGGTCACCCGCTCGCTGCCCGCCCTGCTCGCCGACCGGGCTCGCCTCGCCGTCGGCCGCCGCGGCGCGGGCCGCCTCGACTTCGCCGGCCTCCGCCTGCCCGACTCCGCCCTCGCCCGCGCCGCGGAAACCGAAGCGCGCGAATCGCTCTCGATCCACGTCCGCGCCCACTCCTACCGCACCTACTTCTTCGGCCGCGTCCTCGCCGACCTCGACGGCGCGCGCTACGACGACGAACTCGTCTATGTCGCCTGTCTCCTGCACGACCTTCACCTCGAACACCCCACGCCCGGAAGCTGTTTCGCCGTCACCGGCGCCGAACGAGCAGCCCGCTTCGTCGCGGCCGCCGGCGCCACTCCCGCCCGAACCCAGGCCATCGCCACCGCCATCACCACCCACATAACCCCCGGCAACGGCAACGACGACCTGAGCATCCCCGGCCGCTTCATCTACGCGGGCGCCTCGGCCGACGTGATCGGCGCCCGCATCAGCGAACTCGACCCGACCTGGGTAACCGAACTCTGCCGACTCCACCCCCGCCACAACTTCAGCACCCACATGATCAACGCCCTCACCAACGAAGCCAAAGCAATGCCGCAAGGCCGAACCCATTGGCTGAACACCCGGACCGCCCTACGCCAACTGATCCGCTTCGCCCCATTCCCCGAATAGACCACTCGCCCAGGTGCTGAGGAATGTCTTCCACCAACCGGTCAACGCAGCGCAGACCTGCCGCTCCCGGTTCTGGAGATGCGGTACGCGCGCGGTCGACCCGTCGTCGGCGTACCGGCCACGCACCGTTTTCTGCGATCACCTCCGCGGTGGAGGGGTACTAACTCGGCAACGTACGTCGCAGACGTTCTGCATCAACTACCGCGATTCATCCGGTAGCGCAGCACACTGTTGCGGAACACCCCTTTCGGCAAGTGAGCTTAATCGGTTGCTGCACAAACGAATCCGTCGACAATAAGTCGCAAGGTAAGCAACGAGTGGCACATGGGTGCAACAAGAAGTCACAGGAGCCCCACTCCGCCATGTGCCACTCGCCGGTGCCCAAAGTTGGCCGTAGGCACACGATCCGGATATCCGATGGCTCGCGATCCAAACGGCGTAGGTGGGTAATCAGTGGAAATTGTTGGGATATAACCAAACCGCCCGCAGCGTCGGGGGACGGTGCGGGCGGTCGGAGGGGTCGGGCGATCAGCCGAGGCGTTCTTTCAGGGCCTCGAACTCGTCGCGGACGCCGGAGGGGAGCTTGTCGCCGACGAACTCGAACCACTCCTCGATGAGCGGGATCTCCTTGCGCCATTCGTCGGCGTCGACCTTGAGCGCCTCGTCGACGTCGTCGGGGTCGACCTTCAGACCGTCGAGGTCGAGGTTGGCGGCGACGGGGACGTTGCCGACCGCGGTGGCGGTGGCCTCGGCCGAACCCTCGACGCGGCCGACGATCCACTCCAGCACGCGGGAGTTCTCGCCGAATCCGGGCCACAGGAAGCGACCGTCGGCGCCGCGCCGGAACCAGTTGACGTAGAAGATCTTCGGCAGCTTGTTCGCGTCGGCGTTCTTGCCGAGGGTGATCCAGTGGTTCAGGTAGTCACCGACGTGGTAGCCCATGAACGGAATCATGGCCATCGGGTCGCGGCGCACGGTGCCGACCTTGCCCTCGGCCGCTGCGGTCTGCTCGGAGGAGAGGGTGGCGCCCATGAACACGCCGTGCTGCCAGTCGAAGGACTCGGTGACCAACGGGATGGTGGTCTTGCGACGACCGCCGAACAGGATGGCCGAGATCGGCACGCCCTGCGGGTCGTCCCACTCCGGTGCCAGCGTCGGGCACTGCGACATCGGCGTGCAGTAACGCGAGTTCGGGTGGGCGGCAAGGGTTTCGGTCTCCCGCAGGAACCAGTCGTTGCCCTTCCAGTCGATCAGGTGATCGGGCTCGCCCTCCAGGCCCTCCCACCACACGTCGTTGTTGTCGGTCTGCGCGACGTTGGTGTAGACGGTGTTGCCCGCCTCCATGGTGGCCATGGCATTCGGGTTGGAGCTGTGGTTGGTGCCGGGCGCGACGCCGAAGAAGCCGTACTCCGGGTTCACCGCGTAGAGCCGGCCGTCCTTGCCGAACCGCATCCAGGCGATGTCGTCACCGAGGGTCTCGGCGCGCCAGCCGGGAACGGTCGGCTGGATCATCGCGAGGTTGGTCTTGCCGCAGGCGCTGGGGAACGCGGCGGCGATGTAGTAGGCCTTGTTCTCCGGGGAGATGAGCTTGAGGATCAGCATGTGCTCGGCCAGCCAGCCCTCGTCGTGCGCCATGGCCGAGGCGATGCGCAGCGAGTAGCACTTCTTGCCGAGCAGCGCGTTGCCGCCGTAGCCGGAGCCGTAGCTCCAGATCTCCCGGTCCTCGGGGAAGTGGGTGATGTACTTGGTGTCGTTGCACGGCCACGGCACATCCGCTTCGCCCTCGGCCAGCGGTGCGCCGACCGAGTGCAGGGCCTTCACGAACGGGCGATCGGTGCCGAGCTTCTCCAGCGCGGCCTTGCCCATCCTGGTCATCACGCGCATCGAGACGACGACGTATTCGGAGTCGGTGATCTCCACGCCGAGCTTGGGGTCCTCGGCGCCGAGCGGGCCCATGCAGAACGGCACCACGTACAGGGTGCGGCCCTTCATCGAGCCGCGGTAGAGCTCGGTCATGGTGGCGCGCATCTCGGCGGGGTCGACCCAGTTGTTGGTCGGGCCCGCGTCGGCCTCGCTCTTGGAACAGATGTAGGTGCGCGACTCGACCCGGGCCACATCGGACGGATCGGAGAGCGCTAGGAAGGAATTGGGCTTCTTCTTCGGATCGAGCTGCTTGAAGGTGCCCGCCTCGACCAGCTGCGCGGTCAGGCGATCCCATTCTTCGTCGGACCCGTCGGCCCAGACCACTCGCTCCGGCTGAGTGAGTTCGGCGACTTCCTGTACCCAGGCGAGTAGTTCGCTGTGTTCGGTCGGCTGTTTACCGTCGGATCCACGAAGACCAGGAATGGTCGCTGAAGTCATGAAAACTCTCCTGAGATGGGCGGTCCCTACGATGCGTCGCCGCCTGGCCCCAAGGCCCGTTGACCAGCGCGAACACACCGAGCGCCACCATTGGCGGGAAGGCACCCGCTACGACCAGTCGAAAGCGCGCCCCGGCTGGACGGCGGACGAGGACTTAGCGGACGCCCAAGTTCCTGATTAGAGGTTAACGCGATGTGACGACCGGTACTGAATCGGGTTCGTCACTATGTACCCATTCTTATGAGTTAATCAACCCGTGATCCAACCATCGAGGATCGCGATATCCCGTTCGCATGCCGCCAGCTGCCCGGGTTGTTCGGCGACCATCCGCCGTAACCGGGCTTCGAGTTCGGCCACCCGGCGATCGGTTTCCACCATGCGGGTGGTGCTCACCTGCACCACCCGATCGGCCAGCACCGTCTCAGTTTCCACCAGTGCGGTCGCCACTCGCTGCTCGAGCTGGGCTTTTACATTGATCAGCGCGTCGGACACCCACTGGCGCACGTGCGCGCGATCGGCCAGTTGCCCGCGCGCCCGTACCACCCAGCCCGCCGCGCCCGCGCCGAGCAGCAGGGTCACCGGCACGCTCGCGAAATCCAGCGCGGGCACCAGGGAAAGTGGCGAAACCAACAGCCTGCCGAGGCCGACACCCGCCGACGCGCCGAGCGCGATCATGAGGTGATCTTCGACACCCCGGTGCCGCGGGTCGGGGTCGGGTCCGACCCGGGGTGCGGGGTCGCGGCGGCGCAGCGGCTGGCTGCTTCCCGGTTCGAGGACGCCGTCGATGTGCGCGGTGAGTTCGGCCAGGCGCTGGTCGATGGCGAGGTCGACGGCGCCGGTCAGTTCGGTGGCGGCGTGCTGCAACCGCTCGGGGTAGGTGCCGAGCTCGCCGCGGCGCAGGCGGTCGAGGTCGGCGCGGGTTGCGGTGTGCAGCGCCCGAATTCGGGCGCCGACCTCGGTCATCAGGTCGACCCGGGCCAGGTGCAGCTGGCCGCGCAGGGTGGACATGGCGGTGGCCCGGCCGCCGTCGCGGCCGGCCAGCAGCACGGCGCGCTCCTCGCGCAGCCTGGCCGTCTCGGCGCCGGAGTGCAGCGCGATCACCTGTTCGGTCACCCGCTGCCTGGTGTCGGCGAGCACCCGCGCGGTGACCGCCGCGAGCCGGCCGCCGCCCTCGGCCTCCGCGCCGGCGGCGGCCGCGGTCAAGGCCGCGTGCAGCGCGCCGAGCCCGGAGCGGTCCAGCAGGCCCGCGTCGCCCGCGGTGCGGGCCGCCGCCGCGAGCCGTGCGGACACCGGCAGGATGTCCAGTTCGACCGCGCCCTGCGCGGCGAGCAGTTCCAGGTTGCGCGCCCGCACCGAGCGCCAATCCTGATAGGCGTGAATGCCGTTCATGGCGAGCAGGATCCGGGTCCCGTCCGAGCGCAGGCGGTGCACGATGCGCAGGGTGTCGGCGCCGATGGTGGTGCCCGCGTCCAGCAGGATCAGCGCGACCGGCGACGGCGCGGTGCCCGACGGTGCGGTGGTCTCCACCGCGGCGTTCGCGTCGGCCACCGGATCCGCGAGACGGATGCGCGGCTCGAACCGCGCCAGCTCGGTGCGCAGCAGCGTGGTGTTGGCATCGGCGGGTCCGATCAACATCACCGCACCGGCCGCGCCCGCCCCTTCGACCGCGCGCAGCAGCGCGATACCTTGCGGATTCCACCGTGCCACAATGGCTTCCACCTCGGGCGGCGGACTGACCAAGCGGTCGGCGGGCTCGGGCGGGACCGAGTCGGCAGGCAGCTCGAGCGGTCGGTCCGCCCCGACCGGCGGGCCGGGCGGGGAGTCAGAGCCCGGCACTGCTCATCCGTTCCCATAGTCGGATGTAGCCGTTGTGCACGCGCAGCGCGGCCCGCCGGGCGGTCGGCGGCATGTCGCTGGAGACGACGGCACGCCAGCGGGCGGCGCGGGCCAGCGCGTCGTCGGCGTCGGCGGGCGCGGGAGCCGGGTAGCCTGCCGCGAGATGTGCGACGGCGGGATGCGCCAGGCCCGCACACAGGCCGAGCCAGCGCGCGTCGTCGCCGAATAGATAGGCCTCCAAGATGTCTCGGGCGGTGCTGCCCTGCTCCGGAACCGCGCGGGCCGCGAGCCGGGTGAGTTCGTCGAGGAGTTCGCCGCCGCGCAGCGCGGAGACCTGCTCGTAGCGGCGATGCAGCAGCTGATGCAACGCGTCGATTCCGCTGGCGGCGTGCAGGATTTGCAGCAGTGTCTGCGGGGCGAGGTCCGGATCGCCGGCCAGCGCGGCCAGCGCACAGCTCACCCCGTACAGGTCCCAGCGCTGCAACAGTTGTTCACGACCGGCCAGGTCCGGACCCGGTCCGACGAACAGATCCGGCGAAAGCATCAGCGCGGCATCGGTATTCGCGGCCAGTCGGCGCAGCGAGGCCAGATCCGCGTCGGTCATCGCGCCCGCACGGGTGCGCAGGGCGAGCGAGGCCACCACCGGAAGCACCGGGGTGCCGACCTCGCGGCCGTACTGGTCGGCGGCGGCGACCGCGTCGGCCCAGCGCGCGCCGATCGCGTCGGCCTTGTTCAGCACCACGATGGTGCGCTCCGGCGGCAGCGTGGCGAGCACCCGGCGATCCGCGGGCGAGGGCGCGGCGGACAGCACGTAGATGACGATGTCCGCGTCGAATTCCGGGTCGGGCATGCCCGGTTCGTCGACCGGACCGGTCTCCACCGCCGACATCAGCGCGAGCGCCTGCGACACCGTCGTGCGGCCCGCGCGCGCCCGGCCCATCACCTGGATCCGCGGCGGTGTGCGCCAAGCGCTGACGGCGTTACCCGCGGCGTAGCCGATCTGCTTGTCCCGCCCCGTCCCGAACCGCAGGTCGGCGAGCAGCCGGTCGAGCTGGTCGTGTTCGCGCGCGGGCACCCCGCGTTCGCGCAGCGGCCCGTCGGACTCCGTCGCTGTCGGCATGTTGCACCCCCTTTACGGTGCGCAATTCTTGCAGAAGACGCGCCGCCGGAGGTGGCGACCGGTCAGGTACCGCTGAAGTATTTGTTGACGGTGCGCACGGCCCAGTTCGGCGCGTACTTCGCGGCGGCCGCCAGGACCTTGGCCTGGGCGCCGATCTCGTAGTGCACCCGCGGCAGCCGGCCGCGCCTGCGCGTCGCGTCCCAGATGCCCGCGGCGACGTCCTCGGCGGTGAGCCGCACGCCGAGCGACTTGGTCGTCCCGGTCTGCACGCCGTCGACCATCGCGGTGTCGACGAACAGCGGCCAGATGGCGATCACCCGGATGTCGTGCCGTTCCCATTCGAGATCCAGTGCCTCCGTGAGGCTTTTGACCGCGGCCTTGCTCGCGCCGTAGCTGGCGAGCTCGGGCTGGCCGTAGATCGCCGACGCCGAGCACAGGTTCACCACCTGGGCACCGGGGGTGTCGCGCAGATAGCCGAACGCGGCATGCGTGCCGGTGAGCACACCGCCCAGGTTGACGTCGATGATCGCCCGGTGGGCGGGCAGCGCGATGGCGTCGAACGGACCCGCGCGCAGGATGCCCGCGTTGTTGATCAAGATGTCCAGCCGCCCGGCGGCGGCGTGGAATTCGGCGAGCCGCTCGGCCCACTGGGTGGCGTTCGTCACATCGAGGACAGCGGTGTGCACGCTGCCGCCCGAGCCGGTGATCTCGGCCGCGAGCCTGGTCAACCCGACCTCGTCGATGTCGAAGGCGCCGACGTGATAGCCCTGCGCAGCGAAAAGCAGCGCCGTCGCCTGGCCGATTCCGGCCGCGGCACCGGTGATGAACACTGACGGTCTGCCCATACCGCGCAGTCTAGTGCGACCGGCCCCGAACGAGCGGGCTTCCCAGACCCGCTACCGGTCATTTACCCTGCATTCAAGTGGTCGGCGCCATAGTTGGTGCGCAACATTGCTTTTCGAATACGGCAACCGACCTCACTGCTGAGGAGGTCGCGATGACTGCCGATGTCATCGGCACTGCCGATACGGAGCCCGCCCTAGCGGACGGGAAACCGCTGCTGCCGAGTAACGACCCGTTCCACCGCCCGCCCAAGGGTTTCGCGGCCAAGCCGCCCGGCACCGTCCTGCGCAGCCGCAAGATCGAGCTCGCACTGTTCGGCGTTGTGCCCCAGCAGGTCTCGGCCTGGCAGCTGCTCTACCGCAGCTGCGATATGCACGGGACGCCGGAGGCGGCGATCACCACGGTGCTGCTGCCGCTGGACGCCGACCCGCGAGAAGACCGGCCGCTGTTGGCCTTTCAAACCGCGATGGACGCGGTCACCGAGAAATGCGCTCCTTCTTATGCTTTGCGCTACGGCGCCCGCGCGCTCGGCTCGGTCACCCAGTTCGAGTGGCTGCTCGTCGCGAACGCGCTGCGCCGCGGCTGGGCGGTCAGCATCGCCGATCACGAGGGCCCGCGCGGAAACTTCGGTGCGCCACGCGAACCCGGCTATCGCGCGCTCGACGGCGTGCGGGCGGCGCAGCGGTTCGCCCCGCTCGGCCTCGGCCCGCGCACTCAGGTCGCGGTGTGGGGGTACTCCGGCGGCGGCATGGCCAGCGCCTGGATGGTGGAGATGGCACCGGCCTACGCACCGGAACTCGACATCGTCGGCGCGGTGCTCGGCGCCCCGGTCGGCGATCCCGGCCAGGTTTTCGCCCGGTTGAACGGCAGCAGCTACGCGGGCCTGCCCGCCATCGTGATCGCGGCGCTGCGCAGGCTCTACCCGGTGCTCGGCGCGATGCTGCAGAACGAACTCACCATGGACGGCCGCCGGTTCGTCGCGCGGGCCGAGACCGCGACGCCGTTCGGCGCCATCTTCGGCCTGGCCGGTCAGCGGATGGACGACTTCCTGAGCCGCCCGCTGGACGAGTTGATCGCGACGCCGGAATTCCAGGCCATGTTCGACGATCTGCGCCTCGGCAATTCGACGCCGACCTGCCCGCTGCTGGTGGTGCAGCCGGTTCACGACCAGGTCATCCACATGGACGGCATCGACGGTCAGGTCGAGCGCTACCGCCGCGGCGGCGCGCACGTGACCTATGTCCGCGACCGGCTGAGCGAGCATTTCTCGCTGTTGCCGCTGGCCACCCCGATCAGCCTGGAGTGGCTGGCCGACCGGTTGGCCGGGCAACCGGTGAGCGACGCGGGCGACCGCACCGTGTGGTCGGTCGCCGCGTCCCTGACCGGCGCTCGCGGGCTCTACGAGATGCTGGTGACCGCGACCAAGGTCGCCCTCGGCCGCCCGCTCCGGCAGGAGAGCGCGCCGGTGGCCAGGATCGACCGCGCGCGCGCCGCCTGACCTCCCGTTGGACGGCAAGCAACAGTCGATTGCCGCACCACTGCGCCGATGCTGGACAATGGACGCCGTGAACGACGCCGCGAACAATACTGCCGAGTCAGTTCCGGGCCCGCCGTCCACAGGTTCGGCCCGGACCGAGCGTGAGCCCCGGAGCAAAACCGGCTCTCGCCTCTACCCCCGCGTAACCAGCTTCCGGTCGCGCCGGGGTGCGCTGACCGCGACCCAGCAGCAATCGTGGGCCCGCATGTGGCCTGCGATCGGCCGCGAGGTCGCCGACGAACCGCTGGACGCCGCCGCCTGGTTCGGCCGGGAAGCACCCCTGGTCGTCGAAATCGGCTGTGGCACCGGCACGGCCACCGCCGCGATGGCACAGGCCGAACCGCACCTGAACCTGATCGGCATCGAGGTGTACCGGCCCGGCCTCGCCCAGCTGGTGCAGCGCATCGAGCGCGAGCGGATCGACAACATCCGGCTGCTGCGCGGCGACGCCGTCGACGTGCTGGAAAACATGGTTGCTGCCGAATCGCTGACCGGGGTCCGAGTCTTCTTTCCCGATCCGTGGCCGAAGGCGCGCCATCACAAACGACGCCTGTTGCAGCCCGCGACTTTTGCGTTGATCGCCAATCGACTAAAACCGGGCGGTGTGTTGCATGTCGCGACGGACCACGCGGACTACGCGGAACACATTGCCGCGGTAGGCGCGGAAGAACCGCTGCTCAAAGGCCTGAATGAGGCCACGGGCGGGGTCAGTGCGGACCATCGGGACAACGCCCCGATCGGTTTCGAAAGGCCCGTCACGAAATTCGAAGGTAAGGCACATCGTGCCGGTAGCGCCATTACTGAGCTCATATGGGGGAAGATCGAATTATGAGTGTCAGTGAGATGGCCCACGAGGTGGTCGATGTTGCCGGGGAGGTGCAGGGCACCGGAGCCGAGGGTCTGGGTGGCGCTACGCCGGACGTGCGCAGGGTCCTGCTGGTGTGGGACGCCCCGAACCTCGACATGGGCCTCGGGGCCATTCTCGGCGGCAGGCCGACGGCGGCCTACCGCCCCCGGTTCGACGCACTGGGGCGCTGGCTGCTGGCCCGCACAGCCGAACTGTCGGTCGGCAGCGTGCACCGGGTCGAGCCGGAAGCGACCGTGTTCACCAACATCGCGCCCGGTACGGCCGATGTGGTGCGTCCGTGGGTCGAGGCGCTGCGCAACGTCGGCTACGCCGTCTTCGCGAAGCCGAAGATCGACGAGGACTCCGATGTCGACGCGGACATGCTCGCGCACATCGAACTGCGCAGTCGCGGCGCCGGACTGGCGGGCATCATGGTCGCCTCGGCCGACGGCCAGGCCTTCCGCGAGCCGTTGGAGGAACTCGCCGCGAGCGGAATCCCCTGTCAGGTACTCGGCTTCCGCGAGCATGCCAGTTGGGCCGTCACATCCGATACCCTCGAGTTCATCGATCTCGAGGACATCCCGGGCGTGTTCCGTGAACCGCTGCCCAGGGTCAGCCTCGACTCGCTGCCCGACGAGGGCGCCTGGCTGCAGCCGTTCCGGCCGCTCACGGCGCTGCTCACCTCTCGCCCAGCGCAAGGAGTCGCTTAAGTGTTCACACGCTGGGGCGATCTGGTCTACAAGCTGCGCTTCGGCGTCATCGGCATCGTCGCGGCCGCGCTCTTAGCGCTGGGCGGGTACGGCCTCGGTTTGGGCGACCACCTCAGCTCCAGCGGGTGGGACGATCCGACGTCGGAATCGTCGCAGGGTGCGCGGATCGCGGACGGCGCCTTCGGGCGCGACCACAACAGCGATGTCATCGTGCTGTACACCGCACCGGACGGTAAGACGATCGATGATCCGGATTTCCGGGACAAGGTCGTCGGCAGCCTGAATCGACTGCCGCGCGACTACCCGGAGATCACCCAGGTCAACGGCGCCTACTGGAAGACCGACACCGGCCAGGCCGTGCCGCAGACGTTCGGTTCCAAGGACAAGAAGTACACGTTCGCCTCGATTGCCATCAAGGGCAACAACGACACCGAGATGCTGAACAACTTCCGGAAGGTGAAGGACGTCTTCACCATTCCGGGGGTGGACGTGCAGGTCGCCGGCCTGCAAGCGGTGGCGGGCACGCTGAACGACACCATGGCCGAGGACCAGCACCGGATGGAGATCCTGGCCATCCCCGCCGTCGCGGTGTTGCTGTTCTTCATCTTCGGCGGCCTGGTCGCGGCCGGACTGCCGCTGATCGTCGGCGGTCTCACGGTGATCGGCGCCCAGGGCATCGTGCTGTTCATCACCAGATTCACCGAGGTGAACTCGTTCGTCGCGCCGGTGGTCTCGATGATCGGTCTCGGCCTGGCGATCGACTACGGCCTGTTCATCGTGAGCAGATTCCGTGAGGAACTGGCCGAGGGTTACAGCACCCCGGCCGCGGTGCGCCGATCGGTGATGACCGCGGGCCGCACGGTCGTGTTCTCCGCGACCATGATCATCGCCAGCCTCGGCGGCATGCTGCTGTTCCCGCAGGGCTTCCTGAAATCGATCGCCTACGGCTCCATCGCCACGGTCTCCCTCGCGGCGCTCACCTCGATCACCATCCTGCCCGCGATGCTCGGCGTGCTCGGCCCGCGCGTGGACATGTTCGGATTCAAGCGGTTCCGCAAGACCAAGACCGCCGACGAGGTGGAGAACGGGTTCTGGGGCAAGTCCACCCGCTGGGTGATGCAGCATCCGCTCAAGATCGCGATCCCGATCTGCATCCTGTTGCTGCTGTTGATCATTCCGGTCAAGAACCTGGCGTTCGGCGGCATCAACGAGCGCTACCTGCCGCCGGACAACTCGACCCGGCTCGCGCAGGCGAAGTTCGACTCGATCTTCCCGCTGCGCAAATCCGATCCGATCCAGCTGGTGTTCGTCTCGGACAGCAGCACCGACGTCGGCAAGGCGTGGGCCGAGGCCAAGCAGGCGCCCGGGCTCAACGGCACCTTCGACGTACCGTCGCGCTCCAACACAAACAATCAGGTGTATCGCACCAGCGCGACCCTCGCCGACTCCGAGGACGCCGATCCGACCATCGACTATCTGCGCTCGATCGACGTGCCCGACGGCGTGACCATGTACGTCGGCGGGCAGCCGGTGATCCAGAAGGACAGCATCGACGCGCTGTTGCAGCGGATGCCGTTGATGATCGGGCTGGTCCTGCTGGTCACCACGCTGCTGATGTTCCTGACCTTCGGGTCGCTGGTGCTGCCGATCAAGGCCGCGCTGATGAGCGCGCTCGGATTGGGTTCCACGCTCGGCATTTTGACCTGGATCTTCGTCGACGGGCACGGCGCCGGGCTGCTGAACTTCACCCCGCAGCCGATCATGTCGCCGGTGCTGGTGCTGATCATCGCGGTGATCTACGGCCTGTCCACCGACTACGAGGTCTTCCTGCTGTCCCGGATGGTGGAGGCGCGCACGCAAGGCGCGTCGACCACCGAGGCGGTCCGCATCGGCACCGCGCAGACCGGCCGGATCATCACCGCGGCCGCGCTCATCCTGCTCGTGGTCACCGGCGCGTTCGCGTTCTCGGATCTGGTGATGATGCAGTACCTGGCGTACGGCATGATCGCCGCGCTGTTCATCGACGCCACCATCCTGCGCATGCTGCTGGTGCCGGCGACGATGAAGCTGCTCGGCGACGACTGCTGGTGGGCACCCGCCTGGATGAAGAAGATCCAGCAGAAGATCGGGCTCGGCGAACCGATCCTGGACGACGAACGCCCCGGCGGCGGTGAGGTGGTCGACCTGGTCAAGACCACGCCGATCACCGACCCGGTGACCATGCAGATCCCCGCCATCGACAACGGCAATCGGCCGCGCAAGCCGCGACGCCCGCGCACGGTGGAGGAGATCGAGGCCGAGGCGCCCACCAAACATCTCAACAAGGTGCCGCCCACCGCGCCCAAGCCGCCTGGGACGCCCGCGCCGGCGCCGCTCGATCCGACGCGGCAGCGGCCGACGCCGCCGTCGGGTTTCGGGTTGGACCCGAACCTGCCGCGGCCGGCCGGGCCCGTGGGCACCGGAATCCCGAACGCGCAACCGCCCGTGGTCTTCCCGGCGACCCCGCACGATCCCACCGGCCCTCGGCCGACCCCGCCCTCGCTGCCGTTCGACATCGGTACCGCGCGGCCCGACTCGGGGTCGTCGTTCTCGGCGTTCGAGTCCCCCGTGGCAAGGCCGTTCGAGCGGCAGGCACCGCCCGCCTTCGAACCGCCCGCGGCCCCGGCGCCTCGATCGGTTCCGTCCGACGGCGCCCGGCGGCCCGAGGCCAAGTTCGAGCCGACTCAGCCGACACCGGCACTGGCCCCGTTGGATCCGCCCGCATACACCGAATTCATCGCGCCGCGGCAAGACGCCGCGCAGTCGGCCGAACGACCCACCCACCACGCCGCACCGGAACCGGCTCCCGCGGAACCGGCCGACGCCGATCCCGGCGACCCGAACCGCAACAGCATCGAAGACTGGATGGCCGGACTCCGCTCGTCCCGTCGCCCCGGCAAGCCGGACGAGGGCAGGCACTCCAGCGCGGACGGCCGCACCGTCAGCGTCAACGAACTGCTCCGCAGGCGCGACCGGGAGTAGTCCGGCGCGAGTCTCGCACCAACCTGCGGATTCGCATGGGCAACAACAGATCTTGTTGCCTGTTGAGTGCGCTGATCGCCGGCGGAGTCGGTGCGGGCGGAGCCGCGGCCGGCCCGGCGAACGACCTTCCGAGTCGGCTTGGTCAGGAAGTCGGTGCTCGGCCTGATTCCTTGGCGTTCGCACCTGCCTCAGCGAACGCTCGGGCGTATCGGGTGCCGACGACGAGCAGCAGGACGCCGACGGCGAGGAAGGCGGCGACGCGGACCAGGCCGTCGAGGGTAGCGAGGTCGAACAGGAACAGTTTGGCCAACGCGGCTGTGGTGACCAGCAATCCGGAGCCGAGGGCGAGTTTGGCGACCGCGGTGGCCTTGCCGATATTGCGGAGCCCGTAGAACAGGGCGGCGGTGGCGCCGGCCATCCACAGGATGGTCGCGGCGCTGTGGCCGATGACGAATCCGTCGGGCGCGCCGGTGGCGACGCCGATCGAGACGGTCGCGGCGGTCACCGCGTACAGTCCGGCGATGCTGGCCACGATCCACTGCAACTCGGCAGTGCCCTGCCAGCCCGGCAGCCTGCGCGCGCTCCACACCGCCACCGCGACGACGGCGAGCGCGAGGACCGCGCCGAGCATCGTCGAGACGCTCAGGTTATCCACCGAACGGCGTTGCGAAGCAAGGACATCCGGACCGGCGACGGCCAGGAAGGCGAAGGCGCCGAGGGTCGCGAAGGCGGCACCGATACCGGCCGCGACGCCGGAGCGTCGTTGCCCGGCGACGCCGAGATAACCCGCGGCCACCAGGAACCACGCGATCGGCAGGCTGCGCGGATTCGTCACCGTGACACAGACTTCGAGCAATGCGATCGAGCCGGCGACGGCGGCGACCACCGCGGTGTGCGCCGGAAGTCGCACCAGCGCGGCCACTTTCGGAATCAACGCGGTGGCGGCGAGCGCGAGCAGCACGAGCGCGAAGAGCCCGGCGATCGTCGACGCGACCGGCCGATCCAGCTTGTACATCCCCGGCGCGACCAGCAGCGGCACCGTCGCCAGGGCGAACATCAGCGAGGCGGTGAGGTCGGCGTGCCTGCGGCGAACCACCGGCACGGTCCCGGCCAGTCCCACCACCGCGACCGCCACGGCGGCGAGCAGCAGCAGCGGCCGATCCGAACCACCGCCGACGATCGCACCCGCGACGAGCAGGAACGTGGCCAGCACCGCGGGCAACGTCCGCGCCACATGCAGATACGGCCAGTCCTTCAGCAATTGCACTGGCACACAGGCCAACTGCAACACGATCAGGAAGGCAGGCAGCGCAGGCCCGGTGGTCAGCACCGGCGACAACACCGCCGCACCGATCACCACCAGCACCGCCAACGGCTGCGACTGCCACCGCATGGCCAACGCGACGCCGATGGCCGCGACGCCGAACGCCACCGCGAACCCGATCACCGGATGCAACCAGTGGTAAATCGAGGTGACGGCGACGACGTCCAGGTACGCGCCCGCGATGCCGGTGGCCGCCAGCGCGATTCCGCCGACCCGGCCGCCGGCCCGATCGAACACCCGCATCCCGGCCGCCACCAGGGCCGCCGAGAAGGCCGCGCCCGCAACCACCCTCGGCACCGGGCCGAAGAACCCCGCCTGCGCGGCGAGCACCAGCAGCATCACCACACCGATCAGGGTGACCGCGACCCCGGCCACCGCGAGCATCCGGCTGATCACTCCGTCCCGCTGCCACCACGGCGTATGCGGCACCGGCGGCGTCCGCCGCGGCGGCACCGGCGGCCGCATCCCCGGCTGCGGCATCGGGATCCCCATGGGCGGCATCCCCGCGGGCGGCATCGGTCCACGCGGCGGCACCGGTCCGGCCTGCGCCGCGAGCGGAGGCGGCATCAGCGCGCCCTGCGGCGCACCCCACCCGGATATCGGTGGAGCCGGCGCGAACCGCGGCACATACGCCGGAGCCTGCGGCACCGGCGCTACCGGACCGGCCGGCGCCGAGGCCCCTTCGGCCGAAACCGTCTGCGCCCCAGCAGACTCCCCCAGCACCTGATTCCGCAGCAACGCCAAATCCTGCCCGAGCAACCCCATCTGCGCCCCCAGCGCAGAGAATTCCCCCGAGATGCGCGAAATCAGCGCCGGATCGATAGATGTGGTCATAACTCAATGCTGTCCACCCCACCCATCCACGGCATGAGTAATTCCCCCCGATAGACCCGCAATATCTACCCGACTTCTCCCGCCGACCGACCCCCACCCCGGCGCGGCGGGTGGGGGCCGGTCCGGGCGGGTGGTCAGGTGGTGCTGGTCTGAAGGGTGGTTACTTTGTGCACCGCGTTGATCACGGCTTGGCGCGGTGGCATGGCCAGGACGCCGGGGGCCGGTTCGCCGGCCCAGTGCCAGCCTAGGGTGGAATCGGTGGTGGGCAGCAGGATGTGGTGGCCGCCGGGAACGACGGTCACCTGGTGCGCGGCGAGGCTGCGCCGGACGGGGACCTCGACGGGACGGGCCGGGGTCGGCGGGGTGACGAGGAAGGTCCAGTTGCGGTCGCCCGGATCGGCGATCACCGGGGCGGTGTGCGTGCGGTCCAGCGTAGCCAGGACCTTGCGGCCCAGATCAGGCGGCATGACGATGGCGCCGAGGATGGAGCCGGTGGTGACCATCGGGCGGCCGGCCAGCAGTTGGACCGGCAGGCCGTAGAGGTCGCGAAGCAGATGCGCGATATCGAGGGGAGAGTGACAGCGCTCGAACATGGTTTTACCCTTCGGCGAGAACAGCGGATCGGATCGCGGAGGTTCTCGTTCGGCGGAGCGGGCCGTGCTGGTCGTGTACGCGCTGCAGGTGGCGTGTGGTGACGCCGCGGTAGATGTTCGGCATGGTGTTCATTTGCCGCCGCCCTTTGCTATGAAAGTTGCAGAAAGGCAACGGTATTCCATCCAGCGGTAAACGAGTCGTACGTAATGTCCCACTTCGGCCGAGTGCGGTGACTTAGCGTCGTACCCTGAAACCCAGATGTAACAAAAGGAATTGGGTACATGGACGATTCGTCGATCGGCGTTCGGATCCGTATGTTCCGCGGCAAGGCGCTCACCCAGCGTCAGCTCGCGGATCAGGCCGGGGTCAGCGTCGACCTGGTGCGCAAGCTCGAGCAGGGCGGCCGGCAGACCGCCTCGATCGCCAGCCTGCAGAAACTGGCCCGCGCCCTGGATGTGGACATCGCCGACCTCATCGGCAAACGCGCGGGCGTGCCGTCCACCGACCCGGAATCCGGCATCGTCGCCATCCGCCGCGCGCTGACCCCGGTCGACGATCTGCTCGGCGAGACGAACGAAGAGGCGGCGATCAGCCTCGACGAAGGCAGGCGCGCGGTCGACTACGCGTGGGGCGCGTACTGGGTCGGCCGCTACGAACTGCTCACCGCGATCCTGCCGTCGGGGCTCACGCAGCTGCGGTCCACCGTGCATGCCGCGCGCAACGGCTCGGTCGCGGTGGCGAACGAGCTGCTGGCGCGGATGTACTGGGTGACCGGCTGCACGCTGGTACACCTCGGCCAGACCGATCCGGCGTTCCTGGCCATCCGGCAGGCGCTGGCCGCGGCGGAGGACGGCAACGACCCGCTGCTGCTCGGCACCATTCGCGGGTCGGTCGCCTGGCAGCTGCTCGTGCAGGGTCGCTACGACGAATCGCGGCGGGTGGCGCTGCGGGCGGCGGCGAGCCTGGAGCCGGCCGGCGAGGTCACCCCGGCACACCTGTCCTCGTACGGCTCACTGATGCTGCTCGGCGCGACGGCGGCGGGCCGGGCGCAGAACGTGCCGGAGGCGTTGGCGCTGGTCGAAGCCGCGGGCGAGGTCGCGTTGCGGATCGGCGGCGACCGTCGCGACTACGAAACCTATTTCGGCCCTTCCCAAGTCGTCATGCAGACGGTGGACGTCAACGTGTCCTCCGAGCGGTACCCCGAGGCGTTGGCGGCGGCCAAGGCCATGCCGGTCAACGGCGGTCTCCCGCAATCCTCGCGGGCCCGCCACCTCACCGACACCGCCGTCGCGCTGACCCGCACCGGCCAGCACCAGCGCGCGCTCGACACCCTGCTCACCGCCGAACGCGTCGGCGGCCAGGACTGGCTCAAGTACCAGTCCCTGCCCCGCCACATCGTCTCCGAGCTGCTCGATCACGACCGGCGAGTCCCGTTGCGCGCCTTCGCCCGGCGGATCGGCGTCAATACCTGACCGGTCCGCCGGGACCTATCCGGTCGCCGGGAACGGCGCCGCGGCGCGGTCGATCACCTCGTCGAGGACCTGACGCGAGCGGATGAGGTCGTCGATGGTGCGGTCGATCCGCCGGCGTTCGATCGTCAACTGGGCCACCAACTCCGGCGTCGCCGACTCGTTCGGCCCACCGTCCACGTCCCGCATGCACGGCAGGATCTGACCGATGGTCTTGCTGTTCAGCCCTGCGGCGAACAGTTCCTGGATGTGGATCACCCGATCCACGGCCCGCTCCGAGTAGTCGCGATGCCCGCCCGGCGTCCGCTCCGACACCAGCAGCAGCTGCTCCTCGTAGTACCGCAGCGACCGCTCACTCACCCCGGTGCGCTTGGCCAGCTCCCCGATGCGCATCCGCCACCCCGTATCTCACCACTCGAGTTGAACCTCACATGGACGTGAGGTTTTACCGTACTCACCTGCCGAACACGACAGCAACCGCCGACCTCTTCGCCCCTACCGAACTCAGGCCCCGCTCGCGCTACCCAACCGCCGGTAATCGCGCCGATGACGCGCAACCGAGCGCACGCCGACAACGGCACGGACGCGGCCGGAAATTGCCCGACCTGACGCGGATCAGTGGCCCATCATCCGGCGCCAGTGCGCCATGAAGGTGTGCTTGGCGGTGATGGAACCGAAGCGGACGCGGCCGCGCACCACCAGGTGCAGCGGGCCGATCGGCGGTCCGGTGCGGACCTTGTTGTTGACGCTGGAGCCGATCAGCTCGACGTCGTTGAGGTCGACGGTCGCCTCGGCGGGGACGATCAGGGTGAGCGAGCTGCAGTAGTCGTCCACGGTCAGCTCGACCACCTGGGTCGACATGATCGCCTCGGTGAAATCCAGGGTCACCCCGGAGAGCATGCTGTTGAGCCGCAACGACGGCGCGACATGCCAGGGCCCGCGCCGGTTCACCCCGGACAGGCGGGAGCGGATCACGCCGCCGGGCGCCGGCTGCCCGCCGAGCGGCGACGGGGCCGGGCGGTGCTGCTTCACGAACGAGGGCGCGGTGTTCACGAAGGTCGACGGCGGCGCGGCGGGCTGCCCCACCAGACGCACACCGGGCAGATCGATGAGCACGGCGTTCAGCTCGCCGCGGGTCTTCGCGGCCAGCGCCGTATCCATCCGCTCGGTGAACTCGCCGAGCGAGAGCATGCCGAGTCCGACGGCGCGCTGCAGCAGCTGGCCGACGTGCTCGCGCTCGACGTCGGATACGCGTAGATCCCGGTCGCCCACCGCGTCCCCGGAGCCGACGCCACTGGATTCCGATTCGGGTCCGCCCATGTTTCGAGATTACCGATCCGCGGGCCGACGCGGATCAGGGCGATCCCGGATAGTGGTGTGCGACTTTCCGGTGGCGATCATTCGTCGAGGCCCTGCTCGATCGCGTAGCGGGTGAGTTCGACCCGGTTGGCCAGCTGGAGTTTGCGCAGCGTCGCCTGGACGTGGTTCTCCACGGTCCGGTGACTCAGTCCGAGACGTGCCGCGATCTGCTTGGCGGACAGGCCTTTCGCCACCATCCGCAGCACCTCGGTCTCCCGATCGGTCAGTGCCGGGCGATGCGGTTCGTCAGGTTCGGCCGGCGTCGTGGCCATCCGCCGGTATTCGCCGAGGACCAGTCCGGCCAGGCCGGGGGTGAACACCGGCTGGCCGGCCGCGGTGGCGTGCACCGCCTCGATCAGTTCCGCGACCGACGCGCTTTTCACCAGGTAACCCGAGGCACCGGCCTTGATCGCGTCGAGCACATCGTCGCGTTCCGCGGACGCCGAGAGCACCAGCACCCGGCTCTCCGGCGAGACGCGCAGCACCTCCGCGGTCGCCTGCGCGCCGTTCCCGTCGGGCAGTTGCATATCCATCAACACCACCGCGGGCCGCACCGCGGCCGCCCGCCTGGTGGCGGCGCCCACCCCGTCGGCGGTGGCGGCGACGTGGAAACCCGCCTCGGTGAGGTCGCGCGAGACGCCGTCCCGCCACATCGGATGGTCGTCCACCACCATTACCGAAACGCCTTCGTTCGCAGCATTATCGGTCACCACGCGCCTCCTCGGTCCTGGCTCGGTCTCATGTTCTCGGCACCCGGAATTCCCACTCGGTGCCGAAGCCGACGCCGCCGTCGGCCTCGGCGAGCACCGTGGCGGTCCCGCCGAGGGCCTCGATCCGGCCGATGATGGAGCGGGAAACCCCCAGCCGCCCTTCGGCTTCCGCCTCGGCCAGCCGCCCCGGCGGGATGCCGACCCCGTCGTCGCGCACGCTGATCACCAGTTCCGCACCGGTGTCCTCCAGCAGCACATAGGCTTTCGCGTCGGGTCCGGCGTGCAGCTCGACATTGGACAACGCCGTCGCCACGGCCGCGGCGATCTCGGTACCCGCCCACCGGCCGATCGATATCGGATTGCCCGGCGTGGACACGAATACCGACGGTGTCGCGTGCACGGTGAGCAGCGGACGCAGATCGACCTCGGCCCCGCCGGAGTCTCCGCGATCGGCGGTCTCGGTGATCAGTACCCGCAGCGCCACTTCCTGTTCCCCGGCTCGCCGCGCCAATTCCTCGGTGGGCCCGCCGATCTCGGTGCCGCGTCGCTTGATGTAGCTGAGCACTTGCAGCACCCCGTCGTGCACCTCGCGCGAAAGCCGTTCCCGCTCTTCGGTCGCCGCGGTCAGCCGCACCGCGCGCTCGAGCTGGTCTTGGGCCCGGCGCGCGGTATTCGCGGCCAGCCCCAGGGCCAGGCCGACCGAAACCAGCACCGGCACGGTGGCATCGGTCCACACGTCCTGCCCCCACTGATCGCGCACGGTCAACGCGACCGACGCGATCAGCACACCGGAGAGCACCCCGGCGATCGGCCCGCGCAGCACCCCGGCCCCGATCACCGCGTTGGCGGCCCACAGCGTCGTCGGCAAGGTCTGATGCCCGTGATACCAGTCGTAATCGGCGACCAGCCGGGTCGCCGCCATCAACGCGATCACCACGACGTGGTCACCGAGCACCACCCAGACGCGCACCCGCCGCACATCGGGAAACCGCCACTGCGACAACATGATCGCCGACGCGCCGGACCAGACCGCCATCAACGCGATGAGCACCCAGCTCAACCGCTGATTCTGGTAATAGGGCGCGGACGCGAACTGTTGCAGCACCGCGTACAGCAGCGTGACCAACCGCAGCGCCTGCGCGGCTCGCCACAGCGGCGTGGTGGCCACATCGGCGGAATTCGGCTCAGCCCCGCGCGCCATCGAGCCCCCTCCCCCGCGGCTCAGCCCTTCGGCGCGCCGTCATCGGATTCCGGTTCGGCGATCCGGGTTTCGCTCGTCTCGTGCTTGGCCAGGGTCGCCGCCACATCGAACCGGCCGGGTTCCGGATCGTCCGGTTCGACCTCGCCGGTCTGTAACTCCTCGAATATCTCTTCCGGGCCGTCCGCGAGCAACGATCGAATGGCGGTGTTCATCACGGCGACGAACGGCACCGCGAGCAGACCGCCGGCGATCCCGCCGAGCACCACGCCCGCGGTGATCGCCAGCACCACCGCCAGCGGATGGATGCTCACCGCGCGCCCAAGCAGCAGTGGTTGCAGCACATGCCCTTCCAGCTGCATCACCGCGATGATGATGCCGAGCACGATCAGCGAGGTGATCAGCCCCTTGGTCACCAGCGCGATGAACACCGCCACGAACCCGGCGACGAACGCGCCGATGATCGGGATGAACGCGCCGATGAACACCAGCGAGGCCAGTGGCAGCGCCAGCGGTACACCGAGAATGCCGAGCCCGGTGCCGATGCCGATGGCGTCCACCGCCGCGACGACCACGGTGGCGCGGACGAACCCGACCAGGGTGCCGAACCCGAGCTGTCCCGCGGTGCGCACCTTCTCGCGCTGCTCGGTCGGGATGATCCGGGTGACGAAGCGCCAGATCTGATCGCCGCCGTAGAGGAAGAAGATGAGGATGAACAGGGTCAGGAAGGTGCCGGTGAGCAGCTCGGCGATGACCGTCGCGGTGGTCAGCGCCCCGCTGGTCAGCCGGTCCTGATTGGACTGGATGGTCTTGATGATCTGGTCACCGACATTGCGGATCTGATCGTTGCTCAGATGCGGCGGGCCGGTGATCAGCCAATCCTGAATCTTGTGAATGCTGTTGGTGAATTCGTCGGACAGCTGCGGCACGCCGGCGATGAACTGCTCGACGACGAACGTCATCACCCCCGCGACCAGCCCGAGCGAACCGACCAGCGCGACGAACACGCCGACCGAGCGCGGCACGCCCAGGCGTTGCAGCCAGTCGACCAGCGGTGCCAGCAGCGCCGCCGCGAGCAGCGCGATGGCCAGCGGAATGACCACCGTTGCGAGCTTCTGCACGATCGCGGCCAGCGCGATCGTCACAGCGAACAGGATCAGCAGGCGCCAGCCCCACTCGGCCGACACCCGGACGATCGGATGTACCGAGTCAGCGGCTGGCCGGGATAGCGAGGCATTCCGCTTCGAGCTTGGCTTGGGGTCCGTCACCTGGCCGAGCATAACGAGCGTACGGCTCTGTTGTCCGGCTCCGGCCTGCGCCGGGCGTGGGCGAGTGTCAGGGGGCTGAACAGCGCCGCGGGGAGGCGCACATGATCGAAACGCTAGATTGTTGGTTGTGTCAGCGCCCTTGGAAGCGGTCAAACAGACCATGCGAACGCGCTGGCCGCTGTACCTGACCTCGATGCTGCTGGCCAACGCCTTCGGAGCGGTGCTGGTGTGGGCCTTCATCCAGTACGGCCTGCCGGTGCCCGAGGGCGCGCACGACGGCGCCCGGAGCACCGGTCTACTCATCCCGGCCCTGGTCTTCCTGACCGGCGGCCTGCTCAGCATGGCCGCGTCCGCGCTGATGCTGCGCCCGGTGATGCGCTGGCAGATGCGCGGCGGGCCGCCGAGCCGTCAGGAGCAGATGGCCGCGCTGCATGCTCCGCTGCGGCAGGCCATCCTGCATCTGGCGCTGTGGCTGATCGGCGGCGCCATTCTCGCGTTGCTGATCATCACCGACGAACCCAAGCTGGCCGGCGCGGTCATCGTCACCCTGTGCATGGCCGCCACCATCGTGTTCGGCTTCACCTACATGCTCGGCGAGCGCATCCTGCGCCCGGTCGCCGCGGCCGCGTTGACCGCGGGCACCTTCGATCACACCCTGACCCCCGGCGTCGGCACCCGGATGGCAATGACCTGGGGCATGGGCACTTTCGCCCCCACCATCGCCATCGTGCTGCTGTGTATCACGCAGATCTCCTCGGACGTGAAGTTCTCCGCCCAGTCGCTGGCCATCTCCATCCTGCTGCTGTGCGGCGTGGTGATCCTGCAGGCGCTGGCGCTGTCCATGCTCACCGGCTCCAGCATCTCCGACCCGGTGCGCCAGCTCAGCCAGGCCATCGACCGGGTGCAGGAGGGTGCGCGCGACGTTCAGGTCGAGGTGTTCGACGGCAGCGAGATCGGGCTGCTGCAGGTCGGTTTCAACCGGATGATGGAGGAGGCGGCCAAGCGCCGCCAGCTGCAGGAGCTGTTCGGCCAGCACGTCGGCGAGGAGGTCGCGCAGCGCGCACTCGACTACGGCACCGAGCTCGGCGGCGAAACCCGGTTCGTCGCGGTGCTGTTCGTGGACATGGTCGGTTCCACCGCGACCGCCGCCGAGCGCCCGCCGACCGAGGTGGTCAGCCTGCTCAACGAGTTCTTCCGGATCGTGGTCGACGTGATCGACCGGCACAACGGCTTCGTCAACAAGTTCGTCGGCGACGCGGCGCTGGCCATCTTCGGCGCGCCGCTGGACCGGCCGGACGCGCCGACCGCGGCGCTGGCCGCGGCCCGCGAACTGCGCGAGGTGCTGCGCGAAGTACCCGGACTGGATATCGGTATCGGCGTCTCGGCGGGGCTTGCGGTCGCCGGAAATATCGGAGCGGCAAATCGTTTCGAATATACGGTGATCGGCGATCCGGTCAATGAGGCCTCCCGGCTGACCGAGCTGGCCAAAGACCAACCCCGGCGCACCCTGGCTTCGGGCAGCGCGCTGTATTTCGCCGATGAAAGCGAGCAGGACAAGTGGGAGACCGGCGACGAGGTACAGCTGCGCGGACGGCGCCGAAAAACGCTGCTCGCCTATCCGAAAGACAGCGTCGACCTGCCGGATGCTACAGACAGCGAAACGGTGCGTTCGTTAGGCTGACCTGGTGACGGCCGACGGGGAACGGGCAGGAGGACCTGCGTCGCCACCCACCAGCCGAAGCAAATTCTGGTGGGTCAAATGGCTGCTCGGCATCGCTCTGCTGGCATTACTGATCGCCGAAGGTATCTATCTGTGGCCGCGACTGCACGAATCGTGGCGAAAACTCAGCGACATTCACTGGGGGTGGGTCGCCGCCTGTATTTGGCTACAGGCATTGTCGATGAGCGGATTCGGGCGGGTGCAGAAACAACTGCTCAACGCCGGGGGTGTCGAGGTAAGTCAGCGGAAATCCGTCGCGGTGGTCTACGGGGCGACCGCCATGTCCGTCACCTTGCCTGCGGGGCAGGTGTTTTCCACGGCATTCACCTATCGGCAGACCCGGCGCTTCGGCGCGAGCCCGATCGTCGCGTCCTGGCAGCTGGTGTTCTCCGGCGTGGTCGCCGCCGCGGGGCTGGCGCTGCTCGGGGTGGGCGGCACGCTGCTGTCCGGCGGCACCATCGGCCCGTTCAAGTTGATCCTGTCGCTGACCGCGGTGGTCGCGGTGGTGTGGGGCGGCAACTACGTCTCGCGCAATCCGGGATCGCTGGAAGCGCTGCTGCGCAAGGCACTCGCCGCGGTCAACCGGCTGCGCAAGCGGCATGCCGACCAGGGCGCGGGCAAGATCGCCGACGTGCTCGGGCAATTGGAGTCGGTCGATCTCGGCAAGCGCGACGGCGCCCTGGTCGCGCTGTGGGCGCTGGTGCACCGGTTCGCCGACGTGGCCTGCCTCGGCGCCGCCTGCTACGCGGTCGGCGCGGACCCGCGGCTGGCCGGGCTGCTGCTGGCGTTCGCCATCGGCAAGGCGGTCGGCTCGATTCCGTTCGCGCCCGGCGGGATCGTCTACGTCGACGCCACGCTCATCTACGGTCTCACCGCGGCCGCCGGGCTGCCCGCGGCGCAGGCGGTCGCCGCCGCGTTCGTCTACCGGCTGGTGAGCTTCATCCTGGTCGCGATCGTCGGCTGGATCGTGTTCCTGTTCCTGTTCCGCACCCCGCAGGACGACGACGCCGAGTTCGAGAAGGAATTCTCCCAGCGCCGGTTCTGAATTCGGCCGCGAACGCCGCTCGCCGGACGAGCGGGTGGTGGCAACGGATGGCCGAACACGCAGCGCGGGCGCTTCACATCTGGTTCGGCCCACCCCACTACGCTGGCGCCCGTGAAGAAACTGGTGCCGTTGGTGGTAGATGCGCTGCTGGTGATTCTGTTCTGCGCGATCGGCAGGCGCAGCCACGACGAAGCGGTGCTCACCGGACTACTTCGCACACTGTGGCCGTTCGCGATCGGGCTGGCGATCGGCTGGACCGTCGCGGTGGCCGCGGCGAGCCGGATGTTCGGCGACGCGGGCCGCGACGCCCGGTTCGACGGAACCGCCCTGTGGCCCACCGGGATTCTGGTCTGGCTCGGCACCCTGTGCGGCGGCATGCTGCTGCGCGTGGTCAGCGGTCAGGGCACCGCGTTCAGCTTCATCGTGGTCGCGACCGTGGTGCTCGCGCTGTTCCTGCTCGGCTGGCGCGCGGCCATCAAGGCGTTGAATTGAGCAGGCAGGCTTAAGTCTCCGGCGCGGCCAGCGATTGCAGCATCCGCACGGCCATCCGCGCGGTGGCGTCGCCGCTGTCCACGTCGTTGATGTGAATGGCGAAGGCCAGATCGCCCATGATCGCGATCAGCCAGCCGTCGCGTCCCGCGGTCGCGCTGAAGCCGTTGACGTCGCGGTAGCCGCGCAGGCTGGCCAGCTCCGGCGCGTTGGTGGAATCGCGCAGCATGCCGTGCAGCCGATCGGCGATCTCGGGGGACAGCGAGGCGAGCTGGGCGTCGGTGGTGCTCGGGCGCGCGACCTCGATCATCGGCGGCGGCACCTCGCCGCGCGCGATCGCGGCGGCCGCGATCGCCATGCCGAACGGGCTGGCCAGCACGGCATCCGAGCCGCCGCCCTGCTTGACCTGCTCGGCGCTGCGGCCGGCCACGGCCAGCCGCCCGGTCACCTCGTCCAGCCCCGGCACCTTGAAATCGACGCCGACGCCGAGCGTGGTCGCGGCCTCGGCCGCCTCCTGGGCCGAGATCTCGTGCGGGGCCTTGCCTTTGCTGACCGCCGCGATATTGCGGAACAGCTCGATATTGCCGCCGACCGGGTAGAGGCCGGTGAAGGCGACCGGTCCGTGCTCGCTGGCCTGGGTGTTCTGCGCGACCGCGACGACCGCGCCACTGGAGGGCTGGATGGCCACGATCGAGGCCGGGGTGGCCGCGCTGACCACCGCGTCCTCGGCCGCGCGCTGCAGCCGCTGGTCCATGGTGCCCGCGATGTCCGGTCCGGGCGGGCCCTGCATGCCGGCCAGCTGGCCGACGAAGCGGCCGTCCTGCTCGAAAATCTGCACGCCCCAGCCGGAGTGCTGCTGCTGACTTTCCTGCTGCACCTTGCGCAGCGCGTCGAGCATGGGCGACCAGACCCGGCGGTCGGCGGAGATCAGCCGGGGCTGCTTCTCCATGACCACGCCGGGGATCGGCGCCATGTCCTTCTCCAGGATGGCGAAGTCGGGCTCGCGCAGGTTCACCGCGACCACCGGCTTGCCCTGCGAGGTGGCCACCTGCTGCATCAGCGACGGCCCGGTGATCAGCGGGGCGACCGGTTCGATCGCCTTGGCCAGCGCGTCGGTCGAGCCGACCGGGTCGGGCATCTTCGCCGGGTCGAGCTTGATCACGTTGATGGTCTGCTCGGTCATCAGGGGTTGGCCGGCGATGTCGTTCACCCGCGGGGCGGGCGCAGGCTCGGTACGCACCAGGCGCACGGTGCGGTTGTGGTCGAGCTGCGGCATGACGATGGCGGGGTCCCAGGAGATGCGCCAGCCGATGGCGAGCTTGCGCACGTTGCCCTGCACGCTGTAGGTCCAGTTTTTGCCGTCGCCGAAGTTCCAGTCGGCGTCCATGCTGAAGATCGCCGCCTCCGAGTCGAGGCCGATGTATTGCGTCTTCTTGTAGTCCGCCTTGCCGGGCTGCAGGCCGGCAAACATTTGCTTCAGCGTTGCCGAAGCCGCCGAAGGGTAGGACGTGAGCTCCGAAGCATGGACGTAGTCCTGCTTGTCCAACAGCTCGGTGAAGCGCTCGACTACGGCTTCGGCCTCATTCTTTCCCTCGTGTACGCCGCACGATCCCATCGCGATCGCGAGCGCCGCCACCCCCGCGAGTGCCATAGCGCCCCGGACGCGAAAGCGGCGGGATCCCCAGACATCCATGTCGCCCACTCTTCACTCTTGTCACTCCAGTAACAAGACCACCGTACCTGAAAAAGACCTGTCTGCGGTGCCTACGCCGCAAGGACGTTACCCATGCTCAGCATCTCAATTGTGCCCGAAATCTCCCGTCTCGGGGGACCCGTCACGATCGTTGTCCAGTGCTACGGCGACAACCGGCGCCGCTACCGTACCGGGGCCTTGCGCAAAGTTGTGCACTTACTGCCCGACTCGGCGTTTCGGATCAATGAGTACCCAGAGTGAGCGTCTACGAACCGCGAATCACCCCCGTTAACCAGTGGCGAACTCCGTTCGCACAGAGCGGAACCATTGGCATCAACTACGTCGTAATCTTGTAATCAATGTAAGCAACACTGAAAAGTAAGTAGGTGATCCCCTCATGAGACACGAACACCGGGGACGGGGTTTCGGACGACCGGGCGGCTGGCAGCAGGCCGACCTGCCGGATCCCGCGGACGCGCCGGACTGGTTCGCGGGCAGGTTGCCCGCGGACTGGTTCGCCGGTCCACCTGTCATCGAGATCGACCGGGACGAGATCGTGGTCATCGGCGAACTGCCGATCAACCGGCCGGAGAAGACTCCGGCCGACGCCCCTGCGGAAGGCGACACGGACGCGCCGACCGAGGAAGTTCCGCAGGCGACGAAGGAAGGCGCCATCTCGCGCTTCCGCGAATCGACCCGCTCGGCCCGCATGCAGATCGCGGACGAGGCGCAGCGCCGGTACGGACGCAGCGTCGCGTGGGGCGTGTCGGTGGGCGAGGAGCGGGTGCTGTTCACCCACTTGGCCGTTCCGGTCATGACCAGGCTGCGGCAGCCCGAACGAAAGGTTCTGGATACGCTCGTCGACTCGGGCGTGGCGCGCTCGCGGGCGGACGCGCTGGCCTGGACGGTGAAACTGGCGGGTAAGCACGCGGAATCCTGGCTGGAGGAACTGCGCGGCGCCATGCGCAAAGTCGACGACCTGCGCGCCGAAGGGCCGCAGGGACTCTAGCGGTATGCGTGACCGGGCGCCGGGCATGCCGCACAGCCGGCACTGACTAGAGTTGCCGACATGTCCGCACCCGGTCCGATCCTGGTTCTCAACGGCCCGAACCTGAACATGCTCGGCACTCGTCAGCCGGAGGTCTACGGGTCTGCGACGCTCGACGACGTGGTCGAGCTGTGCAGGCAGACCGCGCACCGCTACGGCCGCGAGGTCGCCGCCTTCCAGTCCAATTCCGAAGGCGCGCTGATCGACCGGATCCACGCGGCGCGCGGCGTGGAATCGGGCATCGTGATCAATCCCGGCGGGCTCACCCATACCTCGGTGGCCCTGCGGGACGCGCTGGTGATCCCGGAACTCCCCATCGTGGAGGTGCACATCAGCAATGTGCACGCGCGGGAGGAGTTCCGGCAGCACTCCTACATCTCGCCGATCGCGACCGCGGTGGTCGCCGGGATGGGGATTCAGGGGTACGCGGCGGCCATCGAATTCCTGGTGCGCTCGGCCTGATCGCCCCCGGCCCGTTGCTCAGTCGATCTGAAAGACCGGGAATCCCGGTGCGATGGCGGCCAATTCCGCGTCGGTCGCGTTCTTGGTGACGCCCTCGAAGAACTTGCCCACCTCCCAGCCCCACTTCTGCAGGTAGAGCCGCAGCAGCGGGACCTTGTCCGCGTCGGCGATCTCGGTGGCGCGGAACTCCTCGACCTTGCGGCCGAGGCGCAGTTCGCCGCCGCCGGCGACGCGCAGGTTGCGCACCCACTGCGTGTGTCCGCGCGGGGCGACCAGGAAACGCGCGCCGTCCTCGCGGACCATCAGGTTCACCATCGTGGTCCGCCACTCCCCGCTCTTGCGGCCGCGGACCGCGAGCAGCCGCGAACCCATGACGCCGATTCCGAGCCGGGGCAGCCAGTTGACGATCCGGTTCATGATCGGGTCCAGGCCGGCCGGGCCGATGTAGCGGGTGCTGTGTTCCATCGTCTAACTCCTCTTAGTGAGCACTGCTCTCTGTTGCGATAAGTGTTCCACTTTTGCGAGGGCAAAGTCAAGAGCACTGCTCTCTTTTCCGTTCGCGCAGTTCGGCCCGGCCGACGCGCGGTAGACCGCGACGCCCCCGACAATGTGGGGATGACGCGCGAGGGTGTTCGCCGGGTTGTGCTTGCCCCGGACAAGTTCAAGGGGTCGCTGACCGCACCGCAGGTGGCCGCGGCCCTCGCCGACGGCATCGCGGGGGTCGTGCCTGCGGTGCGGATCCGGCAAGTTCCGGTGGCCGACGGCGGCGACGGGACCGTCGACGCGTTCGTGGCGGCCGGGTGGACCCGGGTCGAACTGACCGCGCCCGGCCCCACGGGGGTGCTCGGCCACACCTCGTATGCCAGGCAGGAAGCGACCGCCGTGCTCGAGCTGGCCACGGTCGTCGGCCTGGCGAAACTGCCCGGCGGCCGACCGGATCCGCTCGGCGCGAGCACCTTCGGCCTGGGCGTGGTCATCGCGCACGCCCTCGACCACGGCGCCACCGACATCGTCATCGGGCTCGGCGGCAGCGCCTCCACCGACGGTGGCGCGGGCCTGGCACAGGCCCTGGGCGCCCGCGTTCGCGACCGGGATGGCCGCGAATTACCGCACGGCGGTGCGGTGTTGGCACACGCCCATCGATTGGACCTGGCCGGCCTGCACCCCGGAATCGCCTCCGCTGCTTTCACCTTGGCCTGCGACGTGGACAACCCGCTGCTCGGTCCATCCGGTGCCGTCGCGGTCTACGCACCCCAGAAAGGCGCGGGCACAGCCGATCTCGAAACCCTGGAGTCCGCACTCACCACCTGGGCACGCCTGGCCGGACCCGACTTCGCGAACCAGCCGGGCGCCGGCGCCGCGGGCGGCACCGGTTTCGGCGCGCTCGCCCTGCTCGGCGCGCGGGTCCGCAGCGGCATCGAGGTGATCCTCGAACTCCTCGATTTCCCCGTCCTGCTCGACGGCGCCGACCTCGTCGTCACCGGCGAAGGTTCGCTCGATATCCAGAGCCTGCACGGCAAGGCGCCCATCGGCGTCTGCGAGACCGCACGCAAGGCCGGCATCCCGGTGATCGCCGTCGTCGGTCGCACACTCCTTGCCGCCGAAGAGATTCGGGCCGCGGGCTTCGCCGCCTGCTATGCCCTCACCGACCTGGAGCCGGATCCCGCCCGTTCGATCGCCGACGCGAGCCTACTGCTGCGGCGCGTCGGCGCACAGCTAGCAGAGCAGTACCTGACCAGATAAAGTCACTGTGACGCAACCGATTACGGCGCTAGCTCGCTGACGCGAGCAGATTGCCGAGCAGTTCGGCGCGATGCTTGTCGCCCCACTGCTCGAGTGGGCGCAACGCGACGGCCAGCTCCTCGCCGAGCGGCGTGAGCGAGTACTCGACGCGGGGCGGAACCTCCGGATAGATCTCCCGGTGCACCACGCCGCTCGCCTCGAGCTGGCGCAGATTCTCCGCGAGCACCTTCTCGCTGACCCCGGTCAGCAGCCGCCGGAGCTCGCCGAACCGGATCGGATCGGCGCTGAGCGCCCACATCAGGTGCAGCTTCCATTTGCCGCCGACGACATCGATCGCCACGGACATGCCGCACACGTCGTGATCCGCGTCACCACTCATGCCCACCGCACTCCTTCTGACCTCATTTCGAACCTCCAGGTAAGCAACCACACCTGAACGTTCGGTCTTCCCGACTCTACCTGCGGCAACGCACCATGAATCCGGCGCCGACACCACCACATCGAGAACCGAAGGGACACACCATGTCCGATCAGACCACCCCCCGCTCCGTCTCCGTCGTCGGCCTCGGGCCGATGGGCCAGTCGATGGTCCGCGCCTTCCTCGACGCAGGCGTCGAGGTGACTGTGTGGAACCGCAGCACCGACAAGGTCGACGCGATGGTCGAGCTCGGCGCCAAGCGGGCCGCGACGGTCGCGGAGGCGCTGGCCGCGAACGAGGTGACCGTACTGAGCCTCACCCATTACGCCGCCATGTACGACGTGCTCGGCCAGGCAACCGATCAGCTGGCCGGCAAGGTGATCGCCAACCTGTCCTCCGATTCGCCGGACAAGGCCCGCAAGGGTGCGGAGTGGGTTCGTTCCCGTGGCGCGCAGTTCATTTCGGGCGGCGTCATGTCGGCGGGTGACAATATCGCCCATCCCGCGTCGTACATCTTCTACAGCGGACCGCGCGAGGTCTTCGACGCGCACGCCGAACTGCTGCGCCCGCTGAGCCCGCAGGAGTACCTCGGCCCGGACGACGGTCTCGCCCAGGTCTACTACCAGGCGCTGCTGACCATCTTCCATCCGTGGCTGCTCGCGTTCGACCAGGCGACGGCCATGATCGACCGTTCCGGGCACAGCATCGCCCAGTTCATTCCGTTCGCCGTGCGCTCGGCCGCCGCGTTCCCCTACTTCATGGAGGAGTTCTCGGTGGCCAACCAGAACGGCGGCTGGGCCACGCTGGCCGGCCTGAAGATGATGGACGCGGGCGCGCAGCACATCATCGACGCCAGCGAGGAGGTCGGCGTGGACGCGACGTTCTCCCACACCGCACAGTCGTTGTGGCGCAAGGCGATTGCCGCCAGCGAGGAGAAGGGCGCGGTGGTCTCGACCTACGCGCTGCTGCACGGCGGGCAGGCGTAGTCAGCCGGTTTCGGTGGCGGAGCCGAGCCGTGGGAAGGGCTCGGTGGCGAAGACGACCTCCACCGCTACTTCGAAGTAGGCCGAGATCCGCAGTGCGAGATGCAAACTCGGACTGTACTCGCCGCGCTCGAGATAGCCGACCGTCTGATAGTGCACGCCGAGCGCCTCCGCCAACTCACGCCGGGAGATGCCGCGCTCGGCGCGCAGCATCGCGATGCGATTGTAGATGACCTCAGTAGGCACGCTGCATCGCTTTCTCCCGGCGCTGGGCGACGCTGGAACCGGACTCCCGCCGCGCCATCCGGCGCAGCATCACCGGCGCGGCGAGCAGTCCCACCACCGCCCAGACGCCCAGCACCCCAACGGTTTCCAGCGTCCGCCAGGATTGCCCCAGTTCGGCGACCACCGCCTCGTCCGGCAGCATCGCCGAGCGCATGCCGAGCCCGAGCCAGTACACCGGAAACACCTGGGCGGCGCCCTGCACCCAGCCGGGCATCGAGGTGATCGGATAGAAGATGCCGGACACGGCGATCAGTCCCATGATCGGGAAGGTCATCATCGCGAAGTTGCGCGGGTTGGCGAACATCGACCCGAACACGGCCCCGGCCGGCAAGGTGGCCAGCAGTCCGAGCACCATCACCCAGATCAAGGTCAGCCACGCCTCCGCGTCGTCGAGCGCGAGCCCGTCGACGATGAACGAGCCGACCACCAGGATGACGGCTCCGGGAATGAGCACGGTGCCGGACACCTGGATGATCTTGCCGACCAGATAACCGATCATGCCGTTCGGGGTCGCCTTGGCCCGCAACAACGTTCCGTCCTCGCGGTCGATGGTGAGCTGCTGGCCCATGCCGACCATCCCGTTGAGCGCGACGAGCATACCGATCACGCTGGGCAGGGCGAGCGAGCCGAGCAGCAATCCGCTCGACTGGAACGACGTGTGCCGCATGAAGAACAGCACGATCAGCACGAGCACCGGCCAGAACAGCAGCCCGAAGAGGTCGGGGCCGTGGGTGATCATCTGCCGCAGCTCGATCCTGCCGCGGATCCCACCCTGCCGGACCGCCACCGCGATCGGATTCATCGCACTACCTCCTCGATCGTGTGCACCTCGGCATCGACCTGACCGGATTCGAACCGGCGCACCAGCGTCATGTACGTGTCCTCGAGCGAGGCGCGGCGGACCTCCAGGTCGCCGATCGCGTCGCCGTATTGCTTGAACAGGTCGTAGACGAACGCGGTCGATTCGGTGGTCGAGTGCACGAACCGTCGCCCGTCGTTGGTCCAGCTCACCTCGGCCGCACCGGCGATCCGGCGGGAGAGCTCGTCGGCCGAGCCGTCGGCGATGATCCGCCCGCCGGCCAGGACCAGGATCCGGTCGGCGAGCTTCTCCGCCTCGTCGAGATCATGCGTGGTGAGCAGGATGGTGGTCTGCTGGTCGTCAGCGAGCCGATGCACCAGGTCGTGGAATTCGCGCCTGGCTTCCGGGTCGAAACCCGCGGTCGGCTCGTCCAGGAACAGCACCTCCGGGCGGCCGACGATGCCGATGGCGACGTCGATGCGGCGACGCTGTCCGCCGGACAGATCGTTGATCTTGCTGGACGACTGCTCGGTGAGACCCACCGCCTTGATGAGTTCGTCGGTGTCCCAAGGTCGGTGGATCCGATCGGAGCCATAGGGCGCGTAGAAGGCGCCGAGATAATCGAGTAGCTCCCGGACCCGCCACTTCCCGTGATCACGCCACGATTGCAGGACGACGCCGACGCGCGCCCGCCACGCCTCGCCGCCGTGCGCCGGATCGACGCCGAGCACCTCGACGCGGCCCGCCGACCGTGCGCGGAAGCCCTCCAGAATCTCGATGGTGGTGGTCTTGCCCGCGCCGTTCGGTCCGAGCAGCACCAGCACTTCGCCGTGTCGCGCCTGGAACGTCACCTCGTGCAAGACGTCGGTGGTTCCGTAGCGCATTCGCAATTTCTCGACGTCGAGCGCGACGTCCTGCCCCACTGTCATGCGGCCCTCCCCGTTGCGGGTTTCCATCTTTTCGTAGCATACCTACTACATTTCGCCGCGACAATGCTTTTGCCTGGCTCGGTCTTTCTTGACATGCAGCCATCCGGCTGCCTATTCTCGCAACATGCAGCCGTACGGCTGCATAAATCGAGAAGGTGACATGGACGAGGTATTCAAAGCACTGGCCGATCCGCATCGGCGGCGGCTGCTGGACAGTCTCAATGCCCGCAACGGGCAGACCTTGCGCGAGCTGTGCGCGGGGCTGGAGCTGGCGCGGCAGTCGGTCAGCAAGCACCTCGCCGTGCTGGAGGCCGCCAACCTGATCACCACTCGCCGCAGCGGCCGGGAAAAACTGCACTACCTCAACGCAGACCCGATCAACGCCATCACCGAACGCTGGATCAACCACTACGACCGGGCACGTGTGCACGCGCTCGCCGACCTCAAGAAAGTTCTGGAGGCAGAACCCATGAGCGACAACACATTCGTCTACACCACCTACATCAAGACCACCAGGGAGAAGCTGTGGCAGGCCCTCACCGACTCGGCCTTCACCAAGCGCTACTGGGGCGCCTGCTTCGATACCGACTGGCAGCCGGGCTCCGAAATGGTCTGGCACCAACAGGATTGGAGCAGTAAGGACCCGGAGCAGGTGGTGCTGGAGGCGGACCCGTACAACAGGTTGTCCTACACCTGGCACACCTTCGATCCCGCGTTCGCCGCGGCGTTCGAGATGAACCCGGACGACGTCGCCGCCTGGCGCCGCGAGCCGCGCTCCCAGGTGTCCTTCGAACTCGAGCAGGTCGGCGACAGCGTGGTCAAACTGACCGTCGTGCACGATGGTTTTCCGCCGAACAGCGCTGTCCGGGAAGGGATCAGCGGCGGCTGGCCGAGCATCCTGTCCAACCTCAAGTCCCTGCTGGAGACCGGCGCGGTACTGCCCGAGCTGAGCATGTAGGTTCCCCGGTAAGCTGCACGGGTCCGAGTCCAGCTCGGTTGGAGCACGCGCCCGTCGGGGGCGACTGCGGGACTGAGCCTGTCGCACGAAGTGGGGAATTCATGGTCAAGGTCCTGCTCCGAACCTCCATGGGTGACATCGAGCTCGAACTCGACGAGACGAAGGCGCCCAAGACCGTGCGAAACTTCCTGACCTACGTCAACAGTGGTCACTACGACGGCACCATCTTCCACCGCGTGATCGACGGCTTCATGATCCAGGGCGGCGGACTGGACCGGACGATGCGGGAGAAGCCCGCGCCCCACCGGGTCGAGAACGAGGCCAAGAACGGGCTGCGGAACCTCACCTACAGCGTGGCCATGGCCCGCACCTCCGACCCGCACTCCGCCTCGGCGCAGTTCTTCATCAATACCAGCGACAACGCCTTCCTCGACTACCCCGGTCAAGACGGTTGGGGCTACGCGGTATTCGGCAGGGTCTCGCGCGGCAACGATGTCGTCGACCAGATCGGCAAGGTCAAGACCGGTGACCAGGACGTGCCGATCCAGCCCGTCGTGCTCACCTCGGCCACCGTGACCCGCTGACCAGGCCCGTTGCCGATCCACCGGCCCGGGTATATTGCGGAGTCCGACTTTTGAGGGGTCCGCGGTGGCAGTGCAGAGTGACGAGTTCGTTCGGGTGGTGCACCAACTCGCCGACGTGCAGAGCACCAAGGGCGAGCGGTACACGTCCTACAAGGTGCGCGGCAAACTGTTCGGCTACTACTGGCCGCGCACCCAGACCGTCGGCCTGAAACAGACACTCTCCGAACAAAAAGCCCTGGTCTCCGAACGCCCCGAAGTCTTCGAAGAACAGTTCACCGCAGGCGGTTTCGGCTGGGTGGTCGTCCACCTGGCCGGCCTCGATCTGGACGAACTGGCCGAACTGGTCTTCGAGGCCTGGCGCCTGTCCGCCCCCGCGGATCTCGCCGAAATGCACTCACCCCCATCGTGATCGGGGGCGGAGACCGAATCGAGGATGCGCCGTCCCGGCCGGCGCCTTCGGTATATGCACCGCAGGCACCGGGCATTTCGGGACAGCGCCGCATCCTGTCGAAATTGCCGAAATTCGGCTGCGCGCCGGTCACGCTATTCGAGCAATTTCCATAATTGAATCAGGCGGACGGCCTTGAATTCTGTCCGGTTTCAGCCGCGGTAGATCTCTACGTAGGCGTTGGTGGCGAGGGCGACCACGCCGGGGCCCACACCGGTGCAGGCGGTGGAAACGCGCTGGCCGTCCGGGGTGAAGGGGTAGCTGAGCACCTTGTAGGGGCCGACGCCGTAGAGCGGGAACGGACCGCTGGCATAGAGGCCGAAGCAGTCGACGTGCAGGACGTAATTGCTGCCGCCGTCGGGCTGGCAGACGGCGGACGCACCGAAAAGGTCGCGCTGAACGGCGCAGTCCTGCGGCGCTGCCTGGGCGCTACCGGAACCGATAATCGCGACGAAGGCGAGGCCCGAAACTCCGGCGGCCGCGACCCGGGCGGCGGCGGTAATTGTCTTCTTCATATGAACTCCTCCTATTCCAGTGTGCTGTCGGTACGGCGCGCTGGAATGTTACGGGAGCCCACTGAATTCGCTGCCCCCAAATCAGGGGGCATCCGCTGCGGCGCGCTCAAATTCGGACGAGGACCTGGTCCATTGTCTTGCGCACCAGATCGGGGACCATGGAATCGTCGGCGGGATAACCGATGGGAACCACGGCGAACGCCTTCTCGTTGCGCGGGCGATTCAGCACCTCGGCGAGGAACTTCATCGGGCTCGGAGTGTGGGTCAGGGCGGCCAGGCCGGACATGTGCAGGGCGGTGAGCAGCATGCCCACCGCGATCCCCACGGATTCGTCACCGTAGTAATGCTTGTAGGTGGTGCCGTCGGGGCGCAGGCCGAAGCGCTGCTGGAAGACGACCAGCAGATATGGCGCATCGGTGAGATGCGGCTTGTGCTCGTCGGTGCCGAGCGGCCGCAACGCGGACAACCACTCCTCGCCGAGCCGCCCGTTATAGGAGATCCGCTCCTCCGCCTCGGCTGCCGCGCGGATCCGGGCGCGCACGTCTGGGTCCTCGACGAGCACGAAGGTCCACGGCTGTTGATGAGCGCCGGACGGCGCGGTGTTCGCCACCGCGATCGCGTCGAGCACCAACTGCTCCGGCACCGGGTCGGTGGAGAACATCCGCACGGTACGGCGCTCGTCCATCCTGGCCCGGAATGCGGCCGACGTGGCCAGCGCCTCCGTGACCGGAATCCGGTTCGGGTGGTAGGGAATTGGCGTATACGGGCGGCCGTGCAGCGGCATCCAGGTGGTCATGGTTTGCAGTGTGATCCGCGCCGACTGGGCAGGCAATACCGAGACGGACTTACCGTCCACCCAGCCAGACAAAGCACGATCCACACCCATCCCCGCCGCGGCCGACCACGAATACAGAGGTGTTCGCGCCGGTGGTCCGGCGGGTAACGCGATGCGGGGCAAGCGCACTCGGTGTGCGCGTTCGTTGTGGGTTCCTGGTGTGGGCGAGCGCAGGTACCCGGCTGGTGTACGAGGGTGATTCGACCGAGAAATAGGGGTTCTTTGGCATGGGTGTTTCACGATCTACCGCCGTCCGGTGGTCCGGTGTCGCCGCGATCGTGTTGGCGGCGTTCGTTGTTCCGGCGGAGGCCGCGGCATTGCCCGCGGTGTGCGTCACCGATCCCTGCGCGGACGTTCCGCAGGGCGACCCGACCGCGCGGATCGACGACGGCGCGGCCTCCGACGATTCGGGCACGACCGCGACGGACGAGGCCATCGACGAGGGAGCGCTCGACGGCGACATCCAATCCGATGACGTGCCCAACGAATTCGTCACCGAGGCGGAGATAAACGCCGGCGATCCGGCCGACGGGGACAGCGATCCGCTGATAGATGATTCGACCCGGAAATAGCGGCCACGGGTATGCGCGTATCGACAAACATGGTGTGGCGCTGGTCGTGCGCACCCGCGCTGACCGTACTGGCGCTGGCCCTCTGGCCGGTTCCGGCGCAGGCCGCGGCGCCCTTGCCCAAGGGGTGCACCGCCGACGGAAACACCATCACCTGCGGCAATTTGACCAGCGGCGACATCGTCGAGGGCACGGACGGCGACGACACGATTCTGATCAAGGGTGACGTACCGGAGGGGGCGGCGGTCCGCGCGGGCGCGGGCAACGACACCATCACCGTCTACGACGTCGGCAAGTTCATCTGCACCGGCAGAGTCGGCGCGGCGGCCGAGAAGGGCGGAGTGGTGGAAGGCGGCCCGGGCAACGACACCATCACCATCGGTGGCGGCGTGCGGGATTCGGCCTGCCAGAACAAGGTGGGCGGCGATGTTCCGCTGGGCAATGTGAGCGAGCGCGGCAAGGTCAGCGGCGGCCCGGGCAACGACCGGATCACCGTCGGCACCCTCGGCTTCGTCCGGAACAACCAGGATCACCCGGAGCAGAGCGTCGAGGTCATCGCCGGTCGAGTCGCGGGCGACGACGGCGACGACAGCATGGACGCCGGCTGGGTGGCGACGGGCGCGCACTTCGACGACCCGGAGACCGCCGACGGCATGTACGGCGGCGCGGGCGCGGACACCATGCACGCGGGCAACGTCAACGGCCTCGGCCTGATGGCCGGTGGACCCGGTCCGGACACCCTGACCGTCGACGGTATGAACACGGGATACGTCGAGGGCAACGAGGGCGACGACAAGATCTTCGCCACCAAGGGACCGATCACGGGTCTCGGGAAACTCAGGGGCAATCAGGGAAACGACGAACTGACGGTCACCGCCCTGGAGGGCGCGACGGCGGCCATGGGCGACGAGGGTGCCGACATCATCAAGGTCACCAGCATCAACGGCCCCGGCGAGAAGAATCCGTTGCGCGGCCTATCCGCCAGTTCCGCCGACGGCGGGTCCGGCAACGACACCATCACCGTGGACATGGTCGGCAATTCCGGTGGCGTACTGGGCGATGACGGTGACGACATCATCAACGTCAAGAGCGTCAACGGCCCGGAGGACGTCGTCCGCGGCGACGGCGACGAGCTGAAGTGGCACAACAGCATCATCAACGGCTGGGGTGGCAACGACAAGATCACCGTCGGGTTCGTCGGCAAGATGGGCCAGGTGTGGGGCGACGGGTATCCGGACGCACCGGTCCAGGGCAAGGACATCATCAAGGTCACCGACCTCGACGGCCAGGCCAAGGTGCGCGGCGGCCCGTTGGCCGATCGGATCACCGTCAACAACCTGAAATCCAAGCAGAACTCGGTCAACGGGGAAGGCGGCAACGACGTCATCACCGTCACCGGCACGAACAACGGCACGGTCATCGGCGGCGCGGGCACCGGCGACAAGTGCACGGCCAAGGGCTCGAAGAAGTCGTGCGAGCTGCCGAAGCCGAAACAGAAAAAGAAGAACAAGAAGTGAAGCGGACTCCGCACGTCACCGAGTAACCGCGAAACCCCCTGTCACTACCAGCAAAGGGAGAAAAGACGATGGGCTCGATGAATTTCGATTGGATCCTGGCCGGTCAGCGTAACGGAGATCCGTTGGCGACCGCGCTGTACGGTCCATTGTTCTTGGTACTCAACGCACTTCAGGTCTTTCAGGGTGGCGGCACGTACTGACCTGCGGCGCTGCGTGCTTCGCGGAAGCCGAAGCACGCAGCGCGAGTGGAGTTTCAGCGCGCCGGCAGCGGCGCCTCCGCGGCCTCGGTGATCGTGACCTGACCGGTGTCGAGGTAGGTCAGCACCGCGTCGTCGACCACCCGGTTGCCGCGGCCGAAGTTCCCGTGATCCCCACCCTCGACGGTGATCAGCGAACCGTTCAGCGCACGGGACATCGCCGGTCCTCCTTCGTATTTGGTGAGCGCGTCGTGGCGACTCTGGAGCACGAGCGGTCGCGTCGTCAGCCCGGCCCCGCTGATCGGAACCGGCGCGGTGACGGGTTTCCAAGCCCCGCAGGCCATTCCGGACCGGACCAGATCGGCGCGCGCGTCCATGGCGTCACCACCGGAGGCGATGGTCGCGATTGCCGAGCCGATCACCTCGAGTCGCCCGGGAATCGCGTTCTCGTTGCAGGTGATCGCCGCGAATACGAACTGCCCGGTGGAGTCGGTCGAGGTGACGCCCTCGATGGTGCGCAACCGTTGCACGTTCGACGGATCGGCCATCGCTTCGGCCATCGCCCGCGCGAAAGCGGGCCAATAGGTGCGGGTATAGCTGGCGACCGAGGTCGCGCCGAGTAACGGACCCTGCGTGGTGGCGCCGCGAGAGATCAACGTGCGCAACAGATTCTGCAGTTTGCCGGCCTGCTCGAGGCTGCCGGTGTACCCGTCGCGGGCGATCTCGGCCAGCGGCTCGGGCAACGAGCCGGGCAGGTCGGCGAGACTGGCCGGCGGCGGCGTCAGGTTGGCGTACCAGCCCCCGCCCTGGTCGACCGCCATCCGCACCCAGTTCTGGTAGACCTGCAACGCCGTGTCGCCGAGGTGGTATTCGCCGCTGTGCGCGGCGATCCAGGCGAACAGATCGTCGAGCCGCTGCTTGCCCGCGATCTGCTGCTGGGCGAATTCCTCGGTCCAGACCCAGTCGGGATTGACATTGGAGTCCAACACCATTCGCTCGACCCGATCCGGAAACAGCGAGGCGTACACCGCACCCAGGTAGGTTCCGTACGAGGTGCCGAGATAGCTGATCCGGTCCAGCCCGAGCGCGGCGCGCACCGCATCCATGTCCCTGGCGGTGTTCTCGGTGGTGATGGTGTCCAGATAACCGGGATGCGCGGTATCGCAGGCTTTTTTGATGGCATTGCGATCGCCGCCGCCGAGCGAGACCCGCCCGCCGTTCTCGGTCGCGCACTCCAGCGGAGTGGCCCAGCGCAATCCGCGCGGCTGCACCGCGAGCCGGTCGTAATGCGCGTTCAGCTCGGCAGGCAGCACATCGGTCCGCTGACCCCAGAAGTCCAGCCCATCCGCGCCGGGCCCACCGGGATTGGCGAAGATCGCGCCGCGCCGCTCGCCCGTCGCGGCGATCCGGCTGACGGTCAGCTGAATCCTCGCCCCGTCCGGATCGGCGTAATTCATCGGCACGTCGACGACAGCGCACTGCACACCGTGCCCCGCCACCACCGAACCCGCCGGACAGGCCCCGAAGGCCGGCGCGGCATCGGCCGGGCCGGACACGATCGATCCGCCGAGCAGGCACCCGGCCATGGCGGCCGCCGCCCGCGAAAACAGCCGTACCTTCATCATGTTTCGTACCTCCACGGGCCGCCGCCACGCGTGCGTGCGCGACCCCGATCAAGAGCATTCTGCGCAGGGCGCGAGCGACAAACAAGTCGATCGCCCGATTCCGCCGGTCAGGCCCGCCCCGGCGGGCCCTTCCCCGGCCACGGCCGGGCGCGGCGATATGTGTCGTGGAATGCGCGGATGCCGTCGCACGGGAGTAGCGTCGAGCCATGTCGACGGAGGTCCGTATCAACACCGCGCTGGAACGCTTCGAGCTCTATGTCGACGGTGACGACGCCGGGTACGTCGAATACCAGGACACCCAGTCCGAACGCGCGTTCGTGCACACCGAGATCTACCCCCGCTACGAGGGCCAGGGCTATGGCCGCGTGCTGGTCGAGGCGGCGTTGAACAGCACCGCCCAGGACAAACTCGGCGCGCTGCCGATGTGCCGGATGGTGCACCACTTCATCGAGACCCGCCCCGAATATCTGGTGATGGTCCCGCACTGGGCGCGCGACAGCCTGAACCTGCCTCAGTAGGCGGCGACCGCCCCGTCCAGGGCCCGTTGCAGATCGGTGCGCACCAGCCGCGCGATATCGCCCGGTTTGGCCGGCAGTTCGGTGATCGGCACGCCGAAATAGAAGCTGGCCGACTTGGCCTCCTCCTTGTCCGGCTGCACCGCCGGGTCGGCCCGCGGCCCGTAGCTCAGGCCCATCGAGACCAGCACCGGCTCGACGCCGAGCTTCATCGCGCGAAACGCGATGTGCCCGATGCCGCTACCGACCGGCTGCACCTGGGTCGGGTCGACCTCGTTGCAGGTCCCCTCCGGGAACACCGCGACCCCGTCGCCGCGCGCGATCCGCTGCGCGCAGATGTCCATCATCCGTTGACCAGCCGCATTGACGGCCCGAATCCCGTGGTCCTTGCCGCGGAACACCGGGATCCCGCCCATCATGTCGATCTTGCGCCGCTGCTCGGGTTCCTCGAACAGCTCGTCCTTGGCCAGCACCCGCACCCGGCCGATCACCGGACGCAGCGCGCTGCGCCACGCCGCCGCCGCGACCGTGTACGGATCGTTCTCGGAAAGATGATTGATCGAGATCAACAGCGGCCTGCCCTGCCGGATCGCCGCCCGCAGACCGGCCCGCGCACCCTCGGCGTAGGCGACGCGGGGATAGTAGCGGCGCCCCAGAATGGCGTACGCACCCCAGGCTTTCAGCCGATTCTGCCGATGCTCGAGATAGAAGTCGTACACGGTGTCGCTGTTCTCGAGGCGCACCTCGGGCGGTTCCATGACACGGACTCTACGACGCGCACAAGCACCCAGCATCGGCCCCTGAGCCAAATTCAGCACACCGAACTGGTCAGCAGAAGCGCATATCGCCCGAACAACTGCGATGATGTCCGAGTGGCACGCGCAGACGACCCGGATGATCGGAAAACTCGCGGCGGGCACGGCGACCGCAAGCGGCGCGATTTCCGGCACGGCGAGCAGGTGGTGCGCGCCGGCACCCTGCTGGTGTCGGCGACCGAACTGGCCGAACCCACCTTCCGGCGCACCGTGGTCTACATCATCGAGCACAACGAGGCGGGCAGCCTCGGCGTGGTGCTGAACCGGCCGAGCGATACGGCCGTGCACGACGTGCTCCCCCGCTGGACCGAGGTGGCGGCCGCGCCGCGCACCCTGTTCATCGGCGGTCCGGTCAAGCGGGACGCGGCGCTGTGCCTCGGCACCGTGCGGGTCGGCGCGAGCATCGACGGCATCTCCGGCCTGCGTCGCATCGACGGCCGCGTGGTGCTGGTCGACCTGGACGCCGACCCCGAGGAGATCGGGCAGCTGGTCGAGGGCATCCGCATTTTCGCCGGTTACGCGGGCTGGACCTTCGGGCAGCTGGAGGGCGAGCTGGAGAACGACGACTGGATCGTGCTGTCCGCATTGCCCTCCGACCCGATCAGCACCGGCCGCGCCGACCTCTGGGCGCACGTGCTGCGCCGCCAGCCGCTGCCGCTGTCGCTGCTGGCCACCCACCCGATCGAACTCGAACGAAATTGAGATGTGCGCTCTCATTGAACCGTTTGCCCCCGCTGATTCGTGGGATGAGCGGGAGGTGAGCAATGCCCGACAACCGAACCGAGTTGTTGCGGGTCCTGTACGACGAACACGCGGCCGCGCTCTGGCGGTACACGCTCGGCTTGGTGCGCGACCCCGGACGGGCCGAGGACATCGTGCAGGAAACGTTGCTACGGGCCTGGCAGCGCCCGAACGTCTTGGATCAGTCCGATACTTCGGCGCGCGCGTGGCTGTTCACGGTGGCGCGCAATCTCGCCGTGGATGAGCATCGCAGCGCCCGCAACCGGCGTGAGTTCCGCACCGATGCCCCGCCGGAGCAGGCAACGCCGGACCAGGCCGACCGGGCCCTGGACGGCTGGGTGGTAGCGGACGCGTTGGGCAGGCTCAGTCCCGATCACCGCGAGGTGATCGTGCGGGCCTACTATCGGGGCCTTTCCACGCATCAGATCGCGGCGGAACTCGATATTCCGCCGGGCACGGTGAAATCCCGGATGCACTACGGCATGCGGGCCCTACGGCTGGCACTACAGGAGATGGGGGTGACGAACCAATGACCGATATCGCTGACGACTACACCACGTGGGATGCGCCCTACGTGCTCGGCTCCCTGACGCGAACCGAGCGCCGGGAATACGAGGAGCATTTGTCCGGCTGCCCCGCCTGCCAGGCCGCGGTGGCCGAACTGGCCGGGATGCCGGGCATGCTCGCGATGGTCGAACCCGCGACCGCGCTCGCGATGATCGACCTGCCGGAATCCGTTGCGCCGCAACCGGGTTCGGCGGCAACCACGGCCGGGCCGCCGGTGCCGCAGCTGCTGCCCAGGCTAGCCGACGCGGCCGAGAAGCGCAGGCGCCGGAGCCGGTGGGTGGCCGTCGGCGCCGCGGTCGCGGCGGCCGCCGCCGCGGTGGCCATCGCGATCCCGGTGGTCGCGACCGTCACCTCGTCGGGCAATACCGGCACCGAGCAGGTGGTCGCGGAACGCAGTATGCAACCGCTCAGGCCGAATCCGGTGACGGCGAGCTTCAAGGTCGTGCAGGACAACGGCAAGACGCGGATCGTGATGAGTTGCCGCTACGGGGCGAGCAACCAGCAGTACAACTGGAATCTGAAGCTGTTCGTGCTCGGCACGGACGGCAGCCAGACCGAGCTCGATCAGTGGCCGGCCGGGCCGGGCACCGAGCTGACCATCGACCGGACCATCGACAAGGCGCCGGACCAGATCCGGGCCGTGGAGATCCGGCTCGCGTCGACCGGCGAGACGCTGCTGTCCGGCACCGTCTGACGACACAGCGATCCCCCGCCGAGGGTTCGGCGGGGGATCGCTACCCCTCATCGCGTGGTCGAACTAGCTGGTCTGGCGACGGAAAATCGTGTTGGCCCAGAGGAATCCGGCGATCGTGAGGCCGGCGCACCAGGCCAGCGCGAGAATGCCGTCGGTGCCGATCTCGGTGCCCATCAGCAGCCCGCGCACGGTCTCGGTGATCGGCGTGAACGGCTGGTACTCGGCGAACTGACGCAGCCCGGCGGGCATGGTGTCGGTACTCACCAGCCCGCTGCCCAGGAACGGCAGCATGATGATCGGGAAGACGATATTGCTCGCGCCCTCCGGACTCGACGACAGCAGGCCCAACGCGACCGCGAGCCAGTTCAAGCCGAAGATGGTGAAGGCGAGCAGGCCGAACGCGGCGAGCCATTCGACGACGTTGGCGTCCGGGCGCCAGCCGATGAGCAGCGAGACCACGGCCATCAGCACGATGCCACCCAGCGCTTGCAGCAGCGCACCGACCACGTGCCCGGTCAGCATCGATGACTGAGTGATCCCCATGGTGCGGAACCGATTCACGATGCCCTTGGACGCGTCGGTCGCGATGGACACCGCCACCGACGCGGTGATGTAGGCGGGCACCATCAGCAGCATGCCGGGCGCGAGATAGTCGATGTAGTTTCCGCCGGACGACTTCTCCAGCGCGCCGCCGAAGACGAACTTGAAGATCAGCAGCAGCACGGTCGGCATCACGATGATGCCGACGCTCATGCTCGGATAGCGCTTGGCGTGGGTCAGGTTGCGCCGCAACATCGTTGCCGAGTCGGCCAGGGCGTAGGACATGGTGCTCATCAGACGGTTTCCGTTTCGCGGGTGGGCTGGCCGGTGAGGGTGAGGAAGACATCGTCGAGGTTGGGCGTGTGCACGGCGAGCCCGTCGACCTCGATCTGCTCGTAGTCGAGCCGATCCAGCAGGGCCCGCAGCGATTTCACGCTGCCGTCACTCGGCACCGCGAGGGTCAGGTCCGCGTCGTCGTCGGCCTCCTCGGCCATCCGCGCGGCGACGCCGAGCGCGGCGGACGCGGCGAACAGGGCGGTGCGGTCGGCGAACTGCAACCGGATGTGCCCGCCGGGCACCAGCCGCTTCAGTTCCGCCGCGGTGCCTTCCGCCACGATCCGGCCCTGATCGAGCACCGCGATATGGTCGGCCAGGTTATCGGCCTCCTCCAGGTACTGGGTGGTGAGGAAGACGGTGACGTTGTAGTCGTCGACCAGGCCGCGGATGAGCTCCCAGATGACCCGCCGGCTGCGCGGGTCGAGGCCGGTGGTCGGCTCGTCCAGGAAGATGATCCGCGGATCGCCGACCAGGGTCATCGCCAGGTCCAGGCGCCGGGTCATGCCGCCGGAGTAGGTGGAGGCCGGCTTGTCGGCGGCCTCGGCCAGATCGAAGCGGGCGAGCAGATCCGCGGCCAGTCGCTTGCTGTCGCGCCGGGGCAGATGGTGCAGATCGCCCATCAGGATCAGGTTCTCCCGGCCGGTGAGCAGCTCGTCGACGGCGGAGAACTGACCGGTGACCCCGATCGCGTCGCGCACCTCGTCGCGTTCGGCCTCGACATCGTGGCCGCCGACCCGGTTCTCGCCGCCGTCGGCGTGGATCAGCGTGCTCAGGATCTGCACCGTGGTGGTCTTGCCCGCGCCGTTCGGGCCGAGCAGCGAGTAGATGGTGCCCTCGGGGACGACGATGTCGATGCCGTCGAGCACCACCTTGTCGCCGAACGATTTGCGCAGGCCCACTGCCGAAATGGCGGGTGCGCGATGGCCGTTGACCATGACGGTCCTTTCGCTGGATTTCATAGTTGAATGCGCATGTGCGCATGTTTATGCGACACCACCCCCAGGGGGAGTGGGTTCTCGGTCGAGCAGTGGCTGTTCAGTTGTGCGGGAACGATCTTCGGCTAGATGTCGAGGTCTTCGATCTGCGGCCGCTTGGCGATGTCGACCACCCGCTCGTACACCTTGTCCGGCAGTTTGTCTTTCAATTCCTCGATCGAGTCGACGATCTCCAGGATGAAATCGCCCCAGTCCTGCTCGCCGACGCCGAGCATGCGCCGCCAGTTCTTCAAATCCTTGATCCAGTTGGCGGATTGGGGATAGTCGTCCCAGCTGGCGTAGTGCGCGTGCAGCACGAACTTGCCTTTCCGGCTGCGGAACACCCGGACGTGTTCCATCCGGTGGTCGTTGACCTCGTTCGTCTCGAACAGCAGGGCGCCGGAGAATCGGACCTGCCGGACACCGTTGTGCCCGACCCGGACGATGACCTCGTCGTACCCTTCTTGCCGACCCTCTTCCAATTCGATGAACCGGCGCAGCGCCGTGGTCACCGCCCCGGACAGATTGCCGCCAACCAGTTCCTGGGCCCGCTGGAACAGCGGCAGATCGTCATCGGCAACATAGATCGTCTTGTTGGGCATGACCCAACTATACGTAGATGTATACGTACACGCAAGCCCGATGGACAACACCCGCCGAAATGCGGCAATTCGGGATCGACCCGAACCGAGCGGCCGCCGGCCCATTCCCCGTTGAACCACCCTCCCCGCTGACCCGTATCACTTCTGTACGCAGGAAGTGATCTCGCGTGTGCCCAGCGCACAGGTGGACACCCGCGGGAAGGAGCGCCGGATGCAAAGCCGGGTCGTGGACTATGTGGTGCAGGCGGTTTCGGCCCTGGGGGTCCGGCACATCTTCGGCGTCGACGGAGCGAACATCGAGGACCTGTACGACGCCGTCTTCGACGCCCCGTCCGATGTCACCGGGGTGATCGCCAAGCACGAGTTCGCCGCCGCGACCATGGCCGACGGCTACGCCCGATCGACCGGCGGGCTCGGCGTCGTCGCCGCGACGTCCGGCGGCGGCGCGATGAATCTCGTTGCCGGACTTGCCGAATCGTATGCGTCGCGGGTGCCGGTGCTGGCGCTCGTCGGTCAACCGCCGACCGCGCAGGAGGGCAAGGGCGCCTTCCAGGACACCAGCGGGCACGCGGGCACCATCGACGCGGTCCGCATGTTCGACGAGATCACCCGCTATTGCGCGCGGGTCGAGCACGCGGCCGATCTGCCCGAGCACCTGGCCAGGGCGGTGGGCGCCGCCCGGCGCGGCGGACCCGCGGTGCTGCTGCTGCCCAAGAATGTCCAGCAGTCGAGCATCGCGGCGCGGCCGATCCGGTTGCCCACCAAGGTGTATCGGCGCGACGAGGCGGGCCTGGCCCGCCTGCGCGCCGCGCTGACCGCGGCTCGGCGCACCGGGAAGATCGTGATCATCGCCGGGGACCAGGTCGCTCGCGATGACGCGCGGGACCAGCTGGCCCGGCTGGCCGCCGTCCTGGACGCCGCGGTGGGCGTCGCTCCGGACGCCAAGGACACCTACGACAACACCGATCCGGGCTTCTGCGGGGTCGCGGGCACCATGGGCCATCGCGAACTCGGCGCGGCCCTCCGATCGGCGGCGCTGTGCCTGCTCATCGGCACGCCGATGCCGGTGACCACGCGCACCGGACTGGACGAACCGCTGGCCGGAAGCACGGTGGCGAGCATCGGGGTGACGCCACCGTATCTGCCTGCCATCCATGCCACCAGCACCGACCTCGCCCGCACCCTGGGCGAGCTGGCCGACGAATTCGCCGGTGCCACGGCGACATCCGAGCGGCGCGCGGTCGCTCCGCTCACCCCGCTGCGGGTTCCGCCGTCGTCGGGTCCGGGCCTGCGCTATCGGCAGCTGGTGGAGACCATCGACGCGGCGCTGCCCGGCGGCACCGATGTCTTCGCGGACGCGGGCAATACCGGTGCGGCCGTGGTGCATCACCTGCGGGTGCCGCGTGGCGGCCGGTTCGTCGTCGCGCTGGGGATGGGCGGCATGGGCTACGCGTTCGGCGCGGGCATCGGCTCGGCGTTCGCCCGCAGGCACGGCCCGGACGGGGTGCGGCGCACCGTGGTGGTGGCCGGCGACGGCGCGTTCTTCATGCACGGCATGGAGATTCACACCGCGATCGAACACGCGCTGCCGATCACCTTCCTCGTGCTCAACAACAACGCGCACGCGATGTGCGTGACCAGAGAACAGCTCTACTACCGGGATCGCTACAGCTTCAACAGATTCCGGCCTTCACACCTGGGCGACGGCGTCGGCGCCATGTTCCCCGAGCTGCCCGCGTTCTCCGTGCGCGCACCGGCCGAGCTGGCCGCAACCCTGCGGCACTGCCTGGGAACCGAAGGGCCCTCGTTCATTTCGGTCGACGTGGACCCGGACGAGGTGCCGCCGTTTCTGCCGTTCCTGACGACCATCGAACAATCCGGGAGTACGAAATGACCTTATCGCGTAGCGATTCCATCACGGGTGGTGGCCGGACGGCGGGCGAGCCGACCAGCGCTCTGCCCGCACTCAGCGATATCCCGGCGGATGCCCTTCCGCCCGGCGTGCTGCGGATCGAGAATTCCGACAAGGACGCGACCACGCCGATCATCATGGACATGCTGCGGTCGGTCTACCCGCACGACCAGGTGTTCGGCGAATACTGCCCGGTGCAGGCGTATATCGCCGCGCCGCCGCAGCAGGTCTACGAGTATCTCGCCGACACCCGGTCACTGGAGGAGTGGACCTACAGCCTGCGCGGATTCGTGCCGACCGAGGAGCCGGGCCTGTGGCTGGCCTACGACCGGCTCGGCGACGAGACGCGGATCTTCACCCGCACCGTCGCGCATCCGGAGGGGATGACCGTCGACTATCACTGCGCCTGGGATCAGTCGCGGCACCTGTGGATGATCTACCTGCTACGCGTCGTCGACGCGCAGGTGGTGTTCGACAAGCCGGGATCGGTTGTGCTCTGGGTCAATTGCAAGCACCCGTTCTACGACGAGAACCCCTACCCCGAGACCGCGCCGGCCGGGCGCCCGGTGTGGGTCGGGGACTTCTGGGACATGTTCTCCGCGGGGCATCAGCTGGAGATGGACAACCTCAAGGCGATCTGCGAGTACCGGGCGGCCAACGGCCTGCCCATCAAGCCCGACTGGATGAAGTGAGACCCGGATGAACCCCACCAATCCCGACGCCGCCGCCCTCCCCTCGGTCAGCCTGGTCGACGTGGCAAGCTACCTGCCGGGAGAGCCGGTCGGCACCGAGTATTTCACCCAGTTCTCCCGTTCGGACCGGATGGCCAAGAACGTGATGTTCCGCTCGCCCAGGGGCCGCCACCACGTGGACCGGGACGAGACGGCGGTGGACATGGTCGAGCGCGCCGTCGCACCGTTGATCGAACGCCATGGCGCGCGGTTCATTTCGGATATCGACGTGCTGATCACGCACACGCAGCTGCCGGACAATCCGGTCATGGGCGCCGGACCGGAGGTGGCCAAGCGGCTCGGCGCGCGCCCGGCCTTCGTCTACGACGTGCACAACGGCGGGTGCGCGGCGTTCGTGCACATGCTGTCGATCGCCCGAATGGTGTTGCAGACCACCGCCGCCCGCACCGCGCTGATCGCGGCGACGCAGAACTGCGCGGGCCCGGTGTTCACCCAGCCCGACATCCGCAAGCTGGCGCAGGCGCCGGTGCCCGGTGACGGATGCGGGGTGGGGCTGCTGGTCAAGGACGACAGCGCGCCGATCCTGGACATCGAATGCCGCACCTATCCCGAATTCGCCGGGGACATGGAGTTCTCCACCAATGGCGAGCGCAAGTACTGGGAGCCGGGCGAAGGCCAGGGCTGCGTCAGCTTCACCGAATCGAAGATCACCAAGGTGTTCGCCCGCGGCAACCGGCTGGTGCCGGAGGTGGCGCTGGCCGTGTGCGACCGGATCGGGGTGAAGGGGCGCGACATCGACACGTTCGTCACCAATCAACCGAACCGATTGTTCCTGCGCAACTGGCACGACGCACTCGAACTGCCCGCCGAACGGCACCCGGACACCTTCGACACGTGCGGAAACCTCTTCGCCGCAGGCATTCCGGTGACCCTGGACGCGGAGAACCGGGCGGGCAGGCTGCGCAACGGCTCGGTGGTGCTGCTGTCGGCGTTCGCGCACGCGGGTGACTTCGCCGGCGCCGCGGCCATCCGGTGGGGCGCGGCGCGATGAGCCTGCGCGTCATCGACGAGACCACGCCGTCGCGGCGGCGGGGCAGTTCGTCGACCCCGCCCCGGTTCGACCTGACGCTCAGTGAAAACCCGTTCCCGCCTTTGCCTTCGGTGCTGCGTGCGGTGAACAGCGTGCTGGCCCAGGCGAATCGCTACCCGGAGTTCCTGCCGCGGCGGCTGCCCAGCCTGATCGCGCGGCACCTGGGCGTGCAGCCGGATCAGGTGGTGGTCGGGTCGGGCGCGACCGGAGTGGCGATGCAGATCATCCAGTCGCTGACCACACCCGGCGCCGGAATGGTGTTCGGGACGCCGACTTTCGACGGGTACCCGATCATGGCCGAGATGGCCGGGGTCGAGGTGGTTCCGGTGCCGTTGGACGCCGACGGCAACCAGGACCTCGGCGCGATGGTCAAGGCCGTGGACAAGTGGACCGGGCTGGTGGTGGTGTGCCGCCCGCACAACCCGACCGGCACGGTGGCCTCGGCCGGCGCGTTGAGAGCGTTCCTGAGCAGCGTGCCCACGCGGGTGCCGGTGATCCTGGACGAGGCCTACGTCGAGTTCCTCGGCGCCGCGGACTATGTCGACCCGCTCGCGCTGCTGAACCGGCATCCGAATCTGCTTGTGCTGCGCACCTTCTCGAAGGCCTACGGGCTGGCCGGACTGCGCATCGGCTACGCGTTCGGCCGGCGCGAGCTGACGGCCAAGGTGCGCAGGCTGCAATTGCCGTTCGGGGTGAGTTCGGCGGCGGTGGCCGCGGTGTCCGCGTCCTACGCCGCCGAACCCGAACTGGCCGTGCGGACCATGCGGATCACCACCGAGCGGGAGGCGCTGCGGGACGCGCTGCGGCGGCGCGGAATCGCGGTGCCGCGCAGTCACGCGAACTTCCTGTACCTGCCGGGGCCCGGCGTGTCGACCGCGCTACGCCGGGCGGGCATCGCCGCCAAGGCGTATCCCGATGGAAGCGCGCGCGTTTCGGTCGGCGATCCCGAGGCCGATCACGCCGTCCTGACGGCCCTGGCGACGCTGCGGTAGCCGCTCGCCGCGCTAGGCGGCGGGCCGCAGCTCGCCGGCCTCGCCGGACTCATCGGCCTGCTTCGCCCAGCGCTGGGCCAGCGCGGCGCAGGTGATCAGCTGGATCTGATGGAACATCATCAGCGGCAACACGATCAACCCGACCGGCTGGCTGGCGAACAGCACGGTCGCCATGGGCAGCCCGGTGGCCAGGCTCTTCTTCGATCCGCAGAATACGATCACGACCCGGTCCGGCATGCTGAACCCGAAGATCCGGCCCATCAGCAAGGTCGCGGCGATGACCAGCGCGAGCAGCACACCGCACACCGCGGCCAGCGCGAGAATCCGCCACGGCGAGAGCATGTGCCAGATGCCCTCGACCATGCCCGCGCTGAACGCGCTGTAGACGACCAGCAGGATCGAGCCGCGGTCCACCAGCTTCGTCGGCTCGGCGTAGCGGCTGAGCCAGCTGTGCACCTTCGGCCGGATCAACTGGCCGATGGCGAACGGCACCAGCAGCTGCAGCACGATGTCGCCGATCGAGGAGAAGTCGACGCTGGCCTGCCCGGTGGTGTTCATCAACAGGATGACCAGCAGCGGCGTCACGAAGACGCCGATCAGGTTCGACGCCGTCGCGCTCACGATCGCACCGGGCACATTGCCCTTCGCGATCGAGGTGAACGCGATCGAGGACTGCACGGTGGACGGCACCAGGCACAGGAACAGCAAACCGGTGTACAGGTCGTCGGTCAGCACGCTCGGCACCAGCAGGTGCGCCGCCAGCCCGAGCAGCGGGAACAGCACGAATGTGGTCGCCAGCACGACGGTGTGCAACCGCCAGTGGGTGAGCCCGGCCAGGGCCTCCTTCGGCGCAAGCCGGGTGCCGTACAGCAGGAATAGCAATGCGATGGCAATCTTCGTCAGCACGCCGACTACATCGGCCGCGGTACCCCGGGCGGGAAACACGCTGGCCAGGGCAACCGTGGCGAGGATCGACAGGATGAAACCGTCGATATAGAACTTGCTGAGGAATCGCACACCACACGCTAACGCCGAGCGTGTTCCCAGATGGAACCAGAACCTACGTAATTCGTCACACCATGGGACCTCTGCGCATACTAGAGAAATACGAACGATCGTCCGTACACTTCGATGAGGTAGTGCGATGAAGGGATGACCATGAAGATCCGCAGACTCGGCTGGGCCGGCGTAGAGCTCGAATTCGACGGCGCCACACTGGTGATCGACGCCGTGCAGGACAGCGAGCCGCTGCGCAGTTCGCTACCGGGGGACGCGCTGACCGCCCCGCGGCAGCCGAATGCCGCGGCGGCCCTGGTCACGCACCTGCATTCGGATCACGCCGACCCGTCCGCGTTGCGCCGCGTGCTGGCGCCGGACGGGATCGTCCTGCGTCCCGCGCCGATAATCGGCACCGGCGCCGACCTCGCGTGGACCGCGGACACCGAAAAGGGTTTCACCGCAAGCGGTCTGACCACTCGAGTGATGTCGGAATGGGAGACCACGGTGATCGGCCCGTTCGAGATCACCGCCGTTCCCGCCGTGGACGGGCTCGGCGATCCCCAGCTGAACTGGGTGGTCGGCGCGGGCGGCCGGCGGATCTTCCACGGCGGTGACACCACCTTCCACGGACTGTGGTGGCTCATCGCACGCCGCTGCGGCCCGTTCGACGCGGCCTTTCTGCCGATAAACGGTGCGGTGGTGCGGCTTCCGCACCTGCGACCGGCCAGCCCGCTGCCCGCGGTGCTCACGCCGGAACAGGCGGCGACGGCGGGGCACATCCTGGGCGCGCGCACGGTCGTGCCGATTCACTTCGGGCTCGACCGGCCGCCGTACTACGTGGAGGTCGACGAGTCGCTGGCCGAATTCCAGGCTGCCGCCGGCGAACTCGGCGTGGACGTCACCGTCTTGGCGCCGGGCGAATCGCGGGAGCTCGCGGTGTTGGCGGGCGGATAGTTCCGCTAGCGCCGCCGGCGCGGAAATGATCGGCGGCCGCGCGCCGACGCGCCGCGCACGGGCGGCGCGAGGCCCGCATGCTCGGCGAAAGCTGTTGCGTCCGCGGCGGTGGTCGTCTTCGGCCGGTCGGCGGCCCAGGCGACGAAACGCGCGGTGAAGTCGTCGCCGCAGGCGTGCGCGAGCAGCGGGAAGCGGTGCGCGACCTCGCCGGCGCGCTTGTGCAGCAACGCGCGGGCGGCCGCGGCGACGGCGGCGGTGTCGAAACCGTCCGGCACCGGGCTTCCGGCGACCAGGGCGCGAACCAGTGCCGCTTGCCGCGCGGCGAGCGCGTCGAATTCCGGCCGGGTCATGCGCGTGCCGGTCGGGCGCGACCGGTGACGCTCGGGCGGTGCGCGGCGGCGGCGATGGCGTCGAGTTCGTCGAGGAGCTCGGCGGCGGGCGGGTAATTGCCGTCGCGTTCCAGCATCAGCGGCACCGGCCGGCGTTCGGTGAATTCGCTGACGAGGGTGAGGACTTCGGCCGGAATGGGATCGGTGTGCGTGTCGTGATAGCGGCCGCCGGCTTCGTGGCCGCCCGCGACGTGGCAATAGGCGACGCGTTCGGCGGGCAGGCGCCGGAGTTCGGCGAGCGGGTCACGAGAACGGTTGCGGGCGTTCGCGTACACATTGGCCAGGTCGAGCAGCAGGTATACGCCGGTGCGGTCGACGAGTTCGGCGAGGAATTCCGACTCGGTGTATTCCTCCTCGGGCCAGTCGAACAGCGCCGCGATGTTCTCCACGGCCAGCGGCACGTCGAGTTCGGCTTGGGTGCGGGATATGTTGCGCGCCAAGACATCCAGGGAGGTCTTGGCACGCGGCACCGGTAGCAGATGTCCGGCTTCGACGCCACCGGCGCGGACGAAGGCCACGTGCTCGCTCACCAGCGGTGCGCGCGCCGCCGCGGCGCACGCGGCCAGCTGGTCGATCCGGCGTTGGTCCACCGGTTCGGCGCCCCCGAGCGACAACGAAATACCATGCGGCACAACGGCGACTCCGCGTTCGATCAACGCGGACAGCTCGGCGGGAAGCACCACCTCCGGCTTGCCGAGCAGCCGCGCCCGCACCGGCAGCGACTCCGCGATCACCTCGCAGAACCCGAGCCCGGTCAGCTCCGCGATCACCCCGCAGATCTCCGGCCGCCAGCCGATGCCGAGCGCTCCGTCGGCCAACGGCCCGCGCGCAGGCAACGCCGGTTCAGCCACCACAGCCACCACCGCAGCCGCCGCCACCGCCACATCCGCCGCCCCCGCTGTCGCCGCCGCTGCCGCCGTCGCCGCCCGAAGCGCTCGGTGGTTCAACGGCACTGGCGAGACCGGGGTCGAGCGTCATCAGCGCGGCGCCGCCGAAGATCGCGGCCGCTAGCGCGGCGCTCTCGACGCCGTAGGTGGCGTAGGCAGGCGAGTTGGACGGCCGCAGATGCGCATTGCCGCTCAGCGCGTTCTTGCGGGCCAGCCGGCCCAGCGGCGTCAGCCGGGGCTTGGCCACCACCAGCCAGTAGCAGAACCCCTGCACCACAAGGGCGATGACCAGGAACGCGACCGGCCTGCTGTTCAGCGTTCCGGCGACGAACCGCACCACGCCGACCAATCCGACGATCAACAGCGGCATTCCGGCGTCCCACAGCCTGCGCCGGAACGTCGCGTCGGGAAAGTAGCCGCGCTTGATCATCGAGTCCCGCAGGGGTCCGAGGGCGGCGGCCGAATCGGTGGTCAGCGCCGCGACCGTCGGCTTCGCGCCGCCCGCGATCCGGTCGTAGACGGACCTGGTGAACGGGTCGAGCCGGTGCCTGTCCGCGTCGGTCAGCGGGCGGGCCGGCGCGGCCGCCGAGTCGATCAGGTCGTGGCTGCGCAGCCGGGCCAGCGCGGTCAGCACCGCCCGGCGGTCGTCGAACAGCATGGCGATCTCCGGCAGCGACAGATCCAGGCCAGGACGCTCGATGCCGCGGGTATCGGCGCCGCCGCGGGTGACCCGCAACCGCATGATCACACCGATCACCAGCGCGAGACCGACGAACGGCCAATACCAGGCCATGAAGTCGGGACCGGAGATCCCCCACGTGTCACCGGCGGCGACAAGGTCGAACGTTTTCATTTCCACCCCGGAAATCAAGCTGGTACCGCAACGCCCCAAGTATGGACCGCCGTCAGCGCCGCTGACAGGGTTCGACCCGAAACGTAACTCGCCCGATTCAACCCGGCCGGACACCGTCGATGGTTACGCGGGCCGCACCGAAATGGTTCGATGAAACTCGTGACGCGACGCGAATATCAGGTGAATGCGGCGCCCGCACACGGCACGGCGAGCCGCGTGCTGTTCCGGTTCGTGCTCGGCCGCCGCGAATTCGTGCTGCGCCAAACAATCATCGAGCCCGGCGGCAGCAGCGGCTGGCACTATCACGACGGGACGCTGCTGGTCGTCGTCACGCGCGGCACCCTCGATCACCCCGGCGCGGACTGTGCACCGGTGACCTACCGTCGCGGGCGCGTGTTCCGGGAACCGAGCGGCCCGGGTTATCCCCATGTCGCACGGAATACCGGTGCTGTGCCGGTCCGGCTCTGCGTGCTGTATCTGAATCCGGCCGGAAGTCCGCTGTCGCGCGGCGTGCCGGCGCCGGACTGCGCCGAATAGCGGATCAGGTCGCGGGCTGGCAGGCGTCGCGCAGCGAGCACGCGCCGCACGCACTGCCGCAGCCGCCGACCTCGGCGGGCGGGGCGATGGCGGCCGCGGTCGAGGCCGCCGCGTTGGCGCCGGCGCCGAGGGTGAAGAGGGCGACGACAGCCGCGCCCGCGCCGACGATCAGGGCGACGATGCCGCTCGCGGCGAGGGCGACGAGACCACCGGCGAACAACAGCGCACCGGCCGCCAGCGAGGTGGGGGCGGCCACGCGATTCGCGATGCGGAAGGTCTCGTCATCGGACAGAGCGGCCTCGGTGTGCACCCCGACGAAGCGGTTGCGCGGCAGCTTGCCGATCAGTCCGAGAGCGCCGGTCGCGATGGCGACCAGGGCCAGCGCGAACAGGACGAGAGCGACGACGAGCACCAATGCAGGTTATCGCATCGGTGCCGGCCGCCCGGCGGGAGCTACCCGCAACTGTTCAGCACCCCACTCCCCACCACCCCGGACAGGCGTGTTCCACACCGTGTGGCACCAGCCGGCAGGCGTAGCAACCAAACGCACTGTTGGGACCGCTCGGATGGGAACGACAAACCGGGAGTAACGCGAAGCCGGTGCGGCGCAGGCGCGTTCCGACGGGCGGGTAACTTCGTCCCAGACGCGGACGCGGACGCGTCGAGCAGATGAGCACAGCCCGATTTTCGGTACTGCGGTCCGCACGTTCTACCCTGATAGACGAAGTTTGTCGGGGATCGGCGATCACAAGAAGGCAGGACCGTGCAGGACACTCGTGCAACCGATAGCGATGTACCCGAGCACCGGTACACCGCGGAGCTCGCGGGCCGCGTCGAACGTCGGTGGCAGCGGACGTGGAGCGAGCGCGGGACCTTCCATGCGCCGAATCCGGTCGGTCCGCTGGCCGGCCCCACCCCCGCGGACAAGCTGTTCGTGCAGGACATGTTCCCGTACCCGTCCGGCGCCGGTCTGCACGTCGGGCATCCGCTCGGCTACATCGCCACCGACGTGTTCGCCCGCTACCACCGGATGCACGGCCGCAACGTGCTGCACGCGCTGGGCTACGACGCGTTCGGCCTGCCCGCCGAGCAGTACGCGGTGCAGACCGGCGCGCACCCGCGCGACACCACCGAGTCGAACATGGCCACCATGCAGCGCCAGCTCGATCGGCTCGGGCTCGGGCACGACCGGCGGCGTTCGTTCGCGACCACCGACCCCGAGTACTACCGCTGGACCCAGTGGATCTTCCTGCGTATCTACAACGCCTGGTACGACCAGGAGCTGAACCGGGCCCGCCCGATCGCCGAACTGGAAGACCAGTTCGCCTCCGGCGCCCGGCCCGCGCCCGACGGCAAGGACTGGGCGGCGCTGACCGCCGCCGAGCGCGCGACCGTGCTCGACTCGTATCGCCTGGTGTATCAGACCGATTCGGTGGTCAACTGGTGCCCCGGCCTCGGCACGGTGCTGTCCAACGAGGAGGTCACCGCCGAGGGCCGCAGCGAGCGCGGCAACTTCCCGGTGTTCCGTAAGCGGTTGTGGCAGTGGATGATGCGCATCACCGCCTACTCCGACCGGCTGGTCGACGATCTCGATCGGCTGGATTGGCCGGAGAACGTGAAGGCCATGCAGCGCAACTGGATCGGGCGCTCACGTGGCGCGCAGGTCGAGTTCGACGCGAACGGCGAACGGATCGAGGTCTTCACCACCCGTCCGGACACGCTGTTCGGCGCGACGTATGTCGTGCTCGCGCCGGAGCACGAGCTGGTCGACCGGCTGACCGCGGCGGCCTGGCCCGAGGGCACGGACGCCCGCTGGACCAACGAGGGCAGCGCGAACCCCGCGGATGCCGTTGCCGCCTATCGCAAGTCGATCGCGGCCAAGTCCGATCTGGAGCGCCAGGAGAACAAGGAGAAGTCCGGCGTCTTCCTCGGCAGCTACGCCACCAACCCGGCCAACGGCGAACCGATGCCGATCTTCATCGCCGACTACGTGCTGAGCGGCTACGGCACCGGCGCGATCATGGCGGTGCCCGGCCACGACCAGCGCGACTGGGACTTCGCCACGGCACTCGGCCTGCCGATCAAGGAGGTCGTGGCGGGCGGCGACCTGACCGCCGCGGCCTACACCGGCGACGGCCCGATCGTGAATTCCGGTTACCTGGACGGGCTTTCGATCGAGGAGGCGAAGGCGACGATCGTCGCCCGGCTGGAGGCCGACGGCCACGGCAAGGGCACCATCCAGTACAAGCTGCGCGACTGGTTGTTCGCCAGGCAGCGCTACTGGGGCGAGCCGTTCCCGATCGTCTACGACGAGGACGGCGCGCCGCACGCGCTGCCGGAATCCATGCTGCCGGTACGGCTTCCGGACATGGACGACTTCGCCCCGGTGACCTTCGATCCGAACGACGCGAACTCCGAGCCGTCGCCGCCGCTGGCGAAGGCGACCGACTGGGTGAACGTCGAACTGGATCTCGGCGACGGGCCGAAGCGCTACCGGCGCGACACCAACGTCATGCCCAACTGGGCGGGCAGCTCCTGGTATCAGCTGCGCTACGCCGACCCGACCAACTCGGAAGCGTTCTGCGCCAAGGAGAACGAGCAGTACTGGCTCGGTCCGCGTCCGGCCGAGCACGGCGCGAACGATCCCGGCGGCGTGGACCTGTACGTCGGCGGGGTCGAGCACGCGGTGCTGCACCTGCTGTACGCGCGGTTCTGGCAGAAGGTGCTGTTCGACCTGGGCGACGTGTCCGGGTACGAGCCCTACCGGCGGCTGTTCAACCAGGGCTACATCCAGGCCTACGCCTACACCGACGAGCGCGGCGCCTACATCCCCGCGGCCGAGGTGGTCGAGCGCGACGGCAAGTTCTTCTGGACCGACCCCACCGGCACCGAGATCCCGGTGAACCAGGAGTACGGCAAGATCGGCAAGTCGCTGAAGAACGCCATCTCGCCGGACGAGATGTGCGATCTCTACGGCGCGGACACCTTCCGCTTCTACGAGATGTCGATGGGTCCGTTGGACACCTCGCGGCCGTGGGCGACCAAGGACGTCGTCGGCGCACACCGCTTCCTGCAACGGGTCTGGCGGCTGGTGGTGGACGAGGAGACCGGCGCGGTGCGGGTCACCGACGCCGCGCCCGCCGACGAGACGCTGCGCCTGCTGCACAAGACGATCGCGGGTGTGGACGAGGATCTGGCCGCGCTGCGCGACAACACGGCAGGCGCGAAGCTCATCGAGCTGACCAACCACCTCACCAAGACCTACCCCGACGGCGCACCGCGCACGGTGGTGGAGCCGCTGGTGCTGATGCTGGCGCCGCTGTCCCCGCACATCGCCGAGGAACTGTGGGAACGGCTGGGGCACACCGCATCGCTGGCCCACGGCCCGTTCCCGGTGGCCGATCCGGCGCTGCTGGTCGACGAGTCGGTCGAGTACCCGATTCAGGTGAACGGCAAGGTGCGCAGTCGAATCCAGGTTCCCGCCGACGCCGACACCGCGGCGATCGAGGCGGCCGCCCTGTCCGACGACAAGATCGCCGCCCTCCTGAACGGCGCCGCCCCCCGCAAACTGATCGTCGTCCCCGGCCGCCTGATCAACATCGTCGCCTGACCCAGCCGATCTCCCCAAGATACGCACTCCCCCTTGGGATTCGCACCGAGAATAGGGCCTGAAGCCAGTGCGTCTCCCGAGCGGGAGTGCGTATCCCAGGGGTCAGTGCGGGGGGAGGAGGACGTCGTTGAGGGTGACCGTGGCTAGGTTGCGTTCGCGGATGATGTCCACCAGCTGGCCGTAGCAGTGGGTGACGGCGGGGGCGTTGGCGTGGCCGATGATGATGGTTTGCGGGTGGAAGTACTTGCGGGCGCACTCGATCAGGTAGTCCTCGGTGATCACGCCGGAGTCCGAGAGGGAGCCGTACCACATGGTCGGCACGGTGTAGCCGAGGTCCGCGGCCACCTTGTCGACGGTGGCGTTGTGCCGGCCGAACGGCGGGCGGTAGTACGGCGTGCCGTCGACGCCGAAGTTGTTGTGCAGGTAGGCCTTCGCGCGTTGCAGTTGATCGGCGACCGCGCCGGCCGACAACTTGGTCAGGTCGGGGTGGTCCCAGGTGTGGTTGGCGAGCTGGATCTGTCCCGCATCGACCAGGGGACGCAACGCGTCCCGGTGCACGACCCACGAGTCGTAGTAGGCGGTCACGAAGAAGGTGAACCGGGCCCCGGTGTCCTTGGCGAATTTGATGTACGCGCCGACCACCTCGGGACTGGCCCCGTCGTCCACGGTCAGCGCCATGCTGGTGCCGGGCCCGGGCAGCGCGGTGATGGTCGCGGCCGGAATCGGCGTCTTCGGCCCGCCGGGCGGCGGCGGTAACAGGGGCGGGCGCGGCGGGGCGAGCGGTCCGCTACCGGCCGACCCACTGGTGATCGGATCTCCCTCCGCGACCGCGCATCCGGTCAGCGCGACCGCGGTACCCGCGGCAAGCATCAACATCCGGCGTCTATCCACTGCTTTGAACCCTTAGCTCTGGTCGAACGAACCGTCCCCCGCACGCGGCGGGACGGAGCACAAACAGCGCCAGGCTACCGATCGAATCTGTCCACAACCTGAACCGTCGCACACACAGCGACGACGACCTAGCGCGGCGTCGGCCGCAGCACGATCTCGGTCGGATGCCCGTCCCTCGGCGTCTCGATCGCGGTGCGCACCGCGCCGGCCACCGTCTCCGCACGCAGGAACTGTTCCGGCCGGTACTCCCGGCCCTCCTGCGCGATGATCTCGCGCTGCATGTCGGTGTCGATGCGGCCGGGATGGATCGAGGTCACCCGCAGCGCAGGCTCCTCCAGCCGCAGCGCGTCGGCGAACGCGCGCAGCCCGAACTTGCTGGCCGCGTAGGAGGCCCAGCCCGCGTTCGCGCGCAGCCCCGCGCCCGAATTGATCAGCACCACATGCCCACCGGCCGCGCGCAGCGCGGGCAGCAGCAGCCTGGTCAACTCGACCACCGCGATCAGGTTGGCCTCCAACGTGTTTCGCCACTGATCGACGGTCGACTCGGCGATCGAGGCGAGGTCCTGGATGCCCGCGTTGTGCACTAGCACGTCCAACTGCCGGATCGGCTCGACCGCCGCGGCCACGGCGGCATAGTCGGTCAGCTCGACCGGCCAGCCGGTCGCCGCGGGCAGCTCGGCGCCGATGTCGCGCAGCGCGTCGGCGGAACGGGCGCCTAGCAGCAGGTCGTGGGTCGGCGCGAGCTCACGGGCGATGGCGGCACCGAGGCCGCGGCTGGCTCCGGTGATCAGCGCGGTCGGCTTCGGAGAGCTGGTCACGGCATTGGTCATGCGCCCCACCGTAATAGCCCGCGAAAGTCGAGCGATGCACGCATACATTGAACGAACAATCTCGAGCAGCGAATCATGGACGGGGCATTCCAGCGTGAGAACCGCCGAGCACGAGCCACCCACCGGCAGCTGGGACCAGGCCGAGTCGGACACCGCTGAGCGGGCGTACTTGCCGGTGACATCGCAGAATAGGGGGATGGCACACCCGGGTTTCACTCCGACACAGCTCGCGGCCCGCGCCGCCTACCTGCTGCGTGGCAACGACCTGGGCACGATGACCAGTGCCGCGCCGCGCCTGTATCCGCACATGTGGAGCTGGGACGCCGCGTTCGTCGCGGTCGGGCTGGCCCCGCTGAGCGTGGAACGGGCCGTGATCGAGCTGGACACGCTGCTGTCCGCGCAGTGGAAGAACGGGATGATCCCGCACATCGTCTTCGCCAACGGGGTGGACGGTTATTTCCCCGGCCCGGCCCGCTGGGAGTGCCGCAAGCTGGCCGCCAACGCCCCCGACGGCCCGGACACCTCGGGCATCACCCAGCCGCCCGTGCACGCCATCGCGGTGCAGCGCATTCTCGATCACTCCCGGCGGCACGGCCGCAGCACCCGCGCGGTCGCCGAGGAATTCCTGAACCGGCGCTGGCCGGACCTGGTGCGCTGGCACCGCTGGCTGGCGCACGCCCGCGATCCCAAGGAGACCGGGCGGATCACGCTGTATCACGGCTGGGAATCCGGCATGGACAACTCGCCGCGCTGGGACCGCGCCTACGAGAACGTGATCCCCGGCGACCTGCCGCCGTACCACCGCGAGGACGTGCGAGTGGTCGCCGATCCGACGCAGCGGCCGAGCGACCGCGAGTACGACCGCTACCTGTGGCTGGTCGAGCAGATGCGCCGGGCGGGTTACGACGACTATCAGCTGGCCTCGACCATGAGTTTCGCGGTCGAGGACGTGTTCGTCACCGGGATCTTCGCCCTGGCCTGCGAGGTGCTCGCGAACATCGGCGAGGAGCACAAGCAGCCGCACGCCGACGTCCGCGACCTGTACGCGTGGGCCGACCGGTTCCGGGCCGGCGTGGTGGCGACGGCCGATGCCAGGACCGGCGCGGCCAGGGATTTCGACGTGCGGTTGCAGCGCTGGATCAGCACCGAGACGCTGTCCATGTTCGCGCCGCTGCTGTGCGGTGGGCTGCCCCGCGACACCGAGCGCAGCCTGCTGCGCACGTTCGAGGGACCGCGCTTCTGCGGGCATCCGGACCTGCGCTACGCGCTGCCGCCGTCCACCTCGCCGGTGTCGCGCGACTTCCGCTCCCGCGAGTACTGGCGCGGGCCGGTGTGGCCGGTGATGAGCTGGTTGTTCTCCTGGGTGTTCGCCCGGCGCGGATGGGCGGAGCGATCGTTCATGCTGCGTGCCGAGGGACTGCGCCAGGCCAGCGACGGCAGCTTCGCCGAGTACTACGAGCCGTTCACGGGGGAACCGCTCGGGAGCATGCAGCAGTCGTGGACGGCGGCCTCGGTGCTCGATTGGCTCGGCTGAGCGCGGTCAGTCGGGGGTTCGGGTAAACATTGCGCAACCGTATCTTGTGCAACATTGGTCACAGGAAGATCAAATAGCTATCGTCGAACACCATGGACACCTCTCGATGGAGCTCGACCATCCGTCGCCGCGGCACGGCGCTGTCGCTGATCGCGCTTTCGGGCATCCTCACGGCTAACCTAGCCGCGCGGGCGGAGGCCACCCCGACGGGCCCGGACGTCTCGTCCTGGCAGCACATCGACGGGCGGCTGATCGACTGGTTCGCGGTCAAGCGGTCCGGTCACGCCTTCGCCATGGTCAAGGCCACCGAGGGCGTGAGCTACATCAATCCGTACTTCGTGGCGGACAGCCTGCTGATGCGCGCGGCCGGCGTCGCCCGCGGGACCTACCACTACGCCAGGCCGAATCTGCCGCCGGAACCGCAGGCCGCCATGTACGCCGCGGTGGTGCTCGGCCAGAACGGCGCGCTGGACCTGCCGCCGGTGCTCGACCTGGAGACCACCGGCGGACTGCCGCCCGCCGCGCTGATCGACTGGACGCACCGGTACCTGAACGCGGTGCAGGCGCTGACCGGACGGACCCCCATCGTCTACACCTACCCGAACTTCTGGAAGACGGCCATGGCCGACACCACCGAGTTCACCCGCTACCCGCTGTGGATCGCCGACTACCGCGGCAACGACGCACCCGAGGTCCCCGGCGGATGGCCGACCTGGACGTTCTGGCAGACCACCGACAGCGGCGGCATCGACGGCATCGCGGGCAACACCGATTTGAACGTATACAGCGGCGCCCAAGGCGATTTCGCCCGCTTCGCGAACATGTGACCCGCCGGGATCACGATGGCGTCCTCCCGCTCGGCGAGACCGCAGAATGCCGCGCTGTTCGAGAAGCTCGAAGCAGCGCGGCATTCGGTGCGGGCTAGGCATTCACCGCAAGGGCGATGACGACCTCGTGCTCGTTCTCCGGCAGGTAGTGCACCCGCAGGATGCGACCGACCTGCACCTGTCCGACACTGCTTGGGGCGAGGAACTTTTCGACGCGGGTGCCGAAGGTCGACCCGTCCGGGCGGGTGACGACCAGGCCGAGCTCGATCTTGGAATGCCCGTCGCGGATCTCGCCGGGCACCGAAAGCGATTGCACCACAGCCTGCGCCGCGACCCCGCGCTCGGCGATGTCCAGCTTGTGCCGGGTGGTGATGCCCTTGCGGATCATCGACTCGTTCAGCGCCCGCTGCGCGGTGGCCGGATCGCCGGACCTGTCGACCTCGACCTTGTCGGTCCGGCCGGGCAGGTAGCGCACCGGCAGCACCACGCCCGGTTGCAGCAGCGCCAGTTCGGTAAGCGGCACAATCATTTTCGCGGCGGCGGTGAAGATCTTCCCGTCCACCCCCTCGACGCTGAACTCGATGCGGACCTGCGGTTGATCGTTGACGGTCAGGCCGGTCTGCGCGAACGACCGGATGGTGCCGAGACCGACCGGGCCGTCCCGGAATTCGGCGCTGTTGCGGCCGGTGAAGGCGGCGACGATGCCCTCGCCGGTGAACGCGAAGACGATGGGGACCAGGGTGAGAGCGGTGATCGGCAGCGCCATCTGCCAACCGACCCAGGCCATCGCGGCCGGCTCGTATTCATTGGTGCTGACGTAGGTGAGGCCGTGGAAGAGGTAGTAGCCGATGGCCAGTGCGGCGAGCGCGGCGGTGATCCAGCGGACGGATTTCATGATGTTCCTCGATGTTTCGAAAGGTGGTGCCTGCGTTGTCGGCCCGCTCGAGCGAACTCGAGCGGGCCGCGGACGGTTCAGCCGCCGACGACGGTCGAGCAGGCGAAGGTGACGTCGAACTTGGACGACTTCGGGCCGGCCAGCGGGTTGGTCAGATCCGCGCTGACGCCCTCGCCGGTGACCTTGTAGGTGTTGCCGTCCTTGGTCACCGTGGCCGAGCCGCCGGGCATCCCGTTGCCGAAGCCGATCGCGTACGGCTGGCCCGCGTCGCCGCCCTTGGTGCCCGCGATGCCGACCGCCTGCACGGTGTCGGTGCCGGTGATGGTGGCGCTCACCGAGAGGTTGCCGTACGCGGCGTTGGCCGCGTCGGTCAGCGCGAGCGCCAGCGTGCCGCCCTGCTTGGCGCAGGTGGTGGTGAACTTGGCGTCGAACGCCTTGCCGTCGACCGACGCGGTCGACGAACCCGCGGGCGCCGAGCCGGTCTGCGGGGCGGCGGTGGCGGCCGAGGTCTTGGGCGGGGTGCTGCTCGCATTGTCGCTGCAACCGGTGAGGAAGCAGGCGGCCGCGGCGGCGGAGGCGACCAGGGCGGCGGTGACGGACTTGGTGTTCATGGTTTCTCCTGTGTTCGCTGGCCCCGGGTGTCTGGGCCGATACGAGAAACCTAGGAACGGTTCGCGGCCTACCGATCCCAGGTTTTGCCAGGGTCGAATCGGATAAAAGTCCGTTAACCTGGTCGAATGCGACGACCGCGCGCCATGGTGCTCGACGAGGTGTGGCGCAAGCTCGACGGCGTGGAACCGCTCAGCGGTCCGCACGGCGGGCCGTTGCGCCGCACGGTGAAGCTGATCCTCGATCCGCTGGTGATCCGGCCGGTCCAGCACCCGGCGTGCGCGGGGCCGATCGTGACCGCCGACGGCGCGGTGCTGCTGGCCGCGCGGGTGCACGCCGCGGCGGACCTGCTGCGCGCGACGGCGGCCTGGTTCACCGTGCTCAAGCAGGTGCGGCGGGCGCTGCGCATCACCGAGGGGCATCCGCAGGATCTGTATTTCCAGCGCTGTTTCGAGCTGGCGACGACGTCGGGCATGCCGGATCCGTTGCGGGACCGGGCCGTAGCCGAGGCGACGCTGCGCGACCTGCACGAGTACGCGGCGGGTCGCACCACGCAGGCGTTGAAGGAGTATGTCGCGCAACGGACTCCGGAGCTGGCCGCGCTGGTCGACGTCGCGTGGCGGCGACGGCCGTTGACCGGTCCGGCGGGCGGTGATCCCACCGGGACGCTCGCCGAGCTGCTCGACGCCTGTGCCGCCGCCCGATTGGCGCAGAGCCGCGACAACGGGCAGGCGGCATGGGACGAACTGGTCGGCGCGCACGCGGGGACGCACGCGGGCATTCGACTGTGGCGGGACGAAACCGGTTACTCGGCAGCCGAACTGGGGCTCACGGCGCATCCGGTGCCGCGACCGCCCTCGGTCGGTGCGTCGGCCTCGAAAGCCACGCTGGGGCTGCCGTTCGATCGAACCGTGTACGAGCGGGTGTTCACGGCACTGCAGGCCTCCACCGAACGCGCTGAGCTGCCGCCGATTCCGGAGCTGGTGGCCGCCGAGATCGCCCGGAGTTGCTCGCCGTGGGCGCTTTTGGACGAGACGCTGCGGGTCGCGGCGACGGCGGGCGTCGCGCTCGCCGGCGGACTCGCACCGATCGGCACGGCGGTTCACCGTCCGCGTTCGGACCTCGGTGTGGCAGTTTTACCGGGTACACCGGCGACCACCGCGCACCGCGTCATCAACGGCCGCTGGCAGCGGGAGGCGTATGTGTTGCAAGCCCGGCGGCTGGCGGTGCAGGCCGGCACCGAGTCACCGCCGGCCGGGCCGCTGGGCGCGATCGCCGCCGAGTTGTGCACGCCGTGGCGGCCGTACCTGCGGCGGCTGTGGGTCCGGCTGCACGGGCGCGATGTCCGGGAGTTCGCGGTGGACGACCCGGACGAACTGTGGGATCTGCTCGACGGTGTAGCGCGCTCGGTCATCCTCGATCACCGGACGCGGGTCAAACAGGCGCTGAGTGCGAGTGCGGCCGAATCGGATTCGACGGAATCGAGGGCGAGCTGATGAGCGGGACGGTGCGGATCCGGCAGGCCGCCGACGGGCTGTGGGTCATCGCGCCCGACGGTGCGCCGACCGTTCTCGATGGCGCGCCCGAGCTCGATGTGCTGGTGCTCGAGGCGGCGGGCGGGCATCTGACCTGGAGTCTGCTGGACGAACAGTCGATTCCGGCCGCGGTGATCGATGACGTGAAACTCGCGCAGGAGTGGTTGTGGGCGGTCTACGGCGAGGAAATCGCGCTGGCGCTCGACGGCGGCGAAACCGGCGAACTCGTCGTCGCGCCCGGGCTGCCGGAGCTGGTCGCGAGCGCGTGGCGGCTCGGTTACGCGCACTGGGCGGCGCGGTGGTGGCCCGCATCGGCCATCGATGACATTGCGCCGCTGGATGATCGGCTGCTGCTGGACGAGATCGCCACGCTGGCCGAGACCTGCGAGATGATCGTCGACGGCGCGGGCGAGGCCCTCGACGTGGCCGCGCCGTACACCGTCGGCCTGCCGGACGGGCGCGGCCGCGCGGAGGACTACGCGCTCGCGGCCGGCCCGGCGACCTCCGTACCGCCGGGCGCGATGGTGCTGGCCAGGGGTAGCGGCGGCTGGGATTGGCGACGCTGCCCGCCCGGGCTGCTCGACGCATCGGAGCACGCGGTGTCCTGGGAAGTGCTGCGCCAGGCGGGAATCACGACCGTCGTGGTGCGGGTGGTCGCCCTGCCGCGGCGCGACGTGCCGGCCCACCTCCATCCCCAGGCCATGGTGCGCACGGCGGCGGGCTCCGCCAAGGCGACGCTGACCCTGGACGGTGACACGTGGATCGCCGAGGCGCCCGCACCGGAGGGGGCGGAATCCGCTGTGTCCGTGGAGATATACGTCCCCGGCGTCGGCGATGCCGAGCGCAGCGACCCGGGGGTTCGCCAACAGCTGCGCGACTTCGCCGCCGCCCGCCTCCGCCGCGCCGCCGACCCGGCCGACGACGCCCCCCTGCTCGCCGAAATCGCGGCCGCCGCCGGGGATTCGGATTTCTGACATGACCGACGGAACACCCGATGAAGGCCGCGCCCTGCTCGCCGCGGGCGCCGACGCGTACGGCCGGGGCGACACCGCGGGCGCCCTGCGCATCTTCGAGAACGCCGCCCGGACCACCACCGGCGACGTTCGCATCGGGGCCATCGTCAACGCGGCCAGCATGGCGGACGAACTCGGCGATCACGCCAGATCGCTGAGCCTGTACCGCGAAGCGCTCGCCGCCATGCCCGAGGACGCGCCGAAGCTGCGGCCGAACGCGCTGGTCAACATGTCCCAAGCCTTGCAGCATCTCGGCGAACTGGACGAGGCCCAAGCCGCGCTGGAGCAGGCGCGGGAGTTGCTCGCCGACGCCACCGACCAGGGTGTACTGCGGGTGGCCTGCCTGCTGTCCTTGACCGCCGTCGCCCTGCACCGCCAGAACTGGGCGTACGCCGCCGAACTCGCCACCGAATCCCTGGATGCGGCATGGCGTTTCGCCCCGCAGCTGGCCGGGCACCCGCTGCTGAACCTGGCCGCGACGTATTTCGAGACCGGACGCCACGATCTGGCCGTGGACTTCACCCAGCAGGCCCTGGCCGCGTTCGAGTCGGCGGGCGACCGCAACGCCGTCGCCGAGACCCAGCAGAACCTCGCCACCATGCTGGTCCGCACCGAGCGCCTCGACGAGGCCGAGGCGCCGCTGCACGCCAGCCAGCGGTACTTCGAACAGGCCGGTCTCGGCTATCGCGCCGGAATCGGGCTCAAGACCATGGCTTTCCTCGCCGAGGGCCGCGCGGACCTCGCGCAGGCGCAGGATCTCTACGCGCGCAGCCTGGCCTACTTCGTCGACTCCGGTGCCGTGCTCGACGCCGCCGACCTGCGCATGCGCCTGGCCACCGTGGCGTTCAAGAGCGGCCGGTTCGAGGAGTGCGAGGCGTTGCTGGCCGAGGCGTTCGGTGCGTACGCCGAGCGCGGCCTCGGCTTGCACTGCGCCCAACTCGATTACTGGCATGCGTCGCTGCTCGAAGCCGTCGTCGCCGACTCCCCCGAGCTGCTCCCCCGTGCGGTCGGCATCGCCGTGCCTGCCGCGCTCGCCATCGACGCCGTGCGCTACACCCTCCCCAACGGCAGCCAGCGCGATCAGTGGAACCGTCAGATCGCCGACCCCGCCATGCGATTGGCCTTCCGCTTCGCCTACCTGTCCGGGGACGGGCTGCTGCTCGCCGACCTGATCGAAACCCAGTGCGCGGGTACCACACTGGACATCGACCGATCCGACGACGGCCGCCCCGCCCGGCTGCCGCTCGAACTCCTCGATCCGCAGGCCGATCTCGCCGAGCACCCCGGTGCCGCCGCGCTCCAGCTCGGCGCGGCGCTGGCCGAGGTCGCCGCAGGCGCTGGGCTCCAGGTTTCCCCGCCGCCCCGCCTCGAGCTCGCCGCCGAGGGGCGAATCGCCTTGGCCCCCTACATCACTGCCGCCGAGCAACGCTACGGCCGGGTGATCCGCGACGATCGGGTGCTGACGGTATGACACAGGAACAACCGACCGTCGTGGTCCGCATGGCGGACGCGGGGGATGTGTACATGTCCTGGCGCTGGGTCGGGGAGAGCGCGCCGCGCGGCGCCGCCATGGTGCCGGGCGCGCCGGTGCTGGATGCGGTGCGGCGGCTGTCGGACGCGCTGCCGCATCCGGCCGAGCCGGGCGGGCTCGAACGCGCCATGACCACGGGGGCCTTCGCCGACTCGCACGCCGAATACCTGGTCGCCCAGGCGCTTTCCCGCGCGCTGCTGCCGCAGGGACTGGCGGCTCAGCTCTATGAGCTGTATCGACGCGGCGTCCGCCCGCACATCCGGCTCCAGCCGTCGCCGCGCGTCGCCCAGGTCCCGTGGGAGATCCTCGCCCCCGGGCCGGAGGTCCGGCTGATCGACATCGCCGACGTCAGCCTGCTCGCACCGGCCGGCCTCGTGCACGCGCCGGACCGCGTCGCCCGCACCTGGACCGAGTCACACGACAGACCCGTTGTCGCCGTGCTGGATCCGCGCGTCCCCGGCTTCCGCGCGGACTCCCTGCTCGGCTCGGTGCTCGGCCGCATGCCCGCGGACGCCCCGCTCGCCCGGCGGATGGCCGGCTACGCGGCACGGAATCGGCTGCGCCCCGCGATATCCGACCCGGCGCAAGCCTTCCGCCGGACCGACATCGACCGCACCTGGCTGAGCACAGCGTTACGCGACGGCGCGAGCCGCCTGATCTACGTCGGCCACGTCACCGCCGCGCCGCCCGAATCCGGCCGGAGCGAGTCCGCCGAGCTCCATCTCGCCTGCACCGCCGGCACGCTCGGCTTCGCCGCCGCGCACCGCACCCATCGTCCGTTGTCCGCCAAGGACTTCCTGCTCGGCACGCACACCCTCGTACCGGAACCCGTTGACGGCAAGGACCTTTGGCCCATCCCCAGCCGGGTCGCCCTGATCGCCTGCGAGAGCGGCGGCGACATGCGCTTCACCGAGGCGCTCGGACTGACCGCGGCGATGATCAACGGCGGCGCCGAGCTGGTGACCGCCAGCCGCTGGCCGCTGCCCACCGACCTCGCCTTCCACCGCATCGCGGGCGCACCGGCCACGGCACACCCGCTACAGCAGGCCATCTGTGCCATCGACGCGGCACACGAGCAACCGGACCCGGTCGCGGCGCTCGCCGCATGGCAGCGCGAGCGGCTGCACGCCTGGCGGACCGAACGCACCATCGAGCACTCCCCGCTGCTGTGGTCGGCGTTCGCCACCCTGCGCACCTGAGTCAGCCGCGTAACCCGCGGTCCACCGTCGGGTGCACGCCGAGGACGTCGAGCATCTCCGAGATGGACATGGCGCGGAACTCGGTCGCGCCCGCGTAGCCGGGGCGGGCGGCGTCGGCCAGTTCGGCGTACAGGTGCAGGCGGTCGTAGTCGGCCATCGACATGATGACCGCCACCTCGGTGCCGCCGTCGGTGATGACCGCGTCTTCGCCGGTCGCGATGACGTCGCGAACGACGGCGGTGATGTCCGCGGACAGCTCGTGCAGATTGCGCGTATTCGTGTTGGGCATGCTCCGCATTCGGAGCCGAGTGCCTATTCGGATCGGGTTGTCACCGTCTTGTTAGCGAGACGATCGGAATTACCCGGTCGGTTTTGGTTTCGTGGTCGGCGAAAAACGGATATGCCAGCTTCAACATGGTCCACATATGGTCGCGTTCGACGCCCGTGATCGGGGTGGCGAGCGCCGCGAAGGTCTCGTCGCCGACCTCGACGACGACCGCGGGATCGCGGACCAGGTTCCGATACCAGTCCGGGTGCCTGGGTGCGCCGATGTTCGACGCGATGACCAGCAGACGGTCGCCGTCGAGGTGGAACATCATCGGCGTCGTATGCGGGGTGCCGCTGGTCCGCCCGGTGGTGGTGAGCAGCAGCAACTTCTCCCGGTGCAGGCCATCGATCGGACCGCCGGCGCGGAATTGGTCGATGGTTTTGCGGTTGATTTCCTTGACGTCCATGAACTCGCCTCCGGTGCGTAGACCTTGTGGTCCACAATTCACCCCGGCGGGCGCCGTGTCCGGGGAACGGCGACGTTATGTGCGGTGCGCGAGCAGGTGCTGCATGATCAGCCGGGTCAATTCCTCGGGCGCCTGCTCGGGGATCCAATGCGATACCTCCTCGAGCATTTCGAAACGATAGGGTCCGGTCACGTGCTGCGCGGTGGCCATGGCCGCGGTGGAGCCGATGGTGCTGTCGTCGGTGCTCCACACGTACAGCGTCGGCACCGACACGGGGCCGGTCGGGCCGGACAGGTGCATCGCCCGGTACCAGTTCAGCGCCGCGGTCAGCGCCCCCGGCTGAACGAACCGGTGCACATAGTCGTCGATGCGCTCCTCCGGGATCTTCCAGTCGAAGATCTTCCGCAGCCCGGCCCCGTTGTCCGCGAGCAGCGCGCGCTCGGCCACGCGCGGCTGGCGCAGCAGCGAAAAGTATTGCGACCGTTGGGCCTGATCCTCGTCCTCGGTCATCGAGCGCAGGAAGGCGGCGGGGTGCGGCAGCGACACCGCGGTCAAACTGCGGATCCGTTCGGGCATCTCCGCCGCTGCCGCCCACCCGACATACGCCCCCCAATCGTGCCCGACCAGATCGAAGCGCTGCCAACCCAATTCGTCGGCCAGCGCGGCCACATCGCCGACCAGGTCGGCGAGCCGATAGTCGGCGACCTGAGCCGGTCGCACACCCGGCGAGTAACCCCGCTGATCGGGCGCCACCGCGTGGCACCCACCGCCACCGAGCGCGTGCAGCTGGAACTCCCACTCGATGGCCGCCTCCGGAAAGCCGTGCAGCAGCATGACTTCCCGTCCCCCGGCGTCCCCGCTGGACAGGGCGTCGAACGTGCCGGCAGCGGTAGGAATCTCGATGGGCTCGATCACGGGGTCGACTCTAGAACCTCACCCCGACCTCAGTGCTCGTCGTAGTGCCCGTCGTGCGCGGCGTGGCGGTGGCCGTCGTGCACGTAGTCGACGTGATCGCCGTGCTGGACGGTGTCGTGGCCGCAGCCGGGACCGTGTTCGTGCGCGTGGTCGGTGTGCTCGGCGTGGCCGGTCGGCTCGCACTCGTCGTAGTGGCCGTCGTGCTCGCGGTGCAGGTGGCCGTCGTGTGCGTAGTCGACGTGGTCGCCGTGCTCGATCACCGCGTGCCCGCAGCCGGGGCCGTGCGCGTGGTCGTGCTCGGTGTGCTGCATATGTGCCGTTGTCATCAGATCTCCCTCTTTCCAAGCGTGGACAGATGGATATGTGAGCGCAGACACATTAGCAGATGCGCATCAATGCAGTTAGCCAGGGGTGCGCTAGAGCACCTGGGAAAGGAAGCGCTGCAGGCGCGGGGTCTCGGCGTTGTCGAACAGCGCGTCGGGCGTGCCGGTCTCCACGACCTGGCCCTCGTCCATGAAGACCACGCTGTCGGAGACCGTGCGGGCGAAGCCCATCTCGTGGGTCACCACGATCATCGACATGCCGCCGGCGGCCAGGTCGGCCATCAGCGCGAGCACGCCCTTGACCAGCTCCGGATCCAGCGCCGAGGTGGCCTCGTCGAAGAACATGACCTCCGGCTTCATGGCCAGGGCGCGGGCGATCGCGACCCGCTGCTGCTGGCCGCCGGACAGGTTGGCCGGGCGGGCATCGAGCTTGTCGGACAGCCCGACGATCTCCAACTGCTCCGCCGCCACGGCGCGCGCCTCGTCCTTGGACAGCCCGCGCAGCTTGCGCGGGCCGAGCGCGACGTTGTCCGCGACCGTCTTGTGCGGGAACAGGTTGAAGTGCTGGAACACCATGCCGATGCGCTGGCGCAGCTTGTCCGGGTCCTCGGTGAGCACCGATGTGCCGTCGAGCAGCACATCGCCCTGGTCCGGCTCGTGCAGCCGGTTCAGCACGCGCAGCAGCGTCGACTTGCCCGAGCCGGACGGGCCGATCACCGTGGTGGTCTTGCCCGCGTCGACGTGGATGTCGATGCCGCGCAGCACGTGGTTGTGCCCGAGCCTGAGGTGCAGTCCGGTACCGGTGAGGGAGGCACTCATTTATCCGCGCCCTTCCGTGATCGTGGCGGCCTCGACCGGATCGATCGGGCGGTCCGGTCGCCCGGTGCGCATGCGTCGGTCGATGTAGTTCACCAGGTGGGTGAGCGGGATGGTCAGCAGCAGGTAGACCAGGCCGGCCGCCACCAGCGGGGAGAGGTTGCCGGTCTGCGCGTTGAGGTCGCGGCCGACCGCGAACAGCTCACGCTGGGTGGCGAGCAGGCCGAGGAAGTAGATCAGCGACGAGTCCTTGATCAACGCGATGAACTGGTTCATCAGCGCGGGCAGTACCCGCCGGACGCCCTGCGGGATCACCACCAGCGTCATTGCCTGCCGGTAGCCGAAGCCGATGGCGCGGGCCGCCTCCAGCTGACCGGCCTCCACGGACTGGATGCCGGAACGGAAGATCTCGCCGATGTAGGCCGACGCCAGCAATGCCAGCGCTACCGCGCCGAGCCAGTACGGGTTGCTGCCGGTCACGTTGCGCACCACCGGACCGATGCCGAGCCCGATCAGCAGGATGATCACCACGGCGGGCAGGCCGCGGAAGATGTCGGTGTAGACCCGGGCCGGCCAGCGCAACCAGCGGGTCCTGGCGATGCCCGCCACCGCGAGCAGCATGCCGAGGATGGTGCCGAGCACGCCCGAAACCACCGCCAGGATCAGGGTATTCGGCAGGCCGGTCTTGAACAGGTCGGGAAAGGCCTTGCGGTACAACGACCAGTCGAAGAACGTGTCCTTCAGCTGTTGCACCGTGGATTTCGGCGCGACCACCGTGGCGTCGGCCGGTGCGCGCTGCGCGGCGAGGGCGGCGAAGTCCGGCAGCTCGGGCAGCGGCGCCGCCTTGGAGCCCGGCTTCCAGCCCGGCGGCAGCTGCCTGGGCACCCAGTCGCTGTAGAGCTTGGCGTAGGTACCGTCCGCGATCACCGCGTCCAGCCCGCTGTTGAGCGCGTCGGTCAGCGGCTGGTTGTTCTTGGCGACCGCCCAGCCGACGAAGTTGTCCAGGCTGAAGGTGTTCTGCACCACCGCGGTTCCGTCGCCCGGCTTGATCGCGCCCTCGGCCTGCGCCGACGGGGCGACCCAGGCGTCGACCTGGCCGGACTTCAGGTTGGCGTAGGCGGTGTTGTAGTCGGGGAACTTCACCGGGTCCAGGTGCAGCGTGTTGACCACGTACTCGTCCTGCACCGTGCCCTGCACGACCGCGATCCGGGTGCCCTTGTTCAGGTCCGAGAAGCCCTTGATGCCGCCGGAATTCGGGGCGACGAGGGAGAAGTAGCCGAAGTCGTAGCCGTTGGTGAAGCCGACCAGTTGCCTGCGCGCGTCGGTGGTGGTGATGCTGGACGAGCCGACGTCGAACCGGTTACCCGCGACCTGGGCGAGCAGGCCGGCGAACTCGGTGCCCGAGAACTCCACCTGCAGACCGAGTTTCGCGGCGACGGCCGTCAACAGCTCGTTGTCGAAGCCGGTGAAGCGGCCCGCGCCGTTCACGCAGATGCTCGGCGGGGCGTCGGACAGGGTGCCGACGCTGAGCTTGCCCGGTGTGATCAGCCCGAGCTTCGAGGTGTCGATCGAGGACACCGGCGCGGTGCTCGCCGTCGTGTACTTGTCCGTGCCCGCGGACTGCGCGGACGCCAGGTTGGTCGGCGCGGCCGAGGCCGCGCTCACCCCGGGCGGGGAACACAGGTTGCGTTCCGAGGACGCATCATCGGAGCCGGAACCGCACGCCGTGGCCGCGAGGCCGACGGCGAGCAGTATCACGGCGATCAACGCACGAGACCGCACAGCGGGCAGACCAGCCATGATGAAGAACCCTAGCCGCGGCGCAAGTGTTAACCCGCAGCTACCCCGCCCGGCGGCACGCCGCCACCTGGCCCGTGCCGATACGGACCAGGACCGACAGAGTTCGGATCAGCGTGATCCGAATTCGGCCCGCGCCGCCGCGACCGGCGCCGCAATCCGGGCGCGGACCGGCGGGCCGTGGTTCAGGCGAGCCCGCTGACCGGCTCCGGGTTCACCTCGTCGCGCCAGCGGATGGCCCGCTCCACCTCGCCGAGGTCGTAGTCGGGGCCGCTGACGCCGACGGTGAACAGCGATACGCCGGCGTCGACGAAGGCCGGGGCCTGGTCCAGGCCGGGCCAGGGCACCGAGCGTTCGATGCGGGACTGGTCGCTGCCGACCGCGGCGCAGTGCTCGGCGAGCACCTTGTTCTTGTGCGCGAGCACGTCCAGGTCGGCGAAGGTGTGCCACAGATCCGCGTACTCGGCGGCCAGGCGCAGCGTCTTCTTCTCGCCACCACCGCCGATCAGGATCGGGATCTCCCTGGTCGGCTGGGGGTTCAGCTTCTTCAGCCGCGCGGTGAGCCTGGCCATGTTGTCCTTCAACAGGGCGAGCCGGGAGCCCGCGGTGCCGAACTCGTAGCCGTACTCGACGTAGTCCTTCTCGAACCAGCCCGCGCCGATGCCGAGGATGAGCCTGCCGTCGCTGATGTGGTCCACGGTGCGGGCCATGTCGGCGAGCAGGTCCGGATTGCGGTAGCCGCCGCCGGTGACCAGCGCGCCGATCTCCACCCGTTCGGTCTGCTCGGCGAACGCGCCGAGCATGGTCCAGCATTCGAAGTGGGCGCCGTCGGGGTCGCCGGTGAGCGGGAAGAAGTGGTCCCAGTTGAAGACGACGTCGACACCGGCGTCTTCGGCGCGCAATACCGCGTCCCGGATGAGCCGGTACTCGGGCGCGTGCTGCGGTTGGATCTGAACTCCGATACGAACTGCTCGGGTCATGAAATGCTCCTCGTCGTCCGGATTGCCCCCGATCGAGGCTACCGGCGCGGCGGAGGCCGAGCCCGGCGATCCGGCACAGACGTGACCGCCGCACGGCCGCGCCCCGAACGCACGCTCCGGCGGCCGAGGGAATGAATTGGGGTATTGGCAATCCCCGGCTCGGCTCGCATACTGACCGGCGTGCGCGGCCTCGGGCCACGATCGGCAGGTGCCCGGGGAGGTTCGGCATGGCGTTACGGGTGGGCGAGGTGTTCGCCGGTTACCGCGTGCTTCGCCAGCTCGGCGCGGGCGGCATGGGGGCGGTGTATCTGGCCCAGCATCCGCGGCTGCCGCGCCGGGACGCGGTGAAGGTGCTCGCTGAAGGGCCGAGTGCCGACGGCGAATTCCGGGCCCGGTTCCTGCGCGAGGCCGAATTGGCCTCCCGGCTGGCACATCCCAACGTGGTCGCGATCTATGACCGGGGCATGTTCGAGGACAGCCTCTGGATCGCGATGCAGTACGTGGAGGGTTGCGACGCCGCGGAATTGGCGCAGCAGGGGCCGCAGGCGCTGCCGGTCGAGCGGGCGCTGCACATCGTCGGCGCGGCCGCGAGCGGGTTGGACGCGGCACATGCCGCCGGGCTGCTGCACCGGGACGTGAAGCCCGCGAACATCCTGGTCTCGCCGAAACCCGGTGCGCCCGACCGGGTGCTGGTGACCGACTTCGGCATCGCCCGCGCGGCAGGCGAATCGGCGACGATCACCGCCGCGGGCGAGGTGCTGGCCACCCTGGCCTACGCGCCGCCCGAGCAACTCAACGGCGCCGCACTGGATCACCGCTGCGACGTGTACGCGCTGGGCGGCACCCTGTACTTCCTGCTCACCGGATCGGTGCCGTTCCCACGGGCCACCCAGGCCGCGGTGATGTACGCGCACCTCGTGGAGCCGCCACCGCGCCCGAGCGCAACCAACCCCGCACTGCCGCCGCAACTCGACGCGGTGATCGCCAGGGCCATGGCGAAGGATCCGGGCGACCGCTACCCGAGCTGTGGCGCGCTGGCCGCGGACGCGTTCGCCGCGCTGCGCGGCGAATCGCGCACCGACGCGGTGCCGCAGCGCGGTAATCGGCGCGTGATCGCCGTCGCCGCAATCGTTTTCGTGCTCGCGCTCGCGGTCGGTGTGGCGACCTGGACCGCCTACTCGACGAACAACAGCACGATCGCGACCCCCGTCGCGCCGACCACCTCGGTGACCCGCACCCCCGTCGCGGACAACGCGGGACCGTGGGGTGAGTTCGGCTACATCATCGCGGCCTTTCCGGACCTGCTGCCGAACGCCCCGTTCACCAGCGGATATCGGGGCCTTCGCTGCATCAGGAGCCAGGTGAACGCGACGAACCTGCCTGCGACGGTGGCACCGGACTTCGACGCGCTGAGCTGCACCGGCGACGGCAACCCGCTCGCGGCGCTGACCCTGACCTGCAACGCCAGTCACCTGCCGTTCCCGGTGGTCCCACTCGCCGGCGTCACGAAAGCCGGTGCGCAGCAGTGGCATCGGAGCTCGGGCAGCGGCAGCGTGAGCTGGGGCGACGGCCGCGACGCGGACGGCCGCACGCAGGGCGTGCTGCAGCTCGTCTTCGACAGCCCGGCCAGGACCTTCTGCAACCTGGTGGCCTACAGCTACACCGGGTCGGGACAGACGCTCTACGAGAGGTGGTGGCCGGATGCGCCGGTCTAAGCGAATAACGGTCGGCGCGGCGGTATTCGCCAGTGCCGCACTACTTGCCGGCGTGCTGTCCGGCTGCGAATCGGTGTCCGGGACCGCGGAGTCCACGGCCCCCGATCTGTCCGGGCTCGACGTCGGCGCGTTCGGTGGTGACCCGGTCGCGGAGCCGCACGACGGCACCGAATCCTACGGCCGGATCATCGAATCGGTGCGGATGGCCGAGGGGGTGCTCAATCCGTACGACATCGATCCGGCGTTCGCGTTCGGGCATCCGTCGCTGCTGCCCACGCCCGGCGACACCACCGGGATCCTCGCCGAGGTCGCGCGCCCGGTATTGACCGCGCGCGGCATGATCAGCGGCTACACCGTGGGCGGCGCGGACCGCGTCGACCCGGCCTTCCAGCCGATCATCGGCCAGTCCAGGTCGCTGCGGATCACGGTGGTCCGGCTGCCCGACGAGGCCGCGGCCCGCACGGCGGCCACGGAGATCGAGGCCGCCGACTTCGCCGTCAGTCTGGACAACATCGGCGTGCCGATCCCCAAATACGGGAAGGCGCTGAGCCATTGGCGGCCACAGCTGCCCACGCTCGGGGTCACCATCGCGCACGGGGCGTATGTGGTCACCCTCTTCATCACGCATCCGACCACCGACCTGCCCGCCATGACGGCCATCGCCGCCGCCACCCTGGACGCCGAACTGCCGCGCCTGGACCGATTCGTGCCCACGCCGGCGGACAAGCTGGCGGCGCTGCCGTTCGACACCGACGGCATGCTGCGGCGGGCCCTGCCGAGCCGGCCGGGGCACTGGCCGTATCCGTCCATCACCGCGCTGGACCGGGGCACGATCGCGGGCTACGGCGGCGTGCACGGCGCCAGCGGAGTGGTGTATGGGGCCAGCGGGGCCGATCAGTGGACGCGGGACGTCTCGGGCAAAGGCGCCGAGCCGGACCATCCGGTGGTCGACCGGATGGCCGTGGTCGACGACCGATGGCTGCTGCGCCTGCAAGACCCGGTTCGGGCCCGGCGGTATTTCGACACGCGCGCAGCGGAATTCGCGCAGACCGACGAGGCTTTGCCCGCGGTGCAGGCGATTCCGGACGCGACGTGCTTCCGCAGTCGGGACCCTCGCCTGCAGTACTACTACTGCCAGGTGCTGGACGGCCGGTACCTGGCCAACGTCTACGCGCCGGACGACAAGACCGTCCGGCAGCTGGCCGCCGCCCAGTACGCGCTGCTGGTGAAGACCCGATAAGCGCTGGGTAATGCGAACTTTGGCGCCCGGGACGGTCGTCGCGGGCTATCGGATCGAGCGCAAGCTCGGCACCGGCGGGATGGGCAGCGTCTATCTGGCGCGGCACCCCCGGCTGCCACGGCGGGACGCGGTGAAGATCCTGTCCGAAACACACGGCGCGAACGAGGCGTTCCGGGCGCGATTCCGGCGCGAGGCCGAGATCGCCGCGCGGCTCGATCATCCGAACATCGTCGCGGTCTACGACTGCGGCGCCGACGACGACCGGCTGTGGATCGCCATGCAATTCGTCGCGGGCTACGACGCGGCAGAGTTGATCGCGCGGGGCCGGGAGGCGGTGCCGCCGCAACGCGCGATCGACATCGTCGCCGGGGCGGCGAGCGGGCTGGACGAGGCGCACCGGGCCGGACTGCTACATCGGGATGTCAAGCCCGCCAACATCCTGATCGAGCCGGGCGGCGAAGGACCGGACCGGATCCTGGTCACCGACTTCGGGATCGCCCGTGCGGCAGACGATTCCGCGAGCCTGACCACGGCCGGCTCGGTGCTGGCCACGCTGGCCTACGCGGCGCCCGAGCAGATCCGCGGCGACGCACTGGATCATCGCGTCGACGTCTACGCGCTGGGCTGCACGCTGTACCAATTGCTCACCGGCACAGTGCCGTTCCCCCGCGAGTCACCCGCGGCGGTGATGCAGGCGCAGCTGAGCGCGACGCCGCCACGACCCAGCGCCGCCGGGCCCGCGGTGCCGCGCGCGTTGGACGCCGTCGTCGCGCGGGCGCTGGCCAAGGATCCGGACGAGCGATACCAGAGCTGTGGCGAGCTGGCGCAGGCCGCCGCCGCGGCGCTACTGGCGAAGCCTCGGTGGCGCGGCCGGACCAAGGTCGCGATGGCCACCGGGGCAACCGTGGTGGCGCTCGCCGGGTTTCTGCTCACCAGGCTCGGCGGTGCACCCGGGGATCCGGTCACCACGACCGCGCCGCCGCCGTCGAGCACTCCGGCGCCCGTTGCGCCCTGGGGCACTTTCGGTTTCATCGTCGACGCGTTCCCCGGCCTGCTGCCCGCCACCCCTTCGGCCAGTGGCGACCGCGGGCTGCGCTGTAGTCCGACGGACAGCGGAACGGCGGTCCCGACCGACACGGTGGCTCTGGTGCCCGAACTGCTGTGCATGGGCGACAACAATCCGGTCACCACGCTGGTGGTGCACTGCAACGCCGACCGGTCACCGTTCGCCCGATCGGCCCGCCGCGGCGGTGACGACGATGACGAGACCTGGACCCGCCCATCCGGGACCGGGCAGACGACCTGGGGATCCACCACCAAGCAGAGCGGGACCACGGCAGGCCGGCTGGAGGTCCGGTTCGACGACCCCGCCCGAAACTTCTGCACCCTGCGCCTGCTCGGCGCGTCGAGCGGCCGGGAGTTGCACGATCTGTGGTGGCCGACCGCCCCGATCTAACCGGTCTCGCGCGCGAACTCGAGCATTTCGAGCGCGAATCGAGCAGACATAGTAATGTCGCCGGTCAACCCTTACTCGGATCGTCCGGCACGTTCCTGCCGGTGATGGGATGTGATTTTGTCATGGCCACGGTGACCTTCGACCGCGCTACCCGGCTCTACCCCGGATCTACCAAACCTGCCGTCGACCAGTTGAATCTGGAGATCGAAGACGGCGAATTCCTCGTTCTGGTCGGCCCCTCCGGCTGCGGCAAATCGACCTCGCTGCGCATGCTGGCCGGCCTGGAGGACGTCAGCGACGGGCGCATCCTGATCGGCTCGAACGACGTGACGCACGCCGAGCCCAAGGAACGCGATATCGCGATGGTGTTCCAGAACTACGCGCTCTACCCGCACATGACCGTCGCCGAGAACATGGGCTTCGCGCTGAAGCTGGCCAAGGTGGCCAAGTCGGAGACGCAGAAGCGGGTGCTCGAGGCGGCGAAGCTGCTGGACCTGGAGCCGTACCTGGATCGCAAGCCGAAGGCGCTGTCCGGCGGCCAGCGCCAGCGCGTCGCGATGGGCCGGGCGATCGTGCGCCAGCCGCAGGTGTTCCTCATGGACGAGCCGCTGTCCAACCTGGACGCCAAACTGCGCGTGCAGACCCGCACCCAGATCGCGCAGTTGCAGCGCAGGCTCGGCACCACCACCGTGTACGTGACCCACGACCAGGTCGAGGCGATGACCATGGGCGATCGCGTCGCGGTGCTCAAAGACGGTCTGCTGCAACAGTGTGCGACGCCGCGCGACCTGTACCAGGACCCGGTCAACGTGTTCGTGGCCGGCTTCATGGGCTCGCCCGCGATGAACCTGTTCACCCTGCCGGTGGCCGACGGCGCCGTCTCGCTCGGCGGGCACGTGCTGCCGCTGCCGCGCTCGGTCGTCGACTCGGCCGAGGGTTCGGTGTCGGTCGGCATCCGGCCCGAGCACTTCGAGCTCGGCAACGGAACCGGTGCGGGCATCGAGATGGAGGTCGACGTCGTCGAGGAGCTCGGTTCCGACGCCTACATCTACGGTCGCACCACCTCCGAGGGGCAAACCATTGTGGCCAGGGCGGATTGGCGTAACCCGCCGGCCAAGGGCACTCGGGTCCGCCTGTCCACCGATCCGCAGCACACCTACTTCTTCTCCGCCACGGATGGGCGTCGCCTGCACTGAGGCACTCCGATACCGACGAGCCCGGTCCGGCACGGACCGGGCTCGGTCTTTTTCCTCGCGGCGGCCAACCGTTGTCAGCGGGACAGCCAGTCGGCGAAGCGACGGGTGAGGAACGGCATGATCACCCACACCATGGCGGCCACCGCAACGGGCAGGATGCCGGCCAGGCGCACCGGGGCCGGCAGTGATCCCAGCAGCGGGCCGGTCACCGTCACCAGCGCGGTCAGCAGCGGGTAGAGGCCGGCCATGGTCAGCAGCCAGATCTTCCACTTCGCCGGACGCGGTGCGGCGGTTGTCGCCGCGGCGTGATTCGCGGGCCCACTGAGCCCGGTTGCCGCCTCGCCACCTGCGATTTCTTTGGAAATAGACACTTTTCGCTCCCAACTTCCGCGCCGCGGTGATCCGCTCGCACAGAGCAGACGACGCGACCGCCGCGATTGTGACATCGGTTCCGCGAAGCGCGGGTCGGGGGTTTCGGTCAGGTGCACAATCCGCCAGGTGTTCAGCGGTCGTTCCGCGGTGCCCGCGGCGCCGTGCTCGACGTGGAAGATCGGCTGTTCCATACCGGCGTGCAGGAGTTCGCCTGTGGGGCCGGGCAATTCGGCCGCGCCGATGAACGTGACAACCCGGTTCGCGTGATCGAGGTGGGTCCGTTCGAGGACCGGGCCGCCCGCCTCCGCGAACTGGAACGCCGAGGGCTGCACGAATGACTGATCAGTCCTTGGACTTTCGGGCGCGGCGAGCGTTGAGGTAGTCGTCGTTGACGCGGATGGCCAGTTGTTCGAGGGGGATTTCGTGGCCGGAGTCGCTGCGGACTTGGACCCGGACGGGGGAGCCGGTGGATTGTTCCACCAGGAGCAGCGGGGGTGGGCCGGGCTGGAGGTAAGCGTCGCCCCATTGCATGAGGGCCAGGACTACGGGGAGCAGGTCGCGGCCCATGGGGGTGAGGATGTACTCGTTGCGGGTGCGTTTGCCCTGCTCCTGGTACGGCTGCTTGGTGAGCAGGCCGGCCTCGGTGAGTTTGCGGAGTTGGGTGGCGGCGGCGGCGTCGGTGATGCCGACGCGCTGGGCGAAACCGTCGAATCGGGTGGTGCCGTAGTAGGCCTCGCGCAGGATGAGCACGGCGGAGCGGGTGCCGACGAGTTCGATCGCCTTGGCGATCGAGCAATCCGTGGGCTGCCACGAGCTCAGATCGGCCAACGGTCCTTCCATCACTGCTGCCATGACCAACATCATAGCCATGCTGGCTTGCCTCGACTATTGCCAGGTGTAACCTGACTATGTGTTGATAGAGCCAGGCAAGGCCGCCCGGTTCTCGGTCCGAGAGGAAGCACGATGAGAGACGCGGTAATTGTCGAAGCGGTACGCACTCCGATCGGCAGAGGCAAGCCGAACGGCGCATTGCACGACGTGAACGCGGTAGACCTGCTCGCGCACAGCCTGCGCGAAGTGATCGAGCGCAGCGGCATCGATTCGGTGCTCGTCGACGATGTGATCGCGGGCATCGTCACCCAGGTGGGCGAGCAGGGCGCCAACATGGCCCGGCGCGCGGCCCTGGCCGCCGGCTATCCCGAATCCGTGCCCGCGACCACCGTGGACCGGCAGTGCGGCAGCAGCCAGCAGGCGATCCACTTCGCCGCCCAGGGCGTGATCTCCGGAGCCTACGACGTCGTCGTGGCCGCCGGTGTCGAATCGATGGGCCGGATTCCCATGGGCGCCAACCTGATCGGTTCCGACGATGTCTCGGGCGTCGGTTTCGCCGCACGCTATCCGGAAGGCCTGGTGCCGCAGGGGATCAGCGCCGAACTGATCGCCGCCAAGTGGGGCCTGACCCGCACGCAGCTCGACGAGTTCGCGCTCGGCAGCCACGAAAAGGCCGCGCTGGCAACGAAGAACGGCCTGTTCGCCGGCGAACTGGCGCCGATCAACGGCCTGAGCACCGACGAGGGCATCCGCGTCGGCAGCACCCTCGACACCCTGGCCAAGCTGCGCCCCGCCTACTACGACGAGGCGATGGCCGCCCGGTTCCCGCAGATCGGCTGGGAGATCACCGCGGCGAGCGCGAGCCAGGTGAGCGACGGCAGCGCGGCGGTGCTGATCATGACCGGTGAGCGCGCGAAGGAGCTCGGCCTGAAGCCGCTGGCTCGGCTGCACAGCTTCGCGGTGGTCGGCGACGACCCGCTGCTGATGCTCACCGCCGTCATCCCGGCGACCCGGAAGGTGTTGCAGCGCGCGGGACTCCAGATTTCCGACATCGATCTGTTCGAGGTGAACGAGGCCTTCTCCCCGGTCGTGCTCGCCTGGGCGCAGGAGACCGGCGCCGATCTCGGCAAGGTGAACGTCAACGGCGGCGCGATCGCCATCGGTCATCCGCTCGGCGCCTCCGGCTCCCGCCTCGCCACCACGCTGGTGCACGCCATGCAGGATCGCGGCGCCCGCTACGGACTGCAAACCATGTGCGAGGCGGGCGGTTTGTCGAACGCGATGATCCTCGAACGCCTCTGATGCCGGCCGACGCGGTGCCCAGCTCCGGGTGGGCACCGCGTCAGATCGCGGCGAGCACCACCGCGACCAGGAATCCGGCCACCCATGATTCGATGATCAACGGCACCGCGATCAGCGGCGTCCAGGCGATCGGCCTGCGCGCCCGCGCCTTGCGCAGCATGACCGTGACCGCCCAGATCACCGAGGCCGCGATGCCGCCCCAGCCGACGAACTGCGCGATCGACAGGTAGCGCCACGCTCCACCGTCCGCGTCCGCGTGCGCGACCACCTCGTACAGCGGCACGAAGGACGCGATGAACCAGGCGAACGCGACCGTGATCAGCGAGCCGCACACCGCGCGAACGAGGTTCGAGCCTCGGTCCGGTCGCTCCCACGCCATACCTCAGGATTACCCGCCGGGAAACGTGGCGCACGCCGCAGGCCTCAGGCAGCGGTGTAGACGTGGGAGGCGAGGGCGACGCCGGCGGCGAACGAGGCGACGATGAGGAGCGCGCCCAAGATCGGCCAGTACCACATGTACCAGCGCTTCAGGCCGGCCACGACGATCATCACCAGCGAGCCGATCAAGGCCAGGGCGGTGCCGCCCCAGGAGACGATGAAGGCGGCGCCGAGGTAGCCGTCGTTGCAGTTGTTCGTCCCGCAGGCGTCGGCGGCGAAGGCGAAGAAGATCGTGGCGTAGGCGGCGAGCATGCCGAGGACCGCCGCGCACGAGTACAGCACGATGGTGAGGACCAAGTCCCAGGTCCGCTGCTGTGGCCGCGGCGCGGGCTGCTGCCACTGCTGCTGCGCTGCCGGGTAGTAGGTCATGCACTCAGCATCGCGGCGCGGCGGCCCGCGCGGGACCGCAAAACTACTCAGTCCACCCGGGGAGAATTCGGCAAATGGCTGGTCAGGCGGTACCGGGTAGCGCCGGTTAAGCTGGCGGCGATGACCGATCACGTTGTTGAGAGCATCGTCTACGCGATCCCGATGCGCACCCGATTCCGTGGCATCACCGTGCGCGAGGGGATGCTGATCCGGGGTCCGCTGGGCTGGGGGGACTTCTGTCCGTTCACCGAGTACGACGACCGGGAGGCGGCCGGCTGGCTGGCCACCGCGCTGGAGCAGGTGACGGTGGGCTGGCCGGAGCCGGTGCGGGAACGGATTCCGATCAACTGCACGGTGCCCGCGGTCGATCCGGAGCGGGCGCACGCGATCGTCGCCGGGTCGGGTTGCGGGACCGCGAAGGTGAAGATCGCCGATCATCCCGACTCGCTCGCGGAGGATCTCGCCAGGGTCGAGGCGGTGCGGGACGCGCTCGGACCGGGCGGGGCCGTGCGGGTGGACGCCAACGCGGTGTGGGACGTGGCGACCGCCGTCGCGCACATCAACCGAATCGATAAGGCCGCAGGCGGTTTGGAGTACGTCGAACAGCCGTGCCGGACGATCGAGGAGCTGGCCGCGGTGCGCAGGCGCGTCGATGTGCGCATCGCCGCGGACGAGTCCATCCGGCGGGCCGAGGACCCGATGCGGGTCGCGGTCGCCGGGGCCGCGGACATCGCGGTGCTGAAATGCACTCCGCTGGGCGGAGTCCGCCGCGCTCTGCAGGTGGCCGAGGCCGCCGGGCTCCCCTGCGTGGTCTCCTCGGCGCTGGAAACCAGCGTCGGCCTGGCCGCGCAACTCGCGCTCGCCGGCGCGCTTCCCGAACTCGACTTCGCCTGCGGGCTGGGCACATTGTCGCTGCTCACCGGCGATGTAGTGGTCGATTCGCTGCGTCCGGTCGACGGATTCCTCCCGGTGCCGGGGGCGGCACCGCTGCCCGATCCGGCCCTCGCCGAGGAGTACCGGCAGCGGGATGTCGATCGGACCGCGTGGTGGGAGGAGCGGCTGGCGCGGGTCCTGCGGCTGGTCGAGTCACCGCGGAAGCCGGTCTGAACGGACAATGTCCGCGGCGATCCCGCCGGAATAGCCGCTACGGCCGCGATTTTGTCCGCGTAGACCGGTACGTCACCCCAGCCGCACCCCGCAACCCAGCATCGTCGCGCGCAACACCAGCGCCGCCTCCGGCCCGATGACGCCGTCGACCAATTCCAGGTAGCGGCTGCAGAATTCGGGTCCGTGCGGGGCGACCGCGCCCGCGTTCGCCTCCAGATGATGCGCCAGCTCGTGCAGGATCACGAGTTCGCGCAGCGCCCACGCCCGGCTGCCGGTATGCAGCGGTACGGCGAGGACCGCGTCCTCGGCCTCATAGTGCGCGGCGGTCGTGCCCGCGCGCGACCGCACCCGCACCGCGGTTCCGGCGCGATCCCATTGCCCCCGAACCCAATTGAGCGCGAGCACCTTGTCCGCATAACTCTGCACCGACTCGACCGAGGCGAACCGCCGCTCGATCGGCAACGTGAGGTGCGAACCGTACAGCTCGACCGTCCGGCTCCCGTGCTCATCGGCCCGATCGAACATCCCCCGCACCAGCTGCTCGGCGTCATACACCTTGGCGCGCTGCGTATCCCGGACGTTCACGCGGAACCGTTGCCCGCCCCCCGCGACTTCCGCGAGGTCAATTGCCCACGGGGCGCGCCGAGTTCCGGCGAATTACCCAGCCGGGCCGCCTTGCCCGCCCGGTCCCCCGCCCGCCGCGCCGCCGCCGAGTGCCCGGCCGAGGCCTGCGGCCCACGCCAGGTCCCGCGCGCCTCGGAGGTGCTGGCGTAGAAGTCGGTCAGCTCGATCTCCTTGTTGCGCAACGCGAGCGCGGTGCCGGTGGCCGAGTCGTCGCCGGGCACCACCTCGGCCTCGACCTCCGCCTTCACCGCGGCCAGCCGCTGCCCGATCCGCGCCGCGAAGGCCATCTGGAAGTTCAGCCGCGCCGTCACGCCGGCCACCGGCGCCTGCACCCTGCGTTGTACCCTGCGCCCCCAGCGCTTTTCGGTGACCACCTTCTCCACCGTCGCGGTGCGGTACTGCCCGGACTTGATGTAGTGATCCGACGCCCGCACCATCTGCACGAGCAGACTCGCGTACAACGCCTCGCACGTGTCGATATCGGAATCGAAACCGTAGGCGTACACCTGGGTGGAGGTGCGAGCGACATCGCAGCGCACATCGTTGGCATGCGCGATCGCGACGAACAACTGCACGTAGGTGCGCAGCCCGCGCTTGCCCGGCTCGCCGATCGGAATGATCCGCTGGATCGGCGTCGGCCTGCGTTCACGGCCCGCGACGTGCGCACGGGCCACCGTCAGGTCGATCGACGAGCGGGTCGCCAGCCGCTGGGCGGCGGCGAGGAACGCCTCGGCCTCGTGCTCGTTGTCGGTGGATTCGGCCTGGCGCAGCAGCCCGCCGATGCGGGTCAGCATCCGCTCGGGAACCGGGTTCGGCGATGTCATCACACGCCAGAGTAGCGAGGACTTCCCGCCACAATCCCCCGAGTCACTCCCCCACCATGTATCTTGCGTTGTGCAACCGGCAGGGTGTGCTAATGCTCACGATCGACTTGGAGTGTCCGCGATGGCTGTGAAAAAGGTGTCGTCCCTACGTACGTCGCTGGTACCGAAGGCAGCGTTCGCGGCCGTCTCGGTCGCGCTGCTGACGGCGACGTTCACCAGCTCCTGCTCCAGCGACAGCGGCGGGAGTCCGGCGAGCCAGAACCTCAGCGGGCGCGGGCCGATCACCTACGTCGAGGGCAAGGACACCACCGAGACCGGTGCGGTCAAGCAGCTCATCGAGCGCTGGAACGCGTCGCACCCGGACGAGCAGGTGACGTTCAAGGAACAGTCGAACGACGCGTCGCAGCAGTACGACGACCTGGTCGAGCACATGCGCTCCAAGCAGTCCAACTACGACGTGGTCGCCCTGGACGTGCCGTGGACCGCCGAGTTCGCCGCGAAGGGCTGGATCCAGCCGCTGAAGGATTCCTTCGCCATCGACACCTCCGCGCTGCTCTCCCCGCCGGTCGCCAGCGCCACCTACAACAACACGCTGTACGCGGCGCCCCGCAACACCAACGGCGGCTTGCTGTTCTACCGCAAGGACCTGGTGCCCAACCCGCCCAAGACCTGGAGCGAACTGATCTCGCAGTGCCCGGTCGCCAAGGCGCAGAACATCGGTTGCTACGCCGGGCAGTTCGCGCCGTACGAGGGCCTGACGGTGAACGCGGCCGAGGTGATCAACGCCTACGGCGGCAGCTTCGTCGGCGCCGACGGCAAGACCCCCACGGTGAACAGCCCGCAGGCGCGCGCCGGACTCAAGGTCCTGGTCGATGCCTACAAGGACGGCAACATCCCGCAGGAAGCGATCACCTTCAAGGAGCCGGAGAGCAGCAACGCGTTCGCGCAGGGCAAGCTCATGTTCCTGCGTTCGTGGCCGTCCACCTACGGTGACGTCGGCGGCGACGCCTCCTCGGTGAAGGACAAGTTCGGTGTCGCCCCGCTGCCCGGCGAGAACGGCGTCGGCGCGTCCACGCTCGGCGGCTACAACGCGGCGATCAGCGCCTACTCCAAGAACAAGGCGACCGCGCTGGACTTCCTGCGGTTCCTGATCAGCGAGGACGCCCAGCACATCGTGGCCTCGGGGGCGCTGCCCTCGGTGCGCGCCTCGATGTACGACGACCCGGCGCTGATCGCGAAGATGCCGTACCTGCCCGCGCTCAAGGATTCCATCGCCAGCGCGGTGCCGCGGCCGGTCACGCCGTTCTACCCCGCGGTGTCGAAAGCCATCCAGGACAACGCTTATGCTGCGCTCAAGCAGAACAAGTCCGTCGACGACGCGATCATCGGGATGCAGAAGGGCATCGAGACCGCGGGATCGTAGGCGAATAGCGCAACGGACCCGACGAGACCCGTAGGAGAGAGAGAAACGGTGTCGGATCCTTCGGGAGCGGCCAGCACTGTGCCGAGTGACGAGTTCCTGCCACGCAAGCGTGGCCTCGGCGAGACCCTGGCTGTGGAAATGCGGCGCTCGGGCAAGGCCTGGCTGTTCGTCACGCCGGTGCTGCTGGCGCTGGCGGTGGTCATCGGCTATCCGGTGATCCGGGCGCTGTGGATGTCGTTCCAGAAGGATTCGGGTCTGGACCCGGCGACGGGCATGTTCGTCGAGGGCGGCAGCGCCGGCTTCTCGAACTACACGCACTGGCTGCTGCAGCAGTGCCAGGCGGGCGGCGAGACGGTCAGCTGCCCGACCGGCAATCTCGGTTCGCAGTTCTGGGTGGCGATCGGCATCACGCTGTTCTTCACCGTGATCACGGTGACGCTGGAGGCCACGCTCGGCCTCGGCTTCGCCATGGTGATGGGCAAGTCGTTCAAGGGCCGCGCGCTGCTGCGGGCCGCCGTGCTGATCCCGTGGGCGATCCCGACCGCGGTCACCGCGCGGTTGTGGGAGTTCATGTTCCAGTACGACGGGGTGGTGAACCGGGTCCTCGGCACGCACATCCTGTGGACGTCGGACGCGTGGCCCGCGCGGTTCGCGGTGATCGCCGCCGACGTGTGGAAGACGACGCCGTTCATGGCGCTGCTGCTGCTGGCCGGCCTGCAGGTGATCCCGGCCGACGTGTACGAGGCGGCCAGGGTGGACGGCGCGTCGGCCTGGCAGCGGTTCACCCAGATCACGCTGCCGCTGCTGAAGCCCGCGCTGCTGGTCGCGGTGCTGTTCCGCACCATGGACGCGCTGCGCATGTACGACCTGCCCGCGATCATGACGCTGAGCAACCCGTCCACCCGGGTGGTGTCGATCCTGGTGGTCGACCAGGTCCGGCAGGGTCCCAACAGCGCCGCCGCACTGTCGACGATCACCTTCCTGATGATCTTCGCGGTGGCCTTCGTACTGGTGAAGGTGTTGGGCGCCAACGCAGTCCGCACGCAGGAAGAACAGCGGGAGGCGCACTGATGTCGATTCGGACTGCGGAAAAGCCTGCCGCGCAGAAGGTTGCGTGGCTGCAACGATTCCGGTCGGTGCGGCTCTACGCCGGTGTGGCGATCGTGCTGGTCTGGGGACTCGGGCCGTTCTACTGGATGACCGTGACCGCGTTCCGCGACCCCGACTACACCTTCGACAGCACGCCCTGGCCCACGCACCTCACCTTCGAGAACTTCCGCAACGCCTTCGACACCAGCCGCGGCAACAACTTCGGCAAGGCGCTGGCCAACAGCGTCATCATCGGATCGGTGACCACGGTGATCGCGCTGGTGCTCGGCGTGCTCGCCGCGTACGCGCTGGCCCGGCTCACCTTCCGGGGCAAGTACATCGTGTCCGGGCTGATCCTGAGCGCGTCGATGTTCCCGGTGGTCGTGCTGGTCACCCCGCTGTTCCAGCTGTTCACCAATATCGGCTGGATCGGCAAGTACCAGGCGATGATCATCCCGAACATCTCGTTCGTGCTGCCGATGACCGTCTACATCCTCGCGTCGTTCTTCGCCGAACTCCCCTGGGAGCTGGAAGAAGCCGCGCGGATCGACGGCGCCACCAAGGCGCAGGCGTTCCGGCTGGTGATGCTGCCGCTGGCGGCGCCCGCGGTGTTCACCACGGCGATCCTCGCGTTCATCGCGGCGGTGAACGAATACCTGCTGGCCCGACTGCTTTCCAGCGGCGGCACCGAACCGGTGACCGTCGCGGTGGCCCGCTTCTCCGGCAACAATCCGCTGGTCGAGCCGTACGCGGCGATCATGGCCGCGGGTGTCATGGTGTCGATTCCGCTGGTCATCATGGTGCTGCTGTTCCAGCGCCGGATCATCTCCGGTCTGACGGCGGGTGGCGTCAAGAGCTAGAAACACCGCTCATCGCGGCTCACCCACGGCGCGAGTAAAGTCGGGCGCGTGGGGTAGGTCCTTTTCCGATCGTTGTTCGTGCGGGTGAGTTTCGGCCGACGCTCCGGGAGGAGATGATCGTGAACGAGCGCCACCGGGGACGCGTTGCGCTTGGCCGCGCGCGGGTGCCGAGCGTCAGGGAGACGCGGTCGTGAGCTCGTTCGGGCGGCGGCGCGGCCGCTCGCGGAAGCAGCCGGAGACCCCGCCGTACGCCTCGATCGCGGGCTTCAACGAGCTGGAGACCGTCCCCGCCCGCGGCAAGCGGCGTGCGCGCGCCGCGCGGGAGCCGAAGCCGCCGCGCCCGGTGCCCGACCCGAATCGCCCGCCGCGCACCCGCGGCGAGCGCTTCCGCCGCCTGGTGCTCGCCCTGTTCATCATCTTCGGCGCGGTCCCGGCGCTGCTGTTCGTGCTCGTCTACTGGAGCGCGGAGATCCCCGGCCCGGATTCGGTGCAGACCAATCAGATCGCCACCGTGCTGGCCGCGGACGGCAGCACGGTGATCGCGAAAGTGGTGCCGCCCAACGGCAATCGCACGCCGATCCCGCTGGCCGAAGTGCCGCAGTCGACCCGCGACGCGATGCTCTCCGCCGAGGACCGCAACTTCTACACCAACCCCGGCTACTCCACCTCCGGCTTCCTGCGCGCCGCCAGGGACAACCTGCTCGGCCGGGACAACGCGGGCGGCGGCTCCACCATCACCCAGCAGTACGTGAAGAACGCCTTCCTCGGCTCCGAGCGCACGCTCACCCGGAAGATGCGCGAGCTGATCATCTCGGCCAAGATGGCCCGGCAGTGGAGCAAGGACGACATCCTCGCCGCCTACCTCAACACCATCTACTACGGGCGCGGCTCCTACGGCATCGCCGCGGCGGCCAAGGCCTACTTCAACAAACCGGTGAACCAGCTGACCCTCGCCGAGGGCGCGGTGCTGGCCGCGCTGGTGCGCACGCCGTCGATCCTGGACCCGGAAACGCATCTGCCCGATCTGACCGCGCGCTGGAAGTACGTGCTCGACGGCATGGTCGAGATGGGCGTGCTCTCGCCGGGCAACCGGGACGCCACGGTCTTCCCGCCGATCATCCCGCTCAACGAGATCCCGGACGACAACGTGGCCCGCGGCCCCGAGGGCCTGATCCGCGCCCAGGTGGTGCGCGAGCTGCGCTCCGCAGGCATCAGCGACCACGAACTCGATACCGGCGCACTGCAGATCACCACCACGATCGACGCGAAGGCGCAGCAGGCGGTGCTGGACGCGGTGCGCGAGCGGCTCGGCGGGCAGCCGCCCGAGCTGCGCGCCGCGATCGTGTCGATCGACCCGCGCTCCGGCGCGGTGCGTGCCTACTTCGGCGGCAACGACGGCATCGGCTACGACTACGCGCAGGCGCCGTTGCAGACCGGGTCGGCGTTCAAGCCGTTCGCGGTGATCGCCGCGCAGCAGCAGAGCGTTCCGCTGAATCGGATGCTGGACAGTTCCCCGGTCACCGATCGCGGCACCAAGATCACCAACGTGGACGGCGAGACCTGCGGCCGGTGCAGCATGGCCGAGGCGCTCAAGCGGTCGCTCAACACCAGCTTCTACCGGTTGACCATGTCGATGTTCGACGGGCCCAAGGCCATTGCGGACGCGGCGCACGCGGCGGGCATTCCGGAAGAGATCCCGGGCGTCGCGGGCAAGACCCTCACCGAGGACGGCGGGCGACCGCTGAACGGAATCGTGCTGGGGCAGTACCTCGTTCGCCCGATCGACATGGCCTCGGCGTACGCGACGATCGGCGCGTCCGGCGTGTATCACCCGCCCTATTTCGTGCAGCGCGTGGTGACCGGCGACGGACGCGTACTGCTCGACCGCGGCGCGCCCGAGCAGCGGACCGGCAAGCAGCTTCCGGAGGGGCAGCAACGCATCCCGCGCGCCATCGCCGACAACACCACCCAGGCGATGGTCCCGATCGCCGCGTACTCCAACGGCCACGGCCTGGCCGGCGGCCGCCCGTCCGCGGCCAAGACCGGCACCACCCAGCTCGGCGAGTCCAAGCTGAACAAGGACGCCTGGATGATCGGCTACACACCGTCGCTGTCCACCGCGGTCTGGATCGGCACCGAACAGTCGCAGCCGATCCACACCGCCCGCGGCACCGACATCTACGGGTCCGGCCTGCCCGCCGACATCTGGAAGCAGGTGATGGACGGCGCCCTGGCGGGCACGCCGAACGAGCAGTTCCCCGGCGCCCCCGCGGCGGCGGACGTCGCGGCCACGCCGCCGTCGGCGAACAAGCCGTCCGGCGGTCCCTACGACATCTTGAATCCACCGCCGGGGCCGCAGCGCGAACCGATCGTCATCATCCCGCCGGCGCCGCCGACGCCTAAGGAAGTGGAAATTTTTCCCGGACTGACCATCCCGGTGCCTGGATAGCGATGATGCTGTGACCTTCCTGCACCCAGGGGAACGGATGACATGGCAGCATCGTTTGCCAGAGTGAGAGCGAACAGCGAGTGTGTCGGACAAGGCCGACGCCGACGCCGCGGGATCGATGCGGAAGGATATGCGCTCGAGCGACGACGCCGCCAATTGGAGACAGACGAGACATAGGGGCTACGCCGGTGGATTTCAATGTCGTTGACCAACCCGAGACGCTGGTGGCGGGAACAGTACTTCGCAGCCCGGCGCTCGCGGTCGAAGGACCGCGCCGCGCGAAAGTCGAGGAGGCGTGGAAGCGCAATCTGGCCCGCCAGCTGCCCGGGCCGCCGACGACCGCGTACGTCGACCACGCGCCGGAAATCAATTCGTATTTAACCCATATCGTCGGCTACCGCTGCCGCAGCGTGGACGACTTATTACCCGGCGACGTGCTCGCTCGGGTGCCCGCTGGCCGGTTCGCCCGGTTCATCGCCAGCGGTGACAACCTGGGCGACACCATCGTGCACATCTGGCGCTCGGTATGGGACGCCGAGGCCGCGGGCCGGTTCGTGCGCGCCTACACCGGCGATTGGGAGCACTATCCCGATGCGCGCACGGCCGAAGTCTTCGTAGCGCTGGCAGACGATCAAGTCGACGGGTAGGAACAACACTGTGGACTTCGAGATTGTCACGTTGGACGAAAGCCTGGTCGCCGGACTGACCGTCCCGCTCGCCGGACGCGAGGTGACCGCGCGCGACCTCGACCTGGTGAACTTCACCTGGGACCGCTACCTGGCGCGAGAGAAGAGCGTGCCCAGGGTGGCCGCCTACATCGGCCAGAACGATCACGCCGTCGCCGTGCTCGGCTACGAGGTGGCGTCGATGGACGAGATGGACGCCGGCGACGTGCTCACCCGCGTGCCGCACGGCCGCTATGCCAAGTTCGTCGTCTCCGACAAGCCCTACGACCTGCTGCGCACCGCGTGGGCACAGGTGCGCAAGGCGGAGAGCGCGGGCACCATCACCCGCTCACACACCGCGGAGATCGAGCGCTACACGGGGCCGACCTCGGTCGAGGTCTACGTCTCGCTGGACTGAACCCCGGCACCCCGCGAACGAGCCGGGCCCCACGAAAGTTCGTGGGGCCCGGCTCATCTCGTTGGCAGAACTACTCGGTGCTACTCGGCATCGATGATGAAGGCTTCCAGCTGCGCGCGGGCGACGTCGTCGGCCAGCTGCTGCGGCGGGGACTTCATCAGGTACGCCGAGGCCGGGATGACCGGTCCGCCGATGCCGCGGTCCTTGGCGATCTTCGCCGCGCGCACCGCGTCGATGATGATGCCCGCCGAGTTCGGCGAGTCCCACACCTCGAGCTTGTACTCCAGGTTCAGCGGCACGTCGCCGAAGGCGCGGCCCTCGAGCCGGACGTAGGCCCACTTGCGGTCGTCGAGCCAGCCGACGTGGTCGGACGGGCCGATGTGCACGTCCTTGGCGCCCATCTCCTTCTTCAGGTTGCTGGTGACAGCCTGGGTCTTGGAGATCTTCTTGGACTCCAGCCGCTCGCGCTCGAGCATGTTCTTGAAGTCCATGTTGCCGCCGACGTTGAGCTGCATGGTGCGGTCGAGCTGCACGCCGCGGTCCTCGAACAGCTTGGCCATCACCCGGTGGGTGATGGTCGCGCCGACCTGGCTCTTGATGTCGTCACCGACGATGGGCACGCCAGCCTTGGTGAACTTCTCGGCCCACACCGGGTCGGAGGCGATAAACACCGGCAGCGCGTTGACGAAGGCGACGTCGGCGTCGATGGCGCACTGGGCGTAGAACTTGTCCGCCTCCTCCGAGCCCACCGGCAGGTAGGAGACGAGGACATCGACGTTGTTGTCCTTCAGGACCTTGACCACGTCCACCGGCTCGGCCTCGGACAGGTCGATCGTCTCGGCGTAGTACTTGCCGATGCCGTCGAGCGTCGGACCGCGCTGCACGACCACGTCGCTGGGCGGCACGTCGGAGATCTTGATGGTGTTGTTCTCGCTGGCGAAGATGGCCTCGGCGAGGTCGAAACCGACCTTCTTCGCGTCGACGTCGAACGCGGCGACGAACTTCACGTCCCGGACGTGGTACTTGCCGAACTTGACGTGCATGAGCCCGGGCACGGTCGCGGTCTCGTCCGCGTCCTTGTAGTACTGCACACCCTGGACCAGCGAGGAAGCGCAGTTACCCACGCCTACGATGGCGACGCGAACTTCTGTGGCGTTGTCAGCCTTCTTGTCATCACTCATGGCCGATATTTCCCTCTTTCTGTGGTGCCGCCTTCGTCGATTGCTCCGCCGCAATCAACTCGTTGAGCCAGCGCACTTCGCGCTCGCTTGATTCGAGTCCGAGCTGGTGGAGCTGCCGGGTGTAGCGATCGAGCGACCCGCTGGCCTTCTTGATCGCCTCCCGGAGTCCTTCTCGGCGCTCCTCGACCTGGCGCCGCCTGCCTTCCAGAATCCGCATCCGCGCGGCGGCGGGGGTGCGGCTGAAGAAGGCGAGGTGAACGCCGAAGCCGTCGTCGGTGTAGTTCTGCGGTCCGGTGTCGGCGAGCAGTTCGCTGAACCGCTCGCGTCCCGCCGGAGTCAGTTGGTAGACGCGGCGGGCTCGGCGCGTGACCACGCCCGCCGGGATCTCCTCGGCGATCAGCCCGTCCGACTGCATGCGACGCAGCGTCGGATAGAGCGATCCGTAGGAGAAGGCCCGAAACGCGCCGAGCAGGCCGGTGAGCCGCTTGCGCAGCTCGTAGCCGTGCATGGGCGATTCGAGGAGCAGCCCGAGGATTGCCAGCTCGAGCACCGGGCTTCACCTCCCTGACGATGGACAGACCTTACCGATGGATGCGACTCCAAACTATATCGGAGCGATATAACCGTGCACAGTCCTGGGCGATATAAAGACCGATCTACCCGGCGTCTCATACCCCTGAGCCGGGGCGGCTCCTCGGCAACACCGCTACTCTGGTTCTCGTGCGAATCCAGCGGCAAGTGGTCGACTACGCCCTTCGGCGTCGGTCGTTGCTGGCTGACGTGTATGCGGGCCGCGTCGATGTCGCCTCGGTATGTGATGCGAATCCCTACCTGCTGCGTGCGGCGAAGTTCCACGGTCGGGGGAGCGAGGTCACATGCCCGATCTGCCGGAAAGAACAGCTCACGCTTGTATCTTGGGTCTACGGCGACGGTCTCGGGCCGGTGGCGGGTTCGGCCCGCACCCCGGAGGAGCTGACCCGCCTCGCCGAGACTCGTGAGGAGTTCTCGGTCCATGTCGTCGAGGTATGCCGCAGCTGCAGCTGGAATCATCTGGTGCAGTCCTACGTCCTCGGTACCACGCCGGCGCCAACGCGGCGCCGCACCGGGACCCGGCGCACCGCAGCCGAATGAAGTGCCTGGTCATCTGCCCGTCGGATGACTCGCGGAGCCAACACGTGTCCGCTGCGGTCGAGCTGACCGCCCCGAGCCATCCGCAACGTTACGAGTTATGGAGATCTTGTCAGTGAATTCGCCCTACGAGACTTCCCCCTACGGCGATGAACCGCATGGCGGCCGTCCTCCACGGAGTTCACATCCTGGTCCCAACCCGTATCAGAGTCCCCGCCCCGGGCCGCCGCCGCCACCGCCGGGTGCCCGGCCCGGCCCGCCGCCGGCCCAGCGCCCCGCCCCCTACCCGGGAGAGCTGCGCGGCCCGCAGCCCCAGCGTCGTCCGGGACCGCCCCCGCCGCCGCACCAGCGGCCGCCGCAGGGTAGGCCCAACCCCGCCCCGCCGCCCGGCGCGCAGGCGACCCAGAAGATCGAGCGCAACTCGCTGAGCGACGTGGTCGCCGACCGCGGCAGGCGCGGCGGTCCGCCCACCGGACCGCGACCGAGCGCCGAACGCGCGCGCCGCGTCGGCGATCCCGGCACCGGCACCGGCGAACGCAGGCAGACCGCGGGCGGCCCGCCGTCCGGCCCGCCCCCGCGCCGCAACGGCGGCAGCGGTGGCGACGGTTCCGGCCCGGGCAAGCGCAAGCCGGGCGCGAAGAAGAAGTCGCCGTGGCGGATCGTGCGCCGGGTCATCTACGTGATGATGGCCATGGCCATCCTGATTCCCAGCGGCGTCTTCCTGATCGCGTACACGACTGTTTCGGTACCCCAGCCCGGTGACCTCAAAACCAATCAGGTGGCGACCATCCTGGCCGCCGACGGCGAGACCGTGGTCAGCAAAGTCGTTCCGCCGGAAGGCAACCGGACCGACGTCACGATCGAGCAGATCCCGGCGCACGTGCGCAACGCGGTGATCGCGGCCGAGGACCGGGACTTCTACTCCAACCCCGGCTTCTCCATCTCCGGCTTCGCCCGCGCCGCGCGGGACAACGTGCTCGGCAAGGAAAGCGCGGGCGGTGGTTCCACGATCACCCAGCAGTACGTGAAGAACGCGCTGGTCGGTGACGAACGCTCGCTCACCCGGAAGATGCGCGAGCTGGTCATCTCGGCCAAGATGGCGCGCCAGTGGAGCAAGGACGAGATCCTCACCGCGTACCTGAACACCATCTACTTCGGTCGCGGCGCCTACGGCATCGACGCCGCCGCCAAGGCCTACTTCGGCAAGCCGGTGACCGAACTGACCCCCGCCGAGGGCGCGGTGCTCGCCGCGACCATCCAGCAGCCGTCCGGCCTGGACCCGGAGAAGAACCCCGAGGGCGCGAAGACCCGCTGGAACTATGTGCTCGACGGCATGGTGTCCGGCGGCAATCTGCCCGCGGCCGAGCGGCAGGGCATGCAGTACCCACAGGTGGTGCCGGTGCAGGCGGCCGCCAAGGACAAGACCCTGGACAGCGGCCCGGAGGGCCTGATCAAGACCCAGGTGCTCAAAGAGCTGTCCGCCGAGGGCATCAGCGAGCAGCAGATGAACACCGCGGGCCTGTCGATCACCACGACCATCGATCCGAAGGCGCAGAAGGCCGCCGTGGACGCCGCGCAGAAGAAGATGCAGGGCGAGCCGGAGAAGCTGCGCGCCGCGGTCGTCTCGGTCAATCCGAAGACCGGTGGCGTCGTCGCCTACTACGGCGGCGACGACGGCCAGGGCTGGGACTACGCCAACGCCGGCCTGCAGCCGGGCTCGTCGTTCAAGGTGTTCGGCCTCGCGGCGAATCTCGAACAGGGCGTTCCGCTTTCGCAGCTGTACGACAGCTCGCCGATCACGGTCAACGGCATCAAGATCACCAATGTCGAGGGCGAGGGCTGCGGCATGTGCACCATCGCCGAGGCGCTGAAGCGGTCGCTGAACACCAGCTTCTACCGGATGCAGATCGATATGGGCAACGGCCCCAAGAAGATCGCCGACATGGCGCACAAGCTCGGCATCCCGGAGAACATCCCCGGCGTCGGCCCGTCGCTCACCGAACCGGACGGCAGTGGCCCGAACAACGGCATCGTGCTCGGCCAGTACGACTCCCGCCCGCTCGACATGGCCTCCGCCTACGCCACCCTGGCCGCCTCCGGCGTCTACCACAAGCCGCACTTCGTGCAGAAGGTCGTCGCGGCCGACGGCTCGGTGCTGCTGGATCGTGGAGAGGTCGCGGGCGAGTCCCGGGTCTCGGCCGCGGTGGCGGACAACGTCACCGACGCGATGAAGCCGATCGCGGCCTGGTCGCGCAATCACAACCTGGCCGGCGGGCGCGAGTCGGCCACCAAGACCGGCACCGCCCAGCTCGGCGATTCCGGGGAGAACAAGGACGCCTGGATGGTCGGCTACACCCCGTCGCTGTCCACCGCGGTATGGGTGGGCGCGGTGGACAGCACCGCGCTGCGCAACTACCAGGGCGGCATGATCTACGGTTCCGGCCTGCCGTCGGATATCTGGAAGGCCACCATGGACGGTGCGCTGGAGGGCACGAAGAACGAGACGTTCCCCAAGCCCGCGCCGATCAAGGGCCAGGCGGGCGTGCCCGCGTGGTCGGCGCCGTTCACCCCGCCGTCCACCACCGACGCACCGCCGCCGCTGATCCCGCCGATCATGCTCCCGCCGCAGATCGACACCCCGTTCGGCCCGATCCAGATCCCGGGCGGGCAGCCGCGGCCGCAGGCCCAGCAGCAACCGCAGCAGCAACAGCAGCCGCGCGAGGACGGCCCGACGCCGCTGCCGGGACAGCCGATGGCGACCGAGGCGCCGACGTCCGGCTCGCCACGGCCCGGTCAGGCGGAGAGCAACGGCGCCCCGCCCACCACTCGCAGCAGGTAGACCGATGGCGTCGTCCCCACCCAGCCGAGTGGGGACGACGCGATCCGAACCCATGGCCGAACTCAAGGTAGCGTCGGGTGCCGTGACCGATCAGGAACTGGTGGACCAGCGAACGAACGGGAGCGTGCCGCAAGCGGGTGGGGCGTCTTCCGGTGGCGCGTACTACGTCGCCCCCGGCCCGCTCGCGCCGGATCTGCGGTCGGCCGACGCGCGAGATCGGCCCAGCCGCAATGATTCCCTGACCGCGCAGCTGTCCACGGTGATCGGCGGTCCGGTCGGTGAGCACGCGCTGATCGGGCGGGTGCGGTTCTGGACGCCGATGCGGGTGCTGCTCGCGTTCACCGTGGTGTTCCTCGCGTTCGGCTGGTTCGGCAAGGCGGGCTGTATTCAGCAGACCACCACCGCGGACGGCTCGCTCACGCTGGACTGGAACAACGGCCGCCAGTACGTGGCGATGTGTTACTCGGATACGGTCCCGCTCTACGGCGCGGAGCGGTTGAACGAGGGCGCGTTCCCGTACAAGAAGGACTGGACCGAGCAGACCGCGGACGGCGGCCGGGAAACTCGCTACATGGAATACCCGGTGTTATCCGGTCTGTACCAATACCTTTCGATGCGCATCGCCAAGGCCTGGGATGCCTCGCCGCTGCCCGGCGCGCTCCAGGTGGTGATCTATTTCAACGTCGTCGCGTTCGGTCTCGCGCTGGCCTGGCTGGTCACCGTGTGGGCGAGCGCGCAGCTGGCCGGGCGCCGGGTGTGGGACGCGGCACTGGTCGCCTGCTCGCCGCTGGTGATCGTGCACATCTTCACCAATTTCGACGCCCTGGCAACGGCTTTGGCCGCGACCGGCCTGCTCGCCTGGGCGCGCAGGCGCCCCGCGCTCGCGGGTCTGCTGCTCGGCCTCGGCGGCGCCGCCAAGCTGTATCCGCTGCTGCTGCTCGGCCCGATCGTGGTGCTGTGCCTGCGCGCCGATCCGATGCAACGGATGCCGAGCACCCAGCTCGGGCTGCGGCTGCGCGATATCAACAGCTGGTCCACCGCGCTGGACTGGATTCGCGAAACCCCGTACCGGGTGCACTTGCTCAGCACCCGCCCGCTCGGCGCCGCGGCCGTCACCGTCTCGGCCGCGCTCGGCACCTGGGTCGCGGTGAACCTGCCGATCGCCGCGCTGTACCCGAACGGGTGGCGGGAGTTCTTCCGGCTCAACACCTCCCGGCACGCCGACCCGGACTCGCTGTACAACGTGATCACCTCGTTCACCGGCTGGCCCGGCTTCGACGGGGTGCTCACCCACGACCAGCAACCGGTCATCCTGAACGCGGTGTCGCTGCTGGCGTTCGTGCTCGCGTGCGCGGTGATCGGCTACATCGCGCTCACCGCACCGCAACGGCCGCGGCTCGCGCAGCTGTGCTTCCTGGTGATCGCCGCGTTCCTGCTGACCAACAAGGTGTGGAGCCCGCAGTATTCGCTGTGGCTGGTGCCGATCGCGGTGCTCGCGCTGCCGCACCGGCGAATCCTGTTGGCCTGGATGACGATCGACGCGCTGGTCTGGGCGCCACGCATGTTCTACTACCTCGGCCTGGACAAGAAGGGCCTGCCCGAGCAGTGGTTCACCGGCGCCGTGGTGCTGCGCGACCTCGCGGTGGTCGCGCTGTGCGCCCTGATCGTCCGGCAGATCTATCGCCCCGGCGAGGACCTGGTGCGGCGCGACTATGTCGACGATCCGATCGGCGGCATCGTCGATCGGGCGCCGGATCCGTTGCTGGCCTGGCTGCCCGAGTTCCTCCGGCCCCGGGTGGCGCCGGCCCGCGAGTGGAACGCGCAGGCCGGCGATGCCGCCCGCGGCGCGGGTAATCACGCGGAGGCGGCGAACCCGGGTCAGTGGGTGCGCAGATAACGCGCGAGCAGCGCGGGTTCCTGGGGTAGCAGGTCCAGGTCCAGCTGCCACGGGCTGCCGGTCCACGGATCGAACAGCGGCGTCCCGTCCACCGTCGGCAGGTGCCTGCACGACTGGGACAGCATGGCCACGGTCGTGTCGGTCGAGTCGGATTCGTCGCTGCCGATGATCACCGTCGACAGCCCGATCAGATCGCCCCGCATGATCAGCGAGCCGATCCGCTGCGCGTCCGAACTCTGGTAGCCGTGCGGGAAATCCGCGGCGACCAGGATCCGATGCTCCGTGGGCGGGCTGCCCATGCCGCTGGTGAAGGCCAGCTCGGCCAGCTCGGCGGCCTGGACCAGCGCCTGCAACCGCTCGGAGATCTCGCCGTGGTCGGTGATCGGCGGTCCGTTCAACACCGGCGCGAGCAGCCCGGTGAAGCCGCTGAACGCCCCGGTCAGATCGATGATGTCGACCAGCGTGCGCCGGCCCGGCGTCGAGGTGAGCAGCCGGGCGAGCAGCGCACCCACCACCGGCGCGACCGCGCGCGTGGATTCGGTATCTATCCACAGCGGCCGATTCAACGGCACCGGAACGCAATACGGCACGCGCAGCGTCCCGCGTTCGCGGGCATACAGTTCGCCGAGGCGGATGCCGTCGCTCGGGGTGATCGGCTTGTCCCAGACCGGCGAGTCCCAGGACGCCAGCGCGGGCGGCAGCATCAGGTCGGCGTCGGCGAGCTCGCGCACGAGCTGCGCGCTGTCGCGCTCGTGGTTGCGTTCCGCGGTGGCGATCAGCTCGTCGTTGCGTTGCTGCGCGGCCCGGCGTGCGGCGTCGGCGGCCGGGGTGTTGCGGGTCGCGGGATCGGACACCGCGGCGGACAATTCATGATCGAGTCGCTTGGCCGCGTAGTCCCTGGCGGAGACCAGCGCGGCGGCCGAGCGAGCGGCATCCTCGAAAATCATCCACAGGCGTTCCAGCCCGTGCCCGACCTCGATCGGCGCCGCGCCTGCCGAGCGGGCCTCGCCGGCCAGCGGTCCGGACATGGTGTGCACGCCGGGGCCCGGCGGGTGCACACCGCTCGGCTGGGCCACGTCGCCGGTCTGCGCCGCCGAACCAGTCTGCGCCGCGGGGTCCGCCGGATCGTCCTCGACGTCGACGCCGTGCGCGGTCAGCAGCACGCCGAGCCCGCCGGAGTAGCCCTGTCCGACGGCGCGCAGCCGCCAGTCGGCGCCGCGCCGGTACACCTCCAGGCAGATCAGCGCCGCCTCGCCGGAGGACGGCGTGACCACGAATTCCGCTGTCGCCTCGTCGTTTTCGGACAGGGTCGCGGTCACCGTGCCGAGGCCACCCGGCCGGCCCGGCACCGCCGGATCGGCGCTGACCACCAGCAGCACCGATTTCGCGTCACCGCGCACCTCGGCCAGGGTGACGGTCACCCGGTCCGCGTCCAGCCGGACGCCCCGCGTGCTCGGCTGGTTGTAGAAGACGAAGTCGTCCGGACTGAACACCCTGAGGTTCTCCGCCACGACCAGCGCCGAGACATCCAGCGCCGCCTCGGCTTTCGCGCCGAACCGGACGACGCCACCGGCCAGGGGCATATTCTGGCCGGGCTTCAGTTGAATCACGTTGTCTGCCTTGCTGTTCGCGCCACCTCGATCAGTGCTGCAAGAACCGGCCGAGGTGGGGCACCGCCTCGCCGGGGTGCTTGGCCGCGAAGCCCTCGCCGATCGCCTGCAGCTTCCAGTCGCCGCCGACCCGGAAGACCTTGGCCATCGCCATCGCGGTGAACGGCATGCCGCCGGCCAGGGTGTAGCGGGCCAGCTCGGCGTTGGTGGTGCCGTCGACCAAGCGGCAGAACGCATTCTGGATCTGCTCGAAGGTGTGCCCCTTGTACGAGGTCACGATGAACACCAGCGTGCTCACGTGCGCCGGGATGCGGGTGAGGTCGACCAGGATCACCTCGTCGTCGCCCTCCCCCTCGCCGGTGAGGTTGTCGCCCTGGTGCCGGATCGAGCCGTCCTTGGAGGTCAGCTGGCCGTAGTAGGCGACGTCGACCGGGTTGTTGTCGGCGAACATGACCACCGACGCGTCGAGATCCACGTCGACGGTGCGGTTGCCGAACATGCCGCGGTTCTTCACCGGGTCCCAGCCGAGGCCCATCTTGACGAAGGTCAGCGCGGCGCCGCCGTCCTTGCGCAGGGTGACCCGCTGGCCCTTGACCAGGCTGACCGGGCGGTCCTTGCTGAGGCTGACCTCGGCGGGCGGCTGCTGCGGCGGGGGCGGCTGGCCGGCCGGCGGGTAACCGCCCTGCGGGGGCGGCGGGTAACCGCCGGGTCCGGGCGGCGGCGGGTAACCCGGGCCGGGCGGCGGGTAGCCGGGTCCCGGCGGCGGGTAGCCACCGGTGGGCGCGGCCTGCGGATTCTGCTGCGCCGGGTACGCGGGCGTGGTCGGCGGCGGGTAGTTCGGCGCGGGCTGCGTCGGGTAGGCCGGGGCCTGCTGGGGCGGTGGCGGGGGCGCGGCCTGCGGTGCGGGTGCGGCCTGCGGGGCGGGCGAGTCGTCGACGGTCACGCCGTGGTCGGTGACCAGCGCGGCGAAACCGCCCGCGTAGCCCTGCCCGACGGCGCGCACCTTCCAGCTGCCCTGGCGGCGGTACAGCTCCAGCGCGATGACGATCGACTCGGTGCTCAAGCCCTCGATCTGGTACTCGTACAACCGGTTACCGGTCGCGTCGGACACGATCGCGGTGGGCGCGGGGAACCGGCCGAAGTTGCTGGTCGCGTCGTCCAGGGTGATCACCGCGCGAATCTGCGCGATGTCGGCGGGCACCGCGTTCAACGACACCGCAAGCGAGGCGGGTTGCCCGGCGGGTGCGGGCTGTAGGTTGACCCCTGGTCCGCTCGGCTGGTTGAAGAAGACGAAGTCCGCGTCGGTACGGACCTTGCCCTGCTCGGTGACCAATAGTGCGGACAGATCCGCGGGCGCCGTGAGCTGGATGGAGACCACCACGTCGTTCGTGGCCAGCGGACCGTTTTGGCCCTTGGCGAGTGTTGCGGACAAGTTAGACCCTTCGCTTGTCGGTGCGTTCGATGCCACTCTACGAGAAACGCTCGGGCCACGGTTCCGGTAAACGAGCCGATGATCGCGGCGGGCGCGGGAGTGATCGGTTAATGTGTCGGCACGCAGTTGGAATGTGGCGGTTTTCCATGTTCCCGATCGAGACAGCAGGCAGAACACCCTCATGGCGCAACTGTTCGAACAATCCAAGAAGGTGATCGAGGCGCATCTCGCCGGGACCAGCCTGCGCGCGATTTCCGGCTCGATGATCGCCTACGAAGGCAACGTCCAGTTCAAGGCGGCCGGTTTCGGCGGCGGGGACGGCGTGCTCGCCGGGCTCAAGCGCCGCGCCACCGGCGAGAAACTTGCGCTGATGGAATGCTCCGGCAACGGCCGGGTCTTCTTCGCGGTGAACGGGCAGCACGTCACCGTGGTCGACCTGAACAACGAGACGTTGCAGGTCGAATCGCAGCAACTGCTCGCGTTCGCCGGGAACTTGCGCACCGATGTGCGCTTCGCCGGCCTGCGCGGCGCGTCGACCGGAGCCGGGCTGTTCACCACGACGGTGACCGGGCAGGGCCAGGTCGCGCTGCTGTCGGCGGGCGGGCCGCTGATCCACCTCGAGGTGGCGCCGCAGTATCCGCTGGTGGTCGACCCGGACGCGTTCGTCGCGGCGCGCGGCAACCTCAACCAGTCCTTCGTCACCGACGTGTCCCGGCGCACGTTCGTCGGCCAGGACGCCGGCGAGGCGTTCTCGCTGCGCTGGGACGGCCAGGGCGTGGTACTGATCCAGCCGGCGGAACGGTAAGGGCGAGCGGATGTTCGAGAAAGTCAACGGCAAGGTCGTCAAGGTCAATGTCGGACTCGCGGGTGGGGTGGCCGCCCGCACCGGCGCGATGCTGTTCTATACCGGCGACGTTTCCTTTGCGCCGCACCAGATTCCGGGCGGCCAGGGCATGGGCGCAGGCGGTGGCGGGCTGATGCGGATGGCGGGCCGGATGATGGCGGGTGAGCACGAGCGCACCATGCTCGCGCAGGGCACCGGCGAGGTGCACTACGGATTCGCGGGACTGGAGGTCCACGTGGTGCACCTGCAGCCCGGCGCGGTGCTGCGGGTCGAGGCGTCGCGGCTGCTGGCCAATACCGCCGGGTTGCAGAGTTCCATTGTCTCGGTGATGAGTTCGGGCGGCGGGGGTGGCGGCGGTGGCGGCATCATGGGCGCGTTGCGCGGGGCCGCGACCGGCGCGCTGACCGGACAGGGCATGTTCACCACGCAGCTGTCCGGACACGGCGCTGCGGTGCTGCTCGCGCACGGCGGATTCCTGGAATTGCCGGTCGGCGGGCCGAATCCGATCGTCGTCGACCCGCAGGCGTTCGTCGCCGCGTACGGCAATGTGCAGACCGAACTCAAGACCGCGCTCAGTTGGCGCGACGCGGTGGGGCGCGGCTCCGGCGAGGCCATGCAATTGCATTGTGTCGGACAGGGAGTCGTGTACGTGCAGGCCTCGGAAGAGAAGTTGTGACCATGCCGGAAATCCTGAATCCGATGAATCTCGGGGAGAGCGACAATCTTCCGGGAAACAGCTACGCCTACTGCATCGACCTGAACAAGCCGTGGTTCATGCGCAAGGGCGCGATGATCGCCTACTACGGCGACATGCGATTCCAGATGCTCACCCACGGACTGCAGGGCGGGCTGTTGCACATGGTGTCGCAACAGTTCTCGGCCCCGCTGTTCACCGGCGACTACGTGGTGGCCGAGGGGCACGGCAAGCTGATCATCGGCGACCGCGGCTACGACATCAATTCCTACGACCTAGAGGACAACGGCAACCTCACCATCCGCGCCGCCAACCTGCTGGCGTTCGAGCCCGGCCTGTCGCTGAACCAGTCGATCGTGCCCGGCTTCCTCACCCTGATCGGCACCGGGAAGTTCCTCGCCTCCTCCAACGGCCCGGTCATGTTCGCCGAGCCGCCGCTGCGGGTGGACCCGGAGGCCCTGGTCGGCTGGGCCGACTGCCCATCCCCCAGCCACCACTACGACCAGCGCTGGATCTCCGGCTTCCTGGCCGCCGGCGCGGCCCGGTTCGGCGTGAACTCCGGCGAGGAACGTCAATTCGACTTCACCGGCGCGGGCACCGTGCTGATCCAGTCCAGCGAGAAGGTGCTCAGCGACGCCATGCTGGTGCGCACCATCGAGGGCCAGATCCAGAGCGGCATCACGCCGGGCGGGCTGCAACGCCTGCAGGCCGTCATCACCCAGCAGCTGGGTGGGCAGCAGGGGTACTGAGGACCCCGGAATCATCCGTCCGGTCCTACGTTCGACGGACTCAGGGGCGGTGGCGGCGGCGTTAGTTTTCCCGGCAGGACTTCTTGCTGGGAGGCATCATGAGCGTCGGGTTGGTGTTCGCGATCATCGTCGGGGCGATCGTGTTGATCGTGAAGCGGTTCCTGGGCGAGCCGGTCGATGCGCGGGATACGTTCCTGACGCCGCTGATTCTGGTCGGGATCGGTGTCTACAGCGTGACCAAAGTCGACGATCTCGGTTGGATCGATATCGTCTGGCTGGTCATCGGCGGTGTGGTCGGCCTCGCGTTCGGCGCGGTGCGCGGGACGACCACGGTGCTGTTCGATCGCGACGGGCAGCTGTGGCAGCGCTACACCGGCAAAACCCTTGTCGTCTGGGGAACGTCGATCGTGGTCGGCTTCGGGATCAGTCTGCTCGGCGCCGCCACGGGGATGCATCACGATGCCAAGCCGATCACACTGTCGATCGGCATCAGCATGCTCGGGGAGATGCTCACCCTGGGGTTACGGGCGATCTCGACCGGGGTGCCGTTCGCGCCGGACAAGAAGGCGGCCGCGGCCCGGGCCAAGGCGTATGGCGTTCGCGGCGAGGATAATTCGTATCTCGATCGTTTCCTGCACAACCTCGGGCATCCGGGAACGGCGCAGCCGCGGGACGCGCACGACAGCGGCTACGGGCACCCCGACGCGGCGCCTCGCGACCTGCCCGATCGAGACCGGTATCTGCGCGAGCCCGCCGCCCCGGCAGAGGACCGGCCGCGGCGAGAGCAGCCGGGAATCGATCGCTCGCCGAGCCTGCGCGACGGCATCGACTGGCTCAATCAATTCCGCGATCGCAGGCCGTGACCGGGCCGGTCAGGCAATCGGCCGCGCCGCCCATCCACTGCGGAGAATCGTCGCTATATCCGAACTTCGCGCGGCCCAATGCAATTCACGGCGCGCCAGACCGCTGTCGCTGACCAGGCGCGGCGGCTCCGCCACCGCGGGCAGATGCTCGACGGCGATCGGCCGGCCGGTCATTCGAGCCGCCTCGGCAACGAGTTCGTTGACGCTGGTGCCGTTTCCGCTACCGATGTTGTACCGCGCGCACTCTCCCGGACCCGGCAGGTGTGTGAGTGCGGCGACGAAAGCCGTTGCGGCATCGTCGAGATGCACATAGTCCCGAACCGCGCTGCCGTCCCCATTGATCGCCAGCCGTGCATTGTTCCCAGCCGCCACCGCGAGGATCCGCGGCACGATCCTGGTCGGATCCGGATCCGCGCCACCCGCGACGTTGAACAGCCGCAAGACAACCGCGGCCAACTGCCCGGTCGCCGCCTGCGCGGCGATCACCGATTCGGCGGCCTGCTTGCTCGCCGCGTACGGATGCGGCGGACGATCCGGCAGCTCCTCCGACATCGGCTGCCGCTCCGGCGTGCCATAGATCGACGCGGTCGACGCGAACACCAGCCTGCCCACCTTCGCCGCGGCCATCGCCCGCAGCAACGAAACCGTCCCGCCCGCATTGACTTCGAAGAACCGCAACGGATCGCCGAACGATTCGCGGACCCGAGTGCACGCCGCCACATGACACACCGCGTCGACACCGTCGAGCGCCGCGCTCAGCGCCCCGGTATCGAGCAGATCGGCGACCCGGACCGGCACCCCGTGCGGCACCCGCGTCCGCGCACGACGCACCGAACCGACCACGTCGTGGCCGTCGCCGCGCAGTGCCTCGATGACGGCGCCGCCGAGATACCCGTTCGCCCCGGTCACCAGTACCCGCATCCGAGCATTGTCGGTCACCGGAACTACTCGGCGTGCTGCGGTGCGCCCTTGATGAACCAGTTGATGATTTCCTCGCCGGCCAGGATGCCGGTGGCGCGGGTGACGGTGAGGTTGGGGTGGGTCCAGTTGAGGTGTTCGAGTTCGCCGTGGCGGGGCCGGATGGCATAGTCGGCGCTGCGCAGCATCTCGGCGTCGAGCGCGCCGTCGCCGGCCGCGAAAGTGTGTGCCTCGGTGGCGAGTTCGCCGGAGTCGAGCAGCCGGCGGCGGACCTCGGCGACCGCGTGGCTCTTGCAGACGACGTCGGGCATCGAGTAGATCTTGCGTCCCTGCTGGGAGGCGGACCAGCCGCGGGCCCGGCACCAGGCATCCCATTCGGCGAGGAAGCCGGCCGGCACCTCTTTGGGGCGGACGACGAGATAGCAGAACAGGTCGTCGGCCTCGCGGAACTTGGTGACCCACGAATCATCGATCCGGGTGCGCAGTTCGGCGGTGACCGCGGACAGGGTCGCCCCGCCCGCGCGGACCTTGGCGTCGATGTCGATGCGCCAGCGCAGGTCCGGCACGCCGTCCACGAGGATGTTGCCGCCGTTGCTGGTGATGGCGTAACGCCATGGAGCGCCGGGCAATTGGATGCGATTGAACTGTTTGATGGTCCGCGTGGTGGTCGGGATGACCGCGGCGGGCTGGGTGAGGGTCTGCATGCGCAGCGCCGCGGCCGTGGTCATGAATGACAGCGGCGCACCCTCGAGGTGCTCCACGCAGACCGTCGGCACATCGGTGTTCGCGCTGAACGCGTTGCGCGAGTAGATCATTGTTCGATCCAGGTCGGTGGCGACCAGCGTGTGTCTTCGTAGCCTGCGTAGGTCCATCATGTCTGCTGCACGTCCTTGATCAGTCCCATACACGAGTAGGCCAGGTCGGGCACGACCTCGACCGGCACGCCGCGGGCCGCGGCGAGCAGGCGGATATGCGCGTGTTCGGGCGCCTCGGCCGCCCGGACCAGCACCAGCCACGGCATCCGCCGCAGCAGCACCCGGGTGGTCTCGCCGACCCCCGGCTTCACGAAATTCACGCTGGCGATGCCGTATTCGGCGCGCACCTGCTCGACCGACGCCCAACCGGACCAGGTCGGCGTGCGGTCGCTGTCCTGGACGGCGGCCACTTCCGCGGGCACCCGGGCACGCACCGCCGCGAAGGCGGCACTCACGGTGTCGAGCAGGCGGAGCGAGACATCGTCCTCGGCGAGTTCGCGATAGAACTTGGCCCCGTGGAACTCTCCCGGCCCGATCAATGTGTCGTTCAGCACGGTGCGCGAAACCAGGCCGGACACGGTGGAGTTCAGGCAGGCCGAGGCGATGAGGAAGTCGTCGCGCGTGCCGTAGGTGCGCACGCAGTGGCCGGGATCGGCGAGCACCGCGAGTTCCGGGTTGAACCGGGCGCCCCCGGCCGCGTGATAGGCGTCGAGCGCCGCGGTGAGCTCATGCGTGATGGCACCCTTGCCGGTCCAGCCGTCCACGAACACGATCGTGCTCGGATCATGATGCCGGGCAAGGTAATCGAGCGCGACGGCGTCGATGCCGCGGTCCCGCACGATCGACACCGCGTAGTGCGGCACGTCGAGGCTCGGCCGTCCGGCACCGCGCCCGGACTGCAGCCATCGCCGCATGAGCACGCCGATCGGCGTGCCCGCCCGCGCCAGCGACACCAGCACGACGTCGTCCCCGCGTTCGGCGACCACGAGTTCCGCGACGGTCGCCACCGCCAGCGCCAACCGCTCGGCGCTGTCGGCGAGCACCTCGTCGAACAGCGAACGGTAGGCGGCGTCGGGCTGATACTCGATCGGCAGCGACTCCGCGTAATGCGCGACACCGGCCTGGATTCGCCGTTCCCGGACGGCCACGTCGGCCTCCAGGTCGACGTCGGACAGATCCTTGAGCAGCCAGGAAACCTCGTCGGCCGCATACGATCCGAACGCGGGTCCGTGCAGCGGCTCGGGCAGCGGGGTCGCGCTGCGCTCGGCGTGCAGCGTGCGCGGGTCGGCGCCGGGGAGCACCGCGAGCAGTACATCCGCCCCGGAGGCGGTCAGCACGTCGACCAGTCCGCCGCCCGCGACGAGTTCCTCGGTGTCGGCCGGCGGATCGATGACCACAACCAGCACCGGATCGACCGCGGCGGGCCGCACCGCCTCGCCCTGCTGTCCGGCGAATTCCGCCGACCAGTGCGCGTTGTACAGATAGCGCGGCTGTTCCTGCCCGGATTCCGGTGCGGTGAACCGGAATCCACGACGCAGCGGATAACCCGGCTCATCCAGCACATAGGCCGGCGACCGCGTGGTGGTCTGATAGCGGGTAGGCGTACCGGAATCGGCCAGCTCCGCCGCCAACCGCAGCGGCAGATACATCAGTTCCTCGTGCGCGAGCACGATCACGGGCCGGCCCGCGAAGTCCGCGTCCAGCCGGGCCCGCAGCGCGTCGTTCGCCGCGCCGACGGCCGCGTCGAACGCGGCGAAATCCGAACGCAGCACGCCGTGCCTGCCGCCCTCCGGCACCCAGGCCGGCCACGGCAGATCGATTCGGGTGAACGAACCACGCTGTGCGGCAACCGGGTTCAACGCGGGTTCGGGCAGTTCGGCAACCGCGTCCACCAGTCCATCCGGCAGCACGGTGTGCCCCGAGGCCAGGCAGACGGTATCGATGCTCGCGCCAAGCTCCGCCGCCGCCTGCTCGAAGGCGGTGCGATCCGCCGCCAGCCGCATGTCCACCAGCGAGGCCAGCACGTAATGCGAGCGCGGCGAGAACGCGTGCAACGCCCGGATCGCGTCGAGCGCGGTCGCGCCGGTGGAGATCTCGTCGTCGACCAGCACCAGCGGCAGATCGTTGACGAAGATATCGGCGGGCATGGGTTGCAGCTGATGCGAGGTGGCGTGCGAGTGCCCCTCCTCGAACCCGGTCAGCGTTTCCGCCGCGTCGACGTCGCGCCGCGTCGAATGCAGATAGCCGACCGCGTCGATCCGCGCCGCGACGCAATGCCCCAGCCCTGTGGCGGTTTCGGCGAACCCGAGCACGAGCGCCTCGCGGCCGCCGAGCACCTCGCGCACCAGGTCGCCGAGTCGGTTCCCGCCGTCGAGCACCACCCGGGGGTCGGTCGGCAGGTGTTTGCCGAGCACGGTGGACACCAGTAGATGCACCCGCTTCGGATTACGCCGCAGCCCAGGCTGAATCAGCTCCGCGATGGCCAGTTCCGCGGGCAGCACACTGCCCGGCTGCGCCACGCCATAGGATTCCTCGTGCTGCAGTCGGAGACCCAGATTCTTTGTCGCCCAAGGAATTCCGATCACATCGAGCGCGGCGCCGCTCATACCGTCACCAACGCCGTCAGCAGATCCACGAACGAAACTCCCTTGTTGGCCACCCCGAACACCCGCGCCCGCAGCAGCGTCTGCCGCGCCCAGCTGCGGTGTGGGCGCATCTCATTCATCTTGTTCCGATATTCCGAGGCCGCGACCCCGCCGACATCCACCTGCAGGATGTCCAGCGCGTCCGAGTACTCCTCGTGCGTCACCACCGACAGCGCGTGCACCGCCGCGACGTGCGACGGATGGATCACCGTCTTGCCCTGGATCCCGTTGGCCCGGTCGAGGGTGATCTCGCGCAGCAGGCCGTCCAGATCCCGGCTCACCAGGTACTGCCGGAACGGCACCGCGTCGGACTCCTCGAACGGCGCGGTGCGCAGCAGCGGCCGGAACATCCGCTCGTGATCGGCGAAGTACTCCCAGACCGGCCCGGTGATCACGAAACCGGTCCCGTCCGCGCGCCCGAGGTAGTTCACGATGTCGGCGATCACGTCGGCGACCACCCGCACGTCGTAGATGGTCAGGTCGCGGTCGCGCCGGATGCCGAAGGTCGAGCACATATCGGTCGCGCCCACCCGCACCGCGAGCACCCGCTCCCGATGCTCGGCCAGCAGCTCCGCGATCCGGGTCAGCTCCTGATCCCTGGTCTGCCGGTGCACCAGCCCCGCCGATTCGAGCACCGGCATCCCGTAGATCGGCCGTCCCAGCCGCCGCACCGCCGCGTCCAGCGCGTTCAGGTACTGCGGACCGGTCCTGCTGTCGAACTTGGGGAAGACGAACCCGGTCAGCACCGAGGCGCCCGCACCCAACTGGTCCACGATCTCGGTGATCGTGGCCGCGTCGCGCACCCGGACGAACAGCAACGGGTTCGAATCACCGTTGGCGGCAAGCAGATCCAGTGTTTCCACGGTCTGTCGCTTGGCGAATTCGACCTCGTGATCGGCGACCGCGTCCTCCAGGTCGATCACCATCGAGCACACCCCGCGCTCGGCGCGTTTGCTGATGGTCAGCGCCAGGTCCGGCCGGGTGGCCGGCGCGTACAGCGTCGCGCCGAGCCCGACGGCCAGCAGTTCTCGATCGGTGTAGTCGTCGCCGAACGGCTCCGGCGCCCGGTGAAACAGATTCCGTGCCTCGGGGCCGTGCAGCTGCCGGAAGTGGCGCAGCGGCATGCGCTTCCGCAGGGAAACTTCCCGCTGGACGGCGATGCCTGCGGTCATCGTTATCCCACCCTCATTCTCGTCGTGGTCCTGCTTGTTTTCTCATGCGATCCACCACCCCGGCGATGAAGTCGGTGATGGTATCCAGCTCGGCCACATAGGCCCAGTAGTCGGGGTGCCGCCCCGTCAGCGTTTCGCTGATTCGATCGATCCGTGCGGCCTGCGCGTCCAGCACAGAGCCCCATTCGGTGACGAGCCCGCGACTCACCGCGAGCATTTGGGCGTCCCGCAGCCGAAATCGTACGGCCTTGGCTTTCTCTTGCGGGTCGGACCTGACCTCGCGCAACGTGGCCAGCCGTTTGGTGACGGCGTCGACCTGGTGCTCGGCCTCCGTGAGATACCCGCGAGCGGATGTGGTCAGATCAAGTGCAATCTCCGGGTTGTTCTCCGCCGCTGCCGCACGCGCGCGGCCAAGAGCCGCATCCGCGGCGTCGATGGCTCGCTGACTTTCCCGCTCATTGTCAGCTAAATCCGCGGAACTCGCAGCGTTGAATTCGCGCAGCAACGCCGAGTAGGCCGGGGCGAGCCCCTCGGCCCTGGTGCGCGCCGCGGCCAGCCGGGTGCTCACCGAGGAGATCGCGGTCTTGGCGGCCGCGGCCCGAGATGGGGCCTGCGCCAACGCATCCGCCAGTCGCTTGGTCGCCGCCTCCAGCCGGTTCGCGCCCGCCCTGACCACCGCCGCCGACGCGCCCGGACCCGCGGCCTCCAGTGTGATGAGAGCCTCATCCACGGCCGCGGCGTGTTCGCGCACCGAGGGGTAGTCCGCGTACTCGGATTCGGCCGCCTGGCCGCGCACCGCCGCGGCCGCGACCTTTACCTGCTGGGCCAGTTGCGGCACGGTGCCGAGCACCGCGACCGCGTTCTCCAGTTGCCCCTGGTTGCCGCGATAGAACGCGTCCACCGCGCGGGCCGCGTCGGTCAACTGTCTGGTCACCGATTCGGCCTGCTGCGGTCCCTGCGGCATCGGGGTTCCGTCGCGTTCGGCCTGCTCGAGCTGCTCGGTGAGCGCCACGTACGCCCCAGCAGCGTCGTAGCAACGGCTGCGCACCGGCTCCCAGGCCGCCGCCATCCGGCGGTCCGGGAACACCTCCTCGGCCGCGTGCACCGCCGCCTCGGCCGCACTCTGGCGCTGGTCCATATCGAGGAATGCCGAGGCCAGCGACTGTCGCGCCGCGCCGATCCATTCGTTGTTCCCGGCGGACCGGAACCATCCACGCCTGCGACCTACCACGCCCCGATCTTAGAGATCTCCCGTGTTCACCGGGGGTTCTGCCGGTTCCTACGCAAGTTCGCGGAAACCTACTACTGTCGTAAGGCGTACCCGGCGATTCGGACATGCTGGGAACCAATGACGGACTATTGAAAGGGAATCCCGCATGGGTGTCAGTTTGTCCAAGGGCGGCAATGTCTCGCTGACCAAGGCGGCGCCTAACCTCACCAACGTCGCAGTCGGCCTAGGGTGGGATGTGCGGACCACCACCGGTACCGACTTCGACCTCGACGCCAGCGCGATCGCGACCGGCGCGGACAAGAAGGTGCTGTCGGACCAGCACTTCGTGTTCTTCAACAACCTGAAGTCGCCGGACGGCGCCATCGAACACGCGGGTGACAACACCACCGGCGAGGGCGAGGGCGACGACGAGGTCATCAACGTCGACCTGGCCAACACCCCGCCGACCATCGAGAGCATCTTCTTCCCGGTCTCGATCTACGACGCCGAGACCCGGCAGCAGTCGTTCGGTCAGGTGCGCAACGCCTACATCCGCGTGGTCGACCGCAGCAACAACAACGAGCTCGCCCGCTACGACCTCACCGAGGACGCCTCGACCGAAACCGCCATGGTGTTCGGCGAGCTGTACCGCAACGGGGCCGAGTGGAAGTTCCGCGCGATCGGCCAGGGCTACGCCTCCGGACTCGCCGGCATCGCCCGTGACTACGGCGTGAACGTCTAAGGAACCCTTCGAGGTTCGCCAGGGGGCCCGGCAACGGGCCCCCTCCGCATGCGCCCGGGCCGCCCCGGGAAGACTTCAACCCGCCCGCCGCGGCGGCGCGACACCGTTGGACATCCGACGGTGCAGCGGCCACGCTGGTAACAGCGGCGTCAGAACGGTTTCATCGAACTAGCGCTCGGACGGATCCACGTCCGGCCGACGCAAACGAAAGGTCCCCGCGTGGTCCTGCGCATTTTCGGCATGTCAATAGTCGTGACGGTGCTGTCGCTCGCCGCCGCGCTGCTCTACGGAGGACCGACCGCGCTGGCGCTGGCCGCGATCCTCGGCATCCTCGAAGTGTCGTTGTCCTTCGACAATGCCGTCATCAACGCGACCGTGCTGGAGCGGATGAGCGCGTTCTGGCAACGGATCTTCCTCACCGTCGGCGTGCTCATCGCCGTGTTCGGCATGCGGCTGGTCTTCCCGCTGGCGATCGTCTGGGTCACCGCCGGGCTGAACCCGGTGAAGGCCTTCGATCTGGCGCTCAACCCGCCCGCCGACGGCGCCGCGTACTTCGCCAACGGCGACCCGAGCTACGAGACGCTGCTCACCGACGCGCATCCGCAGATCGCCGCGTTCGGCGGCATGTTCCTGCTCCTGCTGTTCCTGAACTTCATCTTCGAGGAGCGCGACATCACCTGGCTGTCCTGGCTGGAGCGCCCGCTGGGCAAGCTGGGCAAGCTGGACATGCTCTCGGTGGTGGTCGCGGCGGTCGGACTGGTGCTCACCGCGGAACTGATCGCGGCCGACGACGAGCGGGCCACCGTCCTGGTGGCCGGCCTGCTCGGCATGGTCACCTACATCGTGGTGGACGGTCTCGGCTCGATGTTCCACACCGAGGAACACTCCGGCGACGGCCCCTCTGAGCTGGTCAAGGCGACGGGCAAGGCCGGGTTCTTCCTGTTCCTCTACCTCGAGGTGCTCGACGCGTCGTTCTCCTTCGACGGCGTGATCGGCGCGTTCGCCGTGACCTCCGACCCGATCATCATCGCCCTCGGCCTCGGCCTGATCGGCGCCATGTTCGTCCGCTCGATCACCGTGTACCTGGTGCGCAAGGGCACGCTGTCGGAGTACGTCTACCTCGAGCACGGCGCGCACTGGGCGATCGGCGCGCTGGCGGTCATCCTGTTCGTCTCGATCGGCGTGCACATCAGCGAGCTCATCACCGGCCTGGTCGGTGTCGCGTTCATCGGTGCCGCGTTCATCACCAGCGTGCTGCGCAACCGGCGCGAAGACGACGAAAAAGTGGACAGCGAACGAGAGCCGACCCCGGTAGGCTGATTTTCGGCAAGCAAGCCGAAGACTCGTGCGGCAGCGGCCACTCCCTCGCGGAGCCCGCTGCCGTTTCCATATCTGTGTCATGCACACTGCCCGAGGGGGACCATGCCGATGGCGAACGACAGCAACGCCGGTGGGGTCAACCTGGCCAAGGTGACCCTGTCCAAGGCGACCCCCAGCATCAACCTCACCAAACCGGGTGAGCAGCAGGGGACCATGCGGGTCAACCTGAACTGGTCCACCGGTTCGAAGGGTTTCTTCCGCCGGTCCAAGCCGGTCGATCTCGACCTCGGCTGCCTCTACGAACTGGCCGACGGCAGCAAGGGCGTGGTGCAGGCGGTGGGCAACAACTTCGGCGCACTCGACGCCCCGCCGTACATCCAGCTCGACGGCGACGACCGCAGCGGCACCTCGGCCGGCGGCGAGAACATGCACATCAATCTCGCTCGGCCCGAACTGTTCCGGCGCGTGCTGATCTTCGCCTTCATCTACGAGGGCGTGCCGAACTGGGCCGCCGCCGACGGTGTGGTCACCCTGTTCCCGACCTCGGGTCCGCAGATCGAGGTCCGCCTCGACTCCCCCGTGGACGGCGCCCGGTCCTGCGCGATCGCGTTGTTGCAGAACCAGGGCGCGGGCATCACCGTGCACCGGGAAGTGCACTACATCAACGGGGCGCAGAAGGAGATCGACGAGGCCTACCGCTGGGGCATGAACTGGCACAGCGCCCGCAAGTAGCTCAGTCGGCACCGCGCCCGCAAGTAGCTCAGTCGGCACCGCGCCCGCAGGTAGCTCAGCGCACCGCGACCGCCGGACGCGGCACGACCGCGGGCACCGGCGACGGTTTGCGGGAGGCGAAGACCAGGCCGATCAGGCCGACCGCGAGTCCGGCAATGGTCAACGGCCGCAACGGCTGATCGATCAGCACCCAGGCGAGCAGCGCGGTCACCGCGGGCGTGGCGAAGAACAGGCGGCCGACCCTGGTGGCGTCCCAGCGGCGCAGCATCGAGTTCAGCAGCAGGAACGCGACCATCGAGTTCACCAGCACCATCCAGGTGAGCGAGCCGGCGAACCTGGCCACATCCGTCACGTGGATCTGGCCGGTCAGCCAGGCGAGCAGGCCGGCCACCGGCGCGCTCACCACCACGTGCACCGCGGTGGACGCCCGGGAATCGACGTCGGGCACGAAGCGCTTCTGATACACCGTGCCGATGCTCAGGCCGAGCAGCCCGATCACGCACAGCAGCAGGCCGATTCGGGAAAAGTTCGACTGATCCATGACCGCCATCGCGACGCCGACCCCGCCGATGCCGAAGCCGAACCACTGCCGCGCCGTGACGGTCTCGCCGAGCACCCCGGCGAACAACGCGATGACCACCGGGTTCAGGCCCTGCACCAGCGCGATCACCGCGCCGGACACGTGCTCGCCCATCGCCGTGTAGAACGCGCCGAACTGCACCGCCTGCATCAGCAATCCGGCGACCGCGACGTGCCGCCACTGCCGCCCACGCGGCCAGGTCGCGCGGACCGCGAAGGCATAGCCGACCAGCAGCACCCCGGCGATGGCGTAGCGCGCGAACAACACCATCATCGGCGGCGCCGCGCCGACCCCGATGATCCCGGCGATGAACGCGCTGCTCCACAGCACGACGAACAGCGGCTGCGCGGCCACCGACATGAACTGAGTCTTCACGGACCCTCCTGAAAATAACCGCCTTGGGTGGTTATTACCGTCTCAGTTGACCGCATAACCTGTCAAGGTGGTTACTATGAGAAGGTGTTCACCTTCGTCAGCGGCAACCTAGCCTTGGATTTCGCGGGTACGGTCAAGGCCCGTACCGAGACGTTCGACGACGCGCTCGACGGGCCGGTCGCGCTCGCGGACTGGCTGGTCGCCGCCGAATTGCTCGACCGCGCACCCGATTGCGACGCGTCGACCTTCGATCGGGCGGTGCGCCTGCGGGAGGCCGCGTACCGGATGGCCGTGGCCGTGTCGCAGGGCAAACCGGTCGCCGAGGCCGACCGCAGGCTGATCAACGACTGCGCGAAGGGCGAACTACCGGCAATCAGCTTGCGGCTCAACGGCACCATCGCCCGCTCGGGCACCCCCGACGCCGCGCTCACCGCGATCGCCCGTTCCGCCATCGAACTGCTCGGCAGCGCCGCCACGATCAAGGAATGCGGCCGGCCCGAATGCACCCGCCTCTACGTCGACGCCTCCCGCGGCGGCACCCGCCGCTGGTGCGACATGACCATCTGCGGCAATCGGGTCAAGAGCGCCGCGTTCCGCGCGCGGCACGCCGACTAGGTCGCTGAACCGCGCGTTCACCGAGCCGCCGAGCTCAGCGCGCGGACCGCTCGGCACTGGACCGCGCCGTCAGCCGTTCGACCCGCCTTCGGAGCGCACACCGAGCAGACCATCGATTATCTCGAGATACCTTGTGGCGCCGATCGTTTCGGCGTGGGAGCGGGCTTCCCGGCGCAGTTCGCCTGCCCGCTCGGTCTCGCCGTTGTCCAGGCCGGCCGCGGCCAGTTCCAGCAGGGACGGGATCAGCTCGACCGGTGAGCCGTACCGGCGCAGCAGGCCGACGGCCTGGTCGAGCAGGTCCGCGTCGATCCCGCCCGGTGCCGCCAAAGCCGTTGCGCGCAAAGCCCTTCCGATGGTGCCCGGGGTATCCCACTGCCGGGCCAGGTCGAGTTCCGCCGCGGCGAGTTCATGGGCTTGCTCGCGCTCGCCGAGGCGCACGAGTTCGATAGCCGCGGAGCTGCGCCACGGGATGTGGGCCGGGTTGCGGATACCCACCGCGGCGACGCGCCGGCCGCAGTCCATGAAGTGCGCCACCGCCTGACGGGAGTCGCCACGGGCGGCGCGGACCAGCCCTTTGACGTGGATGACCACGGTCCATTCCCAGGTTTCGGGGTTGGCGTGGTCGGTCACACTGTCGAGCCACCGCTCGGCCTCGGTCAGCCGGCCGAGGCCGAGCAGGGCGTGCGCGTACTGGGCGACCAGCGCCAGCGGCGGGCGGATGGACTCGTCACCCAGCGTGCCGACCATCGGCGCGACCTCGCGCAGCGCCTGCCGGTAGTCGCCGCAGCGCAGCAGCACCTCCGAGCGCAGGATGAGGCGGTAGACGTCGATGGTGCCGAAGTGGTGATCGTTGCGCTGTTCGCTGAGCTGCCTGGCGAGCGCGAGATCGCCCGCCCACATGGACAGGTGCGCGAGCAGTCCGATCAACGGCCGCGGCAACACATCCCAGCCGCGGGCCGGATCCGGTTCGGCGGGGAAGCGAGCGATCGTCGCGCGCGCGGAGCGGCGCACGCCGAAGGCGTCGTCCCAGGTGAGCACCGCCGTGGTGATCTGATCGGTCGACCCCGTCGCGCGCAGTCCGGCGACGAAGTCGCGCCAGGTCGCCGAGGTGAGCCCGGCGACCGCCCAGGACGCGGATCGAATGTTCTTGGCCGCCAGCGGGTCCCGGGCTTCCGTCTCGGCCAGCACCGCGCCGAGCATGGCCATCGCCGCGCCGGCCTGCCAGCGCGTCGACATCGTCCAGGCCAGCGGGATGAGGGCGGTCGGGGCGACCCGGCGGTCACGCTGGCTGTGCAGCGCTTCCTCGAGGTGAGCGCGGGCCGCGGCCGGGTTGGTCCACAGTTCGAGCTGGCCGAGCCGGACGAGGATGTCGTCGCGGCCTTGCGGTGCGGTGATCCGCAGTGCCGCCGCCAATTGCCGTACCGCCTCGGCGATCAGGCCCTGACGCAGGCATTCCTCGGCCGCGTCCAGCAGCACGACCGTCCAGCGGGAGTACTGCACGCCGACCAGGTCACCCAGGTAGGCCGCGACCTGCCTGGCCGAGTATCCGGCGCTGCGTGCCTGTTCGGCGGCGGCCAGCCGGAAGCGATCGGTCTCGGCGCGCCCGCCGAGCCGGCGAATCGTGTTGCCGATCAACGGATGACGGAGCACCGGCGGTGTCGCCGTGGCCAGAATGCCGCTGGCGGCGAGCAATTCACAACGATCGCGCACCACGCCCACCGGCTCGCCGCAGGCGGCGGCCAGCACCTCGATGGTCGGGGCGAGACCGTGCAGCACGGCGAGGGCGCGCAGCATGGCGGCACCGCTCGGCGAGTACCGGTCGAGCAGAAGGCGGACCGAACGCGAATAGCAGCCGTCGGGCAGGTATTCCGGAATGTGGCCGTGGTCGCGGAGGGCGGCGAGGTCGGTGATCAACGCACCGGCCAGCAGCGGGATATCGGCGGTGGCCTGCTGGATGTCGACCGCCAGTCCCGGCGGGCACATCGTGCCGGTGCGTCGTTCGTACAGGGCTTCGATGGCGGCGCTGCTGAGCCCGCCGGGGCGCAGTATCGCGACAGCCAGCGGTTCGATTCGGGTGTGCAGATCGAGAATGGCCGGTTCCCAAGAGCTTTCGTCCAAGGCCAAGACGAAAAGCACGGGCATCCGGCGTAGTCGTGGGGCCACGGCGGTCAGGATCCGGACGGACCGCTCGTCCAGCTGTTCCGCGTCGTCCACCAGCACGATCAGCGGGTCCCGCCGCGAATCTTCGATCAGCTTGGCGCACAAGGCTTCTACTACCTGGGCATCGGTGTCTCGGGCCGCGAGCGCGGAGCCCATCAGCTCGCCGAGCAGGTCGACCCGCGGGGCGCCCGCGCAGGGCGGCAGCAGGTCGATCCGCCGCGCACCCGGCACCCGCCGAGCCACCTCGTCGAGCAGTTGAGACTTGCCGTAACCGGGGCGCGCCGAGATCACCACCAGCCCACCGTTGCCCGCGGCCGCGGCCGCGACCCACGCCGCGATTCCGGTCAACTCGTGATCGCGCTCGAAGACCAGCGGCGCGGTCGAATCCGGCGCCGGCGCGGCCACCATGCCGAGGCGGGCATCATCTGACCGCTCCGCTGAGGTCAGAAGTCCAGGTACGGCAGTATCTTCCGACGACAGCACGGCTTCTGCCGAAGCGGGCCGGGCCGGGCTGTTCGTCGCAGCACCGACCGGGTCGGATGCCGTCCCGCCGGCCATCGCCGCCTCGGTCGAGCCGGGCACTTCGCCGACGACCGTGGGCAAGGTCATCGAAGCCGGCCCGCGTTCTGGCCTTCTCCCCGAAATGCCCTGGCGCTCTTCGGCTCCGCCGCGGATCGGCGCCGGCTGAACCAAGCCGTCCAGGATCTGTTTGTGCAGCGCGCGCAACTGTTCACCCGGCTCCACCCCCAGCTGCTCGACCAGCTGATCCCGAGTTTCGCGGTACACATCGAGCGCCTCGGACTGGCGGCCGCGGGAGTACAGCGCGCGCATCAGCACCGCGCGGGGGCGTTCGCGCAGGGGATGTTCCGCGGTGAGCACGCGCAGGCGATCGATCACCTCGTCCGAACGGCCCAGTGCGACAGCGACCTCGAGGCTGTCCTCGACCACGGCCAGGCGCCGCTCGGCCAGTGCGGACCGTTGGCGTTGTGCGAAGGGACCCGGCAGTCCGGCCAGCGGTTCACCCGAAGACAGGGCGAGCGCCTGCGCGTAAGGGGCCTCGGCCGACGCCCAGTCACCCGCTTCGCGCGCACGGCCGGCCTCCCCGACCAGCCGATCGAAGACGCCGAGGTCGGTCTGCTCGTCATCGATCCGCAGCTGATATCCGCCGTGCCCGGACAGCAGCACGGCCGGCGGCGTACGCGGCTTGCGGTCCGGCTCCAGCACCCGGCGCAGGGCGGACACATAGGTCTGGATCACGCCGACGCCGCTGGCCGGCGGCACACCCTCGTACAACGCGGCGAGCAGGCTCGACGCCGACACCCACTGCCGCCGCCGGAACGCCAGCACGCACAGCACCGCACGCCGCTGCGGCGGGCCGAGCGGCAGGACCTCGTCGCCCAGGTGCGCTTCGACCCCGTTGAGCAGCGTCAATCGCAGCGCGGCGGGCGAGGGGGTGCCCGCGTCCGCCTGGTCCATCCGTTCTCCACTCGCCTCGTCGCGTCGCCTAGCCCGACCAGGGTAAACGGACCCGCGTCCGGTGCGGACGGACGGAGACTCCGCGCTGTCGCGCCGTCACCGCCGAGCACAGCGGCCGAACCGGCGTCCGAGCTGGGGCGATGGATACCACCGAGCAGTTGGCCGATGGCTGCCGTCCGGCTGCACGCCCAGTCGGGTAGTGACGCACCTCGCAGGGTAGAACTCGGACGAAGTCAGCGGGAAGATCGTGGTCCACGTCGCGATCCACGGCCGCGCGCCGCTCCGCGAGCGCGGCGTGGGTCAGCTCAAGCCGAGCCGGTGGGCCTGGGCGATCGCTTGCGGGCGATCGCGGACATGGAGTTTGGCGAACAGCGAGTTGATGTGGCTCTTGACCGTGCTGACGCCGATGAACAGTTCCTCGGCGATCTCGGAATTGTTGCGTCCCTTGGCCATCAAGGTGAGCACGTCGAGTTCCCTTGCGCTGAGCCCTGATTCGGCGATCGAGGCAGAATTCCTCGATTCGACCGCTGGTGTCCGCAGCGAAGCGACCAGCCGCTGACCGACCTCGGCGGCGAACGTCGCCTGCCCGCCCGCGACCGCGCGAATGGCCGTGGCGATCTCCCGGCGCCCCGCGTCCTTCGTCAAATACCCACGCGCACCGGCCCGCAACGCGCCCGCGATCGATTCGTCGTCGGCATAGGTGGTCAGCACCAGGACCGCCGTCCCGGAATGCTCGGCGACGATCGCGGTCGTGGCGGCCACACCGTCGAGCACCGGCATCCGCAGATCCATCAGCACGACATCGGGCGCGAGCCGCTGCACCAACTCGAGCGCCTCGGCGCCGTCGCGCGCCTCGCCGACCACCTCGATGTCCGGCAGCAGCGACAGCACGGTGGTCAGCCCCTCCCGCACGATGGTCTGGTCATCGGCCACCACCACCGTGATCACCGCCGCGGCACCGTCATTCGCACCGTCCACCGGTCACCCGCCTTTCCCGCCTCGACCGTGCCGCCCAGCGCGCCGATCCGCTCCCGCATCCCGAGCAGCCCGGCACCCATCCCGGAGGCCGACAGTAGCCCGAGCCGGTCGGACAGTGGATTCGAGGCGACCAGCTGCACCTGTTCCGCACCGATCGACAACCGCAGCTCGACCAGCGTGCCCGGTGCGTGCTTGCGGGCGTTGGTCAGCGACTCCTGCGCGCCGCGCAACAGCGCGACGCGCACCTGCTCGCCGAGCTGCTCGGCCTCGCCCGTTACCTGTAGGTCCACGCGGCCGCCGGCCTGGCGATGCTCGGTGGCCATCCGTTCGAATTCGGCAGGCAGGTCTATCCTTTCGGCCCGCAGTGCGCCGACGACCTGCCGCGCGTCGCCGAGCCCGGACGCGGCCAGTTCCCGCGCGGCCCTGACCTTGGCCGCGGCCCGATCCGGCTCGCCCGCCTCCAGCAGCGCGTCCGCGGCGTCGAGCTGCAGCACCAACCCGCCGAGGGTGTGCGCGAGCACATCGTGCACCTCGCGGGCGATCCGTCCGCGTTCGGCCAGCGTGGCGGCGCGATCACGCTCCGCCCGGATCTCCCGGCTCTGCTCCACCAGCAATCGGTTCTGCTCGGCCGTCACGCGAAACTGCCTGCGGCTCAACCCCATCAGCGCCACCAGCACCACTCCGGCAAGCAGTCCCAGATAGGCGCTCGGCGGATGGTGCGCCGCCACCGACGACACCCCCACGGCGATCGCCTCGACGCCGATGATCAACGCCCCGAACGTCATCGAGTGCTGTACGACAGCGACACCGGCGAACGCGGCGGCGAGCAACGGGACCAGCGACCCGCCCACCTGGGCGACGGTCAACCCGCCGAAGACCGCCATGATCCCGAGCACGGTGTGGCTCACCCACGGCCGGCCCATCGGGCCCACCGCCCACACCAGCAGCGCGAACCCGGCGATACCGACCATGACCAGGACCGGCGTCCCCTGCCGAGCGAGCTGATCGTCACGCAGCAGCACGACCATGGCGACGACCCCGGCCAGGCGCAACAGCCTGTTCGGGGTCGTCGGTGCGAGGTACGCGCCGGGCGGCATCAGCTCAGTGTGCCCGAACCATGGGCCGCGAACCGGTCAGCCGTTCGGCCCGCGCCGCGATGACCAGCATCCGGCCGAGCCGGTTGACCGCGAGCAGCACGATGATTGCGCCGGCCGAGACCGCGGCCTGCGCACCGATGCCGACCGCGACCACGTCCACACCGACGCGCACCGCGATCAGCACCACCCACAGCGCCGAGGCCAACGCGCCGGTGCGCACCATCAGCTGCCCGTCCTGCCGGGCGAACTTCGACAGCTTGCCCATCAGCGCGCCGACCGCCAGCCCGAGCACACCCTCGAAGACCAGCAGCGCGATATCCACGGTGTGCACCGCGGGGGCTTTGTCCGCGGACCCGAGGAGCAGCACGCCGACGACGCCGAGCATCAGCGGTCCCCGCCACATCCGGGCGGGATCGAAGGGCCGCCACTGATTCTGCCGATAGACGATCCAGCCGAGTATCGCCAGTGCCAGCACGGCGGTGAGCACATCGTTCGAGGTCATGCCCATAACCCTCGGGGAAGCGCCGATTCGGCGGCACCACCCCGGGGTGGAACCGCAGGTGGAATCCGCGGACTAACCGACCGGAATCAACTCACCCGGCGCAAACCGCGGCACCGCGGGCGGCACGGGCCGAAACCCACGCGGCACGGCCCGCAGGAACAGGAAGAACAGCGCGACCAACAGCACCGCCCGGCCCCACACCCCGAACTGGACAAGCTTCTCCATCTGCTCGGCGGGCCTGCCGGTGCCCAGCGCGTAGAAGTACCGGAACACGCCGATCCCGAGCGCCGCGTCGGCGACGAGGTACGCCCCGATCGCTGCCCACGGCACCTCGAGCAGCACCAGGAACGGCACCAGCCACAGCGTGTACTGCGGCGAATGCACCTTGTGGAACAACAGGAATCCACACAGCATGGCGGCGCTGACCCCGACCCACGGGAACACGCCCGAGGCGAGGTACCGCTTCCAGCCCAGCCACATGGCCAGCGCGAACGCGGCCAGGATCAACGTCGGCGACGCGATCGACACCACCTGCTGGAACAGCGCCTCGCTCTGCGTGTCCGTCCCGAACAGCTGCCGAAGTCCCCAGTACCAAATGGAATTCGTGGTGATGTCGGCTTGGCGCAACTGCTGGAAGGTGATCGACGCGCGCCAGCCCTGGTAACCCGCCAGCGCGAACGGCAGGTTCACCGCGACCACGGTGGCGACGGCCGCGCCCGCCGTCATCAGCGCGCCGCGGACATCCAGACCCGGTTCGTCGCGCTCGGGTTCGGCGCCGCCGGTGAGCACGTACGCCAGCAGCGGCAGCACGAAGATCCCCGGATAAAGCTTGAGGCAGAAACCGAGGCCGAGCAGGATCGCGGCCAGAATTCCCCTGGTACGCAACGAATACCGGGTCAGCGTCGCGACCACGTACACCGCGGCCACCGCCGTGCAGACCACCGGGAGTTCCCAGTTGTGGAAGGCATAGAGCACCAGCGGCGGACCCACCGCCCAGAGCAACGCCGCGCGACCCGCGAGCCGGGCCAGCATCCAGGCGGTCAGCAAGGCGAACGGCGCGAGCAGCAGCGCGGAGTGCCGCAGGAAGTCGGCGTCGTTGTGCGCACCGAGCGCGCCGAGCCACATCAAAGTGCCGCTGAGCACCGGGTATTCGACCGCGCCGCCGACCAGCGCGCCGTCCTCGGTGATGCCGCCCCGCACATAGGGGAAGACGTGCTCGTTGATATCGCGGCCGAGCCAGAGGAACTGGATATCGGAGTAACAGACATCCGAATCCTTGCTGGTGTCGAATACCGTACTGCGGCCGTCGGCGGTGAACGGCCCGCCCGCACAACGCGCTTTGTTCGCGTACCCGAGCGCGAGCGTCAGCCCGCACAGCACCAGCACGACCGTCGCCAGCGCCGCGCGACGAGTCACGCGGCGCGCGATCAGGTCGCTGGTGGCGCGTCCGGTCGGCATGTGGACCACCCTAAGCGGCGGGCTACGCCGACGCCCGCGTTCCCTCGCCGATGGGATCGATTTCAGTGGTCAGGGGCGGTTCATGTAGCCTTGTCGGGTTGCTGACGCAACGACCCTCCTGCCACGGAGAGCCCGTGGCCGTTTCCTAGTCCACAGGAGGTGATTGGTCCGTGCGTCATTACGAAGTGATGGTTATCCTCGATCCCAGTCTGGACGAGCGCACCGTAGCCCCGTCTCTCGAGACGATGCTCACCGTGGTTCGTACCGAAGGCGGCAAGGTCGACAAGGTCGATATCTGGGGCCGCCGCCGGCTCGCCTACGAGATCGCCAAGCAGGCCGAGGGCATCTACGCGGTGGTCGATCTGACCGCGGAGCCCGCGACCGTGAGCGAACTCGACCGCCAGCTCGGCCTGAACGAGTCGGTGTTGCGCACCAAGGTTCTGCGCCACGACAAGTAGTCCCGCGACCCTCGATTGCGTCGGTGTCTATCTCTAGGCTCTAGCGCAAACAAGCGAGATGCGGACTGCACCCCGAGCAGGAGGAACCACATGGCAGGCGACACGGTCATCACCGTCATCGGAAACTTGACGGCCGACCCCGAGCTTCGATTCACGCCCGCGGGAGCGGCGGTGGCCAATTTCACCGTCGCGTCGACACCCCGTGTGTTCGATCGTAATTCGAACGAATGGAAAGACGGCGAAGCGCTGTTCCTGCGCTGCAATATCTGGCGCGAAGCTGCGGAAAATGTCGCCGAAAGCCTGACCAGGGGCTCCCGGGTCATCGTGAGCGGACGGCTCAAGCAGCGCTCCTACGAAACCCGCGAGGGTGAGAAGCGCCAGGTCGTCGAGCTCGAGGTCGACGAGGTCGGGCCCTCGCTGCGCTACGCCACCGCGAAGGTCAACAAGACCAGTCGTGGCGGCGGTGGCGGCGGCTTCGGGTCCGGCGGCAGCGGTGGCTCCGGCGGCGGCAGCAGCGCCCCGGCCGGCTCCGGTGGCCGTTCCGGCGGCGCCGAGGACGATCCCTGGGGCAGTGCGCCCGCGGCAGGCTCCTTCGGGGGCGGCGGCCGCGTAGATGACGAACCGCCGTTCTGATAACGGCAACTCATAGGTCTGCCTTTGCGTGGACCATCACTGATTACGGAGTAAAAGACCATGCCTAAAGCGCCAGCGCGCGAAAAGGTGCTCAAGAAGAAGGCCTGCGCATTCTGCAAGGAAGCCAAGTCCGGAATCGTCAACATCGATTACAAGGACACGGCCCTGCTGCGTAAGTACGTCAGCGATCGCGGCAAGATCCGCGCCCGCCGCGTCACCGGCAACTGCGTGCAGCACCAGCGTGACATCGCGGTTGCCGTCAAGAACTCGCGTGAGGTGGCCCTGCTTCCTTACGTGTCGACGGCTCGCTGAGTAAGGGAGACACGCAAATGAAGTTGATTCTGACTGCTGACGTGGACAACCTCGGTGCGCCCGGCGACACCGTCGAGGTCAAGGACGGCTACGGCCGCAATTTCCTGCTGCCGCGCGGACTGGCGATCGTGGCCAGCCGTGGCGCCGAGAAGCAGGTCGCGGGCATCCGCCGGGCGCAGGACGCCCGCAAGGTGCGCGACCTGGATCACGCCAACGAACTGAAGCAGGCCATCGAGAACCTCGATGCGGTCTCGCTGTCGGTGAAGACGGCGGGCACCGGCAAGCTGTTCGGCTCGGTGACCCAGGCGGATGTCGCCGCGGCCATCAAGACGGCGGGCGGGCCCGTGGTCGACAAGCGCAGCATCGAGCTGCCGAAGTCGCACATCAAGACGACCGGCAAGCACGGCGTCGTGGTGCACCTGCACCCGGACGTGGTGGCCAAGTTCGACCTGACGGTCGCTGCCAGCTGATATAGCACCACTTCGAAGGCCACTCCCGTGTTCGGCACGGGGGTGGTCTTCGGCTGTGCAATACAGCCCACTTATCTGGATAACTCATAGTTTGCCAGCTGGGCGGTCCTGCCATTCGGAACATTCTCGGCAAATCCGTGCTGGTCATCGGGTTTTCGGTGACCGGCCTGTGGATTATCCAGAAAACCGACCGGTGGCAATGTGATTCAGCTCATAGCCGTCGCGCATGCTGTTAACCCAACACGCCCGGCTGTTCAACTTGGTCGACACGCCGCGACTTTATTCATCCACACGTGGATAGCCGCGGAAATCGATATCTATCAGCGGGTTTTGGCTGGATGACCTGGGTTTTCCCCACGTTGTCCACAGGGGGTGCACACGGTTAGGTGAACACTCCCCAACTTATCCACAGCTGTGTGCACAGTACGGTTTGTTGACCGCCCTCGGGTCGCCTAGGTTCGTCCCTACGTCGTGGTAGACGCGGCCCGAACGTCCGGAATTCATGGATCTCGCAACGGTAGCTGAAACTCGCAGGTGGCCTCGGCCGGCCTGCGAGCGGCGGGCGCTGCCGCTGCGCCGTACGTGTCGGAGCCGGAGAGTAGGACCAATCATCAATAGGGTGAGCCCGGTAGGTGGAGAGAGGACGGTCGAGTCTCATGGCAGTCGTCGATGACCGCGGGCATGCGAACTACCCGCCGGAGCCGCCCGGCGAGGACTTCGGGCGTCAGCCACCGCACGACATGGCGGCCGAGCAGTCCGTGCTCGGCGGCATGCTGCTGAGCAAGGACGCGATCGCCGACGTCATCGAGGTGATGCGGCCCGGCGACTTCTACCGCCCCGCCCACCAGCTCATCTACGACACCATCCTCGACCTCTACGGTCGCGGCGAACCCGCCGACCCGGTGACCGTCTCGGCCGGCCTGGACCGCCGCGGCGAACTCAAGCGCATCGGCGGACCCCCCTACCTCGTCACCCTCACCCAGACCGTCCCCACCGCGGCCAACGCCAGCTTCTACGCCGAGATCGTCGCCGAGAAGGCCATCCTGCGCCGCCTCGTCGAGGCGGGCACCCGGATCGTCCAGTACGGCTACGCCGGCGCCGACGGCCAGGACGTCGCCGAGGTCGTCGACCGCGCCCAAGCCGAGATCTACGAGGTCACCGACAAACGCACCACCGAAGACTTCCTCCCGCTCGAGGAACTCCTCCAGCCCACGATGGACGAGATCGACTCCATCGCCAGCCGCGGCGGCATCTCCCTCGGTGTCCCCACCGGCTTCACCGAACTGGACGAACTCACCAACGGCCTGCACCCCGGCCAGATGATCATCGTCGCCGCCCGCCCCGGCGTCGGGAAATCGACCCTGGGAATGGACTTCATGCGCAGTTGCTCGATCAAGCATGGGTTGCCCAGCGTTATCTTTTCGCTGGAGATGAGTCGTACGGAAATTGTCATGCGTCTGTTGTCGGCCGAGGCAAAGATCAAGCTCGGGGATATGCGGTCGGGGCGGATGAGCGATGACGACTGGACCAAGTTGGCGCGGCGGATGAGCGAGATCAGTGAGGCGCCGCTGTTCGTCGACGACTCACCGAACTTGACCATGATGGAGATTCGGGCGAAGGCGCGCAGGCTCAAACAGCGCCACGATCTGAAACTTGTTGTGGTGGACTACCTTCAGCTGATGAGCTCGGGTAAGAAGGTCGAATCCCGGCAGCAGGAAGTCTCGGACTTCTCCCGAAGCCTGAAGCTGCTCGCCAAGGAACTCGAGGTTCCGGTGATCGCGATCAGTCAGCTGAACCGCGGTCCCGAACAGCGAACCGACAAACGCCCCATGGTGTCCGACCTTCGTGAATCCGGCTCCCTCGAGCAGGACGCCGACATGGTCATCCTGCTGCACCGCCCCGACGCCATCGAACGCGACGACCCCCGCGGCGGCGAAGCCGACCTGATCGTCGGCAAGCACCGTAACGGCCCCACCGCCACCATCACCGTCGCCCACCAACTCCACCTGAGCCGGTTCGTGGACATGGCCCGCGGCTAGCGAGCACAGGTAGGGTCCCACTTGGTGCCCGGTTCGGGGTCGTCACCGCCGTCGTCCACTACATAAGGGCACATAGCTGCCGCAACTCCCAATCCTTGGGTCATGGATTTGGTGTCCAATTCTGGCAAGGTTGCCGGCATGCGAACAGTATGGAGATCATTTGCAGCCTGTGCCGCCGCACTGGTTGTGGTCGGGGCGGTCGCGGGCAACGCAAGTGCCGAGGGCATGTTTATCGGCGAGTACGAGACTCAGTCGGCGTGCGTGCAGGCGGGGGAAAAGTGGCAGGCGTGGTACGGCAGCTCCGACACCCGGCCCGACTGCGTCTATGGTCAGCAAGGTAGCGGCTGGCAACTGTGGATCCGCTCGATCTGAGCGGTAGAACTCGCCTGCGAACTCCCGAGTAGGTCAGCGACGCGTCGCTGCATACAAGCCTCACGCCGACATAACCACGATTTCTGGGACCCTACAGCTCAGTCGAGGATGGCGTAGGCCTCGACCTCGACCAGGACGTCGGGCTCGAAGAGGTAGTCGACGCCGATCGCCGAGACGGGGGGTAATGGCTGGGGTATTCCCAGCTCGGCTGTGACGCGCTCGATGCCCTCGACGAAGGCGGGGTACTTGTCGGGGGTCCAGTGGGTGACGAAGAAGCGGAGGCGGACTACGTCGGCGAAGGTTGCGCCGGCTCCGGCGAGGCCGCGCGCGGTGCTGCGTAGTGCGTGCGCGACCTGGCCGGCGAGATCGCCGGTCGCGACCGGGTGGCCGGTGGCGTCGCGGGCGATCTGGCCGGCCACGTGCACGTGGCGAGTGCCGGTGCCGATCGAAACATGGTGGTAGGGAACAGGACTGAACATGCCCCCGGGGGTCAGCAACTGTACGGCCATGGGTGCCTCTTTTACTGTCGGAGTTGGTATCCGATGTCTACCTGGTAACCCGAGGGCACTTCAACGAGACTAGGTGTCGTGCAGGAAACCGCTCCCCTACCTCCGGACAGCCCGCAGCTCACCGAACAGCATCGTGAGCTGCTCGACCACGTGCTCGACAAGTGGTCGCTCCAGATCCTCGACGCGCTGTGCGAACGAGGTTCGCTGCGCTTCAACGAACTCCGCCGGACCATCCCCGCCGTGACACAGAAGTCGCTCACGGCCGCCCTTCGGCGCCTCGAGCGCAACGGCATGATCGAGCGCGTCGTCACGAGCACCCGTCCCGTCGCGGTCGAGTACCGCCTCACCGATCTCGGCCGCTCACTGCAAGACCTCATCGACGCACTCCTGCGCTGGACCACAACCACCCTGCCCGATGTCGAACGCGCCCGCAGGCGGTTCGACGCCCAGGACCCCGCCGAGGAAGCGGTCGCTCGGCACTGAGCACGCTCAGGACTGCGGCGATACTCGGTAGACGATCTCCACCGCGCCCCCGGCCAGCGGTCGCGAACTCTCGAATTCCAGACCGGTTCGCGCATTGAGCGATTCGGTCAGGCGCAGGCCGCCGCCGACGAAGAAGGGCAGGATCACGAGCTCGAGTTTGTCGAGAACGCCGAGGGCTCGATAGGTCTCGATCGTGCCGGGTCCGCCGATGAGGTGGACGTCACCGCCCCGATTCGACGCGCGGATCTTCTCCAGGAGCCGCACGGGATCGTCGTCGACGGTGACGTCGTCCGGGGTGCCCTCCGGCCGGGTCGAACCCAGCACGAAAACCTTCAGATCCGGCCATGGCCAGCGATCCGCGGTGAGCGCGGGTTCAAAGGTGGTGCGGCCCATCAGAGCGGCTTCGCAGGTGCGCAGGAATTCAGCGATGCCGTGACTGCCAGGCCCGTGTGTCGGATCGATGACCTGCGGCGGCCAGCCATCCGGAGTCGTCACATAGCCGTCGGCGGACATGCATAGGCGCGCCAGTATCTGCACGAGTTCATCCCTTCTGTCGAGTCACTGACGAGACGCCGTTGACCAGCGAAATTCATCGGTGTTCTGCCGATTCAGGTTCGCGCCGCCGGCGCCTGTCGGGCGAGGTCGCGGGCGACTTCGACGGCGATCTGGATGGTGCGGGCAAGCAGGGGGGACTGGGCGCTGCGGCCGGGCGGGGAGTGCAGGTAGATGGTGCGGGTGGGGGTCGGTTCGAGGTGGTGGACCTGGAGGTCGGGCCATCCTTCCGGCCCGTGGATCGCGCCGCAGGAGCGGCAGATCACATGGTGGATCGTCAGCCAGGGGAGGACGGCGAGGCCCATGCCGGCGCGGACCATGGAGAGGATCGTTTCGTTGCCGGCGGAGCGAAACACTATGTGCGGCTGGGCGCCTGCGTTCGCGAGGGATTGTTCCAGCCTGGGCTGGTCGCAGGTCGCGGGCCAGGCCACCATCGCTTTCCGGTCCAGCATTCGCGCGGGAACCGGGCCGGCCGGCAGGTCACCCGGAAGGGCCACGGCCAGATAGGGATCCGCCATGAGTAGAACGGATTCCGTTGCGTCGCTGAGCAATCCGTCGTAGAACAACAGATCGAGTTCGCCGATCTGCGCCGCGTCCGGTTCCGCCTCGGTCAGCCGGATATCGCAGCGCGGCTGTTCGTCTCGGAGTCGGCGCAGCACGGTGGGCAGGATCGCGTGCGAGACGCTCTGCAGGGTGCCGATGTCGATGCGGCCGTCGCCTGCCTTGAATCGATCGACCGCGTGCCCCAGCGCCTCGGCTTTCGACAGCAGCGCGCGGCCTTGCTCGAGCACCACGGCGCCGAGCGGGGTTATCCGCACCGGTCTCGGTCCGCCCGGCCGATCGAAGACAGCGCCACCGACCGCCTTCTCCAGGGCGGCGATGTGCTGACTCACGCTGGACTGGGTGTAGCCCAGGCGATTCGCCGCCCGGGAGAAGGTCCCCTCTTCGGCGATGGCGATCATCGTCGTCAATTGCCGTAAGTCGAACTCGGCCATGCTCTATATATAACAGATTACGATGAATACCATCGTAAATGATCGCTTTTCTTGATGCCTCGCAGCTCATAGCGTCGAAGTCATGACAACAATCGCCGACACCGGCACGAAGAACTACACCCGGCAGGCGCTCGGATTGCCGACCCTGGCGTGGACCTTGGGGGCATGCCACCTCATCGCGCGGGCCGGCGGCTTCGTGCAACCGATGTTGGTGCTGTATCTGACCCAGGAACAGCGAATGACCCCGATGGCCGCGGGGGCCGTGGTAGCGGCCGTTGGCATCGGCGATTTCGGATCACAGCTGCTCGGCGGCTGGCTCGGGGACCGGTTCGGGCGCAGGCAGACGATGCTGCTGGGATTCCTCGGCACGGCAATCGCACTGGCCGCCTTGGGATCTGCCGAGACGGCGCCGGTCATCTGGGCCACGGCAGTCGGCTACGGCCTCACCGCCGGGCTGTTCCGCCCGGCCGGCTCGGCGGCCGTGGCGGACCTCCCGCCCGAACAGCGGGTGCGGGCCTACAGCCTGCTCTACTGGGCGGCGAACCTCGGATATGCCGTCGCCGCAACGGGTTCCGGCGTGCTGGCCAGCCACGGCTACAACCTGCTGTTCTGGTTGAACGCACTCGCCATGCTGGCCGCGGCCTCGATCGTGGTGACCGCGGTGCCGGAGACGCACTCGACGACGAGCCGCTCCCGTCGCGCGCTGCTGCCGACGTTGCTCGGTGACCGCCTGATGATCACCATGGCACTGCTCCACGTCGTCTACTTCACCCTGAACATGCAGGCGTTCGCCACGTTGCCGCTGCTGATGACCGCACAGGGGTACGGCCCCGGCACGTATGGCGCCGTGATCGCCGTCGACGGACTCGCCATCGTCATCCTGCAACCGCTGGCCGTCGCCGTGCTGGCGCACCGCGACCGCGGAACCGTCCTGGCCGGCTCGATGCTGTTGGCCGGCCTCGGTGGGGTTCTGGCGACCGTCGCACAGGGCCCCGCCGGCTATGCCGCCGCGGTCCTGGTTCTCGGCCTCGGGCAGATCGGAATGGCGGTCCAGTTCAGCGCCACATTCGCCGACCTGGCGCCCACCGAACTGCGCAGTGGATACCTGGGCGTCGCGTCCAGTACCTGGAGCCTCGGCACCATCCTCGGCCCGCTGGTCGGCACGACGCTGCTGCAGCACACCGACCGAATCTGGCTGGGGGCAGGCGCACTCGTCACCGGGCTCCTGCTCTTCACCGCACTGAAAGCCGTCGCCGGAGCCCTGCGCGAACGACAGGCAGACCCGGCTCATGGAAAGAACGGAACACAGCGATGACCGCCCCGGATCTGACCTGAAACACCAACAGCGGCACCCGAACCCGGGTGCCGCTGTCAGGCATCGATGCGGCGTCTCCGCAGATCAGACGCGCGCTAGCAGATCCCCGGCACCTCGCCGTGGATGAGAACCTGGATCAGGCACTGCAGGTTCGCGCTGCCCGAACTCGGAGCGGGCGCCGGATCCGCGCTCGCCACCGGAGCGGCCACCAGCGCCGTAAGGACAAAAGCGGCAGCCGAGATCGCCACAGCCACACTGTTTCTGATACTCACACCAATCTCCTTGTCTAGGAACCGGACCACGGTACCGACGCCCACCCGATCCCTACAGCCCCCACTTCTCGCTGCACTCGGCACGGCGCGTCGCACAATCGACGCCCTTCGGGTCAACTTCGACTTCCCTGGTCGGCGGCACTCCCTGGATCGCGCGTCGAGAATTGCTTGCCGAGGTGCCGTTAGAGTCATAGCCCGGAGTCGGTTTGCTGGAGGGGTGGGTATGGGGCGGTCTCGGGAGTTGATCGGGCCGATGTCGCTGGTGTGGGCGGTGGGGGTCGCGGTGGCGGCGGTGGTGTTCATGGGGGGTGTGCTGAACCTGGTTATGGTGCTGGCGCGGTGGAGTGGGTCGCAGGTCGCCATGGCGCTGTTTCTGCCGATAGGGCTGCTGGCGGGCATGGGTGGGTGGATGCTGGTGCTTGCCGCGGCGTGGCGGGTGCGTCGGAATTATCTGCGGCGCAGGGGGATTGCCATGGACGCGGTGGTGGTCGAGTCGGATCTGGGGATCAAGCATCGGTCGGGCACGCTCAGCTTCGACCTGTGGCGAGTGCGGGTCGAAGCACGATTCCCGCATCCGGATTCCGGCACGGAAACTCGTGTGCGGAAACAGTTCCTCTACCCGAAGTACCGCGCGGGGAAGGCGCGGGCGTTGGCCGAGCGACTGAGTGCCGGCTCTTCGGTTCCTATTGTGGTGCGCAAGAATTCGGCGTTATTCGACATTCCCGAACGGCCCGTCTGGATCGATATCTGGTGATCGCTCCGGCCCGGCGTCGATACCAACTCTTCGCCGATGGCGGTGACGCTGAGAGTGCCTTTATGCGGTCTACTCGCAGCGCCACCGCGACGGGTCAAGCGCCCGGCGGCCGCCAGGTCTGGGTGGAACTGCACTCGGCGGGGACGGTGACTTCTGCTGCCCAACTGGCCTTCTCGTCCTCCAGCAGAGTCCCTTTCTGCACGAGGTACTGCGCGAGTTGCGGGAGCAGGTCGCCATCCGGCTGCGCTTTGTATTCCTGCTTCGTTATGGCCTCTTGGCAGTTCAGCTTCGTCGCGAAGAAGTAGCCCAAACCCTTCTCGGTCGTGTAGGCGTCGAGCAGGGTGCCTTTGAATTCGTTGGCGTGGAGTTTGAGCCAGTCGGCGTACTTCTTTGTTTCTCCGCAGTATCGCTGGCGTGTGTCGGGATTCCAGGCACCGTCGTCGAATACCGCTTTCCGCGCGGCCTGGGCGGCGTATTTGGAATTCTCGGTATCCCAGATGGTGTGCTCTTCGATCGTCCGCCACTTGGAGTACCAGTCGTCGCTGAACGGTGCCAACCCGCCATCCGGCTCCCAGCACACCATGTAGTACACACGCAACGCCTGCCGCGAGTGCTTCGCCTCTTCCACTTCGGGATTCGGCTCGTTGGTTTTCGTCTGCACAGGCGCGATGGTGTCCAGCTCCGGACCCTTGAACGCGGTGACGACCGCGTCGGCCGCCTCGTTCTCCGCATCCGCTGCCGCGTTCAACGCGGTGAGATCCGTTGGCGCCTCGGCGGCGGCTTTAGCCTTGGCGGCGGCGTCTTCCGCGGCTGCGCTGACGGTCTCGATACCGTTGCGGGCGTTTCGTACTTTTGCGCTGTCGTTATCCGGATCGTTCGCGAAGTCGCGTGCCTTGGCGGCCATCTTCGCGGCGTCGGCGGCCGCCGCTTCGGCGGCTGCGGCGGCCTCCGAAGCGTTGCCGGCCTTGTCCGCCTTGCCGGTATTCACGACCTCGAGGGAGTACGCGGCAAAGTCCTTTGGCACAGCGGAGACTTCGCCGTCCAGGTATTCGACGATGTACTTGCCGGTGACGGCGCTGCGTGCGGCGGCACTATAGGTGCGTTGGCAGCTCTGGACAACGCTATCTCGTTCTGCTCTTCCGACGGAGTCGGGCAGCTGGTTGCCGGTGCAATGCTCGCCCCAGGCTGGGGTTTGGGCTGCCCCGCGCGCGGTGGCGGCGAGCGGTGTGCCGAAACCGGTCGCGATGCATACCGCGGCGAGCCCGACCACGATCGGACCTGCCCCTTTCGCGTGTCTCCTGCGCATATCTCGAGCCTCTCCCTTCGTCCCAGGATTCCGGCCAGTCATTCGGCACCGCAGGGGTCGAGGATGGGTTGACGCGAAACCAGCTGCGTCCCTGACGGATTTGCCGCCACGCGCGGGACACGCGGTAGAGCGGTCGGCTATCGACGATCCGCCCACCCGCCGCGCGCATCCAGTTACCCTGAGGTGATGCGATTCCGGTTTCGTCGTTATACCTCGACCGTTCTCGCCGCCGCCGCGTCGACGATGCTGCTGTGCACGCAGTCGTCCGCGGCCCCGATGATCCGGCCGGTCGCCGCCGCGGCGCCGCTGGATTCGGGATTCCTGTGGGGTGTCGCGGCTTCCGGATTCCAGTCCGAAGGGCACGCGCCCGACAGCAATTGGACGAGATATATCGCCGCGCGGCCCGACTACGACGGGTTACAGGATTCGGTCGACTTCTATAACCGCTACGCGTCCGACATCGATCTGGCCGCTTCGCTCGGCGTGCGGGTGTTCCGGATCGGGATCGAATGGGCCCGGCTGCAACCCGCGCCGGGCGTGTGGGACGAGGGCGCGTTCCGTTTCTACGACAGTGTCATCGGGCAGATCGAGCGGGCCGGGATGCGGCCGATGATCACCCTGGACCACTGGGTGTACCCGGGATGGGCCGTCGATCGCGGCGGCTGGCGCAATCCGGGGATGGTCGGCGACTGGCTGGCAAACATGCGGGCGGTGGTGGATCGGTACGCGTCCCGTAATCCGCTGTGGGTCACGGTGAACGAGCCGGTCGCGTATATCTCCCAGGAGGTGGGCCGGGGTGGCGCCGACCCGGGCCAGATGCTGGATCGAGTCGCGCAGGCGCACAACGAGATCCACGACTACATTCACCAGGTCCAGCCCGGCGCCATGGTTACCGGCAATGTCGGCTACGTCGCGGGCGTCGAGGGCGAGGTCAACGGCGGATTCATCGACCGGGTCGCGGCCCGGCTCGACTACGTCGGCATCGACTACTACTTCGGCTACGACCCCGCCCAGTCGCTGCTCAGCGCCGTCACCAGGGCCATCGGCTCCGCGGTGCCGAACCTGCCCGGCATGAACATCTGGGATCTGCCCCTGCGCACCGAGGGCATCTACTATGCGCTGCAATTCTATTCGCGTCGCCTGCCGGGCAAGCCGCTCTACATCGTGGAGAACGGCATGCCCACCGACAACGGCCGTCCCCGTGCGGACGGGTACTCCCGCAGTGATCACCTGCGCGACACCGTCTACTGGATCCAGCGGGCGAAGGCCGACGGCATGAACGTCATCGGCTACAACTACTGGAGCCTCACCGATAACTACGAGTGGGGAAGCTACACACCACGATTCGGTCTCTACACGGTCGACGTGCGCACCGATCCCGGACTCACCCGCCGTCCCACCGACGCGGTCGCCACCTACACCCAGATCGTCAACGCGGGCGGCGTCCCGGACGACTACCGGCCGACCCGCGCCCCCTCCTTCTGCGTCCTGGTCGACCCGCCCGCCAGCTGCCTGAACCCGGTCGGCGTCCCCTAGGCGCGCCGGGCCGGGGCAGGTGGATGCGCCACGCGCACATGGTCCAACATGGGGTGATGTCGCTCAGCACGCAAGAAGCCGATCTATTCGAGAGCTATCGGGGTCGCCTGGAGGCGATCGCCTACCGGCTGCTCGGGTCGGCGGGCGATGCCGAGGACGCCGTGCAGGAGACGTTCCTGCGCTGGCACGCGGCGGACCGGACGCTGATCGAAACGCCGGTGGCCTGGCTGACCAAGGTGCTCACCAACCTCTGCCTCAATCAGCTCACGTCGGCCCGGGCCCGGCGGGAGACCTATGTCGGGCAGTGGCTGCCGGAACCGGTGCTGGCCGGCGACCCCATGCTCGGCCCGGCCGACACCGCCGAGCAGCGCGAATCGGTCTCCTTCGCGATGCTCACGCTGATGGAGCGATTGTCGCCGAACGAGCGCGCGGTGTATGTGCTGCGCGAGGCGTTCGGGTACGCGCACCGCGAGATCGCGGAGATCCTCGACCTCACCGAGGCCAACTGCCAGCAGATCTACCGGCGGGCCAAGCAGCACGTCAGCACCGGCGAGGCGCGCACCGAGGTCGACGCGGCGACCGCGCGCGAGATCGTCGAGCGGTTCCTCGCGGCGGCGCTCAGCGGGGAGACCGAACCGCTGATCCAGCTGCTCACCGACAGCGCGGTCAGCGTCGCCGACGGCGGCGGGCGGATTCCGGCCCGCAAGATCCCGGTCGTCGGCGCGTTCGATATCGCGCGGTACGTGCGGAATCTGTTCCGGCCGACCGATGCCCGGCGCGCGTTCGTCGGGGACGACGTGGTCTTCTACGCCGACGTCGTCAACGGTGCGCCCGCCGTGCTGGTCGTGGCCGGCGAGCGGGTCTACGCCATCTTCGCCCTCGATCCGGCCCCCGGTGGCGTCGCGACGATTCACATCCAGGTCAACCCGGAGAAGCTGGAACGGATCACGCGTCAGTGGACGGCCGCCGGTCCGCATCGCCCGCTCGACCTGGCGTGGTGACCCACATCACCTAGCCGCGGTGTCAGGGATCGGGCGGCTGCCCGGTTCAGGAGGTGAGTGCAAGCAGATAGGAGCTCACCATGAAACATCGCATCGTCGTCCTCGGAGGAGGATATGCCGGCGGTATCGCCGCCGGGCGCCTGGCCAAGCGGCTGCACCGCGACGACGTCGAGATCACCCTGGTCAACACCGATTCCGAGTTCGTCGAACGGGTCCGCATGCACCAGCTCGCCAGCGGGCAGGAGCTGCCGCGGCGCGCGCTGCGCGACGTCTACGCGGGCAACGGCGTCCAGGTCCGGGTGGCCAGGGTCGTCGCCGTCGACGTCGACCGCAAGCTCGTCGATCTACTCGGTGAGCACGACGCCGAAACCCTGGGCTACGACACCCTGGTGTACGCCCTGGGCAGCACGGTCGCCGACTACGGCGTTCCCGGCGTCGCCGAGTACGCCTATAACGTCGCAGGAAAACAGGCCGCACTGCGGTTGCGAACGCGGTTGGACGAGCTGGCCTCCGGAGCGTCCGTGCTGGTCGTCGGTGGCGGCCTGACCGGTATCGAAGCGGCCGCCGAAATCGCCGAGGCCCGCCCGGACCTGGCGGTCACGATCGCCGCCCGCGGTGGCGTCGGCGACTGGCTCAACGAGAAGGCCCAGCGCCATCTGCGCACCGCCTTCGACCGGCTCGGCATCACGGTTCACGAAGGCGCCGAGATCACTCGCGTCGAACCGCATGGCGTGGTCACCCCGGCAGGCGATATCCCGGCCCACCTGACCGTCTGGACAGCGGGTTTCATGGTCGACCCGATCGCAGCGGCCAGCACCCTGGAGGTCTCCGGCACCGGCCGCATCGTCGTCGACGGCACCCTGCGCTCGGTCTCGCATCCCGACGTCTACGCCATCGGCGACGCCGCGTTCGCCGCGGGCATCGGCGGTAAGGAACTCCGAATGGGTTGCGCGACCGCGATTCCGATGGCCTGGCACGGCGCCGACGCGCTCGCCGCCCGCCTGACCGGCCGCGAGGTCCCCGAATCCCCGATCGGCTACGCCACCCAGTGCATCAGCCTCGGCCGCCGCGACGCCATCGTCCAAAGGGTCACCCCCGCAGACCAACCCACCCCCACCGTCCTCACCGGCCGAACCGCCGCCCTGGTCAAGAACTTCATCTGCGCCTCCGCCGCCTGGAGCGTCACCCACCCCACCACGCTCATCCCCAGCCGTCGCCGCCACCTCACCCCCACCACCCCGACACCAGCCATGACGTAAGCACACCGCGCACAACCGGCCGGCTCGTTCGGCCGGTATCGGGTGCGGCTCTAGTGGGGTGGGGGTAGGTGGGCCACTTGGATTAGTTGGGGGGGCTGGGTGCGGGTCAGGAGGGTGCCTCGGCCTGGGGGGAGGGGGGTGGCGCGGAGGGTGGGAGTGAAGGGTTTTCCGGCTTCGGTGGGGGCGCTCATGAGGAGGGTGGTGGCGGAGATTTCGTGGAGGCGGCCGAGGAGGGTGCCGGTGAGGGCTCGGGCCAGGTTGGTGGCTCGGCGGGCGATGACCAGGTGCAGGCCGATGTCGTGGGCGGTGGGGAGGAATTCGAGGAGGGGTTCGAGGGGGTCGTCGCCGTCGGTGACGATGAGATCGTGATCGTCTACCACGACGTAGAGTTCGGGGCCGGTCCACCAGGTGCGCTCGCGCAGTTGGGCCGGGCCGATGTCAGGGCCCGGGATGCGGGTGGCGAGGGTGCGGCACAGGTGCTCGACGGCGTCGGGCACGGATGCCGCGGCCGCGCAGTAGGCGGTCAGGTAGGCCGGGTCGACGGCGTGCCGCAGGGTGCGGCGGTAGTCGACGAGCAGGATCGCGGCCTGGTCGGGAGTGGCGTTCTCGGTGATGCCGAGCAGGATGTTGTGCAGCAGTGTGGTTTTGCCGCACCCCTGATCGGCGAAGGCCATCAGATGCGGCTGGGCGTCGAAATCCAGTATCAGTGGCGACAATTCGTTCTCGCCGAGGCCGACGGCCAGGTGCGTCGCATCCTGGGTGAGGCCCGCGTGCAGGGCCGCGCGCAGGACGTGCGCGCGCGGAATCTCGGTGGGCAGCAGGCGAATCTCGGGCGCCTGCCGGGAGCCGTAGATCGTGCGCAACTGCTTGGCGGCCGCCGCCATACCGCTCGGCAACTGCTTCGGATCGGTGTCGGAGTCCAACCGCGGTAGTGCGATGAGCAGGTGGAGTTTGTCGGGGGACAGACCGCGGCCGGGACGATCGGGCGGCACGGTCCCGGCCGCCGCGCGGTCGAGCTGGGAGTCCGCGGGGTCGCCGAGGCGCAGCTCGATGAGGGTGCCGATCATGTCGGGCGACGCGAGCCGAGTCCTGGTCCACGGCGGCAGCGTGACCACGACGTGGATCCCGTACCGAGGTCCCTGCGTCGCGACGGTGAGGATCGTCGCTTCCAGCGCCGGGTAGTCCTGCTGCACCACATCGAGCCCGTCGACGATCAGGAAGACGTCGCCGTAGCGATCCGCCGAGATCGGATCGGCCGCTTGCTTTTCCGTCGACAGCCGATCCACCCGCGCTTTGCGGGAACGGAATTCGTGCATCGAGGCCAGGCCGAGTTCGCGAAACCGCTGTTCCCTGCGGCCGACCAGGGTCGCCAGCTCGGCGACGGTGCGCCGCACCCGATCCGAATCGCGCCGCCCGGCAACCGATCCCACATGCGGGAACTCGGCCAGGCCGGCCAGCGCGCCACCGAGATCCAGGCAGTAGAACTGCACCTGTTCGGGTGTGTGCGTGGCCGCGGCGGACACGATCAACGTGCGCAGCGCCGTCGACTTCCCCGACCGCGGGCCGCCGACGATCGCCATATGCCCGGAACTGTCCGACAGATCGGCGCACAGCACCTCGCGGTAATGCTTCCGCGGCACATCGACGACACCGATCGGCAGCCGCAGCAGTCCGGGCCCCTCTGCCGAGGGTGAGGAATTCCACTGCCGCAGCAGCATTCCCACCGTCGGCGAGGTGCGCAGGGGCTCGGTCCACACCTGATGCGCGGCGGACCCGTGTCTCCCGAGGGCGACGGCCAGCGACTCCGACACCGGACGATCGACGGGCCCGGCACCGCCGCCGCCGGGGACGGACGGCCCCGGACCCGACGCGTACGCCGCCCGGAAGCGCGTCGCGGTACCGGTACCGATCCGCAGATACCCATAACCGGGTATGCGCGGCAGATGATAGGCATCGGTCGTGCCCAGCACCAGCCGCGACTCGGCCGCCGAAAACGTCCGCAGCGCAATGCGATACGAGAGGTAGCTGTCCAACGCGCGCAACCGCCATTCGTCCGGCCGCTGCGTACCGAGTAGCAGATGCATGCCGAGCGAACGACCGAGCCGCCCGATCCGGACCAGCACATCGACGAATGTCGAAGTGCCGGAGAGCAATTCCACGAATTCCTCGATCACGATCACCAGCGCGGGCAGCGGCGGCAGCACCGCCCCGGCCGCGCGGGCCTGCTCGTATTCCCCGATGGTGGTGTACGGCCCGCTCTCCTCGAGCAGCCTGCGCCGCCGGTCGATCTCGCCGTCGAGCACCTCTTGCAGCCGTTCGCGCAGGTAGAGATCCTGTTCCACGTCGCGGACGTGACCGGCCAGGTGCCGCAGGCTGGTCAGCGGCTGGAACGTCGCGCCGTTCTTGAAGTCGACGAGCAGGAAGTTCACCTGGTCCGGGCCGTGATGCAGGGCCAGCCCGAGCACGATGGTCCGCAGCAGCTCCGACTTTCCGGCACCGATCGCACCGACCACCAGGCCGTGCGGACCCATGCCACCCTCGGCACCCTGCTTGAGGTCGAGCAGCACCGGATCGCCGGGACGCGTCGCGCCGATCGGGATGCGCAGCAGTTCCCGCACGGGCCGCTCCCGCCACCAGTGCTCGATATCGAACTCCGAGACATCGTCGAGGCCGTGCAGCGCGGCGAAGTCGGCCTCGACATCGGGCCCCGCCGATCCGGCACCGGTCCCGGCCGCCGCGTGCCGCGCACGCATCCGAGCGACCAGATCCGCTGCGCCGTCGGTCATATCGTCCATCATCGCGGGATCCGCGGGTGGCTCCCGAATGTCGGGCACGGCGATCCGGAACGGCTGCAGCTGATGCAGCCCCCACCCCGGCCCCTCCGGGAGACGTATCGCGAGCTCCGGATCGATGCGCGAATCGCGCGGCTGATGCATGCGCAGCTCGATCTGGACGGCCAACAGCCTGCTCATCCAGTCCGGCACGTCGTTCCAGTCCCGCACCGTGGCCACCACGTGCACCGCGTACTCCGGCCCGGCATCGGCGATGCGGCGCACCGTATCGCCCACCTTGGGCAGCAGGTCGGCGAAATCGTCCCAGCGGTCCAGGACCAGGAACAGATCCGGCACCGGCCGCTCGGGGAGCGCGTCGCGAGCCGCGCGCAAACTGGCCGGTGAGTCGATATTGTGCTTGCGATACAGCCGCTTTCGATTGCTGATCTCGTCCAGCAGACCCTGCAGCAGGGCGGCGACCCGCTCGGGCTCGTCGTCGCAGACCACGTCGCCGACGTGCGGCAGCTCGCGCATCGAGCCGAGGCGATTGCTGGACTCCAGCACGTGCACGCGCGCCTCATCCGCGGAATGGGTCAGCGCCAGTGCCGCCACCAGCGTGCGCAGCAGGGTGCTCTTGCCGGAACCGGCGCGCCCGACGACGAGCAGACCGTTGTCCGGCCCGGCGAACTCGAGCTGCACGATATCGCCGACGGTGCCGTCCGGTCGCCGCTGCCTGCCGATCGGCACGGCCAATCTGCCGGTGCCGCACCAGCTTTCCGCGCGCAGGCCGGCGTCCTCCACCTGCTCCAAACGACCGAGCAGGCTGCCGAGCAGCACCCGATCCCCGCCGTCACTGGCGCCCGCGGGGCGTCGCCGCGTGCGCGCGATGAACACCTCGTCGTTCAAGAAGCCGTAGTGACTGGGTGTTTGGCGGTCGGTGCGCCGCCGTACCTCGTCGCTCACATACGTCCACAGATCGTGGGTGCTGATCTCCCCGGTCCCGTTGCCCGCCAGCCCGGTGGTGGTGATGCCGTTGACGATCGCCGAGGTGAACATCGACAGCGGCACGGAGTCGTCCGCGGCGGAACGAATCCCGTCCTCGGCGATCTGCACCCCGGTGCACGCCGTCATCACGCAGATCCCGTCCCCGGTGACCAGATGCTCGCCGACGCCGTCATCGATGCCGCCGACCGCCTTGATCACGTCGTTGCCGAGAAACGCTCCGCTGTAACAACAATCGAGCAGAATGATCTTCGCCGCGGCACTGGACTCGCGGATCAGTTCCTTGATGAACGCGGACGACACCGCGGAACTGCTCGGCAGATTCGGATCGGTATTGCAGGCGGCCAGATACAGATTCCGGCTGGTCCGGAATCCGTGGCCGGAGTAGTAGAACAGCACCAGGTCCTCCGGACCCGCGTTGCGGAACAGCCGCTCGATGCTGCGCTCGATCTCGGTCTTCGACTCGTTGACCAGTATCTCGGCGGGCTGGAACGCACCGATGCTGGGGTCGTGCAACAGGTTTCGCAGCTCTCTGGCATCCGAGACCGGGGCGTAGAGCTGCGAGATCGACGTCGAGTAGAAGGTGTCATTGGCGACGAACAGCGCGATCCGGCGTCCCCGGGGGCTAGTCATCGGCGAATAGGCTCCGCAACTGATCGACGACGCCGTCGACCTGTCCATCGGTCGGCCGGACGATGGTGATGTCGCGATCGCCGTGGCGCACCGTGACGGATTCCGCCCGGCCGCGGGCCAGGAATCGGAGGACGATATCGCGAATCGCCCAGGCCGCGGTGCTGAGCGCACCCCCGGACACCAGCAGCTGCCCGATCTCCACCGCGGTACCGGATTTGGTGCCCGGCGTGGCTGCCGTGGTCGCCGCCCCGACGGTCACCCCGGAGATTTCCCGTAGCTCGTCGGCCAGTTCCTCGGTCAGGCGATCGAGCCGCTGTGTGTCCTGCGCACCGGCCGTGACGATGAACAACACGTCGGCCATGGCTTGCCTCCCCGTCGCACCCCGCCGCATGATGCGGCACAACCACATTCTAACTAGGCGCCCATCGCTGAACACGGCAAACGATGTGCGGTCTTGCACCTCGAAAAGAACGTCGGCTCAATTGTCGTATCGCGTTATCGTGACGGTGCGCCGAGAAAACGACGTCGATGGTGGGGCTGCGGTGGATGAGCAACAACAGGATTCGCATTTCGCCCGCTCCATGTTCACCCGGGTTGACCGCCACGCCAAGGCCTATACCGACGTGGACCTGTTTCCCTTCTTGGCGAAGAACTGGGCCGAACGCAGGCGCGAGGGGGAACAGGATCTGCTGGACTCGTTCAACCGGCACGTCGAGGCGGTCATCGCCGGATATGACCCGCCCGGCATTCGACGACGCAGCGACAGTCTGCTGTTCGCCCGCGGCTACGCGGATCTGGGCAAGGCGTCCGACGCGGACGCGCAGGTAGCACCGGAAGTCCTGGTCGCGTTGTTCGCCGCCGAGGTCGAATACCGTGGCCCGCTGAAGTTGAGCCGCACGCAGAGCCGGCGGCTGGCCGAGGTGTACGAACAGATCGGCGGGCGGCTGGCGCTGGTGCTGCCCGGGCACGCGGCGCTGTCGTTCCGGCGGGCGTGGAGCCTGTACCGCCAGGACGGGGACACCGATGCGGAGGACCGCTGCGGCCTGAGTCTGGCGCGGGCCCGGCGCTGTGGGCAGCCGATCCGCTGGCGGCGCTGCGTCGGCTATTTCTCGGATCTGGTGTGCGGCTACGGATATCGGCCGTATCGGATGCTGCTGTGGATCTTTCTCCAGGTCGCGTTGTCGATCGCGGTGGTGCGTTCGCTGTCCACCGCGTCGACCCTGTCGATCGTCTACGACTGCGCCATGAACTACCTGAACCCCCTCGGCCCGGCGGATACCGCGGGGCTCGAGGGCACCGATCAGCTGGTGTTCGTGGTGGAGGCGTACGCGGGGGTGCTGTCGACGTCGGTGTTCTTCGCACTGCTGGTACGCCGCTGGTTTCGGCTCTGAGCGGTCACCAGTCGTGGCTGATGATCTTCGAATGACGCAACGCCTTGAGCGTCGCGGTGGTCATCCGGTCGCGCAATTGCCCGACCCGCGCGGTCCACTGCCGGGTGAAGCCAGGGTCCGATTCCAGATCCGTCCACAGCCTGCGCAACTCCGGCGCGGTGTGCGCACCCGGCATCCACAGCGGCACAAGCTGATCCAGCAGCGGCACGAGCTGATCCAGCAGCGTGTCGGTGTCGTGATCGTTTCGCCCGGCCCGCTCGGCCACCTGGCTGATGGTGGTGAGCAGCCAATCGTGGATCGCGAGATCCTCGCAGAACCGTTGCGCCGCAGCGACATCCTCGGTTCCCAGGGTGAGCCGCACCGTGCGCAGCGTGTTACCGGCGAGATGAAAGGCGAAGCGGGGCAACTGGGTCGGCTCCGCACCGACCTCGACCGCCCAGCGCAGCCGGGTGGTGCCCGCGCGGAACGGCATTTTCTGATCCAGCCGGGGATCCACCCTGGCGAACGTCGACATCCGCTGGCTGATCGAGGTCAGGTCGAGCTTGTCGTCGCCGTGTGCGCGCAGATGCCCGTCCACCAGCCGCCCGGCCGGCTCGTTGCCGAGCCTGCTCACCGCGTCCACGGTGCCCGGCCTGCTCAGGTAGTACGACCAGGCCTGCCGTTCCGGCGAAGGCAGCACCCTGGTCTGCGACGATCCCTGCAACACCCGGCCGCCGATCACCACGGTGCGCGACGCGACGGTGCCGATCACGTGAATGTGCTTGCCCGACAACGGGATAAGGTCACAGTCGACGCCCTCGTACCGGTTCGGCGAAATCACCAGCGGCATCGGCCGCTCGCGGGAGGTCACCGTGAGGCCGCGCTGCACCGCGCTCAGCAGCTCGATACTCGCCGCGGTGTCGAGCACGTGCTGCGACGGCAGCAGACAGGTGTGTATCTCGCCGAGCACGACCAGCGGCGGGTCATCCGAATTCGCAGCGGTGTCGGCCATGTCATGCCCGCTCGGCGCGCGGACGCTTGACGACCTCGTCCACGAACATGTGCGACAGCCGGCCGGTGACCTCGCGCGGAATCGAAATGCCCTCGCCCTCGGCACGTGTGATCGCCTTCGCCAGGACTTCCTGATCGATCACGATGTGGTCGAGGATGGTCTGCACCGCGTGCTCGATCTTCAGGTATTCGCGCGGCAGAATGGACAGCGCGCGATACGCCTCGAACGGCGCGGCCTGCGGGTTCAACTTGATCACCGACGGCATCTCCCACCAGCTGGCCGGCCAGCGCTCGCCGGGAGGCTGCGGCTCGACCACCGCCCTGCCCTCGTAACGCACCATGCCCAGCCGCAGCAGCTGCCAGATCGACGCCAGGAACGGGCAGGACCAACGGGTGTGCTCCTCGCCGTCCTTGTTGACCAGCGTGTTCCACAGCTCGATGTCGAGGAAGATCGTGTGTTCCCTGCGCGCGAACTCCTCTGGCCGGCGATAGGCCTCCGGCACCTGCATCGCCTGCTCCGAGTCATGTTCGGACGAGCGCCGCCCGTTGCACAGCCAGCCGGACTCGACATCGGGCGGACGCCGCCCGGTGGTCTGCTTCAACGGCTCGGCCACGACCCAGGACGCGACCATTTCGGCCAGCGGGATCTGCTGCCCGGTCAGGCGGCCGTCGACGTACAGCGGCGTCTCCCAGCAGCCGGCCTCCCGCGCGAGATAGTCGATGCGCAGCCCGCATCGGTCCGCGATGCCGAGCACCTTGTCCAGCACCTCGGTGGGGTTGGTGTCCGACCCGAAGTAGTCATCGATCAGGAAGCAGGTACTCACCCGGGCGGAGGAACCGTACTCGGCCTTGGCCTCCGCGGTGTGCAGGTCGACCAGCCTGGCCACCCGCTCGAAATGCGCGCGGATCTTGTCCTCCCCGTCGAGCAGGCTCTTCATGTAGAAGTGCCCGGTCTCGATGGACAGGTGCGCGAAACTCACCCCGGCGACCTGGACCTGCTCGGCCGCCTCGCTGTACACAGTGGCACCGTTCATCGTCAGAAGAGCCTCTCCCACGTCGCGTCGTCCATGAGTTCAACTGCCAACTCCTTGAAGGCGGTGACCGTCTCCTCGTTGGCGATCTTCGCGTCGACGTCGGCGTCGAGGATCAACTGTTCGCGCCACTGGAGCACCGGCTCCATCGGCGTCGTACCGAGCTTGACACTGGAACCCAATTGATTGGCCAGGGCGAGCTGTTCCAGTGCCTCGTTCTGTTTGCGCAGCCAAGCCCATTGCGGCCCACGGTCTTTGTCGCCGGATCCCTCGTTCGTCGACGGCACCGCGGTGCGAATGTAGCGCACCGACTCGAGCAGATCGCCGACGTCGTGGCCGCATTTCTGCCCGGCCTCCAGCAGACCGTTCGGACCGTGCACCAGGCCGTTCGCCGCGAGAATATGCTGGCGGGTCCACCGATGGAAAACCAGCCATCTGGCCGGCACCTCGCGCAATGATTCGGCGGCGGTGGCGCGCAGCACTATCTCCAGCGCCGCCGAGCGGCCCGCGCTGAGATCGACGAACGTGACATCGAATTCCTGCTGGCAGATCATCAGCAGCTCGACACACTGCTTCACCACCTGCGCGGTCGCCGGGAACTCCCCGCCGCCGCGATCCCCGGGGAAAAGCGTGAGCTGATAGGGATGCCGGAGCGCGTGCAGGTCTTTGCGATTGGTCTCCGACCGGATGTCACACCTGGCCGGAATGGTGATCCGGTTGTTCAGGTATTCGTGCAGCCCCTGCTTGCCGGAGACACCGCGATCCATCTTCTCGATCTCGAACAACGCGCCGGAGGTCGGCGAACCGAAATCGAAATCGAGATAGGCGACGCTCTTGCCGTCCACGCTCAGCCGGTAGGCGATATTGCAACTGGTCACCGAACGCCCGGTGCCACCCTTGTCCGAGGTGGAGAAAACCAGTATCCGCTCGGTCAACCTACTCACCTCTCATAGCGTCGAGGCCGGCGACTTCGAGCCCGTCCAATTCGCGCAGCGCGTCGACGCAGAGACTGAATGCCGTGCCCGGGCGCTCATCGATCAATTTGGTGGCGCGCACGAGATTCTTTTCAATGTTCTCCAGCGCCCGGCGATTCGGCGTGTTGTCCCGCTCGCTGAGTTCCAGGAATTTCTGATTGAGCAGGTGGTCCGCCTCGTCCAGCAGTTCCAGCGCGCGGGTCAGCGACGTCGGCGACCGGAACGGTGGATTCTGGTAGCTCGATTCCGCGACGACCAGACATTCGATGATGCGCTCGGTGAAATACCAGGAGGGTTCCTGCGGTTCGTCCGTCGGCTCCGGCTCCGGCCGGGCGGTCACGGACGGCTCCACGAAAACCCGTGCCGCGTCGTCCCACAGGCCCCTGGCCGGTGCGTGCTGGAAGGCGCGCTGTTCCAGATGATCCATGGTCGCCTGCGCCAGTTCCAGCAGCTGCCTGCGGGTGGACAGCGTGCGCGACAACTGCGCCGCCTGCAGTATCCGCTTCAGCAGCATCGGCGCGTAGTCCGACACCGCCCAGTACAACAGGGGGCCGCCGTCGATGCCCTCGGTCCCGTTCAACCGCAGCAGCACGCCCGGAATGTGCAGCGCGCGTGCGGGATCGTGCTCGGTCAGCCTGCGGGTGATCCGGCCCCGGCGGGCCAGCTCGTCGAAAATGCGGGTGGCCCTGGTGAGGTCGTCGTCATCGGCTTCCCTGGCGATCAGGTCCTGGATCAGCAGGCCGGACACGCAGAGGCTGAAGTAGTCGGATTCCTCGCCGTCGGAGGTGCGCCAGGGGATGTCCTCCAGCGGCCAATCGCCCTCACCGAAACGGGCCATCGCCGACCAATAGCGTTGGGCCAGATCCCAGCGCAGCTGCAGCGCGTCGGCCAGCCTGCGCTGGTCCGCGTCGAGCAGGTCGAGCTCGCGGGTGCGGGGCTGGGTCAGGTCGTTGATGCCGTCGAGCGCGGTGATGGTGAAGTACAGGTACGGCCGGCCGGCCGCGAAACCCTCCGACTTGGCGATCGGCACATCGAGGAAGTCGATGACCTCGGCCCCCTCGACCACGCCCCAGCTCCAGCCACATTCGAACATCAGCGCCGGGCTCGCGAGGTCGGCCTGCGGCGTCTTGTTCAGCGTGACGTCTCGGAGCAGCCGGCTGCGGACGCGTTCGAGCCGCTTGGCCACGCCGCCGACGATCGCCTCGTTTTCCGCTCCGGTCTGATTGAACATGCTGAGCATGTGCAAGCCCGTGTCGGTTTCGGGATCCACCGACTGCACGACGAAGCTGCGCACCAGTCCGACCATGGCCGCGGTGAGCCGCCGGTTGAGCCGCAACTCCACCGGTTTGATCAACCGTTCCAGCCGTTGCTGGTCGCCGGCGCCGGTCGAATCCTGGAGTGCGCGAAGGTATTGCAGCCCAGCCAGGCAGACCGTCAGCGACATCGAGTACGAATCCACCACATCGACCGCGCGCTGCCGCTCGGTCGCCTCGGCGCCCTCGGTGGCTCGCAGGTAGCTGCCGCCGGAGAAGACCGGTTGATCGTCGCGTTCGTAGCGCCGCAGGTACTCGTCCATCACCTCGACGATCTTCAGGCCGATGCGGCGTTCGCGGCCAAGCGGTTTCAGTGTGGTCCGGACGTCGTCGGCGATCCGGTCCGGGTTGTGCAGCGCGAAGCTGCCGATCTGGGTGGCCGGGTAGAGCAGGCACAACAGTTGTTCGGCGTCGCTGATGGAGTTCGACCCGTCCCGCCCACCCCAGTTCCAGGTGTCGTCTTGATAGCAGGCCGCCAGCAATGAACTCCAGACATTCAAAATCTGGCGCCGTGGCTGGATTCTCATCGATCGCAGCCTTTCTGTCGTCGATGGCGATAACTCGCATGAGAACAGAGCGCCCGGCAATAAAGCCGACCGCCCAGTTCGCTTATCTGGTTAGCCTGTACGCGGACAACATCGTTCGCGGCCACGAGATGACCAGTGCAACACCTATTGCCTGCAACAGAAGCGTATCGCGCTACCGCGGGACACGTACGATTAACCCGGGGTTCGGGCAAACGGCACCGGGGGCGCGGAACCGGCCGGAAACTTTGCTAAAGATTTGCGATCGACAATGGTAAACACGCGATTTTCATCAATGGTGGGTCGTTGCCGAAAGCGTTGCCTGACAATCCATCCGGCTAGCCGGCCGACGTGGCCAATTCGATGACCGCGGCCGAGTCGACCAGCAACACGTCGGGCGCCTGCCGGCCGGTGCGCGCGAGATACGCGTCGACGAGCCGGTTTCCGACGGCATAGCCCGCTCCGGTCGGCAATCCCACGGGGGTGCCGCCGAATCGGGCCGCGATCGCGTCGCCGTGCACGTAGGCGGCGAAGTTTTGCATGCCGCGCACGCCGAGGCCCGCGACCACCTTGTCGTACACCGCGTCGTCGTGCAGCGACGCGACGCCGATGCGGGTGTAGCCGAGATCGCCGTACAGGTGCCTGGCGAACGCGTCGGCGAGGCCCTCGCTGATCACGTGCTCGCCGACGGTCACGGTCTCCGGATCCCAGCGCACCGTGCTGTAGCGCAGGTTGTGGTTCAGCTCGTGCACCGCCGTCGACTCCAGCCGGGCCAGGTTCTCCGCGCTCGGCCAGATGGTGAGCGAGACGTACCCGGAGATGCCGCCGCTACCGGTCACGCCGAGGGCGACGTCCATGAAGTGCGGGTCGGAGTGGTCGCCGAGCACCAGCATCACCTGGATGTCGGGGACCTCGATGTCCGGCGTGGCGTTCAGCTGGACTGCCAGCGCCGCGTTCATGGCGGCTTCGATCCGATCCCAGGCGCCGGCGTCGTGCAGCGCCTCGAGTCCGGCCAGCGCGCCGTCGACCTCGCGATCCACCCGGAACGCGCCGCCCATGTGGTGCAACTCCACCAGGTCCGGGGTGCCGGGGAAGTAGCGGTACATGCCCGCCGTCGGCTCGAGCATCCGGCGCAGCAACCCGGGTCGTTCGGCGAGCGGCGCGGTCAGTGTGGCGCGCATCTCGGTATAGCTGTCCAGCACGGTGATCGTCACGAGCGACCACGATAGTGATTGCCCCAGCGGCAAGGTCAACGGATTTTCGCGAGATAACAAAGCACCATTGCCTTTACGGCGTAATTCACCAGGTGAAGCCGACCTCAAACGGATGTAGATCGGGAATGGTCAATGCCCCTGTTACTGGGGGCAATTGCCGTTCCCGCGGCGCGACCGGTCCACGCCGGGCGGCGTATTCGGACTCGGCAGCGTAACGCGCGCCTCCCCTTTTCCGACGTCTCTGGTGACGCATGGCCTCGGGGGGCCAGGCCCGTCCAACATGCCGGTAATTGGAATGGGGATCAGGACATGGATTTTCGCGGGTTCTTTGCCCGACATCGTATTGCCTCCGCTGTCGCCGCGCCCGCGGCGCTCGGCGTCGCGGCGATCGTCGCCACCACGTTCGCGCTGACCTCGTCGCCGCAGACCAGGGATACGCAGCTCACCTCCTCGGTGACCGAGTGCCACGACATGGTCAGCATCTCGGTGGCCGGGCGCAACGACACACCCCGGCAGGGCACGACAAAGCTGCTGGTAGACGCCAACGGCAACGAACTGCCCGCCGCGCTCTCCGGCGATCACAGCAGCGAATGGGTCGACCCGGTGGTCAATCCGGCCGCAGGCGCCGTCGAACCCGGTTCGTACGCCGCCGTCTACATCGCCTACCCGGCGAACATGGCCACCTACGAGGACGCGGTCAACGCCGGTGCGGCCAACACCGAGAAGGTCATGCGGGAAATCGCGCAGGCCTGCCCGGACACCAAGTTCTCCATCGTCGGCTACAGCGAGGGCGCCGACGTGGTGCGCCGCGTCGCGATGAAGGTCGGACATCAGGAAGCCGGTGCGGACGGCCAGTACGGGATCGTCGACCCGGACAAGGTCGTCGGCGTGGTCATCCTCGCCGACGCCGGTCGCTCCGCGGGCGACGGGCCGTTCCCCGGCGCGAAGGACCCGAACCATCCCGACGGTTTCGATCAGAACTACCAGAACGGCAAGAACCCGACGCCGGGCCAGGGCGCATTGCCCGGCACCAGCGGCGATTTCGGCAGGCTGAACGGCAAGATCGCCTCGTTCTGCTCCGACGGTGACCTGACTTGCTCTGCCCCGCAGAACATTTCGCTGCTGCAACTGGTGGTGAACGTGGGCAGGCAGATCAATGTCGACGCGCTCGAGCGCGACGGGCTCACCCCGGCGACCGGACAGGACGTCGCCGTCGTGCTCGGTCGTATCGCCCTCGCCGCGTTCGCGGACATCTCGTCGAACCCGAACTGGCTCAAGAGCGACGAGACCTTCCTCCAGGTGCTGCTGAAGGTTTCCGACCCGGCCTACAAGCCGGGCCAGGCGCCGAAGCAGCCGGTGGCCAAGGCCGACGCGATCGCGGCCGACACCATGTCGCCGCTGGCCTACCTGCCGCAGAAGATCCTCAACGAGATCATCGGCCTCATCGTGACCAACCAGAACACCATCCCGGTGATCATGAGCGACCCGTACAAGCTCACCCTCGGCCCCGACCACACCGGTCACCACTTCGACTACTGGCACGACGCCGACCCGGCCAACGGCAAGCCGATGACCTCCGCCGAATACGCCGCCGCGTGGATCACCCACCTGGCCCAGCAGGCGCAGCAGGGCAAGAAGGTCGACACGACCGCCAAGCCCACCGAGGCCGACCTCGCCGCCGCCTACAAGGCCGCCGCACCCACCACCACATCCACGAAGACCACCACCCCGACCACCACCAGTGCCGCCCCCACCACGAGCAGCACCACCACCCCATCGCCGACCACCACAACGTCGCCGACCACCACCAGCACCACGACGACAACCACCCCGGCTCCGACCACGGTCGCACCGACCGAGACCACCAAGCCGGCCACCACCACCACCGCCACAGTCGGCTGACCGAACCCGAAAAGCCCTGCCCGGCACATCCCGTGCCCGGCAGGGCTTTTCGCTGTTCAGGTCAGCGCCAGGCGCATCGGATACGACCCTGCGAGGCGCCGAATCGGGGCGCGAGCGCCCGCCGAATAATCGAGTGCTCCCGATCGACCGCCGAATTAGTCTCAGGTGCATGCGTTTTCTCGTGCCCTACCATCTCGACGAGCTCCGGCCCGGGCTGGACGCGCCGCTCACCCCGGACGAGGTGATCACCGCCGAACTCCCGGCCGTCGATGATCCCTGGGCACGCATGGCGGTCCTGTACGACGCGGTGGCCGAGCGGGTGGCGGCGTCCATCCGCCGCGCCGACCACCCGGCGGTGGTCGCGTCCGGCGACTGCACCACCTCGCTCGGCGTGATCGCCGGACTGCAACGCGCGGGGCTCGACCCGTCGATCGTCTGGTTCGACGCGCACGGCGACGTCCAGACCCTGGAGACGTCTACCTCCGGTTACCTCGGCGGAATGCCGCTGCGGATGCTCACCGGTTACGGCAGGCACCTGATCGCCGACCGCATCGGCTTGCGCGACATCCCCGAGGAACGCGCCATCCTGGTCGACGGCCGCGACCTCGATCCACCGGAAGTGGAATTCCTGCGCACGGCCCGCATCCGGCAGCGCACGGTCGGCGACCTCGGCGACCTCCCCGAGGGCCCGCTCTACCTGCACCTCGACTGCGATGTGGTCGACCCAGGCGACGTGCCCGGCCTGCTCTTCCCCGCGCCCGGCGGTCCGAGCCTGCGCTCGGTCACGGCCGCGATCCGCGGCATCGTCGACACCGGGCGGGTCGCGGCGTTCGGTCTGGCCTGCACCTGGCGCGACGATCGAGGCGCCGCCGACCGCATGCGCTCACTGGTCGACTCGGTCTGAGGCCGAAAATCGCCGACGCCCGGCGCGGGGCGGGCAAAGTGGCCTGGTCCAAGCCCCGAAAAGTGGATCTGTCGGATGATCAGACCTTCGGTCTAAGCTCCCGTTTGATCGAAAGCGAGTGGAGCATGCCAGTTAGTCACACCTCCCCCATTGTTCTGTGCCGACGGGCGGTCGTGCGATGACGCGGCGCGGCTGGTTGCTCTTCCTCGCGATGGGCGTGATCTGGGGCGTGCCGTACGCGATGATCCGGATCGCGGTGGAGGACTTCGACCCGGTGGTGGTCGCGTTCGGCCGGACGCTGCTCGGCGCGCTGGTGCTGATGCCGATCGCGCTGTACACCAAGGCATTGGGGCCGGTGTTCCGCCGGTGGCGGCCGCTGCTGTTGTACACGGCGGTGGAGATCGTCGGGCCGTGGTTGTTCATCGGATTCGCCGAGACCACGCTGAACAGTTCGACCGTCGGGTTGCTGATCGCGGCCGTGCCGTTGATCGCGGTGGTGATCGTGACCAAGCTCGGCCAGGACCGTTTCGACCGTCGGCGCGTCACCGGGCTGCTGGTCGGCTTCGCCGGTGTGGCCGCGCTGGTCGGCCTCGACATCGATCTGTCCAATCCCGCGGCGCTCGGCGCGATCGCGCTGACCACCATCGGTTACGCGGTCGGCCCGATCGTGATCAACCGGGCGCTGGCCGATCTGCCGCCGCTCGGCGTGGTGACCGCGTCGCTGATCATCGCCGCGGCGGTCTACGCGCCGTTCGCGGCCCTGCGCAGGCCGGACAGCTACCCCGCCGACGCCACGCTGTCGGTGCTCGGCCTCGCGCTGATCTGCACGGCCGCCGCGTTCCTGCTGTTCTTCGCGCTCATCTCCGAGGTCGGCCCGGCCCGCGCGACCGTCATCACCTACATCAACCCGGCGGTCGCCATCGTGCTCGGCGTCGCGGCCCTCGGCGAACCGCTCACCGCGGGCATGGCGATCGGCTTCCCGCTCGTCATCCTCGGCTCGATCCTCGGCACCGCCCGCGGCCGCGAGACGCCGGCGGAGGACCTGTGCACCACGCCGGCGGCGCCCGAGGCGGCCACCATCACCCGCGAGGTGATCGATCGCGGCCAGAAGGACGATCGCGCCGCGCCCGCCGGGTTGGATCTGGTCGATGACGTCCGCGACCACACGTGACCCGGTGACCGAATCGTCGCGGTGCGCCGAGGCCGATCCCCGACCCACCCTGGTGCTGTGGATGATGTTGGGGTGGTTGGAAATCGGAACGCCCCTGCCGACGTGGACATCACCCGCACCGCCTACGACGACATCGCCGACGTCTACGCGGAATTCGCCAAGGATCATCTGGCCAGGCAGCCGCAGGACCGCGCCATGCTGTCCCTGTTCGCCGAACTCCTGCCGACCGGCGGCTCCGGCGGAGTGGCCGACATCGGTTGTGGCGAAGGAAGACTCACCGCACACCTGAACGCGCTCGGCCTGCCCGCCTTCGGTATCGATCTGTCCCCCGCGATGATCGCCATCGCCCGGCGGCAGTATCCGGAGCTGTCCTTCGAGGTGGGTTCGATGGAGCGGCTGGCGCTCGCGGACGCCGGCCTGCGCGGGCTGATCGCGTGGTATTCGTTCATCCATCTGCCGCCCGAACGCATGCCGGAGGTGTTGACCGAGTTCTATCGGGTACTCGAGGTGAAAGGGCACGCGCTACTGGCCTTCTTCGCGACCGACGCACCCGACACGGTAGAAGCGTTCGACCACAAGGTGACTCGCGCCTACCGCTGGTCGCCCGAGCGGCTTGCCGCACTGTTGCGGGACGCCGGGTTCACGGTGCACACGCGGATGATCCGGGAGCCGGATCCGGGCGAACGATTCCAGCAGGCCTACTTACTGGCATCAAAGCTTCGCTAAAGACCACGCGGTGGCCGTCCGGACCAGGTAACTTAGTGGTGTCGCGCAGGATTCATGGCTGCGCGCGGGCCCGCCCGACAACGTGGTCGATTCGCTTACACACCACCACCTGTCGTCAGGGGGCGACCACACCATGGATCTCATAGCACCCATCGATGCTGTCTTCCTGCTCGCCGAATCCCGCGAACACCCCATGCACGTCGGCTCGCTGCAGCTGTTCGAAGCACCCGAGGACGCCGGACCCGACTTCGCCGGGCAGACCTTCGAAAAGTTGTTGTCCTGCAATGACATCGACTCGACCTTCCGGAAACGCCCGGCCACCCTGTTCGGCGCGCCGCAGATGGCGTGGACCAGGGCGGACGACGTCGAACTCGACTACCACGTCCGCCGCCTGGCACTGCCGCGTCCTGGCCGGATGGATCAGCTGGTCGAACTCGCGTCCCGACTGCACAGCAACCTGCTCGACCGGCACCGCCCGCTGTGGGAGGTCTACCTCATCGAGGGGCTCGCCGACGGCCGGTTCGCCGTGTATTCGAAGATGCACCACGCCCTGATCGACGGCGTCTCCGCACAGCGGGTCATTCAGCGGACGCTGACCAGTGAACCGGACGCAGTCGAGGCGAAGGTCCCGTGGAACCTGCCGCGCCCGCCCCGCAAACCCGCGCCCGAGTCCCCATCCGGACTGCGCGGCGCGGCACGAAACCTGTTGTCCGCGGCCGCTTCCGGGCCGACCCTGCTGCGCACCGCCCGCCAGGTGCTGCTCCAGCAGCAGCTGACCATGCCGTTCGAGGCGCCGCGCACCATGTTCAACGTGCCGATCGGCGGCGCTCGCCGCGCCGTGGTCCGGTCCTGGCCGCTGGAACGGATCAAGCAGGTGAAGAAGGCGACCGGCTCGACCGTCAACGACGTGGTGCTCACCATGTCCGCCGGCGCGCTGCGCTCCTACCTCGCGGAGCGAGACGCGTTGCCGGACAAGCCGTTGATCGCCATGGTGCCGATGTCGCTGCGCGCGGCCGACGACGTGGAGACCAACGGCGTGAAGGTCGGCGCGGTGCTGTGCAACCTCGGCACCGACATCGCCGATCCGCTGGATCGACTACGCGTGGTCAGCGAGTCGATGCGCAAGAGCAAGGACGTCTACAGCTCGCTGTCCAGCCTCCAGACGATGGCGTTGTCCGCGCTGATGCTCAGCCCGATCGCGCTGAGCCTGCTGCCCGGCCTGATCCCGCTGACCAATCCGGCGTTCAACATCGTCATCTCGAACGTGCCCGGCCCGCGCGAGCCCATGTACTGGAACGGCGCCCGCCTCGACGCCAGCTACCCGATGTCCATCCCGTTCGACGGCCAGGCGGTGAACATCACGCTGACCACCAACGCGGGCAATCTCGACTTCGGCGTGGTCGGCTGCCGGCGCAGCGTTCCGGAACTTCCCCGCCTGCTCGACCACCTGGAAACCGCCCTCGGCGAGCTGGAGGAAGCCGCCGTCTGAAAGACCCCTGCCGGTCAAAACTAGAACGTGTTACTGTCGGATAATGGTGCACCGACCAGTCGAGTCCGCCGCGGCCGTGTCCTGGCGATCTCTGCGGCTCGCGGCGAATTCGACGGGTCGGGGGCCGAGCATGCTCCGGCGCGCACCGCGGACATCTATGTAACTCGTTCTAGGACAAGCTGCCGATCGTCGTTCGCGGCGGCGCGGCGGCGAGGGAGACCAGCACGCCATGCGTACCGAAATCTGCGAACGGCTCGGGATCGAATTCCCCATCTTCGCGTTCACCCACTGCCGCGACGTGGCGGCCGCGGTCAGCAATGCCGGCGGTCTCGGCGTGCTCGGTGCGGTCGGCTTCACCGCCGAGGAGCTGGAGGTCGAGCTCGCCTGGCTCGACGAACACGTACACGGCGTGTACGGCGTCGACCTGGTGATCCCCAGCAAGTACGAGGGCAAGGGCATCGACGGCCTCACCCCGGACGAGCTGGAAAGCAAGCTGGCGGAACTGGTTCCGCACGGCCACCGGGATTTCGCGGAGAAGATCCTGGCCGACCACGGCGTGCCCGCGCTGCCCGACGGCGAGCGGCACAACCAGCTGCTCGGCTGGACCGCGACCACCGCGGCCCCGCAGGTCGAGGTGATCCTGCGGCACCCGAAGGCCAAGCTGGTCGCCAACGCCCTCGGCACCCCGCCGGACGACGTGATCAAGCAGGTGCAGGACTCCGGCCGGCTGATCGGCGCGCTGTGCGGCTCGGTGAAGCACGCGCTCAATCACAAGAACGCCGGCCTGGACTTCGTCGTCTGTCAGGGCACCGAGGGCGGCGGGCACTGCGGCGAGATCTCGTCGCTGGTGCTGTGGCCGCAGGTGATCGACGCGGTCGGCGACCTGCCGGTGCTCGCGGCCGGCGGGGTCGGCAACGGCCGCCAGGTCGCGGCGGCGATGGCGATGGGCGCGGCGGGTGCGTGGACCGGCTCGCTGTGGCTGACCGTCGAGGAGGCCAATGTGCCGCCCGCACAGATGCAGACCTACATCGAGGCGTCCAGCCACGACACGGTGCGCTCGCGCTCGTGGACCGGCAAGCCGTGCCGGATGCTGCGCAACGACTGGACCGATGCCTGGGAGCAGGCCGACACCCCGGACCCGCTGCCCATGCCGTTGCAGATGATGGTCGCGCTGGACGGCGTCAAACGCGGTCACCGCTACCCGGAGGCGGCCAAGGACGTGAACTTCAATCCGGTCGGCCAGGTGGTCGGCATGATGACCAAGGTCGAGCGGTCCGCCGACGTGGTGAACCGGCTGATCCAGGAGTACGTCGAGGCCTGCGATCGGCTCAACAAGCTCAACGGCGGGCTGTAGCTCAGCCCGGCCAGGGCGCGGCGCCGCGCTTCAGCACCGGGTCGGTGATGCCGCCCCAGCAGGCGAGCTGGTCGGTGTCCCATCCGGCCAGCTCGGCGCCGTTCGCGTAGACGGACTGGAAGAACTCGAGGGCGGCGCCCACCGGATCGGCGGTCCGGCGGGCGGCGTCATACGCGTAGTACGCCGAGTGACCCGCTCCGGACGCGACCCAGTGCGCCTCCGCCGGGGTCAGCGCGCGTTCGGCCAGGCCGGCCGGTTCGGGTGCGGTGTAGGAGTAGAAGGTCGGCTCGGGCACCTTGTCGTCGCCGAACCAGAATCCGGAGCTGATCACCTCGCGGGAGTAGGCCTCGCGGGTCACCGAATCCACCGTGCCGGGCATTTCGATGTGCCGCGGCGAGAATCGCTGTACCGCGATATCGAAGGTGTGCCAGAACAATTGGACCGGGCTGATCTTGCCGGAGTAGGTCGCGCTGAACTCCTCGAGTATCCGTCCGACCTGGCTCTGCACTCGAAAGGCGTGGCGCGCCTTATCCGGGTCGTAGTCCCGGTGTTCGTCGTCGTCCTCGAACGGGCGCTGCGCGTCGGGGAGGTCGAACGGGTGCGGATGGGCGAGCACGACCTCGATGTCGAGGTCGCGCAGGCCGTTCATCACGTCGCCGTAGAAGGTCGCCACCGATTGATCGATGAGGTCGATCTCGACCTGCGTGCCCAGATCCGTCGCGATCCGCAGCACGTGATCGAAGAAGTCGAACGCGCAGGTGAACACCGGTCCGTTCCGGGCGGAACCGAGCGGGACCGTGGTCCAGCCGCGCGCGGTGAGCCGGTAGGTCATGTGCCACCAGTGGTTGCGCCGCACGCCCTTGGTCAGCGCCACCTTGCCCACGATCTGGGCGAAACGGTGCAGTGTCTCCTTGGTCGGTCGCCAGGATTCCAGCGGGATCGCGGGCAGCGGCTCGAATGAGACGGTCATGGACGAAACGGTACGCCGCCTGGTCCGTGATATCTCGGATCGGCCGTCCGATCCAACTGTCTGAGACAGTGTATGCTGTGCCGGTCACGCTCGATCGGGTGCGGGACGGGCAACAGACGGAAGTGACTGGATGACAACCTTTCTCACCATCATCGGGATAGTGATCGCGGTCGGCGGGATCGCCGGCCTGGTGACGCTGATCGTCTCGCGGCGCTGGGCCAAGGCCCTGCTCGCGGGCGGCGGCCATCCACTGAAGCCGATCGAGGCGGGCACGTTGCGTGCGTTCGTCGACGACCGGGCCGCGTTCGTGGTCACCGCCGAGCAGACGTTCGACGCCGAACCCGCTGAGGTCTGGGCCGCGCTCGACACGAACGGACTGTTCTCCTGGCTGCCGCTGATCAACGGCATGCGCTACCGCGACGGTGCGCGCGACGTCGGGTCGACGCGGGTCTTCGACGGCCTGCTCGTCGCGGGCGAGGAGCAGGTGATCACCAGGGACGCGGGGCACCGGCTCGCGCTGACCGCGACCAAATCGTCGGTGCCGTTCGTGATGAAGTCGATCGCCGAGGAATACGTCCTCAGCACAACGGATTCCGGCGCGACCACGCTCACCTGGACACTCGCCGTGCAGCCGCGTTTCGGCCGACTGCTGCCGGTACAGATGTTCGCCCCACTGGCGCGGCCGGTGGCACGATGGAGTCTGCGCGGGCTCAGCACTCGCATCTGATTCATCCGGAGGTGGCATGTACCCGTGCGCGAATCGTCGCTGTGTGGACTCGGCACACGAGTCCCCCGAGTGCCCGAACCTGGTGCGCTCGGACGCGCCCGCGCGCCGGGATCTGGTGATCCTCGCGGCGCTGGCCGTGCTGATCGTGGCCGGGCTGGTCATCGCCGCTTCCGCTGCCGTCCATCACTGACCCCGGTCCGCCGATCCGATTGCGGCGGAACCGATCTCACCCCACCGGGATGGTCAGGCGGCAGCGCCGTCTTCGCCGAAACCCGGCAGCCAGCGGGCGACCAGCTCGACGAACGGACCCTCGGCGTCGAGCTGGGCGCACACCCCGACGACGCCGGCGAAGACCCGGCCGAGCATGGCGAGCTCCGGAATCTCGGCCGGCGCCCGCACCGCCCTGGTGTTGGTCAGCGACACGTTCTTCGGATCGAGCGCGCGAGCGGTGTGCCCCTGCAACAGTTCTCGGCTGATGCGCACGCTGTCGCCATTGAGCTGCGCCACGATCGGCGCGACCAGTCGCTCGATGGGAGCGAGCTCGAGCGCGTGGCCCGGCTGGACGAAACCATTGTCCCGCAGCAGGATTGCCAGCCGCTCGTAGTCTTCCCGCATCGCGCAGCGGGCCAGCTCGCCGATCACCACCGGAATCCCCGCGGGCAACGCGATGGACGCGCCGAAGTCGATGATCCCGAGGCGCCCGTCCGCGAGCAGCTGGAAGTTTCCCGGATGCGGGTCGCAGTGCAGGTAGCCGGCCCGGACCGGCGAGGACAGGGCGAATTCGACGAGCAGCCGGCCCGCCCGGTCGCGCTGCGCCCTGGTGCCGTCGACGATGATCCCGGCCAGCGGGGTGGCCTGCATCCATTCGGAGACCAGCACTTTCGGCGCACTCGCGATCACCCTCGGCACCTGGAAGTCCGGGTCGCCGGCGAACGCCTGCGCGAAACGCCGCTGGTGATCCGCCTCGATCCGATAGTCGAGTTCGTCGGCGGTACGGTCGATGAACTCGGCGATCAAGGCCTTGGCGTCCGCGCCGGGCAGCACGAGACCGAAAGCGCCGGAAAACATCTGGAGCATCTTCAGGTCCGACATGAGCGCCGTGTCGGCGCCGGGATACTGCACCTTCACCGCGACGGTCCGGCCGTCCCGCCACACCGCGCGGTGCACCTGCCCGATGCTCGCCGCGGCGACCGGCTGGTCGTCGAACTCGGTGAAGCGCTCGCGCCACCGGCTGCCGAGCTGTTCGGCCAGCATGCGCCGCACCGAACTCGCCGGCATCGGCGGCGCCTGGGACTGCAACCGGGTCAGCGCGTCGCGATAGCGGTCCGCGAACCGCGGCGGAATGCCGGCCTCGGCCACGCTCAGCGCCTGGCCGAGCTTCATCGCCCCGCCCTTGAGCTCGCCCAGCACCGCGAACATCTGATCCGCGGCCTTGTCGATGAGCTCGTCATCGAGTTCGCCGCGCGGGGTCCCGGTCATGATCGCGCGACCGGTGGCGGTGACCCGGCGGGCCATGATGCCCATCGGCAGTCCGGCCAGTTTCGCCGACCGCGCCAATCCCTTACGCCTGCTGCCTGCCATGGCTACCTCGCTTCGCTGCGTAGCGCCCAGCCTATTCCGTCTGAGACAGTGAGGCAATGGGGCGCTACGCCACCTCGAGCCGAATTCGGTGCGCGCGACAGCGCCGAATGCCGAACCGGGAAGCGTGCGGCGGAGTGTCAGGCGGTGGCGGCGTGCTCGGCGTCGGCTTGCTCGGGGGATGCCCCGACCAGCTCGTCGAAGCGAAGCACGACCCGCTCGTGGTACATCCCGAACAGATCCTCGAACAGCGCCACCTGGGCGTCGGACGGCCCGGAACCGGAGTCCCACACCGCCGCCAGCGCCCGCCAGACCAGCACGTGCAGGTCCGGTGCGCCGGCGAAGAAGGCCTCGACCGCCTCCGGCACCTCGAGCACCATCTCGCCGATCGAGTTCATGATCGCCCGCTGCATGGTGAGCCCGAGCGCGGTCAGCAGGGTACGAACCAGGCCGACCTCGATCGCCAGGATCTGGCGCAGGTCCGGATCGTCTTGGCGGGCAATGGCTTCGAGCTTGTCGATCTCGGCCTTGAGCACCGCCTGATCGATCGCCTGATCGCTGCCCGTGTAGGCGAGCAGCGTCTCCATCACGATGCCGCGCTCGACATCGACGATGTCGCGGAACATCTCGATCGCGATGTCCGGCATCGGAATCGAGAAGCGGAACAGCTGCCGATACACGTCGACGCCACCGGCCTCGCGGACGTCGCGGATGGTGAAGCCCTTACCGCGGCGCGCCTCGACGAATCCGTTCGTTTCCAGCCTGCCCAGCGTCAGCTGCGCGGTCGCCCGGTTCATATCGAACTCTTCGGCCACCTGGCGCACGGACGGCATGAGATCCCCCGGCTGATACTCCCCCGCGGCAACCCGGCGTGCCAACTCATCGGCAACGTCGGCGACTACCGTCTGGGATCCCATCGAAGTCACCTTTCGACTACGTTAGTTTACGTCCCAGACAGTCTAAGCCCTACTGTGCCAGACTGCACGTGTGCAACACTGGTCCGCGCACAGTGTGAGGTGAGTCATGGCTATCCGGCGCAGCGGCGACAGTTCTGGCGAGGGTTCAACGGGCAGGCGATCCCGCCTGTTCGCGTCGAGGTCCGACGGCAAACCCCCAGTTCGCGCCTCTGTTCGCAATGCCAAGCTGGCCGCGCTGCCGCTGGCCTTCGCCGGACGGCAGGCCGCGGGCGTCGGCAAACGGGCGCTCGGCAGATCGTCCGAAGAAGTCAATCGGGACATCCAGTTGCGCACCGCGCAGCACATGTTCGAGGTGCTCGGCGAGTTGAAGGGCTGCGCCGCGAAACTCGGTCAGCTGCTTGCCATTTACGAGTTGGCGCTGCCGCCGGAGATCGCCGAGCCCTACCGGATCGCCCTGAGCCGGCTACAGGACGCGGCGCCGATCATGCTGCCCGGCACCGTGCACGAGGCGATCGCGGCCAGCATGGGCGAGGACTGGCGCGCGCAGTTCCAGGAATTCGACGATCGCCGGGCCGCGGCCGCCTCGCTCGGCCAGGTGCACCGCGCGGTGTGGCACGACGGCAGGCAGGTCGCGGTCAAGGTGATGTATCCCGGTGGCCGTCAGGCCGTCGAGGCCGACCTGGAGCAGCTGCGCCGGATCTCGCTGCTGGCCACGGTCTTCCTGCCCGGCGCCGACGTCAAGGCGGTCACCGAGGCGATCTGCGACAGCGTCCGCGAGGAACTCGACTACGCCGCCGAGGCCGAATACCAGCGCACCTTCGCCGCCGCCTACGCCGGCGACCCGGACTTCTATATTCCCCAGGTGATCGCCCAGCGCGGCGACGTGTTGATCACCGAGTGGGTCGAGGGCACCCCGGTCACCCGCATCGTGGCCGCCGGCGCGCAGGCCGAGCGGGACCGGGTCGGCATGCTCATGCTCCGGTTCATCACCTCGGGCTGGGGCCTGCACGGGCTGCTCTACGCCGACCCGCATCCCGGCAACTTCCGCGTGCTGCCGGACGGGCGGCTCGGCGTGGTCGACTTCGGCGCCTGCTGCCCGTGGCCGCCGGAGGGCTTCGACGAACTGGCGCTGGACTATTGCAAAGTCTTCTTCAGCGCGGGCGGCCCGTCCGAGCTGGCGGCCGCGACCAGGCGGCACGGCTTCGTGGCATCCGGGCGCACCTTCGATACCGAAGCGCTGTACGCGGCGGTCGAGCCGTGCAGTGAACCGTTCAAGCATTCGACCTATCGCATGACGACGCCGTGGCTGCGCAGGCAGGTGCTGCGCACCACGAATCCGCGGCTGTCGAACGTCATCCGCGAGATGACCATGCCCGCCTACTTCACCCCGTTCGCCAGGGCCGTGCTCACCCTGGTCGGCGTGCTGAGCCAGCTGGAGACCGAGGGGCCCTACCGGGACGAGATCCTGCGCTGGCTACCGGTGCTCGCCGAGGCGCTCGGCGCCATCGAGGATCCGGACCCGGATCGTCCGGTGGACCTGGCCGCGGTGCGCAAACGGCGGGCCGACGAGCAGGACCGCCAGATGTCGGTCGGCTGACCCACCGACCCCCACGAACCCGCAACCACCTGCGGTTTCTCCGGGTGCGGCAACCCTGGCCAATCTGTCCCAGACAGTGCTATCGTCGCCTGTAGCCCTACCAACGGAGGTACACCGTGTCGATAGCACCTGCGCAGGCGGCGCATTCGCGTTCGATCGAGCAGCCCGATTTCGAGGTCGTCGTCATCGGCGCCGGCTTCGGCGGCATCGGGATGGGCGTCGAACTCCGCCGGGCCGGAATTCACAACTTCCTGATCGTCGACAAGAACAGCGACATCGGCGGCACCTGGCAGGCGAACACCTATCCCGGTGTGGCGGTGGACATTCCGTCGGTGTACTACAGCTTCTCCTACGAGCCGCCGCAGGTGTGGTCGCGGATGTTCGCGCCGGGCGCCGAGGTGAAGGCGTATGCCGATCAGGTGGTCGACAGGTACGGGTTGCGGCCGCGAATCCTGCTGAACACCAAGGTGGTCGGCGGTGAGTGGGACGAACGACACCACCTCTGGCGCGGCAAGCTCGACACCGGCCAGGAAGTCACCTCGCGGTTCGTCGTCGGCGCCGTCGGCGGCCTGGAGGTGCCGAAGATGCCCGATATCGCGGGCATCGACACGTTCGGCGGCAAGATCGTGCACACCGCGAAGTGGGATCACGACTTCGACTACGCGGGCAAGCGAATCGCGGTCATCGGCACCGGAGCGACTGCGCTGCAACTGATTCCGGAGATGGCCGATATCGCGGCGAAGCTCACGGTGTTCCAGCGCCGACCGATCTGGGTCGCGCCGAAGCCGGACTTCCCGATTCCGGCGTTCGCGAAGCACATCATGGTCAATGTGGGTCCGCTGCGCCGGGTGCTGCGCGCCGCGGTGACGCTCGGCATCGATTTCGGCATCTCCGGTGTCGGGGTGTTCCACCGCCGGATACCAGGCGCGGTCAAGCTCGCCCAGCGCGGCGGCGGGGCGCTGTATCGGGCCCAGCTGCCGGGGAATGCCGAACTGGCCCAACGGTTGACGCCGGACTACGCGCCGGGCTGCAAGCGGCCCTCGGTGTCGAACCGGTACCTGCGCACCTTCACCAGGGAGCACGTCGAACTGGTCACCGACCCGATCAGGGAGGTCACCGAGACGGGTGTGGTCACCGCGGACGGCGTGCGGCGCACGGCCGATGTGCTGGTGTGCGCCACCGGATTCCGGGTGATGGACAAGGGCTACACGCCGCCGTACCCGCTGTACGGCCGGGACGGCCTGGAACTCGGCGAGTTCTGGGATCGCCACCGCTACCAGGCCTATCAGGGCGTGACGGTGCCGAAGTTCCCGAATCTGTTCCTGATCACCGGCCCGTACGGTTTCGCGGCCGGCTCCTATCTCGCGATGATCGAGTGCACCACCCGGCACGCGGCGCGGGCGATCAAGGAGGCGCGCAGGCGCGGCGCCACCGCGGTGGAGATCAAGCAGGAGCCGCACGAGGCCTACCACCGGCAGTGCGTGCGGCGCGGTTCGCAGACGATGTGGCTGTCGGACGCGTGCGCCGGTTCCAACACCTACTACGTCAACTATCAGGGCGACCCGGCGGCCATCCGGCCGAGTACGCACCACGAAATGTGGTGGGGCAACAAGCACTTCCCGTTCGACCACTACACATTCAGCAGAACGGCGGGCGATACCTCGGCCACGTACACCGGCGGCAGCGAGTCCGGCCGCCCGGACGCGATCACCGCTGACGACCTGGCCGAGTTCTTCCGCAGCCGCAGGCTGAGCGTCCGCACCTAGCGCCCCACCGAGGAGAGACATCATGGGCAGCAGAATCATCGGCCGTCGCAGGCGGCGCAGGGCCGCTCGGGCGCTCGCGGCGGGCAAACCGCCGCAACACCCCGTGGTGCGCACCGCGCGGACTCCGGACAGCGCGCGGGCGCGGGCCTTCGGGCTCGGGCTGGCCGGGACCGGGGCGGCGCATTTCACCGCGCCGCGGGCCTTCGATCCGCTCACCGCGCGCGCCTTTCCGCACGCCACCCGGCGCTGGACCTACCGCAACGGATTCACCGAGATGGTGCTGGGCCTGGCGATCACCTTCCGGCGCAGCCGCCCGATCGGATCGGTCGGCTTCATCGCCTACCTCGCGTTCCTCGCCGCGCGCCTGTCCGGTGCGCGGCCGGCCGGCGAATCCGGGGCGGGCGGCTGGTAGTCGCGCCGGACCCGCCCGTTCGCACCTCTGCCCCGACGCCCGCGCACAAAACGAACACCACCTGCGCGCAACGATGACCGGGCAATATGATCGCCAGAGGTGCGACGGGAGGGAGTGGTGTGACCATCGAGTCGATGCCGCAGACGCAGGCGCGGCCGGAGCGATTCGCGGATCTGTTCGCGCACCGGCGGTGGATCCGCCGCAGTCAGCCGTTCCCGCACGTGTACGCCCGGGATGTGTTCGTGCCCGAGTACTACCAGCGGATGACCGACGACCTGGCCCGGGTGCGGCGCGACCGGCCGGAATTGTTCGGGCAGGTGGCGACGAACTACAGCGCGGTCGGCATCCGGCTCGCCGATCTGGCCGACACCTCGCTCTCGGTCTTCACCTCCCGCGACTGGCACGACCTGATCACCGGGATCGCGGGCGTCACCGGGACCGGCGACGTCGAGGGCTCGGTGCACCATCACGCGCCGGGCGCGCCGTACGGATGGCCGCACAACGATCTCAATCCCGCGTGGTTCCCCGGTGAGCCACCGGGACCCGGCGAAGTCCGGCTGCCGGACGGCACGGTGGACACCAAGACCGGCGCACGCGCCGACGGCGTGGTCGCCCGCGAAACGATCCGCGCGGTGGCGGTGCTGTTCTATTTCGGCAACCCCGGCTGGCAGCCGGGTGACGGCGGCGAGACGGCGCTCTACGACAACGTCGCCGACGGCGAGAAGCTGCCGGAGCTCACCCTGGTTCCACCGCTGGACAATTCGCTGATCCTGTTCGAGGTGACGCCGCGCACCTGGCACACCTTCGCCGGCGGCAACACCAAGGACCGCAACAGCGTGGTCATGTGGGCACACCGGACCAAGGACGAGGCGCTGGAGCGCTGGGGAGGGGATCGCATTGTCTACTGGTGAACGCCGGGTCTGCCTGATCACGGGCGCGGGCGGGACGCTCGGCAACGTGTTCTGCCGCTCCTATTACACCGACTACGACATCGTCGCGGTCTGCCGCACCCGCACGCCTGCGGTGCCGTCGCAGCTGGAGTGGTTCGTCGATCCGCTCGACCCGAAAGGGCCGGTGCCGGAGAACAATTCGCGGGTCTTCGTGATCCGCGCCGACCTCACCGCGCCGGGCGAGGTGGAGCGGGTGGTCGACCTCGCGCTGGCCAAGTTCGGCAAGGTCGACCTGCTGGTCAACAATGCCGCGCACGTTCAACTGCAACCGCGCGGCATCGTCGACGGCGACGCCGCGCTGGAGCAGTTCGATCCGCATTTCACCCTGAATGTCGGCGTGCCGCTGCGGCTTTCGGCGCGGCTGGCGCAGCGGTTCTGGCTGCACAACGGTGCGGAGAATCGCGCGGCGAACCGCAACATCGTCAACGTCTCCAGCATCTCCGGCTCGGAGGTGTACCCGGGACAGACGCTGTACTCGGCGTCGAAGGCCGCGCTCAACCAGCTGACCCGCAACACCGCCGACGAGTTCGCCGAGTTCGGGGTGCGCGCGAATGCCATCGCGCCGACCAGCTTTCCCGCGCTGGTGTCCACCGAGCAGGTGGCGCAGGCGATCGTCGAACTCGACGGGAACGACTTCAACGGCGGTGTGTTCGGCGTCGGGCCGGAACCGAGCGCGGCGGACAACGCCCACCACGATCGGCTCGCCGAGGCCGACCGGTAGCTACCCGGTGATCCGCTCGGACAGCTCCCACAGCTGTTGGGCGAGCGCGGGGTCCACCGCCTGCCGGTTGCTCGGCGGCTCCAGCTTGAAGCGGTGGAAGTACAACCCGTTGATCTCCGCCGACGTGGTCGCCAGGTGCACCAACGGTTCCGAGCCCCGATCCGGCCGGATGAAGAACGGCCTGGCCAGCGGCGAGCGGATGAGCCGGCCGAGGCCGAGCGGCGCGTGGTCGTACACGTGAGTGGCGACCGCACCCGGATGGAAGGCCGCGGTGGTCAACCCGGTGCCCTCGGTGCGGCGCGCTAGTTCCCTGGTGAACAGGATGTTCGCTAGCTTCGACGCGGCGTAGGCGCCCATCTGGTTGAACGAACCGGTGGTCGCGTTGACGGTGTCCAGGTTCAGCCTGGCCATCCGGTAGGTCATGCTCGCCGTGTTGATCACCCTGGCCTGCGACTGCACCAGCCGGTCGAGCAGCAGGGTGGTCAGCAGGAACGGGGACAGGTGGTTGACCTGGAAAGTCAGCTCGTTGCCGTCGGCGGTGGCGGTGCGCTTGGGCCAGGAGCCGCCCGCGTTGTTGGCGAGCACGTCGATGCGCGGGTAGCGGTCGAGCAGTTGGCCCGCGAGCTTGCGCACCTCGTCGAAGCGGGCGAAGTCGGCGAGGAACGGCTCGGCCCCCGCCTTGGCCGCCACCTCCGCCGTTCGTTCCGGCGACCGGCCGACCACCGCGACGGTGGCGCCCCGCGCCACCAGCGTCGCGGCCGCCTCGGCGCCGATGCCGGAGCTCGCGCCGGTCACCACCATGGTCTTCCCGGTCAGATCCTGGGCCTGCACAGCCATTCCTGTCTCCTGTTCCCAGCCTGCGCGTCGCGGGTGCGCGAGGCCGCAGGTCGATTCAGCTGACCTGATCGTCTTCGGCTCGGGCGGATTCGGCAACAGCTGCGCCTGCCTCGAAGTGCGCGGCAATCTCGTCGGTGGTGGTCAGCCACACGCCGGGATGGTTCACCACATACTCCAGTGCCTGGTCCAGATACTTCGCCCGGAACGGCTGCCCGATGACGAACGGATGCAGCGCGAGCGCCAGCACCCGGCCGCTGCCCGCCGACTCCGAATACAGCTGATCGAGCTGATCCCTGACGATCCGGACGAAATCGGGACCGCTGGTGCCCTTGCCGAGGAACAGCGTGTTGTCGTTCAACTCGACCGTGTACGGAACGCTCAGCATCCCCGGCACATTCAGCCGATACGGCTGATCGTCGTTGGTCCAGTCGAGCACGTAGTTCAGGCCGAGTTCGGCCAGCAGCGCCGGGGTGTCGAAGGTTTCGGTGAGCGCAGGACCCATCCAGCCGCGCGGCCTGCGTCCGGTGGCGCGCTCGATGGTCTCGACCACCTCGGTGAGGTACGCGCGCTCCTGCTCGATCGACATGTCGGCCTGGAAGATCGAGTTGTTCTTGCCGTGCGCCAGCCAGGCCCAGTCCCGGGCCAGGCCCGCCGCGATGATCTGCGGATTGTGCTGGACCACATCGGAATTGAGCAGCGCGCTGGCGCGAATGCCGTGCCGGTCCAGGATTTCGGTCACCCGCCAGATGCCGACCCGCGGGCCGTAATCGCGCCAGCCGTAATTCAGCGGATCCGGGGCGAGACCGGCCGTGCCGGGAAAGATACTGGTCGAGGGCCGATCCACCTGATAGTGCTCGACGTTGAGGCCGACGTAGAAGGCGACCCGCGCGCCGCCGGGCCACTGAATCGGCGCACGCTCGGTGATCGGGCTGTAGTCGTAGAGCTCGTTGTCCATGCCGTGATTCTCGAACTTGACACCAATGTCAGATTCAACCTCCGCACGCGTGACATACCGCACAGACGAATGTGGCCGCCGACATTCGGTCACGGCGGTCGCGGCGGGTGGGTGTGTATTCTCCCCCGCGGACAGATCAACTGATTTCGAACGCACAGGGGTAACTCGCCGGGTACGCCCAGAACTCAGCCTGCCCTGAACCGCCGGCCCGCGACGGTACGTTTAACGCACCCGACGACCGGCAAGAGGCGCGGAGAGGCGGAGGAGCACATGCGAGTCGACGGGCGGGAAATCCCGGTAACGGGGAACCTGCTACAGCCGCTGTTCCGGCGGACGAGTGACATCATCCGCGTCGTGCTGGCCGCGGTGTGGGTGGCGATTGTCGTCGCGGCCTCGGTGATCACCCGGCCGGAATGGCTTGCGCTGGAACGCTCGGTGTCCAACATCGTCGGGTTCCTGAATCCCGACCAGTCGAATCTGGTCTACCTCGTCTACGGCATGGCGATCCTGGCCTTGCCGTTCGCCATCCTGCTCGAGCTGATCATCGGCAGGCAGTGGAAACTGCTCGCCGGGTACGCGGCGGCGGGGCTGACCGCGGGACTGCTGCTCTCCATCACCGGCACCGGCCTCTCGGCCCCGAAATGGCATCTGCAGGTGCCGGATCGACTCGACACGTTCCTGTCCCAATTCCTGGACGACCCGCGCTGGATCGCCATGCTGGCGGCCGTGCTGACGGTGTCCAGCCCGTGGCTGCCCAACCGGCCGCGGCGGTATCTGTGGTTCCTGCTGCTCGCCTTCGCGCCGATCCACCTGGTGGTCAGCACGGTGGTGCCGGCGCGGGCAATGTTCGGGCTGGCCGTCGGCTGGCTGGTCGGCGCGATCATCGTGCTCGTCGTCGGCACGCCCGCGCTGGAGGTGCCGCTCGACGCCGCGGTGCGGGTGCTGGCCGAACGCGGGCACACGGTCACCAGATTCACCGTGGTGCATCCGGCCGGGCGCGGGCCGCTGGTGCTGGCCGCCGCCATCGACGGCCCCGAACGCGGGCTGGTCATCGAGATGTACGGCAAGAATCAGCGCAGCTTCGGCGCGCTGCGCCAGCTGTGGCGCTGGCTCACCTTCCGCGCCAGCGAGACCGCGGCCATCCACGGATCCATGCACCGCGCGGTCGAACATCGTGCGCTGATGGCCCTCGCGATCGGCGACCTCGGCCTGGCCAGCAGCACGCCGGTGGCGGTCGCCGCGCTGGACCGCGGCTGGATGCTGCACGCGCACACCATGCCCAAGGGCACCCGGCTCAGCGAGGCGCCGGTCGAGCAGCTGGCCGGGGTGTGGAAGTCGCTCGACGAGCTGCACCGGGGCCAGATCTCGCACGGCGACCTGCGCCCGACCGAGATCCGGATCGACAACGGCACCACCCGGTTCGGTGGCTTCGCCAGCGCCGAATACGGCGCCTCGCGCAAGCAGCAGCAGTCCGACATCGCGCAGCTGCTGGTGTCGACGACCGCGATCTTCGGCAAGGAGCCCGCGGTCAGCGCGGCCATCAAGACGCTCGGCGAGCAACCGGTCCTCGCCGCCGCGAGCCGGTTGACCAAGTCCGCCATGCCCGCCGGACTGCGGAAAACGGTGCCGGACTGGAAGGACGCGCTGTCCGCCGCGCGCGACGAGGTGCGCAAGCAGACCGGGCAGGACCGGATCCAGGCCGAGCAGATCACCCGGTTCACCCGCAACCAGATCATCCAGCTGGTGCTGCTGATCGCGCTGGTCTACGTCGCGTACCCGTTCATCAGCGCGGTGCCGACCTTCTTCACCCAGCTCAAGACGGCCAACTGGTGGTGGGCGCTGCTCGGGCTCGCGGTCTCCTTCCTGACCTATGTCGGTGCGGCGGCGGCACTGTGGGCCTGCGCGTCCGGCGCGGTGAGCTTCAAGAATCTGGTGATCATGCAGATCGCCAACACCTTCGCCGCGACCACCACGCCGGCCAGGGTCGGCGGGCTCGCGCTCAGCGTGCGCTTCCTGCAGAAGGGCGGCGTCGGCACGGTGCGCGCCACCGCCGCGGTGGCGCTGCAGCAGGCGGTGCAGGTGATCACGCACCTGTGCCTGCTCGTCGTGTTCAGCGTCGCGGCGGGCACGTCGGCGGACCTTTCGCACTTCGTCCCCGACGCCACGGTGCTGTATCTGATCGCCGGGGTCGGCGTCGGCATCATCGGCACCTTCATGTTCGTGCCGAAATTGCGGCACTGGCTGAACAATTCGGTGCGCCCGCAATTGCAGGAGGTGCTCGGCGAGCTGGCCGATCTGGCCCGCGATCCGAAGCGGTTCTCGGTGATCATTCTCGGCTGCGCCGCGATCACCCTCGGCATGGCCGGGGCACTGTGGGCCAGCGTGGAGGCCTTCGGCGGCGGCACCACCTTCGTCACCGTCACCATCGTCACCATGATCGGCGGCACGCTGGCCTCCGCGGCGCCCACCCCCGGCGGCGTCGGCGCCGTCGAGGCCGCGCTGATCGGTGGCCTCGGCGCGTTCAACGTGCCGTTGGATATCGCGGTCCCGTCGGTGCTGCTCTACCGGGTACTCACCTGCTGGCTGCCGGTGCTGTGCGGCTGGTTCACCATGCGCTGGATGGCCGCGAAGGACATGATCTAGCCGCGGATTTCCTTGGTGGCGAGCAGAACTCCGGTCGCGGGCCGCACCGCGCTGAATGTCACGTTGCCGAATCCGGCCGCCTGCACCAGGTCCCGATACCGGCGAATGTCGACCGCTGCCACCGGGTCCGCCGCACGGCCCGGCCCCGTCTCCCCCGGTGTCCGGCGGGCGGCGGCGCGGGCCATGATCCGAACCACGGCGGGCAATATCCGGCCCGTCGGATGCGTATCGGCCAGTAGCAACGTGCCACCGGGGCGCAGTATCCGGAACATCTGCGCGATGGCGGCGCCGCGTTGTGCCTCCGGGATATGGTGCATGGCAAAGGTGGAGGTCACCACATCGAAGGTGGCATCGGGCAGCGTCAGTGCCTGAGCGGCGCCCAGTTCGAATCGGCAATTCGTCACAGTATTGGAATGTTGGGTCGCGTAGTCGATCATTTCCACGGCCGGATCGATGCCGATTACCCTGCCGCCGGGGCCTACTCCGGACGCCAGCTCCACAGCGAGATCACCTGGGCCACAACCGATATCGACGACGTTATGGCCGGGTGCCGCGCCGCTGAGCGCGACCAGCCGAGCGTTGAGCCGTGCCCCGCGGCCGAGCAGAAATAGGGCCTTGAAAGCGCGGTAACTCCGCGGCTTGGTAAGCAGAACACCCGTTTCGGTGTCATGGTGGCCCTGTCGAATGGAAGACTGGGGTGCGTTTTTGGTCATGTGTTCATGGTCGGGAGGGGCCGCCACTTCGACCAGAGGCAAAACCACGGAAACCGTTCCATTCGGGACGGATTCGCGACATTTGTACGGGAGGCACATTGTCGTCGGAAGTGAAAAGACTGACGGGCAGCACGGATCGCCGGGTACGGCGGACGAAAAGCCTGCTGCATCGGGCGTTGATCGAACTCATGCTGGAGCGCGGCTACGACCGAATCTCGGTGCGGGACATACTGCATCGCGCCGACGTCGGACGGTCCACGTTCTACGCGCATTTCCGCGACAAGGACGACCTGCTGCTGGTGAGCAGCACCGACTATCTACGGGCCGCGGTGACCGCGCCGGACAGCGAGACCGGAGCCGACGCCGCGACGCCACTCGCCCCGGTGCACACGCTGTTCCAGCTGGCCGCCGCGAATCCCGAGGTGTACCAGGCGTTGCTCGGCCGCAAGAGCGGTGCGCTGCTGCTGCGGACCACGCGGGAGATGGTCGCCGAGATCCTCGCCGAGCGGCTGACCGAACTGCTCGACATGGACGAGGCCGAATTCGATTCGACGGTCACGTTCCTGTCCTGGGGGGTGGTCGGCGTGCTCGGTGCGATCGCCGACGCGGACCCGCCGCTGCCGCCCACCGAGGCGTACCGGCGACTGGAACAACTGATCGGACCCGGTCTGTCCGGCCGGGTCCGCGCGAGCTGAGTCAGTTTCCGTATTGCGCGGTCTCCGGACGCTCGATCAACAGGGTGTGCGCGGGCCGCTCGGCGACCGGACGGTGCCGAACCCCCTTGGGCACCACGAAGAGTTCGCCCGGGCGGAGGGTGACCGGATCCTGCCCCGCCAGCTCGATCCGGAACTCGCCGTCCCAGCACAGGAACAGTTCGTCCTCGTCGTGGTGGTGCCACGGGAATTCGCCGGCCAGCTGGGCGACGCGCACGACGGTGTCGTTGACCACGGCCAGTTCGCGCTGCTGAAAGGGGCCGGGCAACTCGGCGACCACGTCCTGAATCGACACCGGAGCGGTGATTCTTGCTGCTGTCATGGCGATCATCGTCGAACGGACCGGGTCGCCAGGCCATGGCCAATCGGGCAGAATTGGTTTGGCCATGGAACCAATCGATGTCGCCGAACGTCTCGGACGCTGGTCCGCGGGCCGGGGCACGCTGTACACGCTGCTCGCCGCGCGGCTGCGCCGCCTGATCGATGACGGCGAATTGCCCGCGGGCACACCGCTGCCGCCGGACCGGGTGCTGGCGACCACGCTCGCGGTCGGGCGCAGCACCGTGGTCGCCGCGTACGACCTGTTGCAGTCGGAGGGCCGGATCGTCCGGCGGCAGGGCAGCGGCACCCGGGTGGCCGGGAATCCGCTCGCCCGGCCCGCCGACACCACCAGCGCGCCGGTCTTTCTCGACCTGCTCGAGCCGCGTCCCGATGTGATTCCGCTGGCCTGTGCCGCGCCGGATACCCCGCCGGCGGAGCTGACCGAGTGCTACGCCCGCATCCTGCCCGAGCTGGCGGCGACCACCGGCGATATCGGGTACTACCCGACCGGACATCCCCGGCTACGGCATGCGCTCGCCGAGTACTACCGGAATCGCGGGGTGCCGACCACTGCCGAGCAGATTCTGGTCACCACCGGTGGGCAACAGGCGCTTTCACTGCTGGCGCGATGCTTTCTCCAGCCCGGCGACCGGGTCCTGATGGAATCGCCGAGCTCGCCGCCCGCGCTGGAGACGTTCCGCGCGGAAGCCGCCGTGGTCGAGGGCATTTCGCCCGGACTGGCCGGATTCACCGCGGCCGCGCGGGCACATCGTCCTGCGCTCGCCTATGTGATTCCCACCTTTCAGAATCCCACCGGGTCGGTGCTGTCCGCGCTGGCCCGCAGGCGATTGGCCGAAACGGCGGCGGCGCAGGATGTTCCACTCATCGAGGACGAGGTACTCGCCGAGCTCGGCTTTCCCGGATTCAGCACCCCGCCGCCGCTGGCGGCGCACTCGGACACCGTGCTCACCGTCGGCTCACTGAGCAAGACGGTGTGGGGCGGGCTGCGCATCGGCTGGGTGCGGGGCGCGGGGCCGACCATCGCCCGGCTGGCCAGGATCCGCGCGGTGCACGATCTCGGCGGCGACGTGCCCGCGCAGCTGGCGGCGGCCGAGCTGGTGCCGCGCGTGGCCGACGTCTGCGCGCGGCTCGCGCCGGAACGCGCGGCCAGGCACGACCACCTGCGCGCGGAACTGGCCCGGCTGCTGCCCGATTGGGCGGTGCCGGAGGTCGCGGGCGGCCAAACCCTGTGGGTACGTTTGCCTTACGGCGACGGCACCTCGTTCGCCCAGGCGGCGCTGCGCCACGGTGTCGCGATTCTGCCCGGCAGCGGGCTGGATTCGACCGGCGGCAGCGCGGACCACATCCGCGTGCACTTCCTGCATCCGCTCGAGACGCTCACCGAGGCGGCCCGCCGCCTCGCCGACGCGTGGCGCACCTACCGGCCGCCGGCCAGGGTGGTTCCGTCGCCGCCCGCGCTCGCGATCTAGGCAGCGTTAAGCCACAACGACTTCCGCGAGTCGCGCGGTGATGAGCGCTTCGGCCTCATCGACCATGCGGGTGATGAGCTCCGCGCAGGTCGGGATGTCGTGGATGAGGCCCTGGACCTGACCCGCGCTCCAGATGCCCGCGTCCAGATCGCCCTCCTCGAAGACGCGACGGCCGCGCGCACCGGCGACCAGGTCGCGCACGTCCTCGAAAGTGCCGCCCGCCTTTTCGATTTCGACGACCTTGCGGCTGATCTCGTTGTCCGCGACGCGGGCGGTGTTGTGCATGGTGCGGAAGATCAGCTGGGTGTCCCGCTCGGTGTGCGCGACGATCTGCTCCTTGACCTTCTGATGCACCGCGGACTCCTGCGTGCACAGGAAGCGGGTGCCCATATTGACCCCGTCCGCACCGAGGGCCAGCGCGGCGACCAGGCCGCTGGCGTCGGCGAATCCGCCCGACGCGATCATCGGAATGTCCAGCACCCTGGCGGCCGCGGGGATCAGGATCAGGCCGGGCACGTCGTCCTCGCCGGGGTGGCCCGCGCATTCGAAGCCGTCGATGCTGACGCCGTCGACGCCGATCCGCTGCGCCTTCAGCGCGTGCCGCACGCTGGTGCACTTGTGCAGCACCTTGATGCCCGCGTCCCGGTAGTACGGCAGGAACGGCTCCGGATTGCTGCCCGCCGTCTCGACGATGGTGACGCCGCTGTCGATGATCGCCTGCACATACTCGGCGTACGGCGGCGGGTTGATCGACGGCAGGATGGTGACGTTCACGCCGAACGGCTGGTCGGTCAGCTCCCTGGTGCGGGCGATCTCGCGGCGCAGGTCGTCCGGCGTCGGCTGGGTGAGTGCGGTGATGAAGCCGAGCCCGCCCGCGTTGGCGACGGCCGCGACGAGCTCGGCCCGGCCGACCCACATCATGCCGCCCTGCACGATCGGGTGTCGCACACCGAAGGTCTCGGTGAACCTGGTCCGCAGCATTGCGCTCTCCTCTGCCTCGCGCGGGCGTGCCAGTCGCCCGAAGACCTGAATAGTGACACGAGGATCCATCGGTATTCAACCCATAAGTAAGCCGAAATTCGCATCCTATCGACGCGCTGCCCTGCTCCTTACTGCGCTCGAGCAACCGAAAGTGTGCCTAAAACACAAGCTGGGAGTGGGTCTATCCGCCTCGACGCCGATCGGCTCTGATTAACGACGATTCATCCGGCAGACCCTTGCCGTCCAAATAAGTTAGTTGATATTCTGCGCTCAGTTCAGCCCGTCACAGCGGTCGGCCAGCCCGGCGGACGCACGTGCCGGCCCGAGAGGAGTTCGTGGCATGACCACCCGGGTACATGGGGGACGGCAGCAGGCGGAGTCGGCGCGAGCCTCGCTCGACGAGCCGCTCAGGTCGCGGCGTAATCACTGGAACAACCAGATCGCCGTGCACGCGCAGATGCGCCCGGACGCGGTCGCGCTGCGGTTCCGGGGCGCGGACACCACCTGGCGGCAACTGCACGAGCGCTCGCTGAAGTTCGCCGACGCGCTCGCCCGCCGCGGCGTCGGCTTCGGCGACCGGGTGCTGATCCTGGCGCTGAACTACCCCGAGTACGTCGAGGCGGTGTTCGGCATCAACGCACTCGGCGCGATCGCGGTCCCGGTCAACTTCCGCCTCACCCCGCCCGAGGTCGCCTACATCGTCGGCGACAGTGGCGCGAAGGCGATCGTCACCGACACCGTGCTGCTGCCGCTGGCCACCGCGGTGCAGGCGCAATCCAGCACGCTGGAAACCTGTTTCGTGATCGGCGGGCCGAGCGCGGACGGCGCGTTCGGCTTCGACGACGTGCTCGCCGAGGGCGGCGAACCGCACACCCCGCTCGACATTCCCGAAGACACCCCCGCGCTGATCATGTACACCTCGGGCACCACGGGCAGCCCGAAGGGCGCGATCCTGTCCTACGCGAACATGAATTCCCAAGCGCTGACCGTGATCCGGGCGCTGGCGACCGAACAGAGCTCGATCGGGTTCTGCACCTCGCCGCTGTTCCACATCGCTGGACTCGGCAGTCTCGCACCGTGTTTTCTGCTCGGCGCGAAGACGGTGCTGCATCCGCTCGGCGCCTTCGATCCCACCGAATTCCTCGACGCGGTCGAGCGGGAGCAGGCCACGAGCGCGTTCTGCGTGCCCGCGCAGTGGCAGGCCATCTGCGCCGAACCGCGGGTGAAGGAGCGGAAACTGGCGCTCACCGCGCTCAGCTGGGGCGCCGCGCCCGCCTCCGACACGGTGCTGAAGGCGATGGCCGACTGCTTCCCGAACGCGTTCAATGTCGCGGTGTTCGGGCAGACCGAGATGTCGCCGATCACCTGCGTACTGGAGGGCAAGGACGCGCTGCGCAAGCTCGGCTCGGTCGGCAAGCCCATCCCGACCATCCAGACCAGGATCGTCGACGACGAGATGAACGATGTCGCGCCCGGCGAGGTCGGCGAAATCGTCTACCGCGGACCGACCCTCATGCAGGGGTACTGGAACAAGCCGGAGGCGACGGCGGAGGCCTTCGCCGGCGGCTGGTTCCACTCCGGCGACCTGGTCAGCCAGGACGAGGAGGGCTTCATCTGGGTGGTGGACCGGAAGAAGGACATGATCATCTCCGGCGGCGAGAACATCTACTGCGCCGAGGTGGAGAACGTGCTGTTCGCCCATCCGAAGATCCGCGAGGCCGCGGTGATCGGGCGCGCGCACGAGAAGTGGGGCGAGGTGCCGGTGGCCGTCGTCGCGCTCAATACCGCCGAGGACGAGCTGACGCTGGACGAGCTCACCGCGTTCCTCGACGCGAACCTGGCGCGCTACAAGCACCCGAAGGATCTGGTGCTGGTCGCCGAGCTGCCGCGCAATGCCAGCGGCAAGGTGGTCAAAGTTCAACTGCGCAAAGAATATTCATCCTGACCACGCTGGGCTGACGTAGGGTCGGGGGATGGCGATCCCCCGTCTCCGCGCGGCCGTACTCGCACTGCACTGGCAGGTGAACGTGATCGAGCCCGAGGGCTTCTTCGGGCCGATGCTCGCCGCGCCGGTCGCGGCGAGCGGAGTCGTCGCCCGGGCGGTGGAGTTCCACAAAGCGGCTGCCGCGCAGGGTTTTCCGGTGATTTTCACCCGCTTCACCATCCCGGTCGGCGAGGGCGAACTGGTGCGCAATACCGGTTTCATGCGGTCGGTGGGCGCGGCGCAGACCGAGTTCCGGCCGGATTCGCCGGGCAGCCAGCTTATTCCGGAGATGGCCGGACAGGCGAGCGAGGTGTTCGACAACCAGAAGCTGTCCGGGCTGGCCGGTAATGAACTGGCGCGGTGGTTCACCGAGCGGAACATCGACACGTTGTTCGTCACCGGGGTCGCGACCAACCTGACCGTCGAGCAGACCGCGAGGCACGCGACCGATCTGGGTTTCACCGTGCATCCGGTGGCCGACTGCGTCGCCGCGGCGAGCACGCAAGCACACGAGGCGGCGCTGGCGAACCTCGAACTCGTCACCGCCGGATCGCTGACCGCCGCGCAGGCGATGGAGCTGCTGGTCCGCCGCTGATCTCGGTCCTGGGCCGCTGCCGCGTGCTTGAATGGATGTCGGCAACATGACAGCTACGGCCGAATCACGCTGCACCTGCGCCGATTCGGCCGCTTCGCCTAGAGATCAGGAGCCAACTCGGTGAAAATCCTCCACCTGACGGCAGTCGCCGCCACCGCGTTCGCGGTAGTGGCAGGCACGGCAGGCTGCGGCGGCAACGACGAGGCGGACCACTCGGCCCACGCCATGTCGACCGCTCTGCAAGCCCCCTCCGCCGCCGTCAACCCGACCTCGGCGATCGCCACGTCCCCGGCGATCGCCACCTCCCCCGCCGCGGTGGCGGACGTCAGCTGCGGACCGGTCACCGACGCGGGCGGCGGCACCCGCACCGTCATCGCCGTCGGCACCGCGGCGGGCCGGGTCGGCTGCACGGAAGCGATCAACGTCGCGACGAAATACGCGACCACGGTGAGCAATACCGACGCTCAGACCGTCGACGGCTGGCAGTGCAACGCCCAGCCGGACCCCGCCACCCCGTCCAGGTGCACCAAGGACGGCCTGATCATCGGCCTGCGCGCCACCTGATTCACCGATCGAACGCCGGCCCCGCGCTGCCGCCGGGTCCGGCGTTCGCCGCCTGCCGATCGCGTCAACTCGCCCGGACCGCGCGGGCCAGCACCGCGTCGTAGTCGTGACTGGCGATGACCTCGATATCGTCCGGAAGGGCGTGCAGCCGCTGGATGGTCCGGAACGCGGCGTCGCGGTCGGCGTCGAACAGGTTGCCGGGCATCGGCGCCTTCTCCCGGATCAGCTTGACCTGCAGGGTGTTCCACACCGCGTCACCGGCCAGCAGTACCCGGGTGCCGTCGTCCACCGCGAGGAGCACGCCGACGCTGCCGGGGGTGTGCCCCGCCAGATCGACCACGACGACGGAACCGTCGCCGAATACGTCGTGGCTGCGCGGAAAGGTGAGCACCGGCGGGCCGTCGAGCTCGACCGGCGCGATGGACTGGCCGCGCAACGGTTCCCGGATCACGCCGATCGGTGCGGTTTCGCCGCGCATGGCCCACGCGTATTCGACCGCGGGGACGCGCAGTTCGATCGAGTCCGGCAGCTCGAGCAGGCCCGCGACATGGTCCCAGTGCAGGTGGGTGGCGAGGGTGAAGTCGATGTCGGAAGCGGCGAGGTCGCGGGCGGCGAGCGCGTCGCTCAACCCGAGCACCGGCTTGTCCGGCGTGACCAGTTTGCCGATCGGGAACGGATGTCCGGGCAGGACTCTGGTGTGCACGTCGGCGCAGATGGCGGGATCGACGAGGAACCTCGCCCGCGGATGCTCGACCAGGAACGCGCCCATCGACATCGGCAATTCCCGCAGGCTGCGCACGCCCTCGGCGACGATGGTGGCCGGCGCGGCCATGGTGGCCTGCGGCAGCGCGATCAGCCGGACCGTCGCGGTCGCCGTCGGCGCGGGCGCGGCGGCCAGACCCGCGAGAAAGGCCTGATCGGGTCGGCGCGGGCGGAGTAGCCGGCCCGGTGTGGCGGCCAGTGCGGCGCAACACCGCACCAAGGTGCCGAGGGTTCCGGGGCGGCCATCGGCGAGCCGTGCGGGGTTTTCGCTCACCTCGCCACGGTAGGCGATCGGCCGTGTCGGCGCAGGCCACGCAAAAGGCTCTTCTCCATAGTGCGATATCTCGGCATAATCGCGGGTGGTACCTGGGCGGTAGAGACGAGCCGCCGATTTCGGGGGTAGGCACGTCTCGGGATGGATCGGAGCTCGATGGTACGCAGTCGTGCGGCGCTCACGACCACGGCGGTGACGGCCGTGGCCGAGCTGCTCGGCGTCGACGTGACCGCCGTCTGCACCGACGCGCCGTTCGCCGACCTGGGCCTGAGCTCTACTCAGCTGGCCCGGCTGACCGCGCGACTCGAGGATGCCATGGGGTTCGAGGTCTCGCTGACCGCGATGTACGACTACCCCGACATAGACCAATTGGTCGAGTATCTCGCGATGCGATGACCGGGGTATCCATCGTCGGGATCGGCTGCCGGGTGCCGGGAGCCGACGGCGGCGACGAATTCTGGCGAATGCTGCTCGCCGGGTGCGACGCCACGGCGCCGCCGGCCGGGCGACCCGGCGGATATCCGACGACCACCGACGCGTTCGACCACGAGTGGTTCGCCCTCACCGAGCGGGAGAACGCGCTGCTGGATCCGCGGCAGCGACTGGCGATGGAGGTCGCGGTCGAGGCGATCGATGATGCGGGGATCGGTTACCGCACAAAGGGTTCGGGCGCGGCGGTGGTGTTCGGCGCGTGCGGCTACGAGCTCGGCGCCACGGTACTCGGCCGGTCTGGATTCGACGCGCCCTACGCCGTACCCGGCGCATCGCTCGGCGGCGTCGCCAATCGCCTGTCTTACCTGCTGGATCTGCGTGGGCCGAGTCTTGCGCTGGACAGCGCGGCCGCGTCCTCGCTGGCCGCCGTCGACCTGGCGGTCCGGCTGGTCGCCGACGGCACCGCGCCGTTCGCGATCGCCGGCGGGGTCGATCTCCTGCCGCTGCCGTCGAACTGCCTGACGGACGGCGGTTTCCCCGCGTCCGACGGACGAGCGAAACCGTTCGACGCGGCCGCCGGCAGATACCCGCGCGCGGACGGCTGTGCGGTGGTGGTCCTGCAACGCACCGAAGACGCGGTGCGCGAGGGTAATCGGGTGTACGCGGAGATCGCCGGGACCGCGGTCGGCTCGGCCGGACGCGCCGGCGGGCTGCGGACGCCGAACCGCCGGACACAGCAGGAAACGGTGCGCGCCGCCTGGTCCCGCGCCGGGCTCGATCCGCGTGGCGCCGGGTACTTCGAATGTCATCGCAGCCGAACGACATCGGCCGACGCCGTAGCGGTCGGCGCGCCGGCCGCCGGTGTCGCACGGGGCACTTCGGCACCCGGGGACCCGAGCGCGAGCGGCTCGGCGGAGGCCCCCACCGGGCAGCTGGAAGCGGCCTCGGGCGTGGTCGGTGTGCTCGAGGCGGCGTTGTCCATCCACCACGGTGTCATCGCGCCGATGGCCCGCGTCCGGACCGAGAGTCCGCTGCTGCCGCCGGCCGAGCGCGGTCCGCGGGTGCCGACCGCGGCCGTCGACTGGAGCGCCGTCCCGATCGGCGAACGTCACGCGGGGGTCGGCGCTTTCGGCGTCGGCGGCGCCAGCGCGCACGCGGTACTGCGCGGAGTCGACCAGCCGCGCGCGGTCCGCGGGGACGAACCGCCGGTGCTGATCTCGGTGACCGGGCGCGATACCGCGGAGCTGACGGCGGCGGCGGGCCGGTATGCCGGGCGGCTCGAGGCCGGCGGCGAATCGTTGCGCGAGTTCGCCTCCGCGACCGCCAGATTGCTGCCGCAGCGGGCGCGGGCCTGCGTGCTGGCGCACGATCGTGCCGACGCGCTGAAGCAGCTCCACGCTGTCGCGCAGGGTGATTCGAGCGCGGCGGTGATCGGCCCGTCGGCGACCCGGCGCCGCGGTGGTGTGCTGTTCCTGTTCCCCGGGCAAGGTGGGCAGCACCTCGCGATGGGACGCGCGCTCGCGGCGCGGCACGGCGCGTTCGCCGCCGCGTTGGCCAAGGTCGCCGACGCGATCGTCGCGGCGGACGGACCGCGGGTCTGGACACCGCGACACGGCTTCGCGCTGACCGGCTCGGGCAACGGAACCGGTTCCCGCGCTATGGCACTGGTCGCGCCGGCCATCTTCGCCTTCCAGGTGGCGATGGCGGAATTGCTGGCGGCGTGGGGCATCCGGCCGGACGCGGTGGCGGGGCACGGGCTCGGTGAGGTCGCGGCGGCCGCGGTCGGCGGCGCGTTGTCGTTGGCCGACGCGGCGCTGATCGTGGTGCGGCGCAGCCGGATCGGAGCGGAGCCGGCCGACCGAACGGCCGTGGCGCTGCTGACCGCGGCACCGTTCGAGGCGGCGAAGCTGGTGGAGCCGATGCGGGCGCAGGTCGGCATCGCGGCGGTGAATGGTCCGCGTTCGGTGGTCGTTTCGGGTATCCCGCGCTACATCGATACGCTCGTCCGGCGGGCCAGGCGCCGCGATCTGCCCGCGCTGCGGATCGCGGACGATGCCACCGCCTACCGCCCGCTCGCCGCCCCGGTGCCGCCCGAATTCGTCGAGGCGCTGGCGGATCTGCGGCCGACGCCACCGCGCACCCCGCTGTACTCCACCACACGCCGCGCGGAAGTGATCGCCACGGCGACGATGGACGGCGCGTATTGGGCAGAGAATGCCTCGGGCACAATCGAACTCGCCGCAGCGCTGGAACGCGCCGCCGCCGACGGGCTTTCGACGGTGCTGGAGATTTCGCCGCAGCCCGTGCTGGCCCCGGCGGTGCGTGAGTATCCCGAGTTCCGCGACGCGACGCATCCGGTGGCGGCGCGCGACGACGAGGCGGGTGCGTTTCTCACCTGCGTCGCCCGGTTGCACCTCGAGGGGCGGCCGATCGACTGGTCCGCACAGGGGCCGTTCAGCACTCCGCCACGCCGCACGTGGCGAAGGCGCACCTTCCCGCCGATCACGTCGAGGACTGAGCCGGACAGTCTCGAAACCGCCTTTGCCGCTGACGATCTCACCGATTACGTGATCCACGGCGAACCGGTCGTGCCGACCGCGTTCTGGTTGCGCAGGCTGTTGCATTCGGCACGCGCCACGGTGCTCACCGATTTCGTGGTGCACGAACGGACCGCGCTCTCGGCGCTGCCGGAGGTCGGCTATCGCCGTGACGGCGATGCAAGTGTACGGGCGGAGGTCACGGAGGCCGCAGCGCTGGCATCGGCTCGGCCCGCCGGTGACCCCACACCCGCGGATATCGTCGCATGGATGCGGGTGGTGGATGCCAACCGGGCTGGGCGACACCGGATGCGACTCATCGCGCCGGCCGCGTTCTATGCCGATCTGCACCGGTTGCGGCTGGAGTACGGGCCGCGGTTCCGGGTGCTGCGCGGCATCGCGACCGGGCCGGACAGCGCGATCGGCCTGTTCGACGTCGCCGAATTGCACAGCACCGCAACGCTGAGCGGCTGCCTGCAAGCGTTGACGGCGACCGTCTACGCCGAGGTGCCCGCCGACGTGCTCCCGCTGCCGGTCGGTATCGCCTCCGCGTGGTTGTCCGCCGAACCGAATCGGACGGTCCTCGAGGTACACGCGTTCGCCCGCGAGCGCACGGCGACGGGGCTGGTCGGCGACGTCATCGCGACCGACCAGCACGGTGTGCCGTGCCTCGCGTTGTCCGGCGTGCGCATCCGGTTCGTCGGCTCGGACGCTCCGGCGCGGTCTGCCGCGGTGCCGCGAAAGACCGATCGCCCCATGCTCTTTCGCGAGCCGACCTGGCATACTGTCGATCCCGAGTTCGTCGCCGGACCGCACGATGGGATGGCCGGGCGCGCCTTGGTAATCGGCGATTCGGACCTTGCCCACCGGGTAGCCGACGCGCTGGCGGACCGCATCCCCACCGACCGGGTGCCCCGCGATCCGGATGCGCCGCGGCCGCTCATCACCGATCTGCCGCTGGACGGCTCCGCGCGCACCGCGGTGGTCCTCGTCTGGCCTGCCGAAACAACCTCGGCGGCAACCCACTCCGACCCCATCGGCCCCGGCCGGAGCGCCGCCGCGACGACCGGCCGGGTCCTCGATCTGCTCCAGCGGATACACGCCGACGCCGGTACCGCCTCCCTGACGGTCATCCTGCCGGAGCCCACGGCCGTCGACCCGCATCGCGTCGACCCCGATGTCCTGGCCGCGCCGCGGGCGATCGCCGGCCTGGTCCGCTCCCTGCAACTCGAATCCGGCCGCCCGGTGCGCCTGATCTGGACCGATGCGGACCCGCGAAGCGTGGCACTGCTCCGCCGCTGCGTGACGGAGCTGCCCCGCACCGCCTGCACCGACGAATTGCGCTGCTCGGCAGGCACTCTCGCCGTCCGACGGTTCGCTCCCGCACGACTGCGTTCGGCCGGCACCGCCATCGATGCGGCCGGAACCTACGTGGTCACCGGCGGATTGGGCACCGTCGGCGCCGTCGCGGTGCGCTGGCTGCTCGATTCCGGGGCCCGCGACGTGGTGATCCTCACCCGCGCACCGCGCCCGGTGCCGCCGCTGCTCGACGGGCTGGAGGACCGGATCGTGGTGGTCCGCTGCGATACCGCCGACCGGCGCGATCTGGCCAACGCGCTCAACGACATCCGCGAATGCGGCTCGACCATTCGCGGCCTGGTGCACGCGGCGGGCTCGACCACCGAGGTTACCTTCGATGCCACCACACCCGACCAGCTGACCACGGCGTTCGCCGCCAGGCTGACCGCGGCGGACAACCTGATCGACCTCACCGCGGCCGACCCGACCGACTTCATCCTGCTGTTCTCCCGCGCCACCGGCGCATTCGGCGCACCCGGCCGGGCCGCCGACGCCGCCGCCGACGCGGCGATGGATTCGCTGGCCCTGACCTACCCGGGACGGGGTGTGCTCAGCGTCGGCTGGGGTCGATGGGCGACCGGCTCGTCCGGGCCGGTCCGGCGGGCGGGTATCGCGGCATTCGATCCACGACACGATGCCGCGCTGCTGTCCGACCTGTTGCGGTATACCGGGACCTACCTCTCGGCAGTGGACTACGCACCGACCGCCGACACTTCCCGCTTGGCGGTGCGCCTCTCGAATCTCCTCGGCGCCGGCCCGGTCGATCGGCTCGCCGCACACCCCAGCGAGGTCTCGTGACAGCCTGCAACAGCCTCGCCGCGCGCATCGCCGAGCTGGCCGCCACCCGGCCGGACGAGATCGCCTTTACCGAGCTGCGCTATCGCATGCACGAACGGCTGCCCGTCTCGATGACCTACGCAGGCTTGCACTCCGCCGCAGGCGGACTCGCCGAGCGGCTGCGGGACGGGAGTGCGCCGGGCGACCGGATCGCCATCCTCTGCGCGCACGGACTCGACTACGCCGTCGCCTTTCTCGCCTGCCTGTACAGCAATCGCATTGCGGTGCCGCTGTTTCCGGCGAGCGGCGCGCGCAACAAGGAGCGGCTGCTCGCGGTGCTGGCCGACGCGCGACCGACGCTCGCCCTGCTGTCCCACGGCGACTCGGCCCGCGCGTCGCTACTCGGTCCGGTACTCGGCGCGGCGATCGAACTCGACGCGGATGTCACTGTGCCCATGAGGGATACGCCCGCGCCGGTCATCGATCCGATCCGGGCCGAACTCGCCTATCTCCAGTACACCTCGGGCTCGACCCAGTCCCCCGCCGGCGTCCGGGTCACCCACGCGAACCTGACCACGGCGCTGGAACAACTGTGCCAGGCCCTGCGGCCGACGCCCGGCAAACCCATCCTGACCTGGCTGCCGTTCTTCCACGACATGGGTCTCATCCTCGGCCTGTCGCTGCCGCTGTATTGCGGCGTACCCGGCTTCACCATGTCCCCCGCGGAGTTCGCGAAGCGGCCGATCCGGTGGCTGCGCGCCGTGAGCGACTATCGCGCGGGCATCACCGGCGGACCCAATTTCGGCCTGGGCCTGATGGTTTCCGCGACCACGCCGGAGGAGCGCGCCGGGCTCGACCTGTCCGGCCTGGACATGCTGCTCAACGGCTCCGAGCCGGTCCGGGCCGACGCGCTCGCCGAATTCACCGCGACCTTCGCCGAATACGGCTTCCGCCACCAGGCGCACACCCCGGGCTTCGGCCTGGCCGAGGCCACCCTGACCGTGACCGTCGGCGACTGGCGGACCGACCCGGTGGCACAGTATTTCGACCGGAGCGCGCTCGCCGAAGGCCGGGCGGTGCGGCTCGCGCAGTCGCTCGGCGGCACACCGCTGGTCGGCTGCGGCGCGCCGGTCGGACAGGACGTGCGCATCGTGCACCCGGTGTCCTGCGCCGAGCTGCCCACCGGCCGGGTCGGCGAGATCTGGGTGGCAGGCGCGAATGTCTGCGACGGCTACTACGGCAGGCCCGATGCCACCGCCGAGACCTTTCACGCCACCCTGCGCGGCAGCGACGCCGACTGGCTGCGCACCGGCGACCTCGGCTTCTGGTTCGACGGTCAGCTCTACATCGCGGGCAGGCGCAAGGACGTGATCGTCGTCGACGGCCGCAATCACTTCCCGGCCGACATCGAGGCGACGGTCGAGGCCTGTGCGGTGCAGATCCGGCCGGGACACGTGACGGCGTTCGGGTACGACGACGGGCGCCGCGAGGATCTGGTGATCGTGGCCGAGCTGCGCGTCGCCGAGGCCACCGAGCCCGCCGAGCTGTCGGTGCTCGCCCGCCGGATTCGCGCCGAGGTCGCGGCCGCGCACGAGGTGATACCGGGTTCGGTGATGCTGGTCGAGCCGGGCCGAATCCCCAAGACCACCAGCGGCAAGCTGCGCCGCGGGGAGTGCCGGGCCCGGTACATCGCCGGCCAGCTCGCCCCGGTGGCGATGATCTGAACCGTTCCGAAACACCGTCGAAGTCCCGCCGATCCGGGCTACGGGCCGCGATGATGAGGTGCATGGCGACCGACAACATCTCCGTGCGGTGGAAAGCCGAGCCGGAGGAGCACGACTACCCGGCAGCCGCCGACTATCTGGAGTTGCTGGCCGGACCGAAGGTGGTCAGTGCCGTGCTGGACGACCTGCGCGCCGGTCCCATCGTGCACAAGAAGGCCAAGGACATTCTGCGCGCGGCCGGGCTCGCGCTGTTGCCGCCGGAGAACCCGCACGTCCGGCGGGACCTGATCAAGATCAACAACGGCAGCTCGCTGTCCCCGATTCTGCTGGTGCGCGGTGATTTTCGCACCGGGACACCGCTGGTGATCGCCGATGGCTACCACCGGGTCTGCGCGATCCACTGGGCCGACGAGAACATCGCCATTCCGGCGAAGATCGCCGCCATGCCGTGACCTTCTCCACCCTCGCACTCGTCCTCGCACTCGGCCTGTTCGGGCCGCTGCTCGCGCTGCGCGCCGCGTGGCACGTGCCGGTCATCCTCGGCGAGGTGCTCGCCGGAATCGTGTTCGGCGCCACCGGATTCGGCGTACTGCACAGCGCCGACCCGGTCTTCGCCTTCCTCGCGGACATGGGCTTCGCGGTAGTCATGTTCGTCGCGGGAACCCATGTGCCGGCGCGGGATCCGGCGGTGCGGTCCGCCCTCGGGGTCGGCGCTGTGCGCGCGGTGATCGTCGGATTGCTCGCTGTTGCAGCAGGATTCGGTATCGCGCACTGGTTCGATACCGGACATGGCGCCATGTACGCGGTGCTGCTCGCCTCTTCGTCGGCGGCGCTGGTGCTGCCGATCATCGACTCGCTCGGGCTGGCGGGTAAACCGGTGCTCGCGTTGACCGCGCAGGTGGCGATCGCCGATACCGCCTGCGTGGTGGCGCTGCCGCTGGCGATCGATCCGGAGCACGCGGGGCGGGCGGCGCTCGGCGCGCTGGCGGTCGCCGCCTGTGGAGTCGTGCTCTTCGTGGTGCTGCGCCGGCTGGAGCAGTCGGGCGTGCGACGCCGCGCCCATCGGTTGTCCGAGGATCGCAAGCTCGCCCTCGAACTGCGGGTGAGCCTCGCGGTCCTGTTCGCGCTGTGCGCGGTGGCCACCCAGACCCGGGTGTCGATCATGTTGGCCGGCTTCGCCACCGGGCTCGCGGTGGCCGCGATCGGCGAGCCGCGGCGGGTGGCCCGGCAGCTGTTCGCGATCAACGACGGCTTTCTCGGGCCGCTGTTCTTCGTCTGGCTCGGTGCCCGGCTCAATCTGCGTGACTTCGGCGACCATCCGCGCCTCATCGCCCTCGGTCTCGCGCTCGGTGTCGGCGCGGTGCTGGTTCACCTGATTCCGCGGCTGGTCGGTCAGCCCGTCGGCTACGGGGCACTCGCGGCGGCGCAGATCGGCGTTCCGGTCGCCGCGGTCACGGTCGGCACCGGACTGCACGTGCTGGTGCCGGGGGAGGCGGCGGCGTTGATGCTCGGCGCGCTGTGCACCATCGCCGCGGCGGCGGTGGCGGCGAATAGATTGGCCGCCAGGGCATCGGCGACAACGACCTCGGCGTAGCTCAGCCTTCGGTGCGGCCGAGGAGTCGATCCGTTTCGCGCCGTTCGCGTTTGGTGGGCCGGCCGGATCCGCGGTCGCGGCGCGGCTGAGCGGCGAGGATCTCGCGCGAGGGTGGCGGTGGGCTGCGATCGATCAAGCATTGCGCGGCGACCGGTGCGCTGACTCGCTTGGTGATGATCTGCTCGACGATGACGATGCGTTCGACGCCGCTCAGGCGGATGCGCACCTCGTCGCCGGGTTTGACCGGCTGGGCGGGCTTGGCCGCGACGCCGTTGACGCGGACGTGTCCGCCCCGGCAGGCCTCGGCGGCAGCGGATCTGGTTTTGAACAGGCGCACGGCCCAAGTCCATGAATCGACTCGGGCCTGCGTCGCGGTGCTCTTTCCGTTCGCACGGATGCCGTTTTCGGCGGGGGTCACTCGTTAGACGATACGGCGTGCGGTGACCACATCGCCGGCGCGGAGCGGAGTGTAGGAGACGGGCGAGCCGGACTGAACGGCGTTGAGCAGCTTGCCGTCACCCGCGTAGATGCCGACGTGGCCGCCGCCGTTGGTCACGACGATGTCGCCGGGCTGCAGGTTCTGGAAGGCCACCGGAGCGCCGACGTGCGACTGCTCGAAGCTGGTGCGGGGGAGTTCGACGCCGGCCTGCCGGTAGGCCCACTGGACCAGACCCGAGCAGTCGAAGTTGGAGGGCCCTGCGGCACCCCAGGAGTACATCGCGCCGACCTTGGTCTTGGCCGCGTCGAGCGCGATATCGCTGGCACTGGGAGCGGGGTTGAACAGGCCGGGCATGTTCGGCGCGAAGTTCGGAACGCCTGGCGCCGCCTGCTGCTGCGGTGCGCCGGGAACCTGCGCGTTCGGCATGGCCGACACGGCCTGCTGGATCTGCTGGTTGAGTTGCTGGACCGGCGCCTCGTATTCCTGGGGCACAGGAACATCGAAGTTACCCAGTCCGGGGAGGTTGATGGTTGCCGCCATCGCCGGGATCGCGGGCATCGCGCCGGTTGTCGCGGCCACCGCGCCCATGACGAGGGCACCCTTGACGGAATTCGGCAAGCGCGAATCCCGCTGCATGCTGTGTTTACCCACCGAGCTACGTCTCCGATCTTCGTACTCTCCCGCCGACCGGTGAGCGACCGTCAAATGGCCGCAAGGAATCACCCAGTCGAACACTGTGGGTGTTCCCGGCACGGCAGGCGGGAAGATGGCCCCGACGGCCGCTAAGGCGGTAACTGCGTGGCGCCGCTTCTCTTTCGAAACGACAGGACTCCACTAAGTCACGAAGAGATTACGATGCCGACGCGGTGTTGTCCAGCGCACAGACCTGGTAGTTTTCCGGTCCCGCCAAACTCCCTGGACGATCGCCCGGAATCGCGACACGCCCACTGGGTCACGACACGATATCGACGAATAAGTGTCTGTTACCGATCGGCGGCAAATGTCCGAATCGTCCTTTGGGAATTCAGGATTCGCGGCCGTTGGCCGCCTCGCCGTCGCGTTCGCCGAGCGCCTGCTCGAGTTCGGCGATCCGGCGCCGGGCATCGGCCAGCCCGACCTCCAACTGCCCGAGCGCCATCACCAGCGGCCCGACCGCGAGGTCCGCGACGAGCTGCGGATCGTCATAGCCCTGCCCTATCGCCGTCAAGATGTTGGCCCGGATGCGGTGCGCCACCGTCGCTCCCGTCGGCACGTTCCAGGATTGGACCACCTCGGCGGTGGTCGGGGTGGGTTCGTCGGACATGACCCTCCGATACTCGCTGGAAACGCCAGCAGCGTAATGACTTCCGTGCCCATCTCAATCGGGCGAGAGCCATCGTGCAATACCGGCCGCTAGCAATATCTAGGACACGCCGTAGATACCGGCAGATTTCGCGGACATAACGGGCTACGGTGTTAGGGCATGGACCCCGTGCGGAATCCGTATGCTCCCGGAGCCGGACAGCGCCCACCCGAATTGGCCGGGCGCGACAAGCAACTCACCGCTTTCGACATCGTGCTGGAACGCATCGCGCGCGGCAGGCCGGAACGCAGCGTCATGCTCACCGGCCTGCGCGGCGTCGGAAAAACGGTGCTGCTCAATCAACTTCGCTCGGCCGCCATCTCGCGCGGCTGGGGCACCGGCAAGATCGAGGCGCGGCCGGATCAGGAACTGCGTCGTCCGCTGTCCTCCGCGCTGCACATGGCGGTCCGCGCGATCGCCATGGCGCACCGGAACCCGGAACGGGTCGACGACTTCCTCGGCATCCTCAAGGCCTTCGCGCTGCGCGCCACCGCGGACAAGGGAATGCGCGAACGCTGGCAGCCGGGCATCGACGTGCCCGCGGTCACCGGCCGGGCGGATTCCGGCGACATCGAGATCGACCTGGTCGAGCTCTTGGTCGAGGCGGCGGCGCTGGCCAGCGAAATCGGGGTCGGCATCGCGATTTTCATCGACGAGATGCAGGATCTGAGTCCGGCCGACATCTCCGCGATCTGCGGGGCCTGCCACGAATTGAGCCAGGACACCGCGCCGTTGATCGTGGTCGGCGCCGGCCTGCCGCACCTGCCCGCGGTGCTGTCCGCGTCGAAGAGTTACTCCGAGCGCCTGTTCAGTTACCACCGCATCGATCGGCTCGACCGCGAAGCCGCCGACCTCGCGCTGATCGCGCCCGCCGAGCGCGAGGAAGTGAAGTTCACCGACGAGGCGCTGGACGCGCTCTACCACAAGGCCGATGGTTATCCGTACTTTGTGCAGGCCTACGGCAAGGCGGCCTGGGATCAGGCGCCGGAGAGTCCGATCTCCGCGGAGGATGTCGAGGTGGCCGCGCCGACCGCGGAGGAGGAGCTGGCGGTCGGCTTCTTCGGCTCCCGCTACGAACGGGCAACGCCCGCCGAGCGCGAGTACATGCGGGCCATGGCCGATCTGGCCGGCGACGACGGTCCGGTGGCGACCTCGGCGGTGGCCAGCGAACTCGGGCGCAAACCCGCCTCGCTGTCGCCGGCCAGGGACGGGCTGATCAAGAAGGGCCTGATCTATTCGGCCGAGCGCGGCACGATCGGATTCACCGTGCCGCATTTCGGTCGTTACCTACGCAGTGTGTGAGGACGGAACCGGGCAATCCGAACATCGGTTATTAGCTCCGTATTAGCTTGTCTACCAAGATCATTAGAGATCGATAGAAATCAATCGACCTGCGGCCCTACCGGCGGGTAACTAAAGTTCCTACACTCGAATGTGATCCTGATCACGTCCGAGGAGGACATCATGGCGACAGCCGCGAAAGTCGACGCCACCGAAGAACAGGCCCGAGCACTGGTCGAGGAATCTCGCGAAACCACCTGGGCCAAACCATCCTTCGCGAAGGAGATGTTTCTCGGCAGGTTCCGGCTCGATCTGATCCACCCGTACCCCCAGCCGGGGCCCGAGGACGCCGCCCGCACCGAGGCCTACCTGGCCAGGCTGCGACCGTTCTGCGAATCCATCGACGGCCGGGTGATCGAGGCGGAGGTCCGGATCCCGGACGAGTACGTCAAGGGGCTGGCCGAGCTCGGCTGCTTCGGGCTGAAGATTCCGGAATCCTATGGCGGGCAGGGTCTTTCCCAGTTCGGCTACAACCGTGCGCTGATGCTGGTCGGCTCGGCGCACCCGAGCCTCGGCGTGTTGCTGTCGGCGCATCAATCCATCGGCGTGCCCGAGCCGCTGAAGCTGGCCGGCACCGACGAGCAGAAGGCGGAGTTCCTGCCGCGCTGTGCCGCGGGCGCGGTCAGCGCGTTCCTGCTAACCGAGCCCGACGTCGGCTCCGATCCGGCCCGGATGGCCAGCACCGCGACCCCGATCGAGGACGGAACGGCCTACGAGCTCAACGGCGTCAAGCTGTGGACCACCAACGGGGTGGTCGCCGAGCTGCTGGTGGTGATGGCCAGGGTGCCGAAGAGCGAGGGGCATCGCGGCGGCATCTCCGCGTTCGTGGTCGAGGCCGATTCGCCGGGCATCACGGTGGAGCGGCGCAACGCGTTCATGGGTCTGCGCGGCATCGAGAACGGCGTCACCAGGATGCACAACGTGCGGGTGCCGCGGGCGAATCTGATCGGCCGCGAAGGCGACGGCCTGAAGATCGCGCTCACCACGCTCAACGCGGGCAGGCTCGCCATCCCGGCACTGTGCACGGCATCGGCGAAGTGGTCGCTCAAGATCGCCAGGGAGTGGAGTACCGAGCGGGTGCAGTGGGGCAAGCCGGTCGGCGAGCACGAGGCGGTCGGCCAGAAGATCTCCTTCATCGCCGCAACCACTTACGCGCTCGAGGCCGCGCTCGATCTGTCCGCCGCCATGTGCGACGAGGCGCGCAACGACATCCGCATCGAGGCGGCGCTGGCCAAGCTGTGGGCCAGCGAGATGAGCTGCACCATCGCCGACGAGCTGGTGCAGATCCGCGGCGGTCGCGGCTACGAGACGGCCGCCTCGCTCGCGGCGCGCGGCGAGCGCGCGGTCGGCGCCGAACAGCTGGTCCGCGATCTGCGGATCAACCGGATCTTCGAGGGTTCCAGCGAGATCATGCGGCTGCTGATCGCCAGGGAGATGGCCGACGCGCACATGGCCGCGGCGGGCGCGCTGGTCGACCGCAATGCCGAGTTCAAGGACAAGGCGAAGGCCGCGGTCGGCGCGACCGGCTTCTATGCCAAGTGGTTCCCGCAGCTCGCGGTCGGCTCGGGCACCGTGCCCGCGGCCTATACCGAATTCGGCACGCTGGCAAAGCATCTGCGGTTCGTCGAGCGCAGCTCGCGCAAGCAGGCCAGGTCGCTGATGTACGCGATGGGCCGCTGGCAGGCGGGCCTGGAATACAAGCAGAACTTCCTCGGCCGGATCGTCGACATCGGCGCCGAACTGTTCGCCATGTCCGCGTCCTGCATGCGCGCCCAGGCGCTGCGCACCGCCGGCGCACCGGAGGCCACCGCCGCGACGGAACTCGCGGACGCCTTCTGCAAGCAATCCCGGGTCCGCGTCCGCCGGCTGTTCGACGCACTCTGGGACAACACCGACGACGACGACCGCACCCTCACCCGCGGCGTGCTCACCGGCCGCTACACCTGGCTGGAGGAGGGCGTCTTCGACCCGAGCGAAGGCACTGGCCCGTGGATCGCCGAATGGCAACCCGGCCCCTCCACCGAACAAAACCTCCTCCGCCCCTTCCTCCCCTCCACCCGCACCCCCGCCACCCCCTGACCCAAGACAGTCGGCCGCCCACCGAACGCCACGCCCCTCCACGACGTGCCGTCCGGTGGGTGCCTCGTCCGCCAAATATCCCCCCAATATTGGCAATCACTAGATAGTCATAGATTTTCCTCGCGAGTGGCGACACCCCTCCCCCGCGCCGAACGCTTGCGCGCCAACAGGTTTGACAATTCCGGCCGACGCCGGAGAAGGTGGGCACGACCGCTTGGCGTGCGGTAAACGCGAATGGGGGATTCACATGGACTCACGGTCCTCGAGCTTCAGCGATCCGTCGACGGGCAGGGGATTGGAGTCCGGCCGGAAGATGCCCCAATGAGCGCGGAGCGCACTCCGGAGGCGGCTGCGTGGGAGCCGCGGGTTCGATTGTTCGGGCTTGCCGCTCTAGCGGTTGTGCCGGTCTTGATCGGGTGCGGGCTACTGTTCACGTTCGTCGGGGAGTATGCGGGAGTCGGTGTGGCGCAGCGCATTGCGATCGGCGCGGCGTTGGCGGTGGCACTGTCGGCGATCGTGGTCTGCCGACGGCGGCCGCCCGAGGGGCATCTTCTCACTGCGGTTCGCATCGCGTTTTTCGCGACATATGCGGCGGTGGCGCTAGCCGCGGCTCTCACCGCGCGCAATGAGAATTGGGAGATCTTGTCGATCCCGATCTACTTGATGCTGATTTTCTCTCTCCATGCCTTGTACGAACGATGCACCCGGCGATTCGAGACGTTCGGCGGCAGACCGAGCGCAGAGGGTTGACAGAAAAATCTTCGCGGCTATACCGAAGATGCTAGATAGAGATAGATATCTGCATCGCGCGACCATCCTCGCACAACGGAGGGGGCCCCTAGGACCCCGATCGACCGTTCATCAGGAGTCTCTACCGGAATCTAGCACTTTGCCTAGCAAACCGTAGATTCCTCGATGGAGGGGCGGACATACATCCCATGCATCGGTTGGGCAACTTGTGCGTAACGCCGGGTATGGGCTGGTAACGCGGGGGAAATGTATATCGACAACCGGGCAAGAACGCTCCGCAAGGATGCACCCTCCTAGGAGGACGTCATGTCCACGACGATCGCCCGCTGCGCCGCCGATTACGACGGTCACCGTGTCACGGTGTCGGCCGAGGACGGGATCCCCATCTCGGTTCGCACGTTCGGGACCGAGGCCGCGTCTCTGACCGTGGTTTTCGTGCACGGCCACTGCCTGCGCACCGAATCCTGGTCATTTCTGCGTGATCAACTGCTGCGGCAGTGGGGCGCCGAGACGCGGATGGTCTTCTACGACCATCGTGGGCACGGCGAATCCGGGCAGGCCGATCCGTCGACGTACACCATCGACCAGCTCGGTCGCGATCTCGACACCGTGCTGCGCACGGTCGCGCCGACCGGGCCGGTGATCCTGGTCGGGCATTCGATGGGCGCGATGGTGGTGCTCGCCTACGCCCGGCTGTTCCCGGAGACGATCGGCACCCGGATCGTCGGCGTCGGCCTGATCGCGGGCGCCGCGAACGGGCTCACCGAGGTGGGGCTCGGCCGGTTCCTCAAGCGGCGGGCAGTGAACTCGCTGCAGGTGGCCGTGGTCCGCGCGCCGCGGGTCATGCAGGGCTCGAAGCGGATGTCCCGCCGGATATTCGAGCCGATCATGCGCGCGGCGAATTCCGGTACCCGGCGGGTGAATCCGCGGATGGTCGCGGTCGCCACCGCCATGCTGAACGACACCCCGCTGCTGACCATGTCGAGCTTCCTCGCCTCGCTGATCACCTTCGACGAGACCGCCACGCTGCACCGGCTCGGCGCCATCCCGGCGCTGGTGCTGGCCGGCACCGCGGACATCGTGGTGCCGTTCACCCACTCGGTGGTGCTCGCCTCGCAGCTGGCCGGATCGCGGCTGGTGCCGCTCGAGGGGGCGGGGCACAGCGTGATCTTCGAGCGGGCCGAGGAGGTCGCGCTGTCCATCGTCGGCTGGGTCGATCAGGTCGTCGGCGGGCTGCGCGGGCAGGGGCCGGAGTACGCCGTCGCCGGATGAATGCTGGGCGGCGCGCGATCACCGAAGTTGACCGATCGGTGGTTCACACCAAGCGCGCCGGCCGGCTTCGGGCAACACTTGGGCGAACTGCCGAAGATTCGCAGCTGGCGAGCCAGATCCGAATTCTTTCTGTACTGTGTTAAAGATCACGTTGTGTGGTGAGTCACACGGCTTGGTGCAGCGCGCTTCCAGGCAGACCATGGAAGTACCCGTTACCCACCGAGTTCGCATGTCTGCCAGGAACACAGGAGGTATCGATGACACGCAGCGAAATCGCGGAACTCCGCTACACGGTCGGCCAGCTCCGGCAATCCATCGGCGCATTGCGCAGCCACTACGGCGACGCCAATATGGTGCGGCGGCTGGAGAACGATCTCGAGCGGCTCGTCATCGACGCCGACGAGCTCGAGCAGTCGCCGCCGCCGGAGATCCGGCGCCGCCCGCAGGACACCATCTACGTCCCGGACAGCAAGTCCGACGAGGCGGCCTGGATGGGTGCGCAGGACGAGGGCCTGGGCTTCCACTCGCGCCCACGGACCGAATAACCCCGAACCGACTTCGCGGGCCCACGCCGTGCCGGTGGGTCCGCGAAGTTCTGTCTGTGGTCAGGCGCGATGCTTGCCGAACCGGCGATTCGGCCGAGCACCGTGGAACCGGGCGCCGCGCGGGGTCTCCACGATCGGCGCGGACCCGGCCGACTCGAACAACGCCGCGATGCCGTGATCATGGCCGAGGGCGATCGCTTCCAGCCCGTAGTTGCCGCCGGTGCGCGCGAGCTCGTGCAGCATCGTGGTCATGATCCGCAGGCCGGTGGCGCCGACCGGGTGACCGAGGGCGATGGCCGAGCCGTTCACGTTCAGCCGCTCGCTCGGATCGAAATCCCATTCCTTGGCCAGCGCAAGCACTTCCACCGCGAAACCCTCGTTGATCTCGACCAGATCGATGTCGTCCAGGTCGATGCCGGTACGGCCGAGCAACTTCGCCACCGCGGGCGCCGCGCCCAGCGCGGCGGTCGGCGAATCGCAGCCGGCCGCGGCCCAGCCGACCAGATACGCCATCGGGGTCAGCCCGAGATCGACGAGTCGATCCTCCGCGACCACCAGGCAGGCCGACGCGCCGTGCCGGTGCGCACTCATGTTGCCCGCGGTGACCACACCGTTGACCAGCAGCGGGCGCAGCGCCGCCAAGGTATAGGTGGACACGTCGTCGCGCAGGCCCTCGTCGCGCAGGATCCGGTGTCCCCCGGTGCTTTCGAGGCCCGGTTCGGCCCACCCCGGTTCGTCCACCACGCCGACCGGAATCACCTCGGCGGCAAAGGTGCCCTGCCGCCAGGCGCGCGCCGCCTTGCGGTGACTGGCCACCGCGAACTCGTCGGCCTCGGTCCGGCTGATGCCGTAGTAGCGAGCCACGTCCTCGGCGTTCAGCAGATCGGACCGGCTGACCGATTCCCCATGGCAGGCAGCGGCATCCGCGGCACACTCCACGCCGCCGGCCACCACCACATCGGCCGCGCCGGTCTGCACCATCATGGCCGCGGTGATCACCGCCTGGAGCCCGCTGCCACAGCGGCGATCGGTCAGAAAACCGGGCACCGCGAACGGCAGACCCGCGCCGCGCGCGGCCAGCCTGCTCAGCTCCGGGCCGGTAGCCAGACCGCCGTCGATACACGCCATCGCGACATCCTCGATGCGCATCGGGTCGATTCCGGAGCGTTCGATCACCGCGGACAGCACCGTCGAAGCCATCCACTCCGGCGGCATCCCGGACAGCGCACCCCCCTCGATCCCACTCGGCGTACGCACCGGCGCAACGATCGCGGCTCTTCTCATCTTGGTGCTCCTTCCCCCGGCCGGGCGCTGCGTCCGATCAGCGACGCTCGCGGGTCCCTCCGTGGTTACGCAGGCTGCCGCCTCCGGGACTGACGCTCACGCCGCCGACGGACGTGGGTATCAGTGCACGTCAGCGGGTACATCTCGGGAGAAGATCACCACAAATATGTTGCCTCCGTGTGACAACCGGCGCGTCGCTATTTCGACTTCAGGTTTCGTTCAGCCGGACGGTCCTCGAATGCTGTTCTGTTTTAGTCGAGTTCGAAGAGTTTGCGGTCCGTTCACCGCTCGACGGCGACAGTTGAAACTTCGGCCAATGTGGCGCAAATCACGGGCATTCACCCCGACCCGGTATGCCGGGACCCCGCTCGAGCGATAGCGGGCGTGTCGTATGGTGCTGGGCATCACATTCGAATTGCGGAGGTATCGATGACCAACCGCACAGCAGATCAGCGAGGCATCCACCTGTGAGTGCCGCACCGACCACCAGCCCCGAAACGGGGACCGGTGTCTTCAGCAAGACCAGGGCCCGAATCTCCGAACGCACGCTGCGCACCGACCGATGGTGGGTTCCACCGCTGGTCACGGTGCTGGGGCTGGGCGCGTTCGTCATCTACGCGACGGTCAGATCCTTTGTGCGCACGGCATATTGGGTCCCCGACTACCACTATCTGACGCCGTTCTACTCGCCGTGCCTGAGCACCTCGTGCGTCGAAGGCTCCAGCCACTTCGGCACGCCGTTCGGCGATCTGCCCACGATCATCCCGCTCGGCTTCGTGGTGCTGCCGTTCCTGCTCGGCTTCCGGCTGACCTGCTACTACTACCGCAAGGCCTACTACCGGGCCGTGTGGTTCTCCCCGCCGGCCTGCGCGGTCGCCGAGCCGCACGCCAAGTACACCGGCGAGACCAGGCTGCCGCTGATCATCCAGAACGCGCACCGCTACTTCTTCTATGTGGCCGTGGTGGTTTCGGTGATCAACACCTACGACGCGGCCGTCGCGTTCCACGGCAAGGACGGCGGCTTCGGGCTCGGCCTCGGCAACTTCGTGCTGTGGCTCAACGTGATCCTGCTGTGGGCGTACACGTTGTCCTGCCATTCCTGCCGGCACATCGCGGGCGGACGGCTCAAGCACTTCTCCGCCCACCCGGTGCGCTACTGGTTCTGGACCCAGGTCTCCAAACTGAACACCCGGCACATGGCCCTGGCCTGGACCACCCTCGGCACGCTCGTGCTGACCGACTTCTACGTCATGTTGGTTGCCAGCAAGACGATTTCGGACTTGCGGTTCATCAACTGATCCGCCCCAACCCCAGGAGTATTCGCGGCCATGCCAGAAGTGGAACGGCACAAGTACGACGTCGTCGTCATCGGGGCCGGTGGCGCAGGATTGCGCGCGGTGATCGAGGCCAGAGAACACGGCCACTCCGTCGCGGTGGTGTGCAAATCCTTGTTCGGCAAGGCGCACACCGTGATGGCCGAGGGCGGCTGCGCCGCGTCGATGGGCAATGCCAACGAAAAGGACAACTGGCAAACGCATTTCAAGGACACGATGCGTGGCGGCAAGTTCCTGAACAACTGGCGGATGGCCGAACTGCACGCGCAGGAGGCGCCCGATCGGGTGTGGGAGCTGGAAACCTATGGGGCGCTGTTCGATCGGACCGCCGACGGCCGGATCAGCCAGCGCAACTTCGGCGGCCACACCTACCCGCGGCTGGCGCACGTCGGTGACCGCACCGGCCTGGAGATCATCCGCACCATGCAGCAGAAGATCGTCTCGCTGCAGCAGGAGGATTTCGCCGCGACCGGCGACTACGAGGCCCGGATCAAGGTCTTCTCCGAATGCACCATCACCGAACTGCTCAAGGACGGCGACCGGATCTCCGGCGCGTTCGGCTACTGGCGGGAATCCGGCCGCTTCATCCTGTTCGAAACGCCCGCAGTGGTTTTGGCCACCGGCGGCATCGGCAAGTCGTACAAGGTGACCTCGAATTCCTGGGAGTACACCGGTGACGGCCACGCGCTCGCGCTGCGCGCGGGGGCCACGCTGATCAACATGGAATTCCTGCAGTTCCACCCCACCGGCATGGTCTGGCCGCCCAGCGTCAAGGGCATCCTGGTCACCGAGGGGGTGCGCGGCGACGGCGGCGTGCTCAAGAACACCGACGGCAAGCGGTTCATGTTCGACTACATCCCGCCGGTGTTCAAGGGGCAGTACGCCGAGACCGAGGAGGAGGCCGATCAGTGGTTGCGCGACAACGACTCCGCGCGCCGAACCCCTGACCTGCTGCCCCGCGACGAGGTCGCGCGCGCGATCAACGAGGAGGTCAAGGCCGGTCGCGGTACCCCGCACGGCGGCGTGTTCCTCGATATCGCCTCGCGCATGCCCGCCGAGGAGATCAAGCGCCGCCTGCCGTCCATGCACCACCAGTTCAAAGAGCTCGCGGACGTGGACATCACGGCGGAGCCGATGGAGGTCGGCCCGACCTGTCACTACGTGATGGGCGGGGTCGAGGTCGATCCCGACACCGGCGCGGCGACGGTGCCCGGCTTGTTCGCCGCGGGCGAGTGTTCCGGCGGCATGCACGGTTCCAACCGGCTCGGCGGCAACTCGCTGTCGGACCTGCTGGTGTTCGGCCGCCGGGCCGGCCTGGGCGCCGCGGCGTACGTCGAGCAGCTCGCGGAGCGCCCGACGGTCACCGACGCCGACATCACCGCGGCCGCGAAGATCGCGCTCGCGCCGTTCGATCCACCCGCCGAGGGTGCGGGCGAGAACCCCTACACCCTGCACACCGACCTGCAGCAGACGATGAACGACCTGGTCGGCATCATCCGCAAGGAGCACGAGGTGCAGGAGGCCCTGACCAAGCTGGCCGAGCTGCGCGAGCGGTTCAAGCAGGTCACCGTCGAGGGGCATCGCCAGTTCAACCCGGGCTGGCACCTGGCGCTGGACCTGGAGAACATGCTGCTGGTCAGCGAGTGCGTGGCGAAGGCGGCGTTGCTGCGCACCGAGAGTCGCGGCGGGCACACCCGCGACGATCATCCGTCGATGGATCCGGACTGGCGGCACAGGCTGCTGGTCTGCGCGGTGGATCCGAGCACGGCGGGGGAGACCATCCCGGCGGTCACGGTGACGCCCAAGGATCAGACCCCGATGCGGCCGGAACTGCTCGCCCTCTTCGACCTCGGCGAGCTGGAGAAGTACTACACCCCGGCCGAAATCGCCGGGCATCCGGCGCAGGCCGGGAAATCGACTGAGCGAGAGGCGTAGCGATGGGTTACGACGCCAAATTCCGCGTGTGGCGCGGCGACCTCGACGGCGGTGAACTGCACGACTTCACCGTCGCGGTGAACGAGGGTGAAGTCGTGCTCGACATCATCCACCGGTTGCAGGCCACCCAGGCGCCCGATCTGGCGGTGCGCTGGAACTGCAAGGCGGGTAAGTGCGGCTCCTGCTCGGCCGAGGTGAACGGGCGCCCGCGCCTGCTGTGCATGACCAGGATGTCCACCTTCACCGAGGCCGACGTCATCACGGTGACCCCGATGCGCACCTTCCCGGTGATCAAGGATCTGGTCACCGACGTGTCCTTCAATTATCAGAAGGCGCGCGAAATTCCGTCGTTCACCCCGCCCGCCGATCTCAAGCCGGGCGACTACCGGATGCAGCAGATCGATGTGGAGCGCTCGCAGGAATTCCGCAAGTGCATCGAATGCTTCCTCTGTCAGGACACCTGTCACGTGGTGCGTGACCACGAGGAGAACAAGACCTCGTTCGCCGGGCCGCGGTTCCTGATGCGGATCGCGGAGCTGGAAATGCATCCCCTGGACGTCGCCGATCGGCGGGACCTGGCGCAGGACGAACACGGGCTCGGCCTCTGCAACATCACCAAATGCTGCACCGAGGTCTGCCCCGAGCACATCAAGATCACCGACAATGCGCTCATTCCGATGAAGGAGCGCGTCGCGGATCATAAATACGATCCGCTGGTGTGGTTGGGTAACAAGCTGTTTCGGCGCTGACCGGTCGGCTCGGCACCGATGATCTGCCCTCCGGCAAGGCCGGAGGGCAGATCCGTTTACAACATGGCCACCACCGCGACGGCGACAACGCCGACCAGCAGGCCGATGACCAGCGACGACATCAGCGATCCGGTGAGAATGAACAAGCCGATCGCCGTCACGGCAAACAGCAACGCGACGATCAGCCATTCGACCCAATCCCCGGGTCGCAATTTCTTGTACCTGGAGTGGGAACCTTTGAGCCCACGGTCCACAAAGAGTGGGCTACCCCATTGTTATAGAAGCGAAACTATTCGGGGCGGTCGAACTCGCCGTCGTGCACGCCCGCGGTGAACGCGGCCCATTCCGACGGCGTGAACACCAGCGCCGGACCGTCGGGATTCTTGCCGTCACGCAGGCCGACGTGGCCGTCTGCCAGCAGGGCTACCTCGACACTGTCCTTGCCCTCGCCATTGCCGGCCTTGCGCCAGGTCGCCCCGGAAAGATCGACATTCGCGCCATTGTCGATGCTCACGACTCCGCCTCGCCAACGCTCGGCTCCGTCGTGCGCGCGCTGGGCCGGTGATTCACTCGCGGCCGCTCGATCATGAACAACTCCTTTGCTGGAGCCAGGAGTCGGCAAACGGGTGCCATAACCCCGGGCGGTGAACGAAAACTATTGCACCTCAATAAGTTGACTACTCATGCCGCGAACTCTTTGGCCACCTGCCTGAGCAGCTGCCGACTGTTCTGGATATCCAGCGCGGCCCGCTGCAGGCTCTCGTGTGCCCGATGGTACCGCCGCACGTCCACCGGGCGTTCGAGATACAGATCGCCGGTGAAGCCCTCCACGTACACCACCGGCGGCTCCACCGGCTGCCCCTTGCTGTCGGTGCCGAACTCCAGCACGGTGAACGGCCCGGTGGAATCGCCCAGCGGTATGCCCGCCGCGAACGGCAGGATGCGCACCGAGACGTTGTCGCTGGTGCTCAGGTCCGCGAGGTGACGTAGCTGTGCCGCCATCACCTTCGCGCCACCGACCACCCGGCGCAGCACCGACTCGTGCAACACCACGGCAACCGTCGCGGGGGAGCACTTGCGGGTGATCAACGCCTGTCGCTGCAACCGCAGCTGCACGCGGCGCTCCAATTCCGCCGCCGAATCGTCGGGGTAGCCGAGACGATGCAGAGCCCTCGCGTAGTCCGCGGTCTGCAGCAGACCGAGCACCAGTTCCGGGTGGTAGGAACTCAGTTGCTGGGCCGATGCCTCCAAACCCACATAGACGTCGAAGTTTTCGGGAATCAGATCGCCGTAGGCGTGCCACCAGCTCTTCACCGCGGCCTGCTGGGCCAGGCCCTTGAGCCCGTCGGCGAGCTGCTCGTGGATGCCGTAGATGCGGCACAGTTCCTGGATGTCGATGGTGCGGATGCGGTCGGCCTGCCCCTTCTCCAGCCGCTGCAAAGTGCTTGCGCCCCATTCCATCAGCCGCGAGGCCTCTGCGATGGTGAGCCCCGCCTGGGTCCGCCAATCGCGCAGATATCTGCCCAGTTGCCTGCGCGGTAGCGTAGAGGAGGCACTGTCGGTACCGGTCGGTTTGTCGAACCCCCCTGGCGCTCGCTCCGCACTAGCTGACGTTCTCGCCGAACTCGCTGACACAGCACGCTCCGTTCTGTGTTCTGCTGCTCACCTGCGATTTTGCGGGGGCAACCAGCAAGCTCGGTTCCCCGTCACTTCGCTTGGGCAGCGGGCTCTTTCGTCCACTATGGAGAATCCTCCCCTCCCGGCTGGTTTTCGTGCTGGGAATTCGCGCGAAATCTTTGGATATCCATCGCGGGCGTTGTTCCGGGCCCCCGGCAATGGTGTGCTGGAAGTATGCCCGGACGGATCGAACGCCCTCCCCGGCGTCCGCTCCGCGAAACTTCCGGGCACTCGGCAAGAGTCGTCCGCAGGAACGAGGAGTCATGGCTGTACATGTCATTGCGTCGTCCTTGATGACCAGCGATCGCACCGCGCAGTGCTCACCCACCCCGCCGGCCGCCGTCCACGGGTGCGCGCGCAGCGTCGGGGACGAGGGCTGGTCGGTTTCCTACCTCCCCGGCCGCACCCTGACCCGCGCGCAAGCCGTTGCCGCACAGCGGGTTGCCGAGGTGGTGCCGTCGCTGCTCGGGCTGATCGGCGAGCTGGTCGACGAGGTCGGGCTCACCGCGCTGGAGGCGGTCGGGATGGCGGTGCGGCAGTCCACCCCGCCGGCGGGGGTCGCCTGATGCAACTCACGAACCTGAACATGCACGTGGCCGCGATGCTCGCCTGTGGCGCCGATCCCGGCGTGCTGAATGTCGAACAGGCCCATGCGGCAATGCAATTGCACCTCGACTGCACCGTGGACCGGTGCCGGGTGCGGCGGCGGGCGCGGGCGACGCTGGTAGAGGCGGGCAAGTGCGTGCTGGACGAGCGCGCGCTGCCGTCCTGAGGAATCGGTACGCCTGACCGAAGCCGAGCCGATCCGCTACCGTTCTCTCGCGACGAGGTACGGGAGAGGCGAGTCTGTGTGGGTGCGGGTGTTCCGACGGTCGGTGACGGTAATCGCGATGTCGGTGCTCGCCGCCGTACCGATCTCCGGCAATGCCGTGCCGGGCGACGACGCGCGACCCGCCGGCCTCGACCGGTTCTACGGCCAGCAGCTGCACTGGCAGCCCTGCGAGATCGAGAACCTGGACAAGGCCGGCGGCGCGTGCGCGGATGTGCTGGTGCCGCTGGACTACGGACACCCGGACGGGCGGACGATGACCGTGCGGATCTCGCGGGTCGCGGCCGCCGATCCGGCTCGGCGCCAGGGGGTTCTGCTGGCCAACCCGGGCGGACCCGGCGGCGAGGGACTGGACAGTATCGATCTGCTCGGTGATGTGCTGGCGCCCGACGTACTGGCGACGCACGACCTGATCGGAATGGATCCGCGCGGGGTCGGGGAGTCGGGGCGCAGTCCGCGCTGCGGGTGGCCGGTCGGCGAGATGATCCGTTCGGCGGGGCTGGATCCGCTCGGCTTCGTGCACGACACGGTGCAGTCGGCGGGCATGGCCGCGGGCTGCCTGGTGCACGACCCGGAGATGATGCGGCAGTTCACCACTCGCAATACCGCGCGGGACATGGATGTGGTGCGCGGGGTGCTCGGCGAGCAGACGATCGACTATTACGGCGTGTCCTACGGCACCTACCTCGGCGCGGTGTTCACCCAGATGTTCCCGCAGCGCAGCGGGCGGATCGTGCTGGACAGCGCGATCGACCCGGGCCGGTATTGGGAAGGGCTGGTTCAGGATTGGGGTCCGGCGGACGAGCGGGCGCTGGACGACTGGGCGAGCTGGGCGGCGACGAAGGACGACACCTACCGCTTCGGCGCGACGCCGCAACAGGTGCGGGCCACGGTGGAGGGTTTGGTGCGGACGGCGGCGCGGCAGCCGATCGTCATCGACGGCTTCGCGATCGACGATCACTGGCTGCCGTTCGTGCTGCACGGGATGCTGATGAACTTCCGGCTGAACGAGGCCCTGGCCAATACCGTGCGCGAGATCGCCGATGCCGCCGGTGGTCCGCCGGCCACGGCGCGCTCACCTCGGCTCACGGCCATTCTCACGGCATTGCGCGATGGCGAGAATTCGACCCTGGCGCAGATCGCCTGCGGCGACGCCGGCGTCCCCCGGGATCCCGGCTGGTACTGGCGCAACATCGAGGAAAACCGTTCCAGCCAGCCGGTATTCGGGGCGATGGCGAGCAACATTCAGCCGTGCGCGTTCTGGGCGGGGCCGGTCGAGCCGGCCACCGTGGTGCGTAACGCGGTGCCCGCGCTGATCCTCAATTCGAGCGGCGATCCGCGCACGCCGTACGCCCATGCGGTTCGGCTGCACGCGGACCTGTCCGGGTCGCGACTGGTCACGTTGCAGGATGTGCGTATTCACCTGACCTTTCGGCCCGGGCTCAGTGCGTGTGTGAACGACGCGATCAACGCCTACCTCGGTTCGGGCGCGTTGCCCGCGGCGGACACGACCTGTTACGCGGACCCGCCGAGTCGGTAGGTCAGCGCGAAACACTCACCTCGGCGGCGGTATAGGGATTGTCGTCGATCCAGGGGCGTCCCTCGGCGAACCTGGTCGATCGAAATGGCGTGAGATCCACCAGTTTCGGTGCGCCCTCGGTGATCCACTCGGCCAGGCAGATGCCGATCGCGGGGGCGGTTTTGAAGGACGTGCCGCTGTCGCCGGTCATCAGCCAGAGACCGGGGACGGCGGGTATCTGATCGATGATCGGGTGGCCGTCCGCGCTGCGCATATACGTGCCCGCCCAGCCGCCGCGCATCGTCGCGGCGGCGAAGCCGGGGAAGCGGTGGGCCATGACCGTTCTGGCGCGGGCGATCGCGGCGGCGTCGATGGTCTCCTCGGCCCGGTCCGGGTCGGTCGGCCGAGCCGCCGTGCCGAGGCCGACCAGGGTTGCGGCGTTGGCCTCGGGCCGGAACCAGGAACCTCGCGTGGAATCGACGACGACTCGGTGCTTGCGGCCGAGATCGACGGCGGCGGGCCAGCGGAAGATCACCACCTGGGTGCGCACCGGGACCAGGCCGAAGCCGAGTCCGAGCGGGCGCAGGAGTTGATCGGACCAAGCGCCTGCGGCGAGGACAACGGTCCTGGTCGAGATCGGTCCCGCCGATGTGACGACGCCGGCGACCCGGTCGCCGCTGGTCACGATCCGCGCCGCCGGGGTCTCAGTCAGAATCTGCACGCCGAGTTCGGCTGCCGCCCCGGCGAGTCCGTAGAGGGCACCGTTGGGATCGGCGACGCCCGAGCCGGGTTCGAACGCCGCGACGGTCAGGTCGTCGGTGCGGATCAGCGGTTCGATGGCGCGCAGTTCGTCGGCGGTGACGACGGCCGTATCGATACCGATCGCCTGCTGCGCCGCGACATTCGCGCGCAGCCGCGCTTCGTCGCCCGGTACCACGAGGCGGAGGAAGCCGACCGGATCGAAACCGGGTGACCCCGTGCCGATCTCGTCGTCCCACTCGCGGAAGATGCGCAGGCTCGCGTGGGCGAGACGGGCCTCGGGCACGTTCGCGTAGTGGCAGCGAATGAGGGCGCCCGATTTCCCGGTCGCCCCCGCGCCGAGCTGGCGTCGCTCGACCACGACGACATCGCGAATGCCTCGTTTCGCCAATTGCAGAGCGGTGGAGATCCCGACGATGCCGCCGCCGATAATCACGACCTCGGCCGTTTTCGGCTGCTTTATCGTCATTGCCGCCCTTTCGCTCATCGTCCGTAATCGTCGATCGCAAAAGAACTTACGCGTGGCCGATCAGCCTATGCAGCACCCCAATGTTTCATGCTATTCGGTGTGTCGTGAAACTAGACGTCGCACCGCCAGTTGTAGGCGGTCGACCCACCGCGCGCATGCAGGCCGTACGCGTACTGGCACCAGGATTCGATATTCACTCCCGGCCGGCCTCGCTCCGGATGGCTCGGCAGCCAGCACCGCCAGCCGAATCCCCCCTGGTTCGGGTAGTCGAGACTGGCGCGCCAACCGATATTGCCCTGGTTGTATTGGCAGGCAAGGCTGAGTTGCCCCTGATCCATGGTCACCGCCGCATCAGCAGTCGGGGCTATCGCGATGCTGACGCCGATCGATGCGGCGCACCCCAGCAGTGCGACCGCAATCCTTTGACGCATTTTGTTTCCTAACTCAAATCAACTGCGGCAGAATTACTTTGCCTTTTGAGAATAGGTAGCGCGAAGCGGGCACGGGATCCCTCGAACGACGGACAAAATCGGGGCGGCGCAGATGTTTCGGTCAGGCGGCGGCCGTGACCGACTCGTCGGCGAACTGGGTGCGGTACAGCTCGGCGTAGCGGCCTGCTTCGGCCAGCAGTTGCGTGTGCGTGCCGCGCTCGATGATCCGGCCCTGCTCCATGACCAGGATCTGGTCGGCCGCGCGGATGGTGGACAGGCGGTGCGCGATCACCAGGGCGGTCCGGCCCGCGAGGGCCTCCGACAGGGCCTCCTGGACAGCGGCTTCCGAGGTCGAGTCGAGCGAGGCGGTGGCCTCGTCGAGGATGACCACGCGCGGCTGCTTGAGCAGCAGGCGGGCGATGGTGAGGCGCTGGCGTTCACCGCCGGAGAGGCGGTAGCCGCGTTCGCCGACCACGGTGTCCAGACCGTCGGACAGCGACTCGACCAGGTCGCGTAACCGGGCCCGCTGCAACGCGTCCCACAGCTCGGCCTCCTGCGCCTCCGGGCGGGCGAGCAGCAGATTCGCCCGGATCGTGTCGTGGAACAGGTGCCCATCCTGGGTGACCAGGCCGACGGTGTCCCGGATCGACTGGCTGGTCAGGTCGCGCACATCGGTGCCGTTCAGCCGCACCGCACCGCCGTCCACGTCGTACAGGCGGGAAACCAGCTGGGCGACCGTGGATTTGCCGGCGCCCGACGAACCGACGAGCGCGATGAGCTGGCCCGGCTCGGCGCGCAGCGACACGTCGTGCAGCACGTCGACGCCGCCGCGGGTATCCAGGGTCGCGACATCCTCCAGCGAGGCCAGCGACACCTTGTCCGCGGACGGGTAGCCGAAGGTCACGCCGTCCAGCTCGACCGCGACCGGTCCGTCCGGCACCGCGACCGCGTCGGGCGCGTCCTCGATCAGCGGCTTGACGTCGAGCACCTCGAAGACCCGCTCGAAGCTCACCAGCGCGGCCATGATCTCCATCCGGGCGCTGGCCAGCGCGGTCAGCGGCGTGTAGAGCCTGGTCAGCAGCAAGGACAGGGCTACGACGGCGCCCGCGTCCAGCTGTCCGCGTAGCGCGTACCAGCCGCCGAGCCCGTAGACCAGGGCGACCGCCAGCGCGGAGACCAGGGTGAGCGAGGTGACGAAGATGGTTTGCAGCATCGAGGTGCGCACGCCGATATCGCGCACGCGGCGGGCGCGCAGTTCGAATTCGCTGGATTCCTGCTGCGGCCTGCCGAACAGTTTGACCAGCGTCGCGCCGGGCGCGGAGAACCGCTCGGTCATCTGGGTGCTCATGGCGGCGTTCAGCTTGGCCGCCTCGCGCTGCATGTCGGCCAGCCGGTTGCCCATCCGCCGGGCGGGCAGCACGAACACCGGCAGCAGAACCAGCGCGAGCAGGGTGATCTGCCAGGAGATGCTGAGCATCACGCCGAGCGTGAGCGCGAGGGTGACCAGGTTGGCGACCACGCCGGAGAGCGTGTCGCTGAACGCGCGCTGCGCGCCGATCACGTCGTTGTTCAACCGGCTGACCAGCGCGCCGGTCCGGGTGCGGGTGAAGAAGGCGATCGGCATCTTCTGCACGTGATCGAACACCGCGGTGCGGAGATCGAGGATCAGGCCCTCACCGATGCGGGCCGACAACCAGCGGATGACCAGCCCGAACGCGGCATCGAAGATCGCGAGGGCCGCGATGAGCAGGGCCAGCTCGACCACGATCCGCGGCGCGGCCCCGCCGACGATGTTGTTGACCACCCGGCCGGCCAGCACCGGCGTGGCCACGGCCAGCAGCGCCGACAAGACGCTGAACAGGAGGAACACACCGATCCGGCGCCGGTGCGGCGCGGCGAATCGGAGAATGCGCCGCGCGGTGGCCAGGCTGAACTGCCGCCGCTCCTGGGGCGCGTTGGCCCGCCGGTACATCTGGCTCCAGGCCACCGATTCGATACTCACGTTGTTTCTCCCTCTCGCTCCCCACCCATCAAAGCCCTCGGCACCGACACTAAGACCTCAACAATGGTTGAGAGCAAGTCCATCCGCCGCATCGCGATTCCGCGCACAGCGAAATTTCGGTGCCCACGCCTAGGCTGGCCGGGTGACCAAAGACCGGGTGGTGCAGGCGCTGAGCGGCAGGCTCGACGGTGTGGTCGACGCGTCCGAGCGGCGGCGGGCGGAGTATTCGTCGGACGCCTCGAATTATCGCGTGCTGCCGCGGGCGGTGGTATTTCCCCGGTCCGACGAGGACGTGGCGGTCACGCTGGAGATCGCCGGGGACCACGGCCTCCCGGTGACCGCCCGCGGCGGCGGAACCTCGGTGGCGGGCAACGCGATCGGGCCGGGGCTGGTCCTGGATTTCAGCAGGCACCTGAATCGGATCCTGGAGCTGGACCCCGAGGCGCGGGTGGCCAGGGTGCAGCCCGGCGTCGTGCTGTCGGAATTGCAGCGCGCGGCGCGGCCGCACGGGCTGCGGTTCGGGCCGGATCCGTCCACCCAGAACCGGTGCACGCTGGGCGGGATGATCGGCAACAACGCCTGCGGGCCGCGCGCGGTGGCCTGGGGGCGGACCTCGGATACGGTGCGGCAACTGCGGATTCTCGACGGGACGGGGGTCGAGCGGACGCTGGCGAACGATCTGGCGGTAGTGCCGGGGCTGGCCGAGTTCACCGCGGCCAATCTTGCGGTGCTGCGCACGGATCTGGGGCGCTTCGAGCGCCAGGCCTCGGGTTACGGACTCGAACACCTGCTGCCCGAACGTGGTTCGGCGGTGGCCAAGGCGTTCGTCGGATCGGAGGGGACCTGCGGGTTGCTGCTGGACGCGACGGTCGAGCTGGTCGAGCTGCCGAAGGCCGCGGTGTTGACGGTGCTCGGCTACCCCGATATCGCCACCGCCGCGGACGATGTCGCGGCGGTGCTGGCGTGCCGGCCGACCGCGGTCGAGGGCATCGATGCGCGGCTGGTCGACGCGGTCCGGACCCATCGCGGCACCGTGCCGGAGCTGCCGCGCGGAGGCGGGTGGTTGTTCGTGGAAACGTCGGGTGATACGCCCGCGGCCGCGTTGGCCGTCGCCGAGCGACTGCGCCGGTCCGTCGACGCACTCGACTCCCGCATCGTCACCGATCCCGCCGCGGCGGCGGCACTCTGGCACATTCGCGCGGACGGCGCAGGCCTGGCCGGCCGCACGCCGGACGGGCAGCCGGCCTGGCCCGGCTGGGAGGACGCAGCGGTGCCGCCGGAACGGCTCGGCGCCTACCTGCGCGATTTCGCCGAGCTGACCGCTGAGCACGGTGTGGACGGACTGCTGTACGGCCATATCGGCGACGGTTGCATACACGTGCGGCTGGATCTCCCGATCGCCGACGCACCGCGACGGTTCCGGCGCTTCCTGTTCGACGCCGCCGAACTGGTTGTCCGGCACGGTGGTTCACTGTCCGGCGAGCACGGGGACGGGCGGGCGCGCTCGGAGTTGCTCTCGCTCATGTACTCCCGCCCGGTGCTCGACGTATTCGCCGGGTACAAGGCCCTTTTCGATCCCGCCGACCTACTCAACCCGGGAGTACTCGTCGCGCCACGACCGATCGACGCCGATCTGCGACTGGCCGGGCTGCCGCTGCTGCCCGCCGCGGGCGGCTTCGCCTTCCCGCACGACCACGGCGACCTGAGCACCGCGGTGCACCGCTGCGTCGGCGTCGGCAAGTGCCGGGCCGATACCCGCGCGGCCGGCGGCTTCATGTGCCCGTCCTACCTGGCCACCAGGGACGAGAAGGACAGCACCCGCGGCCGGGCCAGGGTGTTGCAGGAGGTGGTGCGCGGCGCGCTGCCGTGGTCGTCCGACGCGGTCGCCGAGTCGCTGGATCTGTGCCTGTCCTGCAAGGCCTGTCGCTCGGACTGCCCGGCGGGTGTCGACGTGGCGGCCTACAAGGCCGAGGCGCTGTATCGCCGGTACCGGCGCCGACCGCGACCGATCGACCACTACTCGCTCGGCTGGCTACCACGCTGGCTGGCGCTGGCGACCCGACTGCCGCACGCCGCCAACCGGCTGGCGGGCAACCCGGTACTGCGCCGAATCGGGTTGCGGGCGGCGGGCATTGATCCCCGTCGCGAAGTACCCCGGCTGGCGGAACGCAGCTTCCGCCGGATGTGGCGTGACCTCGACGGAGTGGTCCCGCCCGCGGTGTCGAGCCGCGATGCGCGTGCAAACCCGGCCACCGCAGCGGAAGTCGATGCGGAACGCCCCGAAGTGATGCTGTGGGTCGACACCTTCACCGACGCCTTCGACCCTGAGATCGCCCTGGCGGCGGCGCGATTGGTGCAGTCGCTGGGCTACCGGGTGCGCATTCCCGCTGAGCGCGTGTGCTGCGGGCTCACCTGGATCAGCACCGGCCAGCTGGACGGCGCCCGCGCGCGCCTGCGCGCCACGGTGGACGCGCTCGAGGAACACGTTCGCGGTGGCGGCATCGTGCTCGGGCTGGAACCGTCCTGCACCGCGGTGTTGCGTTCGGACCTGCCCGAGCTGCTGCCGGACGACCCGCGCGCGGCCGCGACCGCCGGGGCCGTGCGCACGCTCGCCGAGTTCCTGACCGCACAACCGGGCTGGCGGCCGCCACAATCGCAGGGCCGGACAGTCGTGGTTCAACCACATTGTCACCAGCACGCGATTATGGGATTCGACACCGATCGCCAGTTATTAGCCACAATGGGAATCAATGTGACTGAAATCACCGGATGCTGCGGTCTGGCCGGAAACTTCGGAATGCAGCGCGACCATTACGACATTTCGGTCGCGGTGGCCGAGAACGGCCTGCTACCCGCGCTGCGCACCGCGGGCGAAGAATCGATCCTGCTCGCCGACGGCTTCTCCTGCCGCACCCAGGCGGCGCAACTGATCGGGCGCCGGGGCCGCCATCTGGCCCAATTCCTGTTGGAGCAGTGAGACTTTCGCGCGCTCGCCGGACCACGGTCGCGGCGAGTGCGCGATACCGGTCAGCTGCCGAACGGCAGGGTGCCGGGCGGAATCTGATAACCCGAACTGCCTGCGGAAACACCGCCCCAGGCGTTGAGCAACCAGTTGAGCAAGTTGGTGATCATTCGATACCTCCATGTGGCGACTGCCAGCTGTTTGCCGATCGGAACGAATATCGCCACATCCATTCTTCGCGTTACAAAATACCGAAGACCTGCGATCATGCATATCCGGTATCGAATAGCGCCGAATTGCGTTGGGCGCGAGCAGTTTCTCGCGCGAGCGTGGCCTGACCCACATTCCGGGACACGGCATCGGGCAGAATGGACCGATGCGTAACGCGATGGCCGAACCGGTAGGCGACCCCACCGGTCTGGCCAGGACCGTGACGTCCGACCGCCCGATCGACCTGGCCGCCACCATCGCCCCGCTGCGCCGCGGCGCCGGCGATCCGTGCCATCACACCACCCGCGACGGCGCGCACTGGCACGCCTCCCGCATGTCCTCGGGTCCGGTCACCTACCGGCTCACCCAGGCCGGACCGGCCGCGGTGCAGGCCAAGGCCTGGGGCCAGGGCGCCGAGGAATTCCTCGACGGGCTCGACCACATGCTGTGCCTGGACGAGGACGTGCACGGCTTCGTCCCGGATCACCCGAAGCTCATCGAGGCGCATCGCCGCTTCCCCGGATTGCGCATGCTGCGCACCGGCCTGGTCTTCGAGGCGCTGGTCCCGGCGATCATGGAGCAGAAGGTGCACAACATCTCGGCCCGCGATTCCTGGCGAAAGCTGGTGCGGCAGTTCGGCGATCCCGCGCCGGGACCGGCCCCGGCGAGCCTGCGGCTGCCACCGGAGGCCGACACCTGGCGGCGGGTGCCGTCCTGGGCCTTCCATCGGGCCAATGTGACCCCGCAGCGGGCGCAGACGATCGTGCGGGCGGCCAGGGTGGCGAGCTCACTGGAACGCGCGGCGGGCGTCGACCCCGCCGAGGCCGCGCGCAGGCTCCGGTCGATCCCGGGGATCAGCGTGTGGACCGCCGCCGAGACGGCGCAGCGCGCGTTCGGCGACGCGGACGCGCTGTCGGTCGGCGACTACAACCTCGCGCCGATGATCGGCTGGACCCTGCTCGGCCACCCGATCGACGACGACACGATGGTCGAATACCTGGAACCGCTTCGGCCGCACCGCTATCGGGCGGTGCGGCTGCTCGAGGTCAGCGGGCAGGCGTTCAAGCCGAAGTTCGGCCCGCGCACCCCGATCACCGACCACACCTGGCACTGACGCCTCAGCCCAGGCGAGCGCCGAGCCCGTCCAGCACGCGGTCCAGGCCGTAGCGGAACTTCCGGTCGCGCCGCTCGACCGGGTCGGAATCCCAGTCCGCGTCCTGCTGGAATCGGGGGTAATCCTTCGCGGCCTCCTCGGCGGCGGGCCGCAGCTGCGCGACGAACTCCTGCTCGGTCTGCCCGGAGCGGGCGAGGATCGCCAGCCAGGCGGCTTCGGCGATACCCATCCCGACCACGTAGCTCATGACGGCGCTGATCGCGTCGCCCGTCTCCGCCGCCGGAAAGCCGCCGGCCTCGAACAGTCCCACCAGGCCGTCGTTGAGGCGCATGACGTTCGGGCCCAGGTAGGACAAACCGACCTGGCCGAGGGTCGAGGCCATCCACGGGTGCCGCAGGATCATCGCGCGCAGGCTGTCCGCGCAGTCCGCGGTGGCCGAGCGCCAGGCCGCCGGGTCGGTGATCGCCGGCACCCGGATCTCGCCGTAGACCTCGTCGACGACCAGCTCGATGAGCTCGTCGCGGTTGGCCACGTGCCGGTAGAGGGAGGTGGCGCCGGCATTGAGCCGGGCACCGAGCTGGCGCATGGTGAGCGCCTCCATGCCCTCCGCGTCCAGCAGGGCGACCGCCTCGGCGACGATCTGCTCCCTGGTCAGCGCGGGCTGCTCCCTGCCTTTGCGCGGACGCGTCCATACCGATCCGACCTGCTGCTTTTCGACGGCCACGTCGACTCCCTTCGATTGCCACCACAGTAGCGCACGATGTTCGCACTTGCGAACGTCCGATATCAGTGCGTACATTGTTCGCAACCACAGAACGTTGTACGCACGCCGTGAGAAGAGAGTTACCGATGGACGCGATGGACACCCGCAACCCGAAACGCTGGTGGATTCTGATCGTGCTGTGCCTCAGCACGCTGGTCCTGGTCATCGACAATTTCGTGCTGGCCGTCGCGGTGCCTGCGCTGGCCGCGGATCTGCACGCGAGCGCCCAGGACATCCAGTGGATCCTGGACTCCTACATCTTGGTCTTCGCGGGCCTGCTGCTCACCTCGGGCAGCCTGGCCGACCGGTTCGGCAGGCGCCGGGTGATGCTCGTCGGCCTCGCCCTGTTCGGGGTCGCCTCACTCGGGGCCACCCTGGCGTCGAGTCCGGTCGAGCTGATCGTGGCCCGCACCGTGATGGGCATCGGCGGCGCGCTGGTGCTGCCGAGCACGCTGTCGATCCTGATCACCGTGTTCGACGCCGAGGAGCGGCGCAAGGCGATGAGCTTCTGGAGCGCCGCCTCGGTGCTCGGCCTGGTCGGCGGGCCGGTGCTCGGTGGCGTGCTGATCGCGCACTTCTGGTGGGGCGCCGCGTTTTTGATCAACATCCCGGTCGCCGCGGTCGCGATCATCGCGGCGCTGGTGCTGATGCCGGAATCCAAAGGGCCGTGGACCGAGCCGGATGTGCCCGGCGCGGTGCTCTCCATGGTCGGGATGACCGCGCTGGTGTGGACCATCATCGAATTCCCCAAGGGCGGTTTCGATCACGCGTCGACGGTGGGCACGCTCGTCGTCGCCCTCATCAGTCTGGTGGCATTCCTCGGGTGGGAGAAGCGGGTCGAGCATCCGATGGTGCCGCTGGAGTTGTTCCGCAACCGCGACTTCGCCGGCGGCAGCCTCTCGCTGACGCTGGTTCAGGTGGCCAATGGCGGTCTGCTGCTGGTGCTCACCCAGTATCTGCAATTCGTGCTCGGCTACTCACCGACCGAGGCGGGGCTGGCGTTCATTCCGATGATGGCCGCGTCCATCGTGTTCAACGGGCTCGGAGCCGGTCTGGGCGGCAGGGTCGGCAACCGCACGCTGGCCGTGACCGGCATGCTCGTCTCCACGGTCGGGCTCGGGCTGCTGGCCGGGCTGTCCGCGGACAGCGGGTTCGGGGTGCTGGCCGGCGCCCTGGTCGTGCTCGGCGCCGGGGCCGGGCTCGCGCAGCCTGCCGCCATCGCCGCGCTGATGGGGGCGGTGCCGCCGGAGCAGGCCGGCGTCGGGTCCGCACTGAACGACACCATCCAGCAGGCCGGTGCCGCCCTCGGCATCGCGGTGCTCGGCAGCATCCTGTCCAGCGCCTTCACCAGCGGCATGCCGGACTCGGCCCCGGCGGCGGCCCGGCATTCGATCGGCGACGCGCTGGCCGCGGCGGCGCAGACCGGCGACAACGCCCTGCTCGGCACCGCGCGGGACGCGTTCACCCACGCCATGTCGGTCAGCTTCGTCGCCGGCGGCGCGGGCATCCTGGCCGGGGCGATCGTCGCCCTGTTCGTCATGCGCAACGCCAAGACCGCAACGGCCGCCGCGGTCGAGCCCGCACTCGCCGAGTAGCACCACGAACACCGCGAGACCGGCCCCATCGTGCGCTTCGGGCCGGTCTTCCGGTATGTGGAACTAGTTCTGCCCGTTCAGAATTCGCCCAGGACGGTGAAGACGGTGCGCCCGGTGTGGGTGCCGCCCTGGATGGAATGCAGCACCTTCTCCGCATCGGTGATCGGCGCGAACTGGGTGAGCGCCGAAAGGTGTTGCGGCCGCAGCTCGTTGGCCAGCCGGGTCCACAGCTCGCGGCGCTTCTCGATCGGCACGAACACCGAATCGATGCCGAGCAGGTCCACCCCGCGCAGGATGAACGGCAACACGGTGGTCGGCAGGCCGGAACCGCCGGTCAGGCCGCTGACCGCGACCGCGCCGCCGTAGCCGATGGCGCTGAGGATATAGGCGAGCGACTTGCCGCCGACACTGTCGACCGCGGCCGCCCAGCGAGCCTTGTTCAACGGCCGCGGCTTGGCGTCGGGGTCCTCGGGCAGCCGGCCGATGACCTCGTTGGCGCCGATTTCACCGAGCAGATCGCTCGCGTCGGTCTTGCCGGTGGAGGCGACGATCTCGAACCCGAGGCCGGACAGGATGTCGATGCTCACGCTGCCCACGCCGCCGGTCGCGCCGGTGACCAGCACCGCGCCCGTCTCCGGGGTGATGCCGCGATCGAGCAGCGACTGCACGCTCAGGGCGGCGGTGAAGCCCGCGGTGCCGAGCGCGGCGGCGTCCCTGGGGCTCAGGCCGTCCAGCTTCACCACCCAGTCGGCGGGCACCCTGGCGTACTCGGCGAACCCGCCGTTGTGCGAGACGCCGATGTCGTAGCCGTGCGCGACCACCAGGTCACCGGGGGTGAAGTCGTCGTCCTCGGAGGCGACCACCTCGCCGGTGAGGTCGATGCCCGGCACGATCGGGTACTTGCGCACCACCCCGCCGCCGGGGGTGATGGCCAGCCCGTCCTTGTAGTTCGCGCTGGAGAAGTGCACCTTGATGGTCACCTCGCCAGGCCCGAGGAAATCGTCCCCGACCTCCTGCTTGGTCAGAACGATCCCGCTGTCCGATTCATGCGCCACCATCGCCCAGAACTCCATGCGACGAGCATACGAGCGTCTGTCCCAGACCGCGCAGCTCTCGGGAGCTCTACTCCGGGACCAGTTCGAGGCGGACGCCGAGCAGGCGGATGGGACGGTCGAGGGTGAACCGGTCGATGATGCGCAGCGCGGCCTCGGTGATCTCGGCCGGGTCGATGGTCGGCGCGGGCAGTTTCTCCTGTTTGCTGCGGGTGTAGAAGGTGTTGGTCCGGACGGTGACCGACACCCTGGTGCCGACCCGGCCCGCCTCGGCCATTTCCTCGGCCACCTCGGTGGCCAGGCGGGCCACCTGGGCACGGATCTCGGCGGGGTCGGTGAGGTCGTGCGGGAAGGTCTCGGATTTGCTGCGGCCCAGCGGGACTCGCGGCTCGGTGGTGACATCGGTGTCGCCCTTGCCGTGGCCGAGGACCCAGAGGTAGGGGCCGGTGTTCGGGCCGAATTCGGCGGCGAGGCGCTGCCGGTCCGCGGCCATCAGGTCGGCGACGGTGCTGATGCCGAGGTCGGCGAGCCGGGTGGCGATCCGGCTGCCGATGCCCCACAGGGCATTGGTCGGCCGGTGGGCCATCACCTCGGTCCAGTTCGCGGCGGTGAGGCGGAAGACGCCGGCGGCCGCGCCCACGTCGTCCGCAGGTCCGGCGTCGGACTTGCCGGTCGATTTGGCGAGGCCGGTGGCGAGTTTGGCGGTGAGCTTGTTGTCGCCGATGCCGATCGAGCAGGACAGTTCCAATCGCGCTATCGCGGAGCGGATTTCGGCGGCGAGGGCTTCCGGGTCGTCGGTGTCGGCGGCGAGGAAGGCCTCGTCCCAGCCCCACACCTCCACCCGGCCGGGGAAGGTGCGCAGCAGCGACATGACCTCGTCCGAGGCCTCCTCGTAACTGACCATGTCCAGGGGCAGGAACACACCTTCCGGGCATTTGCGCTGCGCGCTGCGCAGTGCCATCCCGGCCCGGACGCCGAACGCGCGGGCCGGATAGGACGCGCAGGTGACGACCTTGCGCGGCTCGGCCGGGTCGCCGTTGCCGCCGACGATGACCGGCAGGCCGCGCAGCTCCGGATGGCGGCGGAACTCCACCGCCGCCTGGAACTGATCGAGATCGACATGCAACAGCCACCTGGCCATATCACCGTCTTACCGCACCGGTGTGACAGGAGGCGGGAAGTCGGCCCTGATCGGCCGACGACGAGCGCCTGCGGCCGGCACTTGGTTGGTGCGCCGCGGTCTGGCCGGATCGAGTCGTGCGAGGCTATTGCCCCGTCCCCGATACAGAACTAAATTCTGGTTGTGAAGATTCGAGATCGGTTGCTGCTGGCGGCCGAGCGGCAGTTCGCGGAACGGGGCGCGCTGGACGCGACGCTGGCCCAGATCCGCGAGGCGGCCGGGGCCAGCGTCGGCGCGCTCTATCACCACTTTCCGGACAAGGCCGATCTGTATCGGCAGGTATGGGCGAACGCGCTGGTCGACTACCAGCGGCACTTCTGGTCCGCGGTCGGCGACAGTGCCGACGCGCGAGCGGGGGTCACGGCCGGGGTGCGCGAACACCTGCGCTGGGTCGCCGAGAATCAGTACCGGGCAAAGGTTTTGCTGTCCACGCGGCCGCCGGGGGTGCGGGAGAGCGACAGCAACCGCGAGTTCCTGCGCAACGTCACCCGCTGGTGGCGCACGCACGCCGGATACGGTGCGGTGCGCGATCTTTCGCTCGACCTCGTCTACGCGCTGTGGCTCGGACCGGCGCAGGAATACGCACGACAGTGGTTGGACGGCGACCTGGTCGCCGCGCCGACCGACATCGCGGACGAACTCGCCGACGCGGCGTGGCTGACCCTGAGGACAAGCTGATGACCATCGATATCGACCTCGCCAAGCAGGTCCTCGCCGCCCAGCCCTTCGCCAGGTTGGTCGGCACCGAGATAGCCGAATTCGGCGACGGCACAGTCACCCTGGTGATTCCCATTCGGCCCGAACTGGGCCAGCAATTCGGCTTTGTGCACGGCGGCGTGCTGTCCTACGCCGCCGACAACGCGCTCACCTTCGCCGCCGGCACCGCACTCGGCGCGAACGTGCTGACCGGCGGCTTCACCATCACCTATCTGCGCCCCGCCAAGGGGATTCGGCTGCGGGCCGTGGCCACCGTCACCGGCGCCACCCGGCGACAGGCCGTGGTGCGCTGCGAGATCTATACCGAGGATGCCGGCGGCGAGACCGCACTGTGCGCGGTGGCGCAGGGGACGGCGCGCAGCGTCGAGCGGGAGCTGGCCGGGCACGCGTGATCGGTTGTCCGCCTCGCGGTCCCGGAGCCGGCGAGTTCGTCCGGCCCGGTTTCGCCTACCACGCGGCGGCCGTCGGCTCTTCGAGCATGTCTGCGCCGCAAGCGGACTCACCCACAAGGTGGCGCAATGCCGCGGTGAGCGTATGCGCAGCGAGGTCCACGTCGGAGCGGCCCGCGACGATCCCGTCCGGGCGGACCAGCAGTGCGCCGCCCTCGGGCAGGCCGGTGCGCGTCGCCCATTCGGCCATCGGCAAGGCGTGCACGATGATGTCGATCCCGGTCTCCCACTGCGCTTCGGCGACCGCGTCGCGCCACGCGGCCGACGTGCCCGTGACCAGCAAGGCGAAGCCGGGGCCGTTGAGGTCGAGGGTCGAGATCTGCTGTGACCGATCGATCCACACGTGCGGAACCCTGGTGCCGACCTGGCCGGTCAGCTCGTCGACATGCGGTGTGCCGGTGCTGCTGCCGCCGAGCAGTGCGGTGGAGGTGTACCGGTAGCGGGTCATGACCGTGTCATTGGCCAGTTGCCGGGCGAGATCCGCTGCGTTGTCCGGTGTTTCGACGCCGTAGCGGGTGGCGAAATCGGTCCCGAGCCGAGCCTGTTCGGCGGCGACGATCGCGCGCGGCTTGCGCTCGGGCTGGTAGCTGTCGAGCAGCGCCGGACCGGCCGTGCCGGACAGCACCGAGGCCAGTTTCCAGATCAGGTTGTGCGCGTCCGCGATTCCGGTGTTGGCGCCGTAACCACCCCACGGCGCGTGCCGGTGCGCGGCGTCGCCGACCAGGAAGATGCGGCCGCGGCGGTATTCGTCGGCGACGAAAACGCCGGTGTCCCAGGTGGACTTCGCCAGCACCTCGACCTCGAGATCGGGCACGCCGATCGCGGCGCGGGTCAGGTCTACACAGCGTTCGACGGGGTAGTCGGCGAGACCTTCGCGCGCGGCATCGTATTCGAAGTGCAACGACCACTCGTCGGTGTTGTTCTTGGTCAGCACCAGGCCGCGCACCTGGTCGTTGACGATCTCGCACTGACTGAAGGTGCGGCCGTCGAGCACCTCGGTGAGGTCGGTCCGCACGAAGACATTGATGTAGTGGTGGGTCGGCGGCAGCGCCCAGCCGGTGATCCCGAGCTCGCGCCGGATCGGGCTGCCCGCGCCGTCGGCCGCGATCAGGTAATCCGCCCGAATGATCGAGACGTCACCCGCCGGATCCCGCACCGTCGCGGTGACGCCGTTCCGGTCCGGGGCGAACTCGGTCAGCTCCACCCCGAATCGCAGGTCACCGCCGCGCTCGCGGGCCAGGTCGGCCAGCAGCGGCTCGAGTTGCACCTGCGGCAGGAAGCAGAAGCCGGACGGGCTCGGCTCGCGATTCGCCAGGCTCTGCATCAAGTTGCCGAGATCGAGCTGCTCGGAGGTGGTCAGCGTGGCACCGCGGCGCGCGCCGCCGAACTGGCCCGCCTTCAATGCGGTCGCCGCCGCCTGCTGCACCCGCTTGTCGATGCCGATCTGCCGGAACAGTTCGACCGTCCGGCTGTGCACACCACGTGAGCGCGGCAGCACCGACGTACCCGTCCGCTTCTCCACGAGCACGAACGGCACCCCGTGATACTCGAGGAAGAGCGCCGCGGACAGACCGACCAGGCCGCCGCCGACAATGAGCACGGGCACTCGTTGCGTCGAAGTCATGCACCGATGGTGTGCCCGGCCGCTTGCACCGCCCTTGCGTGCCGATTACACGACAACGGGCCGGGCACCCTGCGGTGCCCGGCCCGTTCGCCCGGGTCAGGCGGTGGCCGCGAAGGTCCGTCCGTCCAGGGCCGGTTCCGCGACCGGCTCGATGGCGTAGGCCAGAATGTCGGCCACGTCACCGACGGGGCGGACATCCAGTGCGGCAAGCACTTCGGCGGGGACGTCGTCCAGGTCCGGCTCGTTGCGGGCCGGGATGAACACCGTCTTCAGGCCGGCCCGCTGGGCGGCGAGCAGCTTCTGCTTGACGCCGCCGATCGGCAGCACCCGTCCGTTCAGCGTGACCTCGCCGGTCATGCCCACGTCCGCGCGCACCTGCCTGCCCAGGGCCAGCGACACCAGCGCGGTGACCATGGTGACGCCCGCCGACGGTCCGTCCTTCGGGACCGCGCCCGCCGGGAAGTGCACGTGGATGTTGCGATCCAGCACCGACGGTTCGATGCCGATCTCCTCCAGGTGCGAGCGCACGTAGGTCAGCGCGATCTGCGCGGACTCCTTCATCACGTCGCCGAGCTGACCGGTCAGGGTCAGCGAGCGCTCGCCCTCCGCGACGTTCGCCTCGATGTAGAGGACGTCGCCGCCGAGGCCGGTGACCGCCAGTCCGGTCGCCACACCGGGGACCGCGGTGCGTTCCACCGAGTCGGGGGTGAAGCGGGGACGCCCCAGGTAGTCCTTCAGCTCACCGAGGTCGATGATCAGCGACTGCTGTTCACCGGCTTCGGATTTCGCCAGCGCGTCGTAACCCAGCTCGGCGTCGTAGCCGAGATCGGTTGCCGCCGAGCCGGTTCCGGTCTCGGATAGGCGAGTCGCGGCCTTGCGTAACGCCTTCGCGATCAGGCGCTCCATCTGCCGCACGCCGGCTTCCCTGGTGTAGTTGGCGGCGATCTCGCGCAGGGCCGCGTCGGTGATGGTCACCTCGTCGGCGGTCAGCGCGTTGCGCTCCAGCTGCCGGGGCACCAGGAAGTCGCGGGCGATGCCGACCTTGTCGTCCTCGGTGTAGCCGTCGACGGTGATCAGCTCCATCCGGTCCAGCAGCGGGCCGGGGATGGTGTCCATGACATTGGCGGTCGCGATGAACAGCACGTCGGACAGGTCGAGGTCCAGATCCAGGTAATGATCGCGGAACGTGTGGTTCTGCGCCGGATCCAGCACCTCGAGCAGCGCGGCCGCAGGGTCACCGCGGAAGTCCGAGCCGACCTTGTCGATCTCGTCCAGCAGGACAACGGGATTCAGCGAACCCGCCTCCTTGATCGCGCGGACGATGCGGCCGGGCAGCGCACCCACGTAGGTGCGCCGATGCCCGCGGATCTCCGCCTCGTCGCGCACGCCGCCGAGGGCGACCCGGACGAACTTGCGGCCCATGGCACGGGCCACGGATTCACCCAGCGAGGTCTTGCCGACACCGGGCGGACCGACCAGCGCGAGCACCGCGCCGGAACCGCGGCCGCCGACGACCTCGAGCCCACGCGAGGCCCGCCGGGAACGCACCGCCAGATACTCGACCATCCGGTCCTTGACCTCGTCCAGGCCGTGGTGGTCGGCGTCCAGCACCGCGCGGGCGGCCGAGACGTCGGTGCTGTCCTCGGTTTTCACCGTCCAGGGCAGCTCGAGCACGGTGTCCAGCCAGGTGCGGATCCACCCGGTTTCCGGGCTCTGATCGCTGGCCCGCTCCAGCCTGCCGACCTCGCGCAGCGCCTCGGCGCGCACGTTGTCGGGCAGGTCGGCCTGTTCGACCCGGGTGCGGTAGTCGTCCGCGCCGTCCGGCTCGTCCTCGCCGAGCTCCTTGCGGATGGCGTTGAGCTGCTGGCGCAGCAGGAACTCGCGCTGGCTCTTCTCCAGGCCCTCGCGGACGTCGTCACTGATCTTCTCGGTGACCTCGGCCTCGGCGATGTGGTCCTTGGTCCACTCGATCAGCCGGTTCAGCCGCTGGACGACGTCGGGGGTCTCCAGCAGTTCGCGCTTCTGCTCGTCGGTCAGGTAGGGCGCGTAGCCCGCGGTGTCGGCGATGGCCGACGGGTCGGTCAGCTGATTGACCGCGTCGATGATCTGCCAGGCCTCGCGGCGCTGCAACGCCGACACGACCAGCTTCTTGTATTCGGCGGCCAGTTCCTTCGTCCGGCCGTCCGGCGTCGGGATCTCGACCGGCTCGGCCTCGACCCACAGCGCGGCTCCCGGCCCGGTCACCCCGTGCCCGATCTTGGCGCGCCGCTCGGCCTTCAGCACCGCCGCCGGGGCGCCGCCGCGCATCCGGCCGACCTGTTCGATGGTGGCGACCACGCCGTAGGAGGCGTAGCCCTCGGTCAGCCGCGGCGCCAGCAGCACCGCGTCGGTCTTGGCCGCGCGCGCGGCGTCGATGGCAGCCTGCGCCGATTCGTCCAGTTCGATGGGCACGACCATGCCCGGCAGCACGATCGGATCGGTCAGGAACAGCACCGGCAGGTTCTGTGGTGTAGTCACGTGTTCGACCCTTCCAAAAGTTGAGCGATACCAACTCAACCCCACCCCATCTCTGTTTGTTCCGGCTACCGCCCCACGTTCGCTGTGGGCGAAGAATTGCGACCCGGCTTCGGCATGGTGGCCGCGGCTGGAGGTAGGTAGCGGGCGGGCTACCGGGACGGGCGATGGGCGTGTTCCGAGGTAAACGAGGATGGTCGGCATATCGTTGGGGTGGCTGCGCCGCTGGTCGGTGGTGGTTTCTCGGTAGTTCGCAGGTAGATCGCCGAGGGGAGAATCGGTATGAGTCGGCCGTCCCGCACCGGGCACGACTGGAAAGCGGCCGGGCTGGTGCTCGGGGTGATCGCGGCGTTGGTCGTGGTCCCGGCGGTGCTGGTCGCGCTGGTGCCGACCCGGGAGGTGGCGGTAGCGCCGGGCACGCGGGTCGAGGTGACCGCGCCGGGGGAGGAGCCCGACACGGTGAGTTTCGGTGGGGTCGATGGCTGGCAGCGCAGGCCTACGGGGGATCAGACGACGGCGGTGCTGGTCGCGCCGGATGGGTCGCGGCTTGCGGTCAGTGTGATCGGCGGGGTCACCGACTTCGACGATGCGGCAGCGTGGCGGCTGAAGGTGCTCGGTGCGCAGGGGTTCGACGCGGAGTTCGACGGGGAGATCCGGACGCCGAACGGGTTCAGCGGGCGGACCTGCCGTGGCACGGATCGCGCGGGGGTGTGCGCGATCGTGGGCAACGAGAAACTGGCGGTCACGCTGGCGCTGATCGGTGACGACGCCACGTTCCCCGAGCTGACGCCGGTGCTGGAGACGCTGGCGGTGCGCCGATGAGATGGTTTCAGCCGAGGTCGGCGCTGTTCTGGACCTACTGCCTGATCGCGGTTCTCGGGCTGGCCGGACTGATCCTCCAGCTGGCCCCGGTCGCCGCGCTGACCTGGCGCGACATTCTGGTCGGACTACCGTTCACCCTCGCGACGCTGCTCGTATTCGGTTGGCTGGTACTGCATTTGGATCGGCTGCGCGCGCGTCGGCGGATCCGGACGCCGCTGGTGATGGGTTTTCTCTGGGGTGCGCTGGCCGGGCCGGGGATCGCGATGTTCGCCAACGACCACAACATGCGCATCATCCAGAATCTGGCCGGTGACGCGTTCGCGATCGATTGGCAGGCACCGATTTCCGCGGCGATCGTCGAGGAGGCGGTCAAGGGGGTCGGCGTGTTCGCGGTCGCGTGGCTCGCGCGTCCGATGCTGAACCGGCCGGTCCACGGGCTGCTGCTCGGCGGTTGCACCGGGCTCGGCTTCCAGGTCGTCGAGAACATCACCTACTCGGCGAACGCCGGATTGCTGTCCGCACAGGACGATCCGGCGACCGCGATCGTCGTCGGCCTCGTGCGGCTGCTCACCGGCCTCACCTCGCACTGGATGCTCACCGCCCTCGCCGGCATCGGCATCGTGCTGGCGGTGGCGCGCACGGATTGGCCGGCCGGGCGGCGCGCGCAGGTCTTCGTGATGTTCTATTTACTCGGCGCCGCACTGCATTTCGGCTGGGATGCGCCGAGCCCGGCGGACATCCCGGTCGGGTCGATCATCGCCAGGACGGTGCTGTACGTCCTGATCTTCGCCGTCGTCTACACCTGGGTGGTGCGGACCGAACGGCAATGGTTCCGCGCGGTCGTCGACTGGGCGGTCGCGCGTGGGATCGCGCCGGCCGGCGAGCTGAGCACGCTGATCTCGCGGCGCAGCCGGCGCCGGGCCCGGCAGGCCGACCGGATGAGCGGTCGGCAGCACCGCCGCGGGCAGATCCGGCGGCAACGCGTTCTGCTCGACTGGGTTCAGGCAACCGGAGCGGGATCGGGCATTCGTATTCCGGCGTGAGGGCCTGCCTGCGGCGACGCCGGCGGTCCGGTACCGCGCCGCGTTGACACTCGCTCCGGCGCAATGACAATGTGGGGGCCTTGATACCTCATACCGGCGGTTCCGCCGGTTCAGCCTAGGGAGATCCATCGATGAGTTCGCTCGCCGGCGGCGTGTTCATCGATTGGGAAGGTCTCACCGGTCAGTCCAAATTCGTGGTGGATCTGGTGACGTTTCCGATCTTCAGCGCGCTGGCGGGCTGGCTGACCAACTGGACCGGCGTGCTGATGTTGTTCTGGCCGGAGCGATTTCGCGGATTCCGGATCCCGGGGCTGTATCTGCTGTACCCGTACTTCCCGCGCCGGGTGCAGGTGCTGCCGACGTTTTCCGGGGACGGACAGCAGCTGGGGTTCCAGGGGTTCATTCCGGCGCGGGCGGAGAAGATGGCCAGCATCTGCGTAGACAAGGCGCTGATGCGGATCGGCAGTCCACGCGACTTCATCCACGAGCTCGACCTGGACGGGATCGCGGACTACGTCGCGGTGCTGGCGCGCAAACAGGTGCAGCCGCTGGTGGACGAGCTGATGAACCGGGAGAACCCGGACCTGTGGCGCACGGTGCCGAGGGCGGCCAAGCAGATCATCTACCAGCGGGTGGACCGGGAGCTGCCGGCCCTGTCCCGGCGGGCGTTCGAGTCGCTCGGCGACAATGTCGATCAGCTCATCGATATCAAGAGCTTCGTCATCCGGTACCTGCAGGACAATCCGGGGATTCTCAAGGATCTGACCACCACCATCGCCGCACCGGAGCTGCGCTTCATGGTCCGGATCGGCCTGCTCGGCGCGCCGTTCGGGCTGCTGCTCGCGCTGTATATGCATGTGCACCAGCACATTCCGGTGTTCGGCTGGGTGCCGGGCTGGGTGATCGTGCTGCTCGCCTCGGCGGCGATCGGCGTGATCGTGAATGTGATCGCGGTGAAGATGGTGTTCGAGCCCGGCGACCCGCAGCCGAGGTACAAGTACCTGTGGAAGCAGGCGCTGCTGGCCAAACGGCAGCCGCAGGCGGCCACCGATCTCGCGAACATCCTGGCCTACCAGGTGCTCACGCTGCCGAACCTGTCCAGGGAACTGCTGGACGGGCCCAACGGGGACAAGACCCGGCAGCTGCTGGAACGGCTGGTTTCCGACGAGATCCACCGCCAGCTCGGCCCGACCACCTCGTTCGTGCGCGCGGCGCTGGGCCGTCGCCAGTTCGACAACCTCAAGGCCGGCGCGGCCGGGGCCGCTGTTGGTCTCGCGCCGAGTCTGGCCGAGGACGAGGAATTCATCCTGGAGCAGGCCAAGACGATCGATGTGTTCGCGGCGCGCAAGCTGCGGCAGCTGACGCCGGGGGAGTTCATGGAGATGTTCTATGCCTCGGTCGAGCAGGACGCGTGGCTGCTCTACCTGCACGGCGCGGTGCTCGGGCTGGCGGTCGGCGCCTCGCACCTGGTTATTTTCGGCTGGTGAACGCCCCGCCGAACGGGTGGGCGCAAATACAAGCACGCGTGCTTGCATTTTTCTCCGGCCGCTGCGATGCTGAACCGCGACGGCACACGCGGTGGTGTGCGTTCGACTGATCGGCAGGGGACCCATGGCTGACCTCGAAGCGCTGCTCGACGACTTCGCCGAGGAGTGCGCGGATCTGGAACGCATCGTCACCCCGCTCGCCGCCGCGGACTGGTCGCTGCCGACCCCCGCGGCCGGCTGGACCATCGCCCATCAGATCGGCCACCTGGCCTGGACCGACGAGATCGCGACGGTGGCGGCCACCGATGCCGCGGGCTTCCAGCAGCTGGTCACCGACGCCGGACCCAGGGCCTTCACCTTCGTCGACGACGCCGCCGAGGAGGCCGCGACCGCGCCGCCCGCCGAGCTGCTCGACCGGTGGCACCGGGGTCGCAAGTCCCTCGCCGACGCGCTGCGCGCGGTGCCCGCGGGCGCCAAGCTGCCCTGGTTCGGGCCGCCGATGAGCGCGGCCTCGATGATCACTGCCCGGATCATGGAGACCTGGGCGCACGGCCAGGACGTGGCCGACACGCTCGGCGTCACCCGCACCCCCACCGCCCGGCTGCGCACCGTGGCCCACATCGGCGTCCGCACCAGGAACTTCGCCTACACCGTGCACGAATTGCCCCCGCCGGCCGAAGAATTCCGGGTAGAACTCACCGCACCCGACGGCACGATCTGGTCCTGGGGTCCCGCGGACGCCGCACAGCGGGTGACCGGACCCGCCGTCGATTTCTGCCTGCTGGTGACCCAGCGCCGCCACCCGGACGACCTCGCGATCGAGGCGACCGGCCCGGACGCGGCGCAATGGCTCACCCTGGCACAGGCTTTCGCGGGACCGACGGGATCCGGGCGCACAGCGGGTCAGTTCGCCTGAAAAAGCAGCGACGGCCGGATGCGTACATCCGGCCGTCGCCCACCCGACCCGATCCAAAGATTCGGGAGCGGGCGAGCGCCACACTTGGGTGCGCCGTTCGTGTCGGCCGGACGCCGTTGGCCGGGTGTCTCGATGTGGCAGTCGAGGATGACGCTCGCCAGCTAGAGGAATGTTTACCCGCCCATGAGGTGCTGGAAACATAAACGACCCCACGGATTCGGCAGGCGTTCGTCGGCCGGACCCGCGCGGGACTGTGATTCTGATCTCCCCGACGCAATGCCCACTTGGACCACGCCGTAACCTGGACAACTGTACGGCTTTCGACGATGCGGGCCGCGCTGCCAGGGGAGCAGGGGCACAGGAAGGAACGCATCGTGAGCAGAAGCAAGCACGTCCAGATCGCCAAGCATGCCGCGATCGTCCTCGCGGCTGCCACCAGCCTCAGCCTCACCGTGGTCGCGGGCGCCTACGTCGTGCGTCAGATGGCCGAACTCAACCGGCCGGCCGAGGCCGCGGCGCCGCCCGCGCGGTCGGTGCCGGAATCGACGAGCGAGCGCGGCTGGACGGACACGCGACTGACCGGCGGCAGCTTCGAACTGCCCGTGGTGTTCGCCCGGACTCCGTGGGAGCCGGTTGCTCCGGTCCCGAAAGCGGTTGTTCCGCACGCTGATTCGACCGTGGTGTCGCACCAGGGCAGCGTCGGCGGGAAGCTGCGTCTCGGTGACGCCTACCTCGACGCGCAGGTGGGCACCGTGCGCACCGACACGATCGCGCTCACCGTCGGCACCAACGCCTTGACCGTGCTGACCGGTCATCAGCCGTCCGGCGCGCCGGACGAGCGCGCCGACCTCACCCAGTTGCGCACCGAATTCGACACGCGCACCGGGGAAGTGGTGCTGATGCTGACCGATCCGTCGCTCGGCGAGCACGCCCTGCGACTCGACCGGCACCCGGCGCCGAACCCGAAACCCGCGCCGGACACAAGCGTGTCGGCCACCGCGCCCGCGCCGACCGTGACCGACCCGGCGGCCCCGCACCGCGGCCCGGAACCCGCCGTGGCGGTGTAGATCTCGGCCTACTGTGCTCCTATGCCGAACAGTACGTACGACTTCTGCGTGATCGGCGGTGGCATCGTCGGCGTGGCGACGGCCCATCGGATCCTGCACCGCCACCCCGGCGCGACCCTCGTGCTGCTGGAAAAGGCGAACGCGCTGGCCACCCATCAGACCGGGCACAACAGCGGCGTCATCCACTCGGGCATCTACTATCCGCCGGACAGCCTGAAGGCGCGGCTGTGCCGCCGCGGCGCGAGCTGGACCAAGGAATTCGCTGCGGCGCACGGGATTCCCTATGCGGTGTGCGGCAAGCTGCTGGTCGCCACCGATGCGGCCGAGCGAAGCAGGATGCTGGCGTTGCACGAGCGTTCGGTGCGCAACGGCGTCGCGGTCGAGTTGCTCGACGCCGCCGAACTGCGCCGGCGCGAACCGCGGGTCACCGGCGTCGGCGCGTTGTTCGTGCCGGACACCGGCATCGTCGACTACCCCGCGATCACCGCCGCGCTGGCCGACGAGGTGCGTTCGGCGGGTGGGGACCTGGTCTTCGGCGCGGAGATCACCGCACTCGCCGAGACCGACGCCACGGTCACCGCGACCGGACCGGCCGGCTCGTGGACGGCCCGCACACTGGTGGTGTGCGCGGGCCTGCAGGCCGATCGGCTGGCCCGAATGGCCGGGCTGCGCAACGACTTCCAAATCGTCCCGTTCCGCGGCGAGTATTACCAGCTGCCGCCGGAACGAGCCGGGCTGGTGCGCACGCTGATCTACCCGATCCCCGATCCCACGCTGCCGTTCCTCGGCGTGCACCTGAGCCCGACCATCGACGGCACGCTCACCGTCGGGCCGAACGCGGTGCTCGGACTGGCCAGGGAGGGTTATCCCAAGGGCAGTTTCGACGCGAAGGACGCGCGGGCGATCCTCGGTTTCCCCGGCGTGCACCGGGTGGCCGCGGCCAACGTGCGGACCGGGCTGCGGGAACTGCGCAATTCGTGGTTCAAGCGCGGATACCTGGCCGAGTGCCGGCGGTACTGTCCCGAGCTGACCCTGGCCGACCTCCGGCCACGGGAGGCGGGCATCCGCGCGCAGGCGGTGCTGCGCGACGGCACCCTGGTGCACGATTTCCTGATCGAACGCACGCCGCGCTCGGTGCACGTGCTCAACGCCCCGTCGCCGGCGGCCACCTCCGCCATGCCGATCGCGGAGCACATCGTCGATCAACTCTGAGCCGTTGAACCAGACCGATTGGTCTTAATAGGTCGCTGACCGGCCCTGAGCAACCAAGCAACCGCCCGGTAGCGATGTGGAAAACCCGCACACCAAATACCGCGCAACCCCTCCAATAAAGAGGAGAGCTGTAGTACTTTTAACGCCAGTCGTGGAACAGGGAGGGCCTGATGGGCCACATCAAGTACGCGAGTGACGTCGGGGCACCGGTCGAGGTGGCCTTCACCTACACGGACAACCATCTGTTCGTGCCGGACTGGATGTTCGCGGTCGCCGACTTCGAGCCGACCGGCGAACTGGACTCCGGCCTCGGCGCGACCTTCACGACCACCGCCCGGCTGGTGGTCTGGCGGCCGACGATGACATGCGAGGTCACCGAATATCGGCGCAACGTGGTGATCGGGTATACGCTGCGTGGGCGTTTGTCCGGGACCCTGACGCTGCGCTTCGATCCGCTCGGATACGGGCGGTCGGTGCTGACGTCCGAGGCGGAGTACAGCCCCCCGCGCGGCTTGGCCGGGCGGCTCTGCGTCGGTTTGGTGGATTCCGCCGTGAAATCGGCGCTCCGCCGCACCGAGTCCCAATTGCGAAGGGAGATAGAAGAATTCCACGGTACCGATCTTGTCGGTCGGATTGCGTAGGGTGCCAGCCATGATCATCGTGAGCACCGACGGATCCTGCCTCCGCAACCCCGGCGGCGCCATCGGCTGGGCTTGGGTCAATCATCAGGGCTCCTCGCTGAGCGGCGGAGCGGCGTCCGGCACCAATCAGGTGGCGGAGCTACGTGCGGTACTGGAGGCGATTCTCGGTCATCCCGGCTCGGAACCCCTGCTGATCGAAAGCGATTCGCTCTACGCGATCAAGTGCGCGTCGGAGTGGATCTCCAGCTGGCGGCTCAACGGCTGGCGCACCTCGACCGGGGGCGCCGTGAAGAACGTCGAACTCATCCGGCAGATCGACAAGTCGATCGCCAGCAGGCCCGGCCCCGTCCGGTTCCGTTGGGTCCGTGGACATGTCGGCAACTACTTCAACGAGCAGGCCGATGCGCTTGCCGGTGAGGCGGCTCGGAAGGCTGCCGCGACAGCGGCCGTCGCCGAGGCGAACACCGCGGAGATTCCCGCGGTGACTGTGGAGGAAACGCCGGCGGCGCCGGAAGCGCCGATCGACCAGGCCGCGGGGAAGGCGGCCGCGCCGTCGGCGCCGCAGGCATTAACGCTGTTCTGATCCATCCGGAGCAAGACCGACTGCCTGAATGACCTCCGGCGGTGGTGGCTCGGCCCACCGCCGGAGGCACTTCGTTCGGCTAGTTACCCGGCTGCGGGGCAGGCGCGGGCGTCGCCGGAGCGGGCCCGCCCGGCGTGGGGGCACCGGGACCGGGAGCGCCCGGCGCACCGGGCAATCCGGTGCCCGCACCCTTGAGCATCGGCGAATCGAGCTTCTCGACCAGCCACTTGTCGCCGGACTTGGTCAGCTGCGCGATCACCACGACGAACTGCCGCTCGGGCGTCGTCTGGGTGAAGTTGGTCCGGTACTGGGTGAGCGTGACCAGCACCTTGGCTTCGGTCTTGTCCCCGGACTGGTAACCACACTGCACGTCGTCGACCCAGGACTTCACCTGCGCCTGCACCATGGCGTCCTTGAGCGCCTTGGTCGCGTCGTCGAACTCCTTGAGGAATTCGCCGCTCGCACCGGACTTCACCTTGGTGAAGTAGTCGTCGAGGTTCTTGGTGTAGTCGTAGATCGAGACGTCCTTGCCGAAACTGCAGCCGGCCGCCGTCGAATCCCGGATCGCGTCGAGCTTTTCGCCGCGGTCCTTACCTTGCAGGAAGAACACCACCACGGCGGTGATCGCGGCCACCGCGAGCACCCCGGCCACGAACGCGGCGATGATCGGCACCGAGGTGGACCGCCCCGAGGCGGCGGCGGAACTGCCCGCGGCCTTGGCCGGATCGGTCTTCGGCGCCGGCTTGCCGACCTTCTCGGTCGCTACCTTGTCGGCCGTGGACGGCTCGGAATCTGCCTTCGGCAGTTCTGTTTTCGCCGTCGCGGCGTCCTCCGCCGTGCCGCCCTCTGGCACCGTGGTGTCCTCAGCGGTCTCGGCGTCTTTGCTGGTCTCGGCGTCGTCGGTGGACATCGATACAAACCTGCACTTTCCCGGCGCGCGGGCGCACCGATCGACTGACGGGCCCGCATCTCGGGCGAACCGTACGCGTTCTCTCGGCGAGTATGCCCGGAGCCACGGTTTCGCCGCGGGACCGGGTACAACTCACCGCACCGGGGGCAGGGTCCGCTCGTTCGGATCCACACCCGGCGGCATGTGCGCGCCGTTGTTCGGCACATCGGGTCGCGGCGCGTTGGCCGCACCCCGGATTTCCGAGCCAGGCGGCGGATTCTCGCAGTAGTTCCACTTGCGAATCGTGCCGTCCTGGACGACTTCGTTGCGTAGCTGCGTCACGTTGTACGTGCAGTACGGCCGGGGCCAGATGTCGATGATCGCGTGGAACTCACCATCGTGCGCGGGCACACCCAGCGCGTCCGCGCCGAGCGCGAGCGAGGGGAACAGCGCGCGCAACGCGGGCAGGCGCAGCTGTGCGGCCTTGGTCATCGCCGCGAAGTTGGTGGCCAGGCTGGTGATCGGATCGCTGGTCTTGTCCAGCACCGCGCCGAGGCTGCTCAGCTGCCCCGGCGCCTTTTCCAGGATGCCCTGCAGCTCGGCGTTGGCGTTGTTGAACTGGGTGAACAACGCGCCGGAGTTGCGGGTCAGGGTGCCGAGATCGGGCTGGGCGTTGGACGTGGTGTTGGCGATGGTGCGCAGGTTGGCGATCAGGTTCGTGGTCTGCGGCAGCAGATTGTCGAAGCCGGCCATGGCCAGGCTGATGCCGTTCACCAGGCCGCGCAACTGATCCGGGCCGCCGCTGAGCGCGGTGTCCAGTTCGCGCAGGATGACGCCGAACTTGTCCGGATCGACCTGCGCGATGAGCGCGCTGGAGTTGTCCAGCACCGACCAGATCGGGGTCGGGGTCTTGATCCTCGCCGCGTCGTACTTGATCACCGCGCCGTCACCGAGGAACGGGGCCTGCTCGCTGGCCGGGCGGAAGTCGATGTACTGCTCGCCCGCGCCGGAGAGCGCCTGCACCGAGATCGCGGTGTCGACCGGGATCTTGTACTTGCTCTCGATCTCCGCCGCCGCGGCGATCGCCTGGCCGCGGTCGGTCAGCTTGATCGAGGTCACCTTGCCGACCCGGTAGCCGCGCAGCGTCACGTCGTTGCCCGGCTGCAGGCCGCCCGAGCGGTCCAGGTTCACCGTGACGGTGTAACTGGACTTCAGCGGATTGACCCGCATGATGCTGATCATCAGGTAGGTCGCACCGATCAGGAACACCAGCACCAGGCCGATACTCGACAGCACCAGCTTGTGCTGCCTCAGTTTCGCCATCATCGGTGACCCCCCTGCACTCGACCCTGCACGATCTGCAGGACCTGGATCAGGCTGCCCGCGAGGTCCTGGATGTCGCGCAGGTCCTGCAACCCGCCGTGTTGCGGATCGGTCAGCGCGCTGAGGTCGAGGTTGGTCGCGGTGGCGTAGACCGCGAAGCTCTTGCCGCGGAAGGTGGCATCGACCTTGGGCCGGATCACCTTCAGCCGGTCGAGCAGGATGCCGAGGTTGTCGCCGGTGTTGGCCAGCGCGTCCATCAGCTGGTGGGTGTTGTCGAGCAGGCTGCCCAGCTGCTGGCCGGAGGTGTCGGCGTAGTCGCCGAGCGCGGCGCTGGTGGTGGACACCTTGGTCAGCAGATCGCCGATGGCCCGGTTGTTCTCGGCGATCGCGCCGATCATCTGCGGCAGCGTGTCGGCCACCTGGCCGAGCTCGCCGCGGCGGGCCTCGATGGTGTTGGCCAGCGTGCTGAACTCGTTCAGCACGCCGTCGACCTTCGCGCTGTTGTCGTTCAAACTGCCGACCACGCCGGTCATCTCGGTGATCAGGTGGGACAGCTGGCCGCCGCGGCCGCCGACGATGGAGTCCAGCTCCGAGGTCAGCTTGCTGAGCGCGGCGACGCCACCGCCGTTGAACAGCATGGAGATCGAGATCAGCAGCTGCTCGACGGTCGCGCCGGCCGAGGTCTTGTCCAGGCCGAGGGTGTCGCCGTTGTGCAGCATGGCCGCGCCCGGCTCGGTCTTCGGCTTGGACACGGCGACGAACACGTCACCGAGCGGGGTGGCCTGGCGCAGCTCGGCGGTGCTTGCCGCGGGCAGCTCGATGTCCTTGCTGATGGTCAGGTCGACGACCGCCTGGAAGTTCTTGGTCTTGATGTTGGAGACCACCCCGACATCCGAGCCGCCGATCTTCACCTTGGCCTGATCCGGCAGGTTCAGCGCGTTCTCGAAAACCGCGTGGATCGTGTAGGTTTCGCCGGAAACGCCGGGCTTGGGCAGCGGCAGCTTCTCCACCGTGAGTCCGCAGCCCGAGGTGATGCCGACACCGGCCACCGCCGCGACGGCGATCAGCGCGCGGCGTGCCTTGATCGTCATTCGGTACGTCATTTCGTCAGTCCGAGCAGCGCCGCGGTCAGACCGTAGTCGGGCCCGAAGTCCTGCATTTTTCCGGTTCGGCAGCCGTCTGCCTTCATCTGGATCCGCTCGCAGAACAGGCTCACCAGCTCACCGCTGAGCGCGGTGCCGATGAGCGCGCTCAGCCGGACGTAGCCGTGCTCGCGGTTCATGATCCGGTCGACGTTCTGGAAGACCATCGGTGCGACGTCGACGATTTCGGTGATGCCGTACGCGTTGTCGCGCAACTGCTGGGTGACGTTGGTCAACCCGGCCAGGCTGCTCGCCAGCTGATCCTGATGCTGGGCGAGGGTGGTGCTGGTGTTGTTCAGGAAGTCGTTGATCTGGTTCAGCGTCGCCTCCAGGCCGGGCGCCTGATCGGCGAGCAAGCCGGTCATCTGGGTCATCCGGTTGCTGAAGTCACGCACCGACTGGTCGTTGTCGGCCAGCATCGTGGTCAGCTCGTTGAGCTTGACGATGATGTTGGAGACCGCGTCCTTGTTGTCCACGCCGACCTTCAGCGCGCCGGAGAGCGCGTTGAGCGTGTCGCGCATCTTCTCGCCGTTGCCGTTCACCATCGGGTACAGCACCCGGCCGGACAGCGGGCCGATGCCCTCGCTGCCCGGTTCCGGCTTGAGCGCGGCGGCGAACTGGTCGATGGTCTTGATCATCGTGTCGAGTTCGACCGGCGTCTTGGTCTTGGCCAGCGGCAGGTGCGCGCCGTCGGCCATGGTGTCGCCCCTGGTGTAGACGGGGGTGAGTTCGACGTGCCGGTCGGTCACGATGGACGGCGAGATGATCGCGGCCATCGCGTCTTTGGGGATCTTCACGTCGTTGTTGATCGACATGTGCACCTCGATGTAGGTGCTCTTCGGCACGATCTTGTCGACCTTGCCCACGTCGAGCCCGAGCACCGTGATCGGGTTGCCCTCGTAGATGCCGGCGATGTTCTCGAAGTCGGCGGTGATCTGCATCGTCTGGCCGAGCGCGTTGTTCACCGAACTCGGCACCAGCGAGCAGCTGCCGACGGCCAGTGCCGCGGCGCTGACCACGATCATCTTGGCGATGGCCCGTACCTTGACGGCCTTCGGGAAGGTCATCCCTGGCACCCCTCTATGACTTGGGCGAAGCACAGCCAGTTGTCCGGGAAGATCCACGGCAGTCCGACGCTGCCGTACGGTCCGTTGCCACCCCAGGAGTTGGCCAGGTAGCGCACGGTCGGCGGCATCAGCGACAGCAACCGATCGAGGTTGTCCTTGTTCTTCTGCAAGCCCTCGGACATGGTGTTGAGCTGCTCGATGGTCGGGCCGAGCTGGTTGTCGTTCTGCGCGCCGATCTCTTGGAGCTGCCTGGTCAGCGACGCGACGTTGTCGAGCAGCTGGCGCAGCAGGCCCTGGCGTTCCATCACCCGGTTGGCGATGGCCTCGCCCTGGGTGATCACCAGCAGCACGCTGTTGCGGTTGTCGCCGAGGATCTGGGTGACCCGGTTCAGATCCTTGAGCAGGCTGTCCACCTCGGCCTTGCGGGTGTCCATCACCTTGGCCAGCGCGCCGACGCTGTCCAGCGCCTGCGCCATCAGCTGCGGGGAGTCGCCCATCTGCTGGTTGATCAGGTTCAGCGACTCGGACAGCTTCTTGGTGTCGAGCGCCTCGAACTTCGGCGTGCCCTCCTGCACCACGTCGGCCAGGTTGTACGGAACCGCGGTGTTGGACACCGGGATCCGGCCGCCCTTCAGGCCGGAGCCGTCGCCGGGGTCCAGGTCGACGTAGCGGGCGCCGAGCAGCGTGGCCATCTTGATCGAGGCGCGCGCGTCCGGGCCGAGCTTGACGCCCTTGTCGATGCTCAGCGTCAGCAGCACGTGGTCGCCCTCGAGCTTGGCGCCGTCCACCCGGCCGCTGGTCACGCCGGCCACGTTGACCCGGTCGCCGACCTTGATCCCGGCGGCCTGCACGAACTCGGCCTTGACGCTCTGCTCACCGACGCCGATCAGCTTGACCAGGCCGGACGCGAGCAGCAGCACCACGATGAGCGCACCGCCGAGGATGCCGAGCCAGAAGTAGCGGTTGGCGGCGAATCTCGCCTTCAGTTTCGTCATCACGGGCGGCACACCGCCGAGTGCGAAGTGCCACCGATCTGGGAGAACAGGCCGCGGGGGAACAGCACGCCGTAGAGCGAGACGTCCAAACCGCAGAGGTAGGCGTTGGCGTAACCGCCCTCCTCGGTGTGCCTGCCCGCCGCCGAGATGATGTTCGGCAGGTCGATCGCGGCCTGATCCAGCTTGGCGCCGTTGGCGAGCAGCAGGGTCAGCGCGGCACTGGTGGAGTTCTGGGCGGCCTGCAACTTCGGCTGGATCTGACCGACCATGTCCACCAGCGAGCTGGTGGCGTTGGCGATCTGCACCGTCGAGGTCTGCAGCGACTGCCCCTGTTCGTACAACCCGCCGATCAAGGCCCGGGTCTGGGTCACCAGGGTCTCCAATTCATCACCTCGTCTGGCCAACCCCGCCATCACACCGGAGAGGTTGGAGATCACATCGGACAGGATCGCATCCCGGCGCTGGAAGTCGGTCGCCAATTGCGCGGCCTGAACGATGAACGCGCTCAACGAGACTCCGTCACCCTGCAATGCCTGGATGAACGTCTCGGACAGGCGGTTCACCTGTTCGGGCTGCAGCGCCTGGAACAACGGCTGAAAACCGTTGAGCAGGCCCGAGACGTCGAACGACGGCTCGGTCCGGTCCAGCGGGATCGACGCGTTGTTCTTCAGCTGCGCCGGGCTGGAGGACTTGCCCGGCGCCAGCGCGACATAGCGCTGGCCGATCAGGTTCTGGTAGCGGACAAGGGCTTTGGTGTCGTCGAACAGGGTCTGGTCCCGCTGCACGACGAAGGTCACCTTGGCCACTTGCTTTTTCGACTTGGCGTCGCGGTCCAGCTCGATCTTCTCGATCTTGCCGACCCGCACGCCCGCCATCCGCACGTCGTCGCCCTCGTGCAGGCCGAGCACGTCGGAGAAGGTCGCCGAGTAGGTGTTGGTATCGCCGTTCACGATGCGCGCCAAGGTGTTCCACACGACGACGGTCACCAGGATCGAAACGATCGCGAAGATACCGAACCCGATCAGCGGTTTACGAATACTCATCGGCTGACCCGGTTTTCGGCCACGTGCATGGTCCCGCCCTTCAAAATCGAGCTCAGCAGCAGATATTCGGCTGTGGTCGGCTGGCGGCCGAGCAGCTTCGCGATCGCCGCGTCACCCCGGTAGGAGATCTCGCCCGCGGCGGGGGTGCCCGCCGGTGCGGCGGCAGGCGCCGCCGGAGCCGGAGCGGGCGCCGGGGCCTGCGGTTGTCCGAGGCCGGGCAGCATCGGGAACAGCCCCTCGAGCGGAGTGCCCGCGAACGGGCGGGGCGCGCTGGGCACGAGGGCCTCGGCGGGCCGCGAGTCCGGCGTGGTGACGCCGGGGATCAGCGGCAGGCCGGGCATCGGCACCACCGGCGGCAGGCCGGCCGCCGACTCGAGCGCGCGCGGCTTCAGGTTGTCCGGCAGCGGCGGCAGCTCGTTCACCGCGGGAGCGGTGGCACAGCTGGGTCCGGCCAGGTCGTCGTAGCGCGGGCAGTCGGCCACCGTGTACGGCTTGTACGGGGTGAGCGTGATGCCCGCGTCCCAGCGCTGCTGTTGCTGCGGGCCCCAGGTGAAGGTGGAGTCCATCTTCCTGGTCATCTCGCTGAGGTTGAGGATCGTCCGGGTGATCGCGCTCGGGTCCGCGGCGACCGCGCCGAACATGTCGCTGGTGCCCGCGGTCACCTGCTTGCCCACGTCGCCGTTGCGGGCGAACAGATCGTTCACCGTGTCGACCGTGCTGCCCGTCCCGGTGATCAGCGCGACCAGCTCGCTGCGCCGGTCGGCGATGGTGCGCGCGGTCTGCACCGAGGTGCCGAGCACATCGAGCAGTTCCGGCGAGGACTCGTTCAGCGCGTGGAACGAGGCGGAGAAATCACCGAGCATCACACCGAGATTCGGGATCGCGTCGTCGACCGACTGCAACCAGCGGTCGAGCCGCTCGACGGTCGAGCCGGGCATCCGGCCGCTGCCGTCGAGCGCCTGGGACAACGTGCCGAGCACCCGGCCGAACTGCATCGGATCGATCCGGTCGAGGATGTTGCGCACCGTGGTGAGCGTGTCCTGCAGCGCGAGCGTGCCCTTGCTGCGGTCTTCCTCGATGATCGAGCCCTCGTGCAGGTATTGGTCCGCGGGGCCGTTGAAGACCAGCTCGACCGAGGTGACGGCGAACAGGTTGCTCGGCACCACCCTGGCGGTGACGTTGGCCGGCACGCCCTTGGCGAACTCCGGCTTCACCTCGATCTGCACCTTCTGCAGCTCGCCCTTGGCCGCGACCTCGACCTCCTTGACCGCGCCGACCAGCACGCCGCGGAACTTGACGTCGGCCTGCGCGGGGAGTCCGTCACCGGTGGTGGTCAGGTTGGCGGTGACGTTCACCTTGTCGACGAAGTAGCCCTTGTACCGCAGGGTCAGGAAGCCGAGCACGAGCGCGAGCACGATCAGGCCGGCCAGACCGGCCACGATCAACTGACGCATCGTGGGCCCGCGCCCACTGGGATCGATGATCATCTGGTGCTACCCCGAGATCCTGATGCCGGGGTTGATGCCCCAGATCGCCAATGTCATGAACAGGTTCGCGAAAACGACCGCGATGATGCACACCTTGATCGCGCGGCCGGCCGCGACGCCGACGCCTTCCGGACCGCCGGAGGCGAAGAAGCCGTAGTAGCACTGGATGAACGTGGTGATCGCGACGAACAGGATCGCCTTGAGCAGCGAGTAGATCACATCCGTCGGGACCAGGAATTGGTAGAAGTAGTGCTGGTAGGTGCCGCTCGCGGTGCCGCCGATCAGCTGCACGGTCAGCGAGCAGGAGATGTAGGCCATGGCCAGGCCCAGGCAGTACAGCGGGATGATGGCGACCATGGCCGCGAACATCCGGGTGCTGATCAGGTAGGGCAGCGGCCGGATCGCGATGGACTCCAGCGCGTCGATCTCCTCGGAGATGCGCATGGCGCCCAGTTGGGCGGTGAACCGGCAGCCGGCCTGCGCGGCGAACGCGATCGTGGCGAGCAGCGGGCCGAGTTCACGCGTGGTGGCGAAGGCGGAGATGGCGCCGGTGATCGGGCTGAGCCCGAGCAGGTTCAGCGAGTTGTAGCCCTGGATGCCGACGGTCATGCCGCCGAACGCGCTGAGGATGACCACGACGCCGATGGTGCCGCCGCCGACCACCAGGTTCCCGTTGCCCCAACTCACGTCGGAGAGCAGCCGCCACACTTCCTTGGGATAGTGCTTGAGCGCCAACGGAATCGAGCCGATCGAGCGCAGCAGGAAGAAGACCTGGTGGCCGAGCCGGGCGAGCAGATCGATCGGCGCGTTCGCGGTTTTGCGAAGCTGCTGGAACGGCCGCAGCAGCGGGGGAACATAAGTCGACGACACTCAGACCACCTGTGACGGGAACAGTGCGTTGTACACCTGGGTGATGACGAGATTCACGCCGAACAACATGATGGCGGAACTCACCACCGCGGAATTCACCGCGTTGGCCACGCCGCCCGGACCACCGCGCGCGTTCAATCCGTTGTCGCAGGCGATGATTGCGGCGAGCAACCCGAAAATCAGCGATTTGACCAGTGCGACAAAGAGATCGGTAGTTACCGCGAACGACGAGAACGTGCCGATGTAGGAACCCGGCGTACCGTTCTGCGCGAAAATGTTGAAGATGTAACCGGTCAGGAATCCGACGAAAACGACGAAGCCGCACAGCAGCACACTGACCAGCATCGCCGCGCCGAGCCGGGGGGCGACCAGCCTGCGCATCGGGTCGACGCCCATCACCTTCATGGCGTCGATCTCTTCCCGGATGGTGCGCGAGCCGAGGTCGGCGCACACCGCGGAGCCGACCGCGCCGGCGATCATCAGCGAGGTGACGAGGGGAGCGCCCTGCTGGATGATGCCGAGGCCGTTGGCCGCGCCGATGAACGAGGTGGCGCCGACCTGACCCGCGATCGAGCCGACCTGGATGGAGACGATGACGCCGATCGGGACGGCGACCAGCAGCGTGGGCGCGGCGGAGACGCTGGCCATGAACGCGCACTGGCGGATGAACTCGTTGAACGGGAAGCGGCGCCGGAAGATCGCGATGAACAACTCGGCGACCGCGGCGATCCCCATGGTGATCTGGCGACCGAAGGTCTCCAGCGAAGCCTTCGGATGGTCGGCCCAGTAACCCTTGGTCCAATCGACCGCATCACTCATCCGTGATCCTGTTGGAGGACTCTTGGTCGACTGCACTGGCTAACCCCTCTCGACGCCGGTTGGCTGCCCCGACGACTTGTTTGCTTGACGCACCTTACTACGTAGTAAGCCAGAACACACCACCCTCCTGTGATTGCAGTCATAGACGACGGTCACTGTGTCCTAAACGCTATGGCGGCGGCCACCACCATTGGGTCGGCGCCCAAAACGGAGGGTGGATTCTCTGGAACAAGTTACAGGTCAGCACGATGAATCGGCCGCCCAGACGCGATCATCACACTAATTTATTCGGATAGAGTTCATTCAAAATCGCATTTGTTTCCGGAACCGAACAGAACGGGCTGTACTACTGTTCGAGTACAAACTCGAAACGGGCAACGGCTATTTTGATAGCCTGTCGCTATTACGACAAATAAGAGACGAATTCGTCCTTATGTCTGAAACGGGGTCGAGGCTCGCCCGTTGTGGACACCCCGCAAGAGATGACGCGCCCGGGCCCGAATACTGACACGATGGGTGCGACAGATTGATATCGTGCGGGCTTCCGACGTCTGGAGGGACATGTTCAGCAAACTCGCCAAGGTGGCCACCGCCGCCTTCGCCGTAGCCCTCGGTGCGGCGCTACTCGGGACGGGCGCGGGGGCCGCTCAGGCCGACCCCGGCCCGCCGGTTCTGGGCGGCGGTTCCGGCATCATCATCGACAACCAATTCGAATGCACGGTCACCACGGTCGGCCACGACAACGCGGGCAGGCTCGTCGGCCTCACCGCCGGCCACTGCGGCGATCCCGGTGCCGAGGTTTTCGCTGAGGCCAACCGCGGTGCCGGCGTGATCGGCCGGTTCGTCTACTCCAACCACGATCTCGACTACGCCGTCATTCAGTTCGAGCCGGGCAAGATCATCCCGGTGAACCGGATCGGCAATGTCACGATCACCGGGCTCGGCGCTCCGGCGGCGTTCCCGAACATCGTCTGCAAGGAGGGCCGGACCACCGGCAACACCTGCGGCATCAGCTGGGGCGACGTCTTCGGGTCGAACATGGAGACCTGGAGCCAGATGTGCGTCGTGGAGGGCGATTCCGGTGCGCCGGTCGTCATCGGCACCACCCTGGTCGGCATGGTGAACGCCTACCTCGCCATGGCCTGCTTCGGCCCCGAGGTCGGCACCAACATGAGCACGATCATGGACGACATCAACGCGCGCGGCGGCGTGGGCGCAGGTTATCTGCCTATTTAGCCGTCTCACCAGACACGCGAAGTGAGCGGGCGCCCGGTCGATCGAACCGGTTGCGCCCGCTCATTTCTCGTTATGGCGTCAGTTTCTCGTGCGTTGGCGGCGTGAGCGCCGGACCGGCGACGCCGCACTGCGGCAGGCAGTCGACGCTGTCCGGACTGGCCGGGCGGCGCGGTGCGCGCAGCAGGGCGGCCGCGAGCAGCGAACCGGTGATCAGCAGGCCGACGCAGATCCACACGGCCTTGCCGAACCCGCTGTTGAACGCGACGGGATCGCCGAGGGCACCGGAGATTCCGGCCAGGCCGGGCAGCGCCGCGACGGCGAGCAGTTGCGCGGTCCGCGCCACGGCGTTGTTCACCCCGGACGCGATGCCCGCCTCGCTGGACGGCACCGCGCCGAGCACCGCGCCGGTCAGCGGGGCGACCAGTGCCGCGAGGCCGAAACCGAAGACGAGCACGCCGGGCAGTACGTCGGTGAAATAGACGGTGTCCGGCCCGATGCGCAACAGCAGAACCAATCCGCCGGCGGCGAGCAGCGGACCGATCGTCATCGGAATGCGCGGTCCGTGCATTTGCGCCCAGCGCCCGGCCGGCGCGGAGAGCACCAGCATGATCAGGGTGATCGGCACCGTCGCCACTCCCGACATCAGCGGTGAATAGCCCGCCACCAACTGCAATTCCAGCACGAGCAGGAAGAAGACGCCGCCGAGCGCCGCGTAGACCGCCAGGGTGACCAGGTTGGCCGCGGTGAACACGCGGGAGGCGAACAGCACCGGCGGCACCAGCGGATGGTCGCTGCGCAGCTCGATCACCACGAACGCGGTGAGCAGCAGCACGCCCGCGACCAGCAGCAACGGCATGGTCTCGATCAGGCCGAAGGTCAGCGCGCCGAGCGCAAGCGCGACCACCACCGCACCCGGCACGTCCAGCCGCGCCTTGGCATCCGGATCATGGCTCTCCGGCACGTGTTTCAGCGCAACGAGCACCACGACCAGGGTGAGCGGCACATTGATGAAGAAGATGGAGCGCCAGCCGGCCAGCTCGATCAGCCAGCCGCCGAGGAACGGCCCGAACGCGCCGGCCACCCCGCCGAAGCCGGACCACAGGCCGATCGCCGCGCCCTGATCGCGGCGATCGATGGAGGAGGAGATCAGCGCGAGACTGCCCGGCGTCAGCATGGCGCCGGCGACGCCCTGCAGGATGCGGGCGAAGATCAGCATCTCGATGTTCATCGCGGCACCGCACAGCACCGAGGCCAGGGCGAAACCGATGGTGCCCCAGACGAACACCTTGCGCCGGCCGAGGCGGTCGCCGAGCGAGCCGCCGAGCAGGATGAACGAGGCCAGGGTCAGCGTGTACCCGTTCAACGTCCACTGCAGCCCGGCGACGTCGGTGTCCAGGGACTCGCCGATCCGCGGCAGCGCGATGTTCACCACGGTCGCGTCGAGCGAGGCCACCGACGAACCGAGGATGGTGGCCAGCAGAATCCAGCGGCCGGTGGCCGATTTCAGCCGGGGGAGATCAGTGGTGCTCACCGGCTCAACTTAGCCGTCCGCTGTCCGGTTGCCCGGCAGTTCATCGCTGGGCGGAAAGTGTCAGCTCAGGACGGTCGGAACGGGGTGGTCAGAGCTCCTGGACGCAGACGACGAAATGGCGCTGCTCGTAGACGTATCCGGTGCCGCTGCCGCAGACGTTCACGTCATCGGCACCGTCCACCCGCTTGACCACCTTGACGCCCTTGACCGGCGAGGACCCGGTGCAGTCGATCCGCTTGGGATCGTCCCCGCCGACGTCCATGCAGCCGCCGACGACCCAGTCGATGTCCAGGCAGTACGCGCCCTGCTCGATGCCGTTGAGCGTCTCGGCGTAGTAGTTGTCGGCGTCGCCGACGCACTGGGTGCTCTTCGGCGCCTTGCCGATCACCTTGTAGTTGGCCGCGCGGCTGCCGCAGGACGCCTTGGTGATGGTGGCGTTGGAGGTGGTGCCGCCGAGCGTGACGCAATCGCCCTCGTTGGCCTGGAAGTCGGTGTTGCCGCCCTTGCTGGTCGGCGTCGGCTTGGTGGTGGTCGGCCGGCCCGACGACGGCTTCGGCGTGCTGGTGATCGAGACGGCGTTGATCGTGCCGTTGTCCACCGCGGGTTGCGCGTGACCGCTCACCGTCGAACTACAGCCGACCAGCGCGAGCGCGGGCGCCGCGACGAATGACGCAAACGCGACACGACCCCAGGTCAGTTGACCAGACACGAAACAGTCCTCCCGAGCTGTCACGCTCCGAACTCACGCCCCCGTAAGAATCCGAAGTAAACAAGATATAGCTGCGCTTGCAAATACACGCCATGCATACACCATCGAACGCGCACACGTCGACTCGACCGCGGAATCGAGGTTCCAGCAACCGATCTGAGTACAGTGGGGTTTCAGAGTTGGAGAGGAGTTGCCCGTGAAGCTGATCAGCGTGATCGTCTGCTCGGCCGCCGCGGTGCTTGCCTCTCTCGCACTGCCCGGCGTCGCCTCAGCTACCGATGTGCACTGCACCTCGGAAAACGGCACCGACATCACCATCATCGACGGCCGCACCGCCTGCCGGGCCGCGACCGACCTGCTCGGCCAGGCGAAATCGTTCGGCATCGACGGCGTCGGCTACGCGAACGCCACGGCGGGAGCCACCGCGATCGGCATCGGCGTGCGCGGCGGAGTCGGCGCCAGCGACGGCGCGGGCGGGATACCGATCGCGCTCGGCGTGGGGCAGGACGCGATCGCTCTGAGTTCCATTGACAACGAAGAGGTTTCACAGAGCCCGGGGGTGCCGATCGTCGCGATCTCGGTCGCGCTCGACGGCTCGCGCGCGAGCGCGCAGACCGCCGAACAGTCCGTGGTCTGCCTGGGCGGCGGCGCGTTCGCCTGGAACTCACGCACCGGTGACACCTGCCTGAGCACGCCTTTCGGCCGCTGGCAGACCCCGGTCCACCAGCTACCCTGAGGAACGCACCGCGATCGGTGGGCAGGAGGTGACCCCATGGTTTCGGCAATGGCGACGGGCGGCTTCGATGCCGCCGACCCGGCCGGCGGCAAGTTCGCCGCGCCCAAGGAGATGCTGGTCGACCCGCGGTTCATCCGCCTGGCCGATCAATTCTTCGGCATGTTCACCCAGCCGAATCGCGGCGGCGGCGCCCTGGCCGTCTACCTCGACGGCAAGCCCGTGGTGGACATCTGGGGCGGCTGGGCGGGCAAGGACCGGCGCTGGAACGGCGACACCGTCGCGCTGACCTTCTCCACCGGCAAGGGCGTCGCCTCGACCGTGGTGCACCGGCTCGCCGAGCGCGGCCTGATCGACTACGACGCACCGGTCGCCCGGTACTGGCCCGAATTCGCCGCGCACGGCAAGGACGAGATCACCGTGCGCGACGTGCTCGCCCATCGCGCCGGCCTGCACCGGGTGCGCGGCCTGGTCCCCGGCCGCGAGGGCATCCTCGACTACGACGCGGTGATCGAGGCGCTGGCCGACAGCCCGCCGGACCCGCGCCGCATCCGCACCTCGGGGTATCACGCGATCACCTTCGGCTGGCTGGTCGCCGAGATCGTGCAGCGGGTCACCGGCGATCCGTTCGCGGATGTGGTGCGCCGGGAGATCGCCGAACCGCTCGGCCTGGACGAGTTCTGGTTCCGGGTGCCGGAATCGGAGCGCTATCGGATCGCCAAGATCTTCCCGCACCTGAGCCCGCCGGGCATCCGCTGGAACACCGCCTCGTCGGTGCTGTCCTGGGTGCGCCCGATGCGCGGGCTGGCCGAGGCGGGCATGCCGGAGAGCTTCGACGAGCTGGTCCGCGACCCGCGGGTGCACGACGCGGTGATGCCCGGCTGGAACGGCGTCTTCTCGGCGCGCGCGCTGGCCAGGATGTATGGCGCGCTGGCCAACGGCGGACTGGTTGTCGTGCCGCGCCCCGGCGGCGCCGAGACCGTGCGGTTCCTGCGGCCGGAGACGATCGAGACGATCAACCAGGTGCAGCCCGCCGAGAGCCGCGACTACGTGCTCGGGCTGCCGCTGCGGTTCACCCTCGGATATCACCGCCCGGTGCTGATGTCCAAGCAGCAGCCGCGCAAGGCATTCGGCCACTACGGCGTCGGCGGGTCGGGCGCCTACGCCGATCCGGAACTCGGCATGTCGATCGCCTTCGTCACCAATCGGCTCGGCAACGCGGTGACCGCGCTCGGCGACGCCAGGCTGGCCCGGCTGGCGGCGACCGCGCGGAATACCGTGCGCCGGGCCAAGCCCGCGGTGGTCGTCGACGAGACGGATTCCTAGCGCATCGAACCTACTGGCCGGTGAGTTCGTATCCATAGATATGGACGTGGGCGCAGCCGAGCCGCGCGTGGGCACGGCACCGCGCGCACCGCGGCCGATCGTGCTGCACGCGCTGGCCGCGGGCATCGATTTCGACCGCTACTTCCGCTGGCGCCGGGCGCGCGAGGGCGACCCGTTCTTCGTCCGCTTCCCCGGCTTCGGCTCGGCGCTGTTCACCGGCACGGCCGTGGGGGCGCGGGAGGTGTTCCGCGCGCCGATCGACGCGCTCGAACCGCCGCGGCCCAATCCGATCGAGCCGCTGGTCGGCCCGGCCTCGCTGATCCTGGCCGCGGGCGAGCGGCATCGCCGCGATCGCGCGCTGCTCGCCCCGGCCTTCCACGGCGCGCGGATCCGGATGTACGGGGACATCATCCGGGACTCGGTGGCGCAGGAGCTGGCCGGCGCGAACGGTCAGGCGTGGCGGCCGGGCGCCCGGATAGATTCGCGCGCGGCGGCCAGGGCGATCACGCTGCGGGTGATCCTGGAGGCGGTGTTCGGCGTGGACAGCCACGAGCGACGGGCCGAATACACCGCGGCGGTCGCCGAATTCCTGACCGCGTTCTCCGGGCCGCTGATGTTGGTGCCGCTGCTGCGGCACGGACTGTGCGGGCAGGCGCCGTGGGATCGGTTCGTCGCGGCCCGCGCGCGGCTGGACCGGCTGATCCTCGACGACATCGGGTACCGGCGCACCGGTACCGGAGAGCTGGCCACCGACATCCTCGGCATGTTGCTGAGCACGAACTACGACGACGGCACCGCGATCACCGACGCCGAGCTGTGCGAGCAGCTGCGCACCCTGCTGGTGGCCGGGCACGAGACCACCGCGACCACCCTGGTCTGGGCGCTGTTCCACCTGCACCGGGAACCGTCCACGCTGGACCGGCTGCGCGCGGAGTTGCGCGCGGCCGGACCCGAGGTCAGCCCGGTCGAGCTGGCCCGGCTGCCCTACCTGGACGCGGTGTGCCAGGAGACGCTGCGCCTGCATCCCGCGGTGCCCATCGTGGTGCGCAGGCTGACCGCGCCGTACCCGCTGCGCGGCGTACCGCTCGCCGCGGGGGACACGATGGGGGTCGCGGTGCCGTTGCTGCACTCGGATCCACAGGTGTGGCCCGACCCGCGGCGGTTCCGGCCGGAGCGGTTCCTCGAGCGCAAGTACGGCCCGTTCGAGTTCGCGCCGTTCGGCGGCGGGCACCGGCGCTGCGTGGGCGCCGCGCTGGCCGACTACGAACTTCGAATCGCGTTGGCTACCATCGTGCGCCGGGTGCGGTTGCGGCTGCCCGCGCGGTACGCGCACGGCCGTGCGCCAATCTCGGTGCCGCACAACATAGCAACCGGTCCGCATCGCTCGATTCCGTTCGTCGTCGAGGGTGATTTACATCACGAAGGCGTTTGACCACGCCCGCGCACCGGCCCACCAGCGACATCGATCGACGCACCGGACTCGCCGACGTGACCGGTACCTTTCCGGAAGACGGACAACCGCCGACCGGTTATGTGACGGCTACCACACCGCACGGTCTGAACGAATCACTATGAAACGCAACTGGCTTCGGGCCGCACCGGGACGGTAGGAAGGATGAGGGTCGGGCCGTCAATACCCGTGGGGTGAGCTCTGCCTGCTCCACGCCGATGAGAGATCTCGGGTCACGCGTGCGTCCGCACGGGTGTGCTGAGAGATGGAATGGACGAGAAACCTATGCATGTCGCTTCGCACACCGGGTCGCTACCTGCCCATCGCAGGGGAGCTCAGCTAACCCGCAGGCTGCGGGCTGGCGCCCTGTTGTCCGCGACGATCGCGGCGGGCGTCCTGCTGGTCGCCCCCGCCGACGCCGAGCCGTTCCCGTTCGGCTCCGGATCGGCCGGTTCCGCACAGGACCCGGCGCCGCAGCAGCCGAATTTCGCGCCGCCGTCGATCAACATCGCCGACGGCGAGGAGGTCGGCGTCGCCCAGCCGATCATCATCAACTTCAAGGACCCGGTGCCCGATCACGGCGCCGCGGAGAAGTTCATCAAGGTCACCTCGTCGAAGGCCGCGCCGGGTCACTTCTACTGGCGCGGAGACAAGCAGGTGCGCTGGCGGCCGAACGAGTTCTGGCCGGCCAACACCGACGTGACGGTCGAGGCGGGCGGCACCCGCAGCGCCTTCCGGATCGGCGACGCGTTCGTCAGCACCGCCGACGACAACACGCACACGATCACCATCACCCGCAACGGTGAAGAGGTGAAGACGATGCCGACCTCGATGGGCAAGACCAAGCACGAGACGCCGAACGGCACCTACGTGGTCGGCGAGCAGCTGCGCAAGATGATCATGGATTCGTCCACCTACGGGGTGCCGACCACCGACCCCGAGGGCTACAAGCTCGAGGTCGAGTACGCGACCCGGATCTCCAACAGCGGCATCTTCGTGCACGCCGCGCCGTGGTCGGTCGGCCAGCAGGGCGTCTCCAACTCCAGCCACGGCTGCCTCAACGTGAGCACCGAGAACGCCAAGTGGTTCATGGAGAACTCGCGCAAGGGCGACCCGGTGGTCATCGTGAACACCAAGGGCGGCTCGATCGGCACCAGCGACGGCCTGGCCGGAGACTGGAACGACTAGCTGGTCCGCACAACTCGAGACACGTCATCTAGCCGAACATTACGATCAATTAGCTGAATTGCTGATCGTGATGTTCGGCTTCTTGATTCACTGGGCGCGTGCTCGAGAAGTTCAGCGTTCGTCCGGACAGCGTTAACCGACTGTTTGCTCCTGTCCGTAGAGTGCGCGACGTGCGAGCGAAGCCGGAACGAGTACTACCCCAACCGCGCGGACGCGGTTTGCGGAACCGGCCCTGGCAGGACTACGTCCTGTTCTTGATCCTGGTGGTACCCAATCTCGCGCTGCTGACCGTGTTCGTCTACCGGCCGTTGATCGACAACATCCGGCTGTCGTTCTTCGACTGGAACATCTCCGATCCGGTGGCCACCTTCATCGGGGTGGACAACTACACCGAGTGGTGGGGCCGGTCGGACTCCTGGGACATCGTCACCAACACCGTCGTCTTCACCCTGGCCGCGGTGGTCGGCAGCATGGTGCTCGGCCTGGCGCTGGCCCTGCTGCTGGACCGGAAGTTGTTCGGCCGCAATGTGGTCCGCTCGGCGATCTTCGCGCCGTTCGTGATCTCCGGCGCGGCCATCGGCGTGGCCTTCCAGTTCATCTTCGATCCGAGCTTCGGCCTGGTCCAGGACGTGCTGGGACGGCTGGGCGTGGACAACGTGCCGGACTTCTACCAGAACCCGCACTGGGCGCTGTTCATGGTGACGGTGACCTACATCTGGAAGAACCTCGGCTACAGCTTCGTCATCTATCTGGCCGCGCTGCAAGGGGTTCGGGCCGAGCTTATGGAGGCGGCCGAGATGGACGGCGCGAGCCGCTGGACCACCTTCACCAAGGTGCTGCTGCCGCAACTGCGGCCGACCACGTTCTTCCTGTCCATCACGGTGCTGCTGAATTCGTTGCAGGTCTTCGACATCATCAATGTGATGACCCGCGGCGGGCCGCTAGGCACCGGCACCACCACGATGGTCTACCAGGTGTACGAGGAGACCTTCCGTAACTTCCGCGCCGGGTACGGCGCGACCGTGGCCACCATCATGTTCGTGGTGCTGTTGGTGGTCACGCTGGTGCAGGTTCGCGTCATGGATCGGAATGAGCAGTGAAAAGCGCAGGCGCTGAAACGAATTCCTACCAGCGGCGCCAGCTCGGGGTGAAGCTGCTCGGCTACGCCGCGATGGTGTGCGTGCTGATCATCGTCGGCGTTCCGCTGTTCTGGATCATCATCACCTCGGTCAAGGACCGGCCGGACATCTACGTGCAGCCCGCGGTGTACTGGCCGCACAGCTTCCACCCGGAGAACTATCAGGACGCCACCACCAAGCTGCCGTTCTGGACCTTCTTCCGCAATTCGGTGATCGTCACGGCGGCCATCTCCGCGGTGAAGTTCGTGCTCGGTGTGCTCAGCGCGTACGGCCTGGTGTTCCTCCGGTTCCCCGGCAAGTCGGTGGTGTTCCTGGTGATCATCGCGGCGCTGATGGTGCCCAACCAGATCACCGTGATCTCCAACTACGCGCTGGTCGCCCAGCTCGGCTGGCGAAACACGCTGGTGGGCATCATCGTTCCGCTCTGCGGCGTGGCGTTCGGCACCTTCCTGATGCGCAACCACTTCCTGTCGCTGCCGTCGGAGGTGATCGAGGCGGCCAGGATGGACGGCGCGAACTGGTGGCGGCTGCTGGTCAAGGTGGTGCTGCCGATGTCGGGGCCGACCATGGTCGCCTTCGCGGTGGTGACGCTGGTCAACGAATGGAACGAGTACCTCTGGCCGTTCCTGATGGCCGACGGCCCCGAGGTGGCCACGCTGCCGGTGGGCCTGACCCTCCTGCAGAACACCGAGAATCCGAGCGTCACCAACTGGGGGCCGGTGATGGCGGGCACGCTGCTGACCATGCTGCCGATTCTCGTGGTGTTCCTGCTGCTGCAACGCCACATGATCAAAGGCCTCACCTCTGGTGCGGTCAAGGGTTAGATACAGGAGAAACCACGTGTCCACTAATCGATTCCCGGCGCTGTCCCGGCGCGGATTCATCGGGCTGGCCGGCGCCGTCGCCGCGGGCGCGGCGCTGACCGCGTGCGCGGGCAGCGGCGGTGGCGCCAAGCAGACCGGCGACGCCAACACCATCAACTTCTGGTCCAACCACCCCGGTAGCTCGAAGGATCAGGAAACCGAGCTGATCAAGCGCTTCCAGGAGAAGTTCCCCGAGCTCAAGGTCAACCTGATCGATGCGGGCCGCAACTACGAAGAGGTGGCGCAGAAGTTCAACGCGGCCCTCACCGGCGGCGAGCTGCCGGATGTGGTTGTGCTGTCGGATGTCTGGTGGTTCAACTACGCGCTCAACGGCACCATCGAGCCGCTGGACGGGCACTTCGGCGACGCGGGCGTGCAGCTGAACGACTATGTCGACTCGCTGGCCGCCGACTACCTGTTCAACGGCAAGCACTACGCGCTGCCGTACTCCCGCTCGACGCCGCTGTTCTACTACAACAAGGACGTCTGGGCGAAGGCAGGCCTGCCGGACCGCGGCCCGAACAGCTGGCCCGAGTTCGACGAGTGGGGCCCGAAGATCCAGGCGGTGGTCGGCGACGGCAAGCTCGCGCACGGCTGGGGCGACGCGAAGAACTACCTGGCCTGGACCTTCCAGGGGCCGAACTGGACCTTCGGCGGCGCGTACTCCGACCAGTGGAAGCTGAAGTTCACCGAGCCGGGCTCGATCGCGGCGGCGCAGTTCTTCCGGGACATGATCCACACCAAGAAGTACGCGGGCATCAAGCCGCAGATCGCCGTCGATTTCGGCACCGGCGTGATCGCCTCGACCATCGCCTCCACCGGTGACCTCAAGGGCATCAAGCAGAACGCGGAAGGCAAGTTGCAGTTCGGCACCGCGAACCTGCCGCACCCGAACGGCCCCGGCGTCACCACCGGCGGCGCCGGTCTGGCGATCCCGGCGCGGATCTCCGATCAGCGAAAGGTGAACGCGCTCAAGTTCATCGAGTTCATCACCAACGCCGCCAACACGGCGTACTTCTCCCAGGCCACCGGGTACATGCCGGTGCGCAAGTCGGCGGTCGCCGATCCGAGCGAGCAGGACTTCCTGGCGAAGAACCCGAACGCGAAGGTCGCCATCGACCAGCTGCCGCTGACCAAGTCGCAGGACTACGCCCGGGTGTTCGTGCCCGGCGGCGACCAGATCATCGGCACCGGGCTGGAGCAGATCGGGCTGCAGAACGCCGACCCGGCAACGGTGTACGCCAATGTCACCAGTCAGCTGCAGGCGATCATCGACCGGCAGATCACCCCGAAGCTGCCCAAGTAATACCCGCATCGGTGGCGGCCGCCGCGGGCGCCCGCCACCGTGAGTTCCACACGAGGAGATCGACACCCATGGCCACAGTGCAGTTCGACGGTGTGACGCACCTGTACCCCGGTGCGCCGGCACCCGCCGTCGACAGCCTGGACATCGACATCGCCGACGGGGAGTTCATCGTGCTCGTCGGCCCGTCCGGCTGCGGCAAGTCGACCAGCCTGCGCATGCTGGCCGGGCTGGAATCGGTGGAACAGGGCCGAATCCTGATCGGCGGCAAGGACGTCACCGCGCTGCCGCCGCGGGCCCGCGATGTGGCGATGGTGTTCCAGAGCTACGCGCTGTATCCGAACATGACCGTCGCGGAGAACATGGGCTTCGCGCTGCGCAATGCCGGAATGAGCAAGGCCGACACCCTGGTCCGGGTGCAGGAGGCGGCGAAGATGCTGGAGCTGGAGCAGCTGCTCGACCGCAAACCGGCGAAACTGTCCGGCGGACAACGGCAACGGGTCGCGATGGGCCGGGCGATCGTGCGCAGGCCGCAGGTGTTCTGCATGGACGAGCCGCTGTCCAACCTGGACGCGAAGCTGCGGGTGAGCACCAGGTCGCAGATCGCGGCGCTGCAGAAGCGGCTCGGCACCACCACGGTGTACGTCACCCACGACCAGGTGGAGGCGATGACCATGGGCGACCGGGTCGCCGTGCTGCTCGACGGCAAGTTGCAGCAGATCGCCGCGCCCCGTGAGCTTTACGACAATCCGGTGAACACCTTCGTCGCCGCGTTCATCGGCTCGCCGGGGATGAACCTGCTGGAGGCGCCGGTGCGCGACGGGGCGGCGGTGCTCGACGATCTGCGTATCCCGTTGCCGCGCACGGCGGATGCCGGCGATCGGGTGATCGTCGGCATCCGGCCGGAATCGTGGGAGGTGACCACCGAGGACGGTGCGCTCACCGTCGCCGCGGAACTGCTCGAGGAGCTGGGCTCGGAGTCGTTCGTCTACAGCCATGGCGTCGCAGCGGACTGGAACAGTCGCTCCGGCAAGGTAGTCGCCCGGGTGGACCGACGGTTCCAGATCGCTCTGGGTGATCAGCTACGCCTGCGGCCCAAGCTCGACGACGTGTTCTTCTTCGACGCGGCGACCGAGGAACGCCTGCGCTGAGCCGTCCCTCGGTCCGCGCGTCTACCAGATCTTGACCCGCTCGGCCGGGTCCAGATACAGCGCGTCGCCCGGCTTCACCTCGAAGGCCTCGTGGAAGCTGTCGATGTTGCGCACCACCGCGTTGCACCGGAATTCGGGCGGCGAGTGCGGGTCGACGGTGAGCCGGCGGATGGCCTCCTCGGTGCGCGCCTTGGTCCGCCAGACCTGGGCCCAGCCGTAGAAGACACGTTGCAGGCCGGTGAGTCCGTCGATCACCGCGGGCTCCCGGCCGGCCAAGGAGATTTTGTAGGCCTGCAGTGCGATGGACAGCCCGCCCAGGTCGCCGATGTTCTCGCCGATGGTGAACTCGCCGTTGACCGTATGCTCGTCGGGCAGTGCCTTCGGCGAGAGCACGTTGTACTGGTCGATCAATGCCTTTGTGCGCTTACCGAATTCGGTGCGGTCGTCGTCGGTCCACCAGTCGACCATGTTGCCGTCGCCGTCGTACTTGGCGCCCTGGTCGTCGAAGCCGTGGCCGATCTCGTGGCCGATCACCGCGCCGATGCCGCCGTAGTTGGCGGCGTCGTCGGCGTTCATGTCGAAGAACGGCGGCTGCAGAATCGCGGCGGGGAAGACGATTTCGTTCATGCCGGGGTTGTAGTAGGCGTTCACCGTCTGCGGCGTCATGAACCATTCGTCCCGGTCCACCGGGCCGCCGAGCTTGTTCAGGTCGCGGTCGTGGTCGGCGGCGTAGCCGTTGCGGTAGTTGCCGACCAGGTCGGCCGGGTCGATCCGGACGTCGGAGTAGTCGCGCCACTTGTCCGGGTAGCCGATCTTCGGGGTGAACTTCTCCAGTTTGGCCAGCGCGGCCGCCCTGGTGTCCGGGCCCATCCAATCCAGCTCGGCGATGTTGCGCCGGTAGGCCTCCTGGAGGTTCTCCACCAGCTCCACCATCCTGGCCTTGGCATCCGGCGGAAAGTGTTCGGCCACATACAGTTTGCCGACGGCCTCGCCGAGCAGATCCTGCACCAGCGAGACGCCGCGCTTCCAGCGCTCGCGGATCTCCTCGGCGCCGGTGAGCGTGTGCCCGTAGAAGGCGAAGTTCTCCGCGATCAGGTCGTCGGTGAGATACGGTGCGCGCGCACGCAATACCCGCCAGGCCGCCCAGGCCTGCCAGTCGGCCAGGGATTCCTCGGTCCACACCCGGGCGAAGGTGTCCAGGTAATCCGGCTGCCGGACAACGACTTCGGCGAGCACCTCGGGACCGGACGCGGAGACGTTCTCGGCCAGGGCGGAAGCCCAGGCCGCCCAGTCGAACTCGGGATGCGCGGCGACCAGCTCGGCGAACGTGGTCAGGTTGTAGCTCAGTTCGGCGTCGCGGCGGCGCACCACGTCCCAGTGGCCTGCGGCCAGCTTGCGCTCCAGCTCGAACACCCGCTGCCCGACGGTGTCCAGGTCCTGCGGCAGCAGGTCGGCGATCCGCGGGTCGGCCGCGGCGAGGGCGAACATGCGGCCGATGTGCGCGATGTATTCGGCCCGGATCTCGGCGGATTCGTCCTGCCGGTAGTACGACTCGTCGGGCAGGCCGAGGCCGGACTGGGTGGCGTGCACCAGGTAGCGGGTGGAGTCCTTGTCGTCGGTGTCCACGTAGAAGTTGACCGCGCCGCCGACGCCGGTGCGCTGCAGCCTGCCCAGCAGGGCGGCGAACGCGCTGCGGTCGGCGATCCGGTGGATCGCGGCGAGCTCCGCCGAGATCGGGGCCAGGCCGGCCGCCGCGACGGTCTCGGTGTCCATGAAGTTGGTGAACAGGTCGCCGATCTTGCGGGCGTCGCTGCCCGGCTCGGCGGCCTGGGCGGAGGCCCGTTCGATGATCACCTGGACGTCGCGTTCGGCCTGGTCGTAGAGCGTGCGGAAGGCGCCGTCCACCGCGCGGTCGGCCGGTATCTCGTAGTCGTCCAGCCATTTGCCGTTGACATGCGCGAACAGGTCGTCCTGCACCCGTACGGCCTGGTCAAGGTAGGACAGATCAATACCGGAGGGACTGTTCAGCTCGGAAGTCACGTTGTCCAGTATGCCGACGCGCGCAGAATTCGGCCCCCGGCCGCGGGCAGCCGGGGGCAACGGTCATGGATTTGGCAGTGTGCCGGTCAGACGGTGAGCGCGACGCGATCGAACTCGCCGTCGCGGGCGCCGGACAGGAAGGCGTCCCACTCCTGCGGGGTATAGCCGAGAACGGTGCTGCCGTGGCGCAGCGTGGTGTGCCCGTCGGCGGTGGTGTGCGCGATCAGCGCGCCGGGCGTCTGCCCGGACGCGCACACGCTGTCGAGGAACGTGGTCCACTCGCCCGCCGTGACGGTGATGATGGGTTCATCGGTGGGGTGATTGGCTGGATTGCGGCGGTACTTGCTGTCGCGTATGAGCACCGCGTCACCATCGAAGCGAACCTCGACACATTGATTGCCGTTGTTCGATCGAGTCGACCGGAACCAGTCGGTGCGAACCGACGGGGAAGTAGCGGTGGTGGCCATGGGCCGGATTTTACACTCGCGCATACGTTCTGATCAGGGTCGATGATGCGACACGGTCCAGTGACTGCTCCTGCGCGCGCACGTAGGCGAAGCTCAGATCGCGGACCAGTTCCGGGTCGTCGACCGCCCCGCCGAACACCGCGCTCTCCGCCCAGCCGAAGGTCGGGAGCTGCTGGCCGGCGAAATCGATCAGGTGAAAACTGGACCCGCCGAGCACCGCGCCCGCGGTCGCGGTGAACGGGATGACCCGCACCGCGACGGTGTCCAGCTCCTCGATCAGCTCGGCCAAATGGGTCAACTGCGCGCGCAGCACCTCCGGGCCGCCGGTCTGCTGCAACAGCGTGCCTTCGCCGATCACGGCGGTCAGCTCGACCGGTTCCGGACCGCGCAACCGTTCCTGCCTGCGCATGCGGATCGCGACCAGCTGGTCGACCTGCACCGGGCGGATCATCACGTCGGAACTGATCAGCGCGCGGGCGTAGTCCTCGGTCTGCAGCAGGCCGGGCACCACGAGGCTGTCGTAGCTGCGGATGCTCTGCGCGCCGTACTCCATGCCGTAGAGACGCTGCAATTCCGGGCCGATCAGCGCGGACGACTTGGTCCACCAGCCGCGCTGCTTGCTGGCCTCGAGCAGGGCGAGCAGCTCCGCGCGTTCCTCGGCCTCCACCTCGAGCAGCGCGAGCACCGGGCCGATGGTGTTGCCGGTGAGCACCCGCCGGCCCTTCTCCACGTGCGACCAGTTGGCCGGGGTGAAGCCGACCCGCTCGGCGAAACCCGCCGAGTCGAAGCCGCGCTGTTCGCGCAGCTCACGCAGCCGCAACACCAGTTCCCAGCGGGCAACGGTAGGCGAGACGGGTGCCATGACTGGCGATCGTACGCGCGGGATCGACTCACCGGCGTGTGACTATTGTCAACCCAGATGCGCGGCATTAGGGTCGGGGCTCAGCGGTCGATTCTCTCCCCCTTCACGCGATCCACCCGCATCGAGGCGAGGAACGTCATGAGTTTGTCCCGCACTGAATCCGGCAGTTATCCCGCGGCTTCCGATTACACGACGATGCAGGACGCCATCGCCCGCTGCCGCAGATATCGCAAGGACCACGGGCTCTACGGCGTCGTGGACCCGGCGCTCGGCCGGATCATGCTGGAGGTGGGCGCGGTCGGGGCGGTGGTGATGCCCGCCGCGCTCGGCCGCCGGGTGCGCGCCCGGCTGACCGCGGCGGCACCCGACGACCGGGCGGGCCCGATCATCGCGCATCCGCGTTCGGACCGGTGGACGTTCCTCACCGGTCCGACCGACAACTCGTACCTGGACACCGAACTGTTCGCCGACCTGTTCCGGGTCTGTGCCTCGGTCGCGCTGCCCGGCAGCCACATCGTGCTGCCCTCGCCGACCGACGAGGGCAGCGGCTACCGCAGGTGGATCGCCGCGCCCGAGCGCGACTTCCGCCCGGACATGGTCGACGTGCTGGCCGCTACCCGGGCCTGCGCGGTCAGCGGGGAGTAGGCGTCGGCGGCGGCGTGAGGGTCACGCTGAACTTGTCCTCGAGCCGCTGATTCCAATCGCGCTCGCACTGATCGATCTTGGACTGATCGCCGCCCGCCTTGTTCACGCAGTCGACGAAGTCCTTGCCGCCGCTGTTGACGAAGAAGCTGTAGCCCACGACGGTGACCACGATGGCGCCGATCAGGCCCAGCGCGCCGAGGATCAGGCCGGTGATCGCCATACCCGCGCCGCCCGCCCGGCCGGACCGGGTCTTCACCAGCGCGACGATGCCGAAGATGAGGGCGAACGCTCCGAACAGGTAGCCGCCGACCAGCGTCCAGAAGCTCAGCAGCGCGAGGATGCCCAGCACCAGCGCGGTGATCGCCAGGCCCTTGCCCTTCGGTGACTCCTGCCAATACGCGGGCTGACCGGGCTGACCGCCGGGTGGCTGGCCGTATCCGGGAGGCGGCGGATATTGGCCGGGAGGCGGGTATTGCGACATGGACTTCCTCTCCGTCGGTGCCTCGCGCCGCTCGATCCGGACCAGGTGGGCCGGCGGGTACGCGGGGATCGCCTACTGATCGCATGCGCTACGGGCGGATGTTAATGCGAGGTATGCCCATTTTGTCGCAACCCAGCGGCTCGCGGTGCCTGGACGCGCGCGGTGCGCTCGAATCAGGCCGATCGGCTACTGCGCGCCGAGCCGCGCGTGCATCTCCCAGACCAGGATTTCCGCGGGGCCGCGCGCGATCACCCGCTGGCCGCCGGTCCGGGTCAGCCGGACCGCGTCGCCCTCGTCCAGGGTGCCGACGCCTTCCATCTCCACCTCGCCGCTGGCGACGAAAACGTGCAGGTAGGGAGCGTCGGGCAGGTCGATGACGCGCTCCGGGTCGCCGCTCATCCTGGCCACGTGGAACGCCGCGTGGCTGCTGTTGATGGCGATGGCGGTGCGATCGCGGTAGCGCGGCAGGCCCGCGGCCACGGTCACCAAACCGCCGGCGGCCAGCTCGTCGTCGATCTCGAGCTGTTGATAGCCGGGTGTGAGGCCCGGCTCATCGGGGACCACCCACATCTGCACGAAATGCACCGGCTCGTCGTGCTGGGCGCCGTCGATGCGCCACGCGTCGTTCTTCTCCGAATGCAGGATGCCGGTGCCCGCGCTCATCCGCTGGGCCAGACCCGGATAGATGATGCCGCTGTGGCCGAGCGAGTCCTGATGGACCAGGCTGCCGCCGAGCACCCAGGTGACGATCTCCATGTCCCGGTGCGGATGCGTGTCGAAGCCCTGGCCGGGGGCGACCACATCGTCGTTGTTGACCAGCAGCAGGCCGTGATGGGTGTTGTCCGGATCGTAGTGCTCCCCGAACGAGAACGAGTGCTTCGAATCCAGCCAGGAGACCCGGGTCTTCATGCGGTCGCCTGCTCGATGGACGTCGATGTGTGGTGTCGTGAGTGTGGACATCAGGTCCTCCTCTCGGGACCGTGCACCGATCACCTTTCAGGGTAGGAGCACAGACGTCGCGGTACTCCACATTCCTAGTAAATTGTCCTGCACTCGGCATTTTACGCGAGCGACCAGCGGGTGAACGTCAGGCGAGCAGAACCGGCCGGTCCGGCGACCAGGTGGGGGATCGCCGCCCGCGCCCCGGCCGGATTCGTAAAATGATGCGCCGCAATGCAACCGGAGGTGACGACCAGATGCGACCGGAGGCTCTCGCGCGCGTCGAGCGACAACTCCGCAGCGAGGCGCGCCGCGACGGCATCAGTCACTTCGTGGTCGGCGTCGCGGTGTTCCGCGACGGCAAACTCCTGGTGGTGCGCCGGGTGCCGGACGACTTCCACGGCGGCATGTACGAACTACCCGGCGGCGGAGTCGAATCCGGCGAAACCTTCGCCGAATGCGTCGAACGCGAGCTGTTCGAGGAAACCGGCCTGCACGTGCGCCGGATCACCGACTTTCTCGGCAGCATCGACTACGCCACCAGAACCAAGGCCCGAGTGCGTAAATACAGCTTCCTGGTCGACGTCGAACCGGGCGAGGTGGCCCTGGAACCCGGCGAGCACGACGCGTTCGCCTGGATCGATGCCGGCGCCCTCGATCACCTGCCGATGGCGCCGGACACGCGCGCCGCGGTCAGCGCGCTGGTCGCCGACGCGCACTGATTCGGCGCGATACGGCCGCAGCCAGTAACCTCGCGGCGTGTCCACTGGTCGCTCGGAGAGCTCCATTCCCTCGGACGAGCGGCCCGAGCCGCTGTGGACGGCGTTGCGCGAGAGCCCGGGCGTGCTGCGACTGGCGCTGGTGCGGTTCACCGGTCAGTTCGGCGACGGGATGTTCCAGGCGGCGCTGTCCGGGGCGATTCTGTTCAACCCAGAGCGGCAGACCGATCCGCTGGCGATCGCCGCCGGATTCGCGGTGCTGCTGCTGCCGTATTCGCTGATCGGGCCGTACGCGGGGGCGCTGCTGGACCGCTGGGATCGGCGCACGGTGCTGCTGGTGGCGAATCTGGCGCGGGCGGTGCTGATCGCGCTGGTCTGCGCGGGTCTGCTGGCCGGGGTCGGGGAGACCCCGCTGCTCTTGCTCGCGCTGGCTGTGGTCGGGATCAGCCGGTTCGTGTTGTCGGGCGTGTCGGCGGCCCTGCCGAAGGTGCTGGCCAAGCACTGGCTGGTGCCGATGAACTCGGTGCTGGCCACGGTCGCCTCGGGCTGCGCTGGGCTCGGTGCGGCCGCCTCGGTGGCGGTGATCGGGGCGATCGGCGCGGGCGATTTCGCCTCGGCGGTGGCGGTGGCGATCAGCGGCTTCGGACCGGTGATCAGCGCACTGCTCGCGGCGGGGTTCGCGCCGCGGGTGCTCGGTCCGGACGCGGGGGCGACGGCGGGCGAGAGCACGGTGCGCGCGATCGCCACCGGGCTGCGCACGGGCGCGACGGCGGTGTGGGAATCGGTGCAGGTGACCACCGCGATGCTCGGCATCGGTACGCACCGAATCGTGTTCGGGATCAATACCTTGATCATGGTGCTGGTGCTGCGGCAGGGGCCGGCCCATGGTTCCGCGTTGAGCAGCGGGCTGCTCGGCTTCGGCGTCGCCATTGCCGCGATCGCCGCGGGCATGCTGGTGGCGGCCGTGGTCGCGCCACTGCTGATTCCGCGACTCGGCCGATCGAAGACGGTGGTGGCAGGCCTGTTGACCGCGACGGTGGTCCAGTTGACGCTGGTCACCCCGATCGCCATCGTGGACGGGGGCGCGGCGGTACCGCACGCGCACAAGCTCTTGCTGGTGGGCGCGTTCCTGCTCGGGCTGGCCGGGCAGACGATCAAGCTGACCGGTGACGCGACCATGCAAATGGATATCGATGACGCGCGGCGCGGGCAGGTATTCGCGTTGCAGGACACGGTGTTCAATATCGCGTTCATCCTGGCGATCGCCGCGGCGGCCCTGGTTATCCCGGACGACGGACGGTCATTGCCGGTGATCGTGGTGGGTGCCGGAATCTATTGCGCGGGAATTGCCGCCATCGCGATCAATATGCGGCGGCGGAAGATCGGCTGAGGATATTCGGCGCGGCGAATTCAGGTGATGACCGGATCGTCGTCGAGGTGACGTCCCGTCGGGTTCATCCGCTGCGCCAGATAGTCGGGTAGGTCGTCCGGCGGCCGGTGCGACGGTGGCGGGTCTTTGAGCACTGGATGATGCGGCGACGGATCATCGGCATTCGACAGCCCGGGGCTCGAATCCTGCGGTGCGACATCGGCGGCGGTGTGCTGGTGGGCCTCCAGGTGATCGGTGCGCACGATCCAGTCCAGCGGTTCGCTGAGGGCGTCGGACGCCGCGCCGGTGATGTGGTGATTCCAGGTGCCGAGCCCGGTCGGGTCGGTATAGAAGTGGTCCAGGACGCCGTCGTTGTCCACGTCCAGTGCGGCCACGTCGGCGATGCCGGAACCGCAGGTGTCCCACATCGCGTCGTCGGCCAGACCGTCGCCGTCGAAGTCGAGCTGGACCGCGTCGGCCGTGGCCGAGGCCGGGCCCGCCAATTCCAGATCGGCTTGGCTGTGCCAGACGTGCACCGTGCCGTCGCCCGTGCCGAACACGTACTCGATCTCGTTCATATGTGTTTGGACGCGCGCGACCGACATTCGGTTCCCTATTTCCCCCAGGCCATTCCGGTAGGTTGCTTTTCACTTCGGCCCCGATTCGATAGGAGTCAGCGACACATGGGTTTTCCGGCGCGGAACCGTGATACCTGATGCGCCGCTTCGGAAGCCGATCCGCCGGATTACCGGCATTGCTCGCCGCGGTGCTCGGCGGGCTGTGCGGCCTGCCCGGCCCGGCCGCGCAGGCGGCGCCGTTTCCGTGGGCGCCCGCGCCGGTGAACAGTTGCGGCGAGACCGGTTTCGATCCGCGCAATCGCGAGCGCGATCCCGCGCTGCCGCCGCTGCCACCGCTGGTGCTACCGGAGCGGATCGAGATCCCGGTGCCGATCCCGCAGCTCACGCCGATCACGGTGCCCGGCCCGGAGCCGGACAGAACCAGGATCGACCCCGGTCCGCCCGCCGCCGATCCGTGCCACACGCCCTGCCCCGAAATCCGCGATATCGCGAAACCGCCCGCGCCGAACCCCGATCCGAGCCCGTTCCCGGATACCGGGACACCGCCGGGCCCGGGCTCGGCGGAACCGATCAGGGTGCCGCGCATCGAATTCAAGCCCGAGATCGAACCGATCCCGGTGCCGGTGCCCGGCGGACCCGGCCTCGCGCCACAGCCCGCGCCGCCCGTGGTGATACACCCCGCGGAACCCGGACCGCTCGCCGCGCCGGTGGCCGAACCCCGCGTCCGGTCGGTCGACCTGGCGGGCCAGATCACCGGGCACGGCTCGCAGAATCGCACCGACCTGCGCTGGCAGGTGGACGGCACCGACCTCGGCGTCATGTGGGAGACCAGGCCGGGCGAGGTCGCCGTGGTGTTCGGCGACACCTTCGGCAAGGGCTGGCAGGCCGGCGGCGCCGGGCGCGACGACCAGGACTGGCGCAGCAACGTGCTGGGCTACAGCACCGATCACGAACTGTCCGACGGCATGTCGCTGGACGCCATGGTGCAGGACAGCCGCTGCCACGCCGCCGAGATCCTGGACAGCCGCAAGCTCAAGAACTGGGAGACGACCACCATTCCGACCTCCGGCTTCGCGCTGGGCGATCGGCAGTATCTGAGCTACATGTCGGTGAATCGGTGGAGCCGGATCCCGGGCCTGTGGTCGAACAACTACGGCGGGCTCGCCTACTCCGACGACAACGGGCGCACCTGGACCAAGGATCAGCATGCCAAGTGGGACAACCTGTTCGGCGTCGGCCGGTTCCAGGTCGCGGCGATGGTGCCGCAGGGCGACTACGTCTACATGTTCGGCACGCCCAACGGACGCGTCGGCGTGATCGGTCTCGCCCGGGTGCCGAAGGACGAGGTGCTGAACACCTCGGCCTACCAGTACTGGGTGAACGGAACCTGGGCCCCTGCCGCCGAGAATCAGGCCACCCCACTGGTTCCCGGCCTGGCCAGCGAGGTGTCCGTGCGCTACGACCGGGACAACGCGCGGTGGCAGATGGTGTACCTGGACTCCGGGCGCGGCGCGATCGTGGTGCGCAATGCCGCGGAACCGCAGGGTAGTTGGACCGAGGCGGCACCGCTGCTGTCCACCGCCGACTATCCGAAGTCCTATGGCGGCTTCATTCATCCGTGGTCGACCGGCAGCGATCTGTACTTCACCATCTCGTCCTGGGACAGCTACAACGTGTATCTCATGCACGCTCAACTGGATTCGGCGAACTGACTCAGCCCTCGACGAATCGCACGAAACCGCCCGCGCGGATCAAGGCGGGCGGATCGCGGTGCACGTCCCACATCCGCAGGTCGGTGGCGCCGATGAGGTGCCAGCCGCCGGGCGTGCTGCGCGGATAGACGGCCGAGTAGCCGCCGGCCAGCGCGACCGAGCCCGCCGGGATGGTGGTCCGGGACTGCGGGCGGCGCGGGACGGTCAGCCGGGCGTCGGGAGACTCCAGATAGCCGAAGCCGGGGGCGAATCCGACGAACGCGCAGCGCCAGATCGTTCCGGTGTGTTCGGCGATCACCTCGGCCTCGGTCAGTCCGAGCAGCCGGGCGACCTCGGCGAGATCGGCGCCGTCGTAGCGCACCGGGACGACCAGCGGATCGTCCGGAGAGTCGTTGTCCGCCAGTGTTCCACGGGAAACAATGCCCGAATCCTGTGCTGCCGTTGACTGTTGCAGCTCGCGCAGCAGGACGGCCAGGTGACGCCGGACGGATTCCGCGTGCTCCGGCGAAAGCAGCGTGACGAGAACGGTTTCCGCGGCGGGCAGAATGTCTTGCGCACCATCCGGCGGGCGATGGCGGAGCGCCGCAACCAGTTTCGCGACGTCGTCGCGGTGCGGCGGCAGCACCAGCAGCGCGCGGTCACCGGCCGCCCGGATCCGCCGATCCGGATCAGCCGCGGCCGGTTCGCTGTCGGTCATGCTCAGCCGAACGATTCGACCGGCACCCCGACCTCGTCCAGGGCGGTGCGGATGAGCCGCGCCATCTCGACCGCGGCGGGGGTGTCACCATGGACGCAGATGCTGGCCGCGCGCACCGCGACCTCGCCGGACCCGTCCACCGTGCGCGCCGTGCCGGACATGGCGATCGAAACCGCCTGCTTGACCGCCTCATTGGTGCCGAGAACGGCGCCGGGCAGTCCGCGCGCGGCGAGCGTGCCGGCCGGCGTGTACGCGCGATCGGCGAATCCCTCGCCGACGAAACGCACCTTCGCCGCCTCCGCCGCGTGCTCCAGCTGCGAGCCGGCCGGACCGAGCAGGGCCAGCTCGGGGTCGTAATCGACCAGCGCGCCCAGCACCGCGTCCGCGAGCTGCCGGTCTCGCGAGGCCGAATGGTAGAGCGCACCATGCGGTTTCACATAGCGCACCCGATCACCGGCCGCCTTGGCGAACGCGTCGAGACTGCCGATCTGATACAGCACCTCGTCGCGCAGCTCCGCCGGAACCATGGCGACCTCGCGCCGGCCGAACCCGGCCAGGTCGCGGTAGCCGACGTGCGCGCCGATCCGGACGCCCTTCTCCACGGCGAGCCCGCACGCTCGGCGCATGATCGAGGGGTCGCCCGCGTGGAACCCGCAGGCAATGTTGGCGCTGGTCACGATGTCGAGCATGGCCGCGTCGTCGCCCATCGTCCACGGCCCGAAGCCCTCGCCGAGATCACTGTTCAGATCCAGCGGCATATGCACCCTTTCCGTGGCGGTGTCGGAGACAGCACCCGATTGTGGTTGTGACGGGGTCTACAAGCAAGAATGCCCGGTCAGCGCGGGACCCTCACCGGCGAACGCGACCTGGGTCACAGGACGATGGTCCAGTTCAGCACCGGCAAGTACGCTCGGATCAATCATGGCCACGTATTTCGATCCGAAGTCCTGGTCGCCGCTACGGGCCGTCGATCTCGGCAAGCGCCTGTTCGAGCAGTCCTGGCTGGAACAGTGGATCACCGTCACCACCTCCTGGGTGGACGCGGGCGCCGACCTCGGTGCGGGCACCGTCACGGCGCTGATGCCGGACGCCCTGATGACCGTGCTCAGCGAAGGCATCCTCAGCCGCTTCGGCGGGCAGGAGGTCAGCGCCACGCTGCTCGGTCACGACCTGCACGCCACCCTGCAGGTGCTGAAGGTCCGCCGCAGGGGCGCGCATTTCCAGACCAAGACGGTGTTGTCCCGGCTGCGCTGGGACGACCACCCGATCGAGGCCGTGACGGTGATCGCGCACGGCGTCCGCCTGATTCCGGGCGTGCCGACGAAGGTGCGGACGTCGCAGCTCGATCTCGAGGGCACCGTCACCACTGCGGCGCTGGTCGGCTGGATCAACAGCCAGCCGCTGGACTGGGTGCTGGACATCGCGGACAGCGGGCTGATCCGGGCCAGGCACCGGCACAGACGACTGACCGCGCTGGTGGACGCCTCCGTCACGGACAACCGGGTGACCGTCGACCTGCGCCGCGCCTCCTGGCTGGGCCTGCGGATACCGCGCCGGATGATCGGCACCCCCGCGCTGCTGCTGGAGCAGTTGCCGAACCGGGCGCGCATCGTGCACGCCACCCGCGACGGCGACCTGGTCCGCTTCCGGATCGAGCTGCCGGAGATCACCGGATCGTTCGATCTGGCCCAGATCCGCTCCGCCATCGTCACCGGGACGACGCTCATCGTCTTCTAGGCCTGGGCTTTCCACCACTCCTGCAGGGCCGCCTCGGCCTCGTCGCGGGTCATCGGGCCGCGATCCAGGCGCAGCTCCTTGAGGAACCGCCACGCCTTGCCGACCTCGGGACCCGGCGGCAGGCCGAGCAATTCCATGATCGCGTTGCCGTCCAGGTCCGGGCGGACCTTGGCCAGATCCTCCTGCTCCTGGAGTTTCGCGATACGCGTCTCCAGGTCGTCGTAGGTGGCACGCAACGCGGCGGCTCGCCGCTTGTTACGGGTGGTGCAGTCGGCACGGACCAGTTTGTGCAGGCGGGGGAGCAGTTCGTCGGCGTCGGTGACGTAGCGGCGCACCGCGGAATCCGTCCACTGGCCCTTGCCGTAACCGTGAAACCGCAAGTGCAGGAACACCAGCCGGGCCACGTCCTCGGTGAACTGCTTCGGGTACTTCAGCGCCCGCATCCGCTTGCGCACCATCTTCGCGCCGACCACCTCGTGGTGGTGGAAGCTGACGCCGCCGCCCGGCTCGTTGCGCTTGGTGTCCGGCTTGCCGATGTCGTGCAGCAGTGCGGCCCAGCGCAGCACCAGGTCCGGGTCACCCTCCTCCAGGTCGATGGCCTGCTGGAGCACGGTGAGCGAGTGCCAGTACACGTCCTTGTGCTGGTGGTGCTCGTCGATCTCCAGCTTCATCGCGGGTACCTCGGGCAGCACCCGCTGGGCCAGCCCGGTCTCGCACATGATGTTGATGCCGTCGATCGGGTGCGCGCCGCCGATCAGCTTGTCCAGCTCCACCCGGACCCGCTCGGCGGTGATCCGCTCGATCTGCCCGGCCATCGCGGTGATCGCCGCGTGCACCCGCGGATGCAGCTCGAAACCGAGCTGGGCGACGAACCGAGCCGCGCGCAGCATGCGCAACGGGTCGTCGTTGAACGAATCCTCCGGCGCCGCAGGCGTATCCAGCACACCGGCCAGCAGCGCGTCCATCCCGCCGAGCGGGTCGATGAACTCCAGCGCGCCGTCCGCGCCGATCCGCACCGCCATCGCGTTGACCGTGAAGTCGCGGCGGACCAGGTCGTCGTCGAGGTTGTCGCCGAAGGTGACCTCGGGATTGCGCGAGACCCGGTCGTAGTTGTCGCTGCGGAAGGTGGTGATCTCCAGCTGCTGGCCGCTCTTGGACCCGCTGACCGTGCCGAACGCCAAACCGCCGGTGTCCCAGAGGTGATCGGCCCAGCCGCGCAGCAGTTGCTGCACCTGCTCCGGGCGCGCGTCGGTGGTGAAGTCCAGATCGGTGCCGAGCCGGCCGAGCACCGCGTCGCGCACGCTGCCGCCGACCAGATACAGCTCGTGACCGCTCGCCGCGAACATCTCGCCGAGCGGTTCCAGTACCTCCGACAGCCTGCCCAGCGTCACCGCCGCGGCAGCCAGCAATCGGGTACGTCTATCCAGCTCTGCGTCCTCGGACTCGGTCGAAACCACGAAATAGCAGCTTACCGAGCCCTACCGAGCGGGATTCCGGCGCAGTGCCGGTTGCGCGGGGCGTGCGTCAGCGCAAATCCAACACAGTAGGATTGCTTGGTGTCTCCGGCCGATCGTGCGAACAGTCGACGCCGCCAGCCTCGGCGCCGCGGTTCGGCCGCCAATGCGGCGAAACCGCGCATGCGCACGGTCCGCGAAACCTCGGCCGGTGGCCTGGTCGTGGACGGTTTGGACGGCCCGCGAGACAAGCGCAGCGCGGCCCTGATCGGGCGCACCGACCGGCGCGGCCGGCTGCTGTGGTCGCTGCCGAAAGGGCACATCGAGGAGGGGGAGACCTCCGAGCAGACCGCGATCCGTGAGGTGGCCGAGGAGACCGGGATCAACGGGGTGGTGGTCGCCGAACTCGGCAGCATCGATTACTGGTTCGTCACCGATGGCCGGCGGGTACACAAGACCGTGCATCATTATCTCCTGCGTTCCACCGGCGGCGAACTGTCCGATGCCGACGTGGAGGTCACTCAAGTGGCGTGGGTGCCGTTGAGCGAGTTGAATTCCCGACTGGCGTACGCGGACGAGCGACGCCTGGCCGAAGTGGCGAACAAGCTGATCGACCGGATGGAGACCGGCAAGCGATGAGGCGAGCGATGGCCCCGTTCCGGATCATCGTGGCGGTCCTGATCATCCTGGGTTCGGCGACGACCCTGCCGATGCTGGTTTCCTCCGCGCACGCGCAGCCCACCGGCACCGGGTCGGAGTCGGGGCCGAAATTCCTGAAGCTGTCCCTGGATTCGGTGACGCCGACCGCGGTGACCACGACCAGCGATTCGACGCTGACGGTGTCCGGCTCGATCATGAACATCGGGGACCGCAAGGTCAAAGACCTCACCATCCGGGTGCAGCGGGCGGCCGCGGTCGCGGTGCCGCGCGATCTGCGCGCGACGTTGCAGCAGGACCAGGTCAACTACGAGGTCAACGGTGATTTCGAAGACGTGGTGGCGCAGCTCGACAAGGGCGAGCGCACCAAGTTCACCGTCACCATTCCGCTGCGTCCGGGCGGCAGCACCGGCAAGAGCACGCTGAATATCACCGAACCCGGCGTGTATCCGCTGCTGTTGAACGTGAACGGCAAACCGGACTACGGCAGCCAGGCCAGGCTCGACGACGCCAGGTTCCTGCTGCCGGTCCTCGGCGTGCCGCCGCCGACGGCGAAGAGTACCGACGCGCCGGACGCGAGCCAGGCGGTCACCGCGCCGACCGACGCTCCGGTGGCCACCACCCTGCTGTGGCCGCTGGCTGACCGTCCGCGCCTGGTCGCGGGCCGGCCGGGAACGGTGGACGAGCCGGTCGAACTCACCGACGACGAGCTGGCCGCCTCGCTCGCCAAGGGTGGGCGGCTCGATCAGCTGCTCGGCGCGCTGGAGACGGTGTTCGACACCACGCCGACCCGCGATCGCGCCCTGGCCGCCTCGGTGTGCCTGGCGATCGATCCGGACCTGCTGGTCACGGTGCAGCAGATGACCAGGGGCTATCGGGTGCTGGCCAGTCCGTCCGATCCGGACGGCGCGACCCGCGCGGGAACCGGTGCGGCCCAGGCCCAGACCTGGCTGGACCGGCTGCGCGCGCTCGCCCAGACGATGTGCTCGGTGGCGTTACCGTTCGCGCAGACGGACCTGGACGCGCTGGCCGCGGTGAACGATCCCGACCTCTCCGCCAGGGCGATGAACGCGCCCGCCGAACTGGTCGACTCGATCCTGGCCACCAAGTCGGTGCGCGGGGTGAGCCTGCCGGACTCCGGCAGCATCGACAACGGCGCGGGAATCCTGTTGCGCAGCCATGGTTTCGGCACCGCCGTGCTCGCCGACTCGGCCATCGCGCCGGAAGGCACGGCGGGCGCATCCGAGGCGACGCAGACATCCACCGGACGCGGGGACAGCAAGAAACTGCCGGCGCAGACCGCGGTGACCACAGAGGACCCGCACCCGGGTGTCGTCCGGTTGCCCTCGGTCACCGCGCCGGTGCCGCCACCTGCCGCGCCCGCGCCGCCGGCCGCCAATCCGGCCGTGCCGAACGGGAATTCGACGGGCACCCCGGTCACCGATCCGTCGCTGCATGTCGCGACCTTCGACATCTGGTCCGCCACGGCGCTCGCCGCGCTCGGCTCCAACCCGCCGACCCCCTCGTTCACCCCCACCAAGGTCCGCTACGAGGTCAGCAACGACTCCAGGGTCGCCCGGTTGCAGGACGCGCTCGGCGCGATCTCCTGGTCGGCGCTGAACCCGCAGCCGAATCAGCCGCGCTCCTTATTACTCGTCCCGCCGCAGCAGTGGAGCGCGAGCAAGGACGAGGGCACCGCCCTGCTGCGGCAGATCGAACTGCTGGTGCGCAGCAATCTCGCGACGCCCCGGCCGTTCCAGGAGCTGGTCGCCCTGCCGCCGGACCCGCAGCCCTACGAGCTGGACTATCTGACCCAGGCCGCCGCGGACGCGGTGCCGGACCGGTTCGTCACGCCGGTGCGTGAGCAGGGCCGCCGGATCAGCGAGCTGATGCGCGCGCTGGTCGAGGTGCCGGAGGCGGAGCCGACTCCCCGCGAGTTCCTCGACCCGTTGCGCGACGATCTGCTCCGGGTGCTCAGCCTGTCCGATCGCCGAACCGGCGACGCCGCCCAGGCCGACACCTTCGCCCAGCGCCGGATCGACCAGAACACCCGGGCGCTGGACACCATCTATCACTCGGTGACCGTCCTTCCGCCGGGCGGCGTGTACACCCTGGCGTCCGAGCAGAGCCCGTTGCTGCTGGTCGCGCGGAACAACCTGCCGGTGTCCATCCGGATCAAGTTCCGCATCGAGGCGCCACACGAGGCGAAGATCACCGACCTGGGCGAACAGCAACTGCCGCCGAACGGGACACGCTCGTTCCAAATCCCGACCGAGGTGAGCGACAGCCGTAACCTGGTGATTCCGATCTCCCTTACCACACCGGACGGGATTCCGCTGGGGAATGCCACCTCGGTCTCGGTGCGCTCCAACGCCTATGGTCAAACCCTGGCCATAATTACCGCATGTGCCGGAGTACTGCTGTTTCTGTTGGCCGGGCGCCGCTTGTGGCGCCGGTTCCGCGGCCAGCCGGACCCGGCCGACGAAGGTTTCGATCCGAGCACCAGGCGCCGGGTGAATCGATACCGGCGGGCCAAGAACCGCGCCATACAGCAGGAGCATCAGGAGGCACAGTGAGGGACGGTGAGCTAGCGCCCTCTGTTGTGTCACCGGCCGCGTCTACCGGATTTGGACGTCCGACAAACCACAGTGGCAGAGTGGAGGACAATCGCGGAAGGCTCGCATCGGCGCAGGGGCGGTGTGAGTAATGGGCAGTACCAGGAGGAACGGTGAGCGATTCAGCGTGGACGCCGCTCGCCGAGCCGACCGGGTTACACCGCCCAGCCGGGCGCAGGAGGCATGATGAGCGACGATGACTCATCGGCGCATCGGCCTCGATCCGATCGGCGAGACGGGCCACCGGCCCGTCGGGCGCCGGTTGCGCCGTGGGAACGGTTACCGCCGCAGGCGGAGGCCGACCCGGACATGAATCCCGGCCCGCACGAACCGCCCTCGCCCCGAGTGCCGCAGGTCAGCCGCCCCTCGGCGCCGCCGCAGCCGTGGCCTGGGCAGCGCATGCCGCCCGGACCGCCCCAGCGACCGCCGGGTCCGCCGCAACGGCCCGCACCCGCACCGCACCCGGGGCAGCGGCAGTATCCGGCGCCGCCGCCCGCGCAGCCGCGTCCGATTCCACCGGGCCAGCGGCCCGGACCGCCGCCGGGTCAATCCGGCGCTATCCCGGCCGGCCCGCCGCGCCCCGCGCCCGGTCAATCCGGCGCGATTCCCGTCAGCCCGCCGCGTCCGGCACCTGGACAGCCAGGCCAGCTGCCACCCGGTGGCCCGCGTCCGGCACCCGGGCGACCCGCGCCGGGTCAGTCCGGGCCGATCCCGACCAGCGCACCGCGGCCAGGGCCCGGTCAATCCGGCGCGATTCCCGCGACGCCGCCGTCCAACCGGATGCCACCGCCGCGCTACGCCCCGCCGCAGGCCCGGCCGGAACCGGCGCCGCCGCCGCACCGCCGCGCTCCCGTCGCGGTCGCCGAGGCGGGTAACCGGCCGCGCACCCAGGAGTGGCCCGCCGACAAACCGGCCGAGCCGAAGCCGAATTCGAGCTCCAGGCTGCTCAGCGACTCCGGCTCGATCGCGTTCGCGACGCTGATCAGCCGGGTGACCGGGTTCGGCAAGCAGCTGCTGCTGCTGACCGTGCTCGGCCCGGCCATCGCCAGCGCGTTCACCGTGGCCAGCCAGATCCCGAACATGATCGCCGAGCTGGTGCTCGGCGCCGTACTCACCGCGATCGTGGTGCCGACGCTGGTCCGCGCGGAGCAGGAGGACCCCGATCACGGGGAGGCCTTCGTCCGCCGGCTGGTCACCGCGGCGTTCGTCGTGCTGGCCACCGCGGCACTACTGGCCACCGCCGCCGCACCGCTGCTGACCACCTATGTCTTCCTGTCCGACGACGGCAAGGTCAACACCGGGCTGACCACGGCCTTGGCGTTCCTGCTGTTGCCCGCCATCCTCTTCTACGGCATGTCGGCGTTGCTGACCGCCATCCTGAACACCCGCCAGCAGTTCAAGCCTGGCGCCTGGGCGCCGGTGTTGAACAACCTCGTCGTGCTGACCGTGCTCGGGCTCTACGTGCTGATGCCCGGCGAGATCAGCCTGAACCCGGTGCGGATGGGCGAGCCGAAACTGCTGGTCCTCGGTGTCGGCGTGACGCTGGGCGTCGTGGTGCAGGCGCTGAGCCTGGTGCCCGCGATTCGCCGCGAGCACATCGACCTGCGCCCGCTCTGGGGCGTCGACGCGCGGCTCAAGCAGTTCGGTGGGATGGGCGCGGCCATCATCCTGTACGTCCTGATCAGTCAGGCCGGGTTCGTCTTCGCGACGCGTATCTCCTCGCATGCCGATGCCGCGGGCCCGGCGATCTACAACAACGCGTGGCTGCTGTTGCAGCTGCCGTACGGCGTCCTCGGCGTCACCGTGCTCACCGCGATCATGCCGCGGCTGAGCCGCAACGCCGCCGCCGACGACACCCCCGCGGTGGTCGACGACCTGTCCGCCGCGACCCGGTTGACCATGATCGCCCTGCTGCCCGTGGTCACCTTCCTGACCCTGGCCGGACCGCAGGTCGGGCAGGCGCTCTACGGCTACGGCAACTTCGGCAGCGACGACGCCGCGCGGCTCGGGCTCGCGGTCAGCTGGTCGGCCTTCTCACTGATTCCCTACGCGCTGGTGCTGATTCACCTGCGCGTGTTCTACGCCAGGGAACAGGCCTGGATCCCGACCTGGATCATCCTCGGGATCACCGCCGCCAAGATCGTCTTCTCGGCCATCGCGCCGATGATCACCGATGCCGAGCACGTGGTGATCGCGCTGGGTGTCGCCAACGGACTCGGCTTCGCGGTCGGCGCGGTGGTCGGCGGCTTCCTGCTGCATCGCAGCCTCGGCGATCTGCGCATGTCCAACGTCAGCCGGACCATCACCCGGGTGCTGTTCGCGTCGGTGGCCGGTGGCGCGGTCATGTGGATCGTGGACCGCGTGCTCGGACTAGAGCGCCTGACCTCCGCGTTCGGCGGTCCCGGCTCGCTCATCCGGGTGGCGATCACGGCGATCGTCATGTTCGCGGTCGCCTTCGGCCTGATGCGCCTGGCCGGGATACCGGAGGTCGTCGCGATCACCGTGGCCATCTCCCGGCGGCTCGGCTGGACGCCGCCCGCGCCCGACCTCGATCTCGACGGTCCGGTCGACGACCAGTACGCCACTCGAGTACTGCGCAGGCCGGATCCGTATCTGGCATACGCTGGGTACGACCCGCACATGGATGCTCAGACCATGGTCTTGCCCGTGATCCGAGCCGATGCCGTTGACATCACCGGCATGGGCGAGTTCCCGTACCCTGTTCGGCAGAGAAGCACAAGTGGCGAAATCGCCGGAACCTCGAATTACCAGGGCGAAGGAGGACCGAGGGTGAGCGACGACGCGGTGGGCGGCGTCCCAGCCGCTGATTCTTCTGCGACCGCGGCAGGCGGGTTGTCCACGGACGCCCCGCCCCCTGCTGGAGAGCCGTCGGATCCCGCGTACGCGAACCGCGAGACCGGCACCGGTCCGCCGGATCACGACGCGGATGCGCCGGATCACGAACAGGCCCAGCCGGGTCCGCACGAGCGCCAGAGTCCGGTACCGGCACGCGATCCGATGTACGACACCGGGATGATCCCGATCGGATCGCCGGAGATGCCGCCGCTCGGTGGCGAGAACCTGGGTTCGCGGCGCACGCCGCGCGGCCCGAAGCTGATTCCCGGCGCGTCCGTGGCCGGTGGCCGTTACCGGCTGCTCGCCGGGCACGGCGGTGCGCGTGGCCTCAAGTTCTGGCAGGCGCTCGACATCAAGCTCGACCGCGAGGTCGCGCTGACCTTCGTCGACGCCGATCAGACCGCCGGCGATAACTCCGGGCACGACGGTCCGCAGGCCATTCTGTCCCGCACGCTGCGGCTCGGCCGGATCAACTCACCCGGCCTGGCCCGGGTGCTCGACGTGGTCCGCGGCAGCTCCGGCGGCATCGTGGTCGCCGAGTGGACCCCCGGTCGCTCGCTGCGCGAAATGGCCGAGACCGTGCCCTCGCCGATCGGTGCCGCGCGGGCCATCCGCGCCTTGGCCTCGGCCGCCGAGCTGGCCCATCGCGGCGGCGGCTCGCTGTCCATCGATCACCCGGACCGGGTGCGGATCAGCGCCACCGGTGACGCGGTGCTGGCCTTCCCCGGCACCCTGGGCGATTCGGACGCGCAGTCCGACGTCCGCGGCCTCGGCGCCATGCTCTACGCGTTGATCACCGCCCGCTGGCCGATCCGTTCCGGCGGCGTCACCGGCACCGCCGCGACCGTCGGAGGGTTGCGGCTCGCCGATTTCGGCCCGGACGGCACCCCGGTGGAACCGCGCACCATAAGACCCGAGGTGCCCTTCGAGATCTCGGCGGTCGCGGTGCGCTCGCTGGAGTCGAACAAGGGCGTACGTACCGCCGCGACCGTGCAGCACGTGCTCGAGCAGGCGTCGGTGGTGGATCAGAAGACCGATTTCATCCCGGTGCTGCGGCTCGGGCAGCGTCCGCCGGCGGCGCCCGACGAGTCGCTGGCCGACCCGGAACTGCTTGCCGCGGAACGGGAGAGATCCCAGCGGATGATGTGGATCATGGTCGGCCTCGGCATCCTGGCCGCCCTGGTGGTCGGCATCGTGATCTGGTGGATGGTCAGCGTGTTCGCCCCCGGCGCCTCGGACGCGCCGCTCAACGAACAACGCAATATCGGCCTCACCACGAACAACAGCGCACCGGCCACCCCGGCCGCCGCCGGGCCGGTCGCCCCGTCGGGTGGCGTGCCGGTCCCGGTGACCGGTGTGACGGTGTTCTCCCCGGAGGGCACCCCGGACGGGGTCGGCAACGTGAACGCGGTGCTCGATCAGAATCCGGCCACGCTCTGGCGGACGGATCAGTACTACCAGCAGTTCCCCGCGCTCAAGAAGGGCGTCGGACTGCTGGCCACGCTACCCAGCCCGGCGAAGTTGACGAATATCTCGATCAACTCGCCGAGCCCGGGCACCGCGGTGGAGATCCGCACCTCGCCGACCACATCACCGACCCTGGATCAGACCCAGCTGATCGGCTCGGCAAAGCTCAACGACGGGGTCACCGACATCCAGGTTCGCACCGATCAGGCCGCCCGCTACGTGCTCGTCTGGATCACCGGACTCGGCAACTCGGGTGGTCAGTTCCAAACCTCGATCGCGGATATCCGCTTCGACGCCGCTCCCTAGCCCCACCGCTCGACTGCCCGCCGCACGTGAAGTGAACCGTGCAGGCCATTCTCCGACGCCCTTCGGCCGCGTCACCTCGTGAATCCCGATCGCCCCGGTTTGGTTGCTGTGCAATCGCGAGTAACGATATGATCTCCTCGCGCTCTCAGCACAGGGGAGCTTCCCGGGTTCTGGTTTTTCGATCCTGGATGCTGCGAAATTTCGGTGATGGTCGACCGTGTCCGTCACCACCGTGAGCGCTGTCCAAGGGGTTGGCATTGTCGTCGGAACTGAACGAGGATTTCCGCGGGGGGACATCGCGGTCCGCCGCGTACCGCGAACGCTCGTTCGTGGGCGCTGACTACACCGATGTCGAGCTGTTGCAGGCGCACGTGCGCGGCCAGCGGCACGCCTTCGCCGAGCTGCTACGCCGGCACAACGATCATCTGTGGCAGACCGCGCTGCGCACCTCCTACACCCGCGAGGACGCCGCGGATTCCCTGCAGGACGCGCTGCTGTCCGCGCACCGCACGGCCCATTCGTTCCGGGCCGAGGCCGAGGTGCGCAGCTGGCTGCACGCCATCGTGGTGAACGCCTGCCTGGATCGGATCCGGCGCAACAAGATCCGCAAGGCGGTCTCGCTCACGCCGGAGAGCATGCCGGAACCCCGCGACGACCGGGACGCGGTCGCCGAATTCGAGATGTCGCTGGTCGTGGATCAGGCGCTGTTCTCGCTGCCGCCGGATCAGCGCACCGCCCTCGTTGCCATCGATCTCGAGGGGTATAGCGTGGCCGAAGCCGCCGCTATGCTCGGTGTTCCGGAGGGAACGATCAAGAGCCGCTGTGCCCGCGGGAGGCAGCGTCTGCAAGAACGATTGGAATTTCTGCGCGATCCGGGGAACCGGAGGTAGTCGAGATGCGTCATTAACAGTGACGAACCCGTAGACGATGTCCATGTAGCTCCCCGGCCCGAGGGGACCCCCGCGATGTCAGACGAGAACACTGGAGGTGCGATGGCAACCAGGTCCATGCCGCAACCTCCGTTCTCGGCGGAGTTGCTCGCCGACCTGCACGCTGACAACGTGGCGCCCGAACTGCGCGAGCACCTGTGGCCCGTGGTCCGGCAGGACGGGGCGGCACTGCGCTTCGTGCACGCGCTGGACGACGTCAGCGCCGAATTGCGCGCGCTCGGCCGCAGCGATCGCATCATCCACTCGATGCCCGACGACGTCGCCGCCCGGCTGGCCGAGTTCGTCGACGGATTCGACCTGGACGAGGCGCCCACCGAGACGGGCGCGACCATCTACCGGCTTCCGGTCGCGTCGACGCCCGAGACCGACGACGAAACAGTGCGTGCCGTAACTCCTCTTGCCGCACGATCTGTTAGCGACGAGGAGACCGTTCGGGCTCCGGTCGCGGCGGAGTCTGTTGCCGATGACGCGACGGTTCGGGTTACCGGAAGTCCGGTCGCAGCGGAGTCCGTTGCCGATGACACGACAGTGCGGGTTACCGGAAGTCCCGGCGCGGCGGAGTCCGCCACCGACGATCAGACTGTGCGGGTCATCGGAACTCCGGTCGCGGCAGCGCCTGCGCCCGATGACGAGACGGTCCGCGTCGTCCGCACTGCCGCCGCCGAATCCGACGACGAGACCGTGCGGGTACTCCGTACGCCGCACGCCGAGGACCCGGAAGCCGACGTGGACACGGTGCGCGGCACCCGGCCCGCCGCACCGATCTCGCTCGACGACCACCGGCGCAGCCGGCTGCGCTGGATCACCGCCGCAGCCGCCGCCGTAGCGGTCGTCGCCTGCGCCTCCATCGCGCTGACCGTGGTGCGCGGCAACGACGCCACCCCGACGGCCCAACCGACCTCGGATGTCGCCCAGCTCGGCGAAGATCTCAGCGCACCCATGATGCTCAGCGCACTCGGCCGCAACGATGCCACCGGCCTGCTCGGCAACCCGGCCGCCCGGGAACGCTGCATGCGCGCCAACGGACTCGAACGCACCATCCTCGGCTCCAACAACGTCCGCCTACAGGGCAGGGACGCGGTCCTGATCCTGCTCACCGGGCCGCGCACGCCGAAGATCACCGCGTTGGTCGTCGGAACCGGTTGCACCACAGACGATCCCCAGCTCATCACCGTGCAAGACATCGGTTGAGTGACGCACGCGACAATCGCCCGCGCGGATACCCGAACACCACCCCCGCGGCACTGAGCCGAACCTCACGGAGGACCCGGCCTGCCCAGGAACAATAGCCATTACCCTGTTGTTGACCGAGACGTCCAATCGTTTTCTCCCCCCGGAAGGGCCTCATGAGTGCGCCAGTTCGCGACCTGATCATCGTCGGCTCCGGACCTGCCGGCTACACGGCCGCCGTGTACGCGGCCAGGGCCGAGCTCCAGCCGCTGGTGTTCGAAGGCACCCAGTTCGGCGGCGCCCTGATGACCACCACCGAGGTGGAGAACTTCCCCGGCTTCCGCGACGGCATCATGGGCCCGGACCTGATGGAGGAGATGCGCGAGCAGGCCAAGCGTTTCGGCGCCGACATCCGCACCGAAGACGTGGACGCCCTCGACCTCAGCGGCCCGATCAAGACCGTCACCGTCGGCGACGAGACCTACCAGGCCTACGCGGTGATCCTGGCCATGGGTTCGGCCGCCCGCTACCTCAACGTGCCCGGTGAGCAGGAGCTGCTCGGGCGCGGCGTGAGCGCCTGTGCCACCTGCGACGGCTTCTTCTTCAAGAACCAGGACATCGTCGTGGTCGGCGGCGGCGACTCCGCGATGGAGGAGGCCACCTTCCTGACCAAGTTCGCGGCCAGCGTCACCATCGTGCACCGGCGCGAGGAGTTTCGCGCCTCGCGCATCATGCTGGAGCGGGCCAAGGCCAACGAGAAGATCAAGTTCCGGCTCAACGCCGAGGTCATCGAGGTGAAGGGCGACAGCAGCGTGACCAGCCTGGTCCTGCGCGACACCCGCACCGGGGAGACCTCGGAGCTGGCCGCGACCGGGCTGTTCGTCGCGATCGGCCACGATCCGCGCAGCGAGCTGGTCCGGGACCAGGTCGAACTCGACGACGAGGGTTACGTGCAGGTGGTGCACCCGTCCACCGCGACCAAGGTGCCCGGCGTGTTCGCTGCGGGCGACCTGGTCGACCACACCTACCGCCAGGCGATCACCGCCGCGGGCACCGGCTGCCGCGCGGCCATCGACGCCGAGCGCTGGCTTTCCGAGCAGGGCGATATCAGCTCGAACACCCTGGATCACGCGGGCCACACGGTCGCCGTGCCCGCCAACTGACGTCGTCTCCACCCCGCCGCCCGCACCGCGAGCGGCGGGACCGGAGCGATTGGTAATTCAGCAAGGAGAACCCATGTCCGACAGTGCCACCAAGAACACGATCACCGTCACCGACGCGACCTTCGCCGACGATGTGCTGCTCAGCGAGAAGCCCGTCCTGGTCGACTTCTGGGCCACCTGGTGCGGCCCGTGCAAGATGGTCGCCCCGGTGCTGGAGGAGATCGCAGGCACCCACGCGGACAAGCTGACCGTCGCGAAAGTCGACGTCGACGCCAATCCCGGCACCGCCCGCGATTACAAGATCCTCTCGCTGCCCACTATGATGCTGTTCCGCGGCGGTAAGCCGGTGAAGCAGATCGTCGGTGCGAAGGGCAAAGCCGCCCTCCTGCGCGAACTCGACGGCGAAATCTGACACCTGTCGCGCAAATGCCGTAGGCGCCAAAGGCCGTCGAGATCCATCGACGCGCCGTAGGATGCCTGGACCCGGGAATGCCGAATTCCCGTCCGGGTCTGAGACAATCGACCGACGCCGGTCGTGCGCAGGGTGTATCCCATCGCATGAGTGGGTACCCGGATTGACGGAAGGAAAGGGCTCTCACGCATGCACCGACTTCGTCACGGCGATAGCGGTCCAGCCGTAGCAGAGGTTCGGAGCACCCTGGCAAGTCTCGGGTTCTTACACGCGCACGTCGACACCGATCACGCCGACGCCCGCGAGTACTGGAAAGACACCGAGGCCTCCTTCGACCACCGCCTCGATTCAGCCGTCCGCGCCTTCCAACAGCATCGCGGGCTGCTCGTCGACGGTGTGGTCGGCCCGGCCACCTACCGGGCGCTGAAAGAGGCGTCCTACCGCCTCGGTGCCCGCACACTGATCTATCAGCTCTCCGCGCCGCTGTACGGCGACGACGTCGCCACCCTGCAACGCAAGCTGCAGGACCTCGGCTTCTACGTGCACCGGGTGGACGGCTACTTCGGCCCGCACACGCACGAGGGACTCACCTCCTTCCAGCGCGAGATCGGCCTGGCCGCCGACGGCATCTGCGGGCCGGACACGCTGCGCTCGCTCGACCTGCTCGGCGCCCGCGTCACCGGCGGCAATCCGCACCGGATCGCCGAGGAAGAGGTGGTGCACCGGGCCGGGCCGCAGCTGACCGGCAAGCGGATCGTCATCGACCCGGGCCTCGGCGGACCCGACAAGGGCCACCCCGTGCCGACCGAATACGGCGACGTGTACGAGTCGGAAATCCTGTGGGACTTGGCCAGTCGGCTCGAAGGCCGGATGGCCGCGACCGGCATGGAGACGTTCCTGTCCCGGCCGTGGGGCGCCAACCCGACCGATGCCGAGCGCGCCGACACCTCGAACGCCTTCGACGCCGATCTGATGATCTCGCTGCGCTGCGCGACCAATCCGAGCCCGCTGGCCAACGGTGTGGCCGGCTTCTACTTCGGCAACTCGCACGGCTCCGCGTCGATGATCGGTCAGGTACTGGCCGGATTCATCCAGCGTGAGGTCGTCGCGCGCACGTCCCTACAGGATTGCCGCACCCATGCCAGAACCTGGGATCTGTTGCGGCTCACCAAGATGCCGACGGTACAGATCGATATCGGTTATCTGACAAACGATTACGATGCCGCGGTGCTCACCAATCCGCGCATGCGGGATGTGATCGCCGAGGCGATCCTGATCTCGGTGAAGCGGCTCTACCTGCTCGGGCAGGACGATCAGCCAACGGGCACATACACTTTCGCGGAACTGCTGGCGGAGGAACTGGCCGCCGCGGACCGCATGTAACCGAAACGCCCCTGCCGTTCTCGTCGGCGGGGGCGTTTCGCTGTCTCGGGTTCAGCGAACTCCGACGCGCGCCGGGGGAGTCATCGCCGCGGCGGCGAGCAGCTGATCGAGCGCGCGCTCCACGTCTTCCTTCCACCCGTGGTCGGAATCGAGCTCCAGGCGCAGCCGCGGAAAACGGTGATGCGGCGCGATCACCTTGAACCCGACCTCCTCCAGGAAGTCGGCCTCGATCATGCAGGTCTCCGGCGAACACTCGGCCATCGAACCGGGGGAGTTCGAGCCGGGACTCTTGATCGGCGAGATGATCCGCTCCATCAGCGTCATCGAGCCGAACCGCTCGGACAGCGCCTGCGACGGCGGATCGGATCGGATGCCGAACGACTCCAGCGCACGCACGCCGCGACGCACCAGATCGGCCACCACGGCCTGCATCAGCTGGTGGGCAACCTCGTTGTCCTGGTACGGGAATTCGGCCTGCAGCGTGGTCAGCAGGACCGCGTCCGGGCTCACCGGTGAGGTGGGGAACAGCGACGCCCGCGGCACCGCGCTAGGCGGCGAATACAGGGCGCAGCCCGCGACATTGCCGTCCACGTTCGCCACCTGCCCGCAGGAACCCCACTCGAGCAGCACCGTGGACAGCCAGGCCTCCTTTTCGAAGACCGGATCGCTGAAGCCGCGGGAGTCCTCGGCGACGGCCGGATCCATCTCCCAGAACACGCAGCGCCGGGAGTGCGCGGGGAGCTTGTCGAGCCCGCCGAGGGTAAGTGCTGTGACGCTGGTCGACACTGCTCTGCTCAGCCTCCAGCTGTCCGATTCGTCCACACTCATGTCCGCGCCTCGCCTGTGCTCGACGCCGGCCCGCGTGCGGCACCCTGGCCCATGGTTCGCGTTTCAGTCACACCGCATCACTATGTTCTTGCCAGCAAGAATAAGCGATCAACAGAACCCGCCTCATTCCACGTCGCTGTGCTGTTGGTTGAGAACTTGTGCCGGTTCGCCCGGGGGCCGACGCGCTCCGCTAATTCGCGGAAAACGCGCGTCCGTCACAGTGACGTTTCGGACCCAAGGGCTTACCTGTCGCATTCACAAGTCTATTTCTGTCACTTCTGTCACATGTCGCGCTTGCTCTGCTCCATGAGGCTGACGATCCGCTCGAGGTCGTCGACCGAGCCGAACTCGACGACAATCCGGCCTTTGCGCTTGCCCATGCTCACGATCACCCGGGTGTCGAACGACCCGGACAACCGATCCGCCACGTCCTGCAAACCGGGCATGTGAATCGGCTTGCGCTGCGGGGTAGGCGGGGCGGCCGGATCCGGCGCCGGTGCGGTCTCCTGATTGGCCAGGATCACCGCTTCCTCGGTGCTGCGCACGGACAGCCCCTCGGCGACTACGCGCTTGGCTAGCTCCTCCTGCGCGTCCGCGCCCGCGGTCAGTCCGAGCAGTGCTCGCGCGTGGCCGGCCGACAGCACGCCCGCCGCCACCCGGCGCTGCACCGAGATCGGCAACTTCAGCAGGCGGATCATATTGGTCACGGCGGAGCGGGACCGGCCGATGCGATCGGCGAGCACCTCGTGGGTGACGCCGAACTCTTCGAGCAGCTGCTGATAGGCGGCCGCCTCTTCCAGCGGATTGAGCTGCACGCGGTGGATGTTCTCCAGCAGCGCGTCCCGCAGCATCGACTCGTCGGCGGTCTCCCGGACGATCGCGGGGATCGCGGACAGGCCGGCGACCTGCGAAGCGCGCCACCGGCGTTCACCCATGACGAGCTGAAACTTGTCCACCCCCGGCTCGACCCGACGCACCACGATCGGCTGCATCAGACCGAATTCCTTGATCGAGTGCACCAGCTCGTCCAGCGCCTCGGCCTCGAACACCTGCCGCGGCTGCTTCGGGTTCGGCTCGATCTGCTCCGGCGGGATCTCGCGGTAGACCGCGCCGCCGGGGGAGAGGTCGTCCTCGGCCGGGTCCGGGACCCGGTGCAGGTAGGCCGACGCGGGCTGCGGCCCGATCGGATCCAGACCGATGACGCTGGCCGCTTGACTGCTGAGCCCCGGCGTCGCCGCCGGTCCCGTCGGGATCAACGCGGCGAGACCGCGCCCTAGCCCACCCTTCTTCGCCTGACTCATCGGTCTAAGACCCCTTCCTCGTTCCGCCACCACACCGGGTCTCACCGACCCGATCGTCATCCAGCCAGATCACTCCGCGGCTTCGGCCGCGGCATGTGCCAGCGCCGTTGCCTTGGCCGCCATTTCACGTCCGGCATCGAGGTAGCTCATCGCGCCTCGGGAGCCTGGATCATAATCGAGTACCGTCATTCCGTAGCCCGGCGCCTCGGACACCTTCACACTGCGCGGGATCACCGAGCGCAGCACCGCGTCACCGAAGTGGCCGCGGACCTCCTCGGCGACCTGGTCGGCCAGCTTGGTCCGGCCGTCGTACATGGTGAGGATCACCGTCGACACGTGCAGGTCCGGATTCAGATGCGCCTGCACCAGACCGATATTGCGGAGCAGCTGCCCGACACCCTCCAGCGCGTAGTACTCGCACTGGATCGGGATCAGCACCTCCTTGGCCGCGACCATCGCGTTGACGGTCAGCAGGCCGAGCGACGGCGGGCAGTCGATCATCACGTAATCGATGTCATAGCCCGCGATGTTGGCCTCCTGAATGGCGGCCTTGAGCCGGCCCTCCCGTGCCACCATCGACACCAGCTCGATCTCCGCACCGGCCAGATCGATCGTCGCCGGGATGCACAGCAGGCGCTCGTTGTGCGGGCTCTGCTGGATCGCGTCCCGGACCGACACCTCGCCGATGAGCAGCTCGTAACTGGACGGGACACCCGAGTGGTGCTCGATCCCGAGGGCCGTGCTCGCATTGCCCTGCGGGTCCAGATCGATCACGAGGACCGTCATCCCCTGATGCGCCAGGGCGGCCGCGAGATTGACCGCGGTGGTCGTCTTCCCGACGCCGCCCTTCTGATTGGCGATGGTGATGATGCGCTGCTCGTGCGGTTTCTGCACTGTCACCTTTCCTGGATGGAGGATCTGACTGGCGCGTTGTGCTTCGGCCGCGATCGGGGTCTCGCTGGGGGAGATGTTCCCAAACGGTGTGCTTCCGAATGTCTCCGTGTCGAAATTGCTGGAGTCCAGCATTCCCGGCACGCGCGACGTAGTTTCCCGTGAAACATTCGCCGGACCGTTCGACATAGACAGCTCCTAACCCGAGAACTTCAGATCACGTGCTTCCGACGAGCGTCGGCGCCGTGTCATCAAACAGCTGGTGTCGGTACGAACATGATGCGCAACCGGGTTTCGCGGCGCCCGATCGACCGAGCGGAGCTCTCGTCGCGACACAATTCCTCCGTGGCACCTACGCTCACGCCCGACGCTCACTAGCTTGCCAGCCCCGGGCGCGATAAGAAAGCTGAATCGCGGCAATGTGCAGAGGACACGCGAAGTTGTCCTTCTTCAACCATCGATCCTGCTTGTTTCACATGAAACACGGGGTCCGCCAAGGGGGTTACGGGGTGGATGGCCGTGCCAGGAGACACGTCGCGAGTCGCGATGTTTCATGTGAAACCGCGCGACTGCCGTCGATGCGATGCCTAGCGCCCTGCGGATTCCAGGCTCCTCCTGCGAGGGATCTACTCGGCCTCAACCTGCCTTGCTCCGGGGCTGGAGTCGTAGCACCGTTTCCCGTGAAACATCTGCAGTGAGTCGCTCCCGACAGACGCTTGATGAACGAGTCAGTGGCCCGAGTGCGCACGACGGTGCCGCTGCGTTCGACCAAGCCCTTCGGGTCGAGCGGGCAACTGGCTTCGTCGGGTGAGCTCCAGTCAACGCCTGCGGCGAACACACACCCCACGACCACGTCGTCGAACTGTTCGGGACCGACGCCGCCGGTTCCAACCCAACCCCTGATGCCCAAGCCTATCGAGACTGATATCGCCGAAGTCCGCGAGACACCGAGCAAGTCAACCCACCGGAGTACGCGCACCGCAGACAATCACGGAGATGCCACCCTCTCCTCGCGAGTCCCATTTCCCAAGCCCCCAGCGTCCATTGCCACTCTGGCGTTCGGCCCGCCCGTCAGCCCTACCGACCCAAACCGCGGTAGTGGTCTTTCGGGTCAACGGCTCGCCACTCGCCAACGCGCCAAGTCGCAGGAGTCGGGGAGTCATCGATTCGCCAGGCTGCCGAACCACCGACTGCCGGGCAACAGTCCGCGGGCAATCGAGTCGCGAGGTTGCCGAAGGCCGAGCCACGGAGCGACGAGAGCGCCGGTCGCGTAGTCACGAGTAATAGAGGGGTGCCGAGTCTCCAGCCCGCCATGTCATCACGTCATCACCCGCCACCCCACCACCTCGCCCACGTCACCGCCTCGCCACGTCACCGCCTCACCGCCTCGCCACGTCACCGCCTCGCCACCCCGCCCACGTCACCGCCGCGCCGCCTCGCCACCCCGCCCACGTCACCGCCTCGCCGCCTCGCCGCCTCGCCACGTCGCCACGTCGCCACGTCGCCACGTCGCCACGTCGGCACGTCGGCACGTCGGCACGTCGGCACATTGGCGCGGCATGACGTCGCCGGGTCAGCGGGTCTCACGCGGCATCGCTAGTCGCTTTGATCGCGGTCGCGTCAGCAACCCGGTTCGCCGATCGCCGGGTTCACCGATTCCCGGGGTTCACCGATTCCCGGGTTCGCCGGGGCAAGGTTCGCCGGGCCGGATCGCCGGGGCACACAGCGCGAGGTGAACGGCTCGCGGATTGGTGGCGTTCATGAGGGTCGACGAGACCGCCTAGTCACAGGACTCAGGGAGAGGCACCGAGTCACGGCTTGCCGAGTCACGAGGTTGCCGGGTCAGCGGGTCACGCGCGGCATGCCTTGCGAGCCGTCGCTCGTCGGCCGACTCGCGTCGTCAACCCGGGCCGCCGGGTCACGAGGCACGAGGCGAACGAGTCGCGGGTCAAGGGTCGGCGGCGTCCGCAGGGTCGTGGAGCCATCGAGTCGCCGAGCTGCCGACTCACGAGGTTGCCGAGTCGCTGACTGCCGAGATCGGGTCGCGAGGTCGCCCGGTGGCCGAGTCGCGGGGCGGTGCCGATCGCTCGGTCACCTGGGTTAGCGCGGCATGGCGTGGCCGGGTCAGTGGGTCTCGCAGGCCGTCCCTCAGCCTCCGGTCGCGGTCGAGTGGTCAACCCGTATCTGCCACATCGGCCGTATCGACGGGCCGCCACCAGGTCGCCTGATCGCTGACCGCATGCACGTGAGGCTGGCAGATCGGAGGTTGGCGAAGCCGCCAAGCCACCAACTCGACGGACCACCAACTCGACGAGCCACCAACTCGACGAGCCACCAACTCGACGAGCCACCAACTCGACGAGCTACCAAGTGGACGGGCTAACAAATGGACGGGCTGCCGAGTCGACGGGCTGCCGGGTTCCGCGGATTCGCTAGGGACAGGTCGCGAGTTGGCCTGGTGGGCGGTCTCGCGTGCTGTCTCTCGTTATCGTTCGCGGTCGTGTCATCACCTCGTCAGGCGGGTCGGCCGGGCCACCATTGTTCATCGGATCGCCGGGCACGAGGGACGGAGGGGAGGGGAGCGAGACCGACAGGTTGCAAGTTGGCGAGGTGTCGGGTCGGCAAGTCGTCGGGGGTTGCTGAGTTCACGGGCTGCTGGGCCATCGAGTCGGCGGGCTGCGAGGTCACGGACTCGCCATGAGGGACGGGTCGTGAGGTGACCGGGCCGGCGGTCTCGCGCACCCGTCACTCGGATGCTGTCCCTCCGAAGCGGGGTTGCTCGCGGTCGTCGACCCTCATTGCCCGACCGCATATCGCGCATTGCTCATCGCACCGCGGACGCTGTCGACCAGTCGCACCGCCATACCGCCGCGTGCCTCGTACCGCGGACAGCTAGTCGAAGGCAGGGGGAGCCGAGGCACCAAATGTGGTTCACAGAGCAGTGGATCAGATCAGAGAGGGGAGCATGCGCGTCCCATCCGGCGGCTGGCACGGTGTGCGCATCCGCGCTGATTTCATCGAGAGGGTCGAGAACTGACAGCCGAGACCATTCGGCCATTCCGGCGGTTTCACATGAAACATCGCCCCGTTAGCTACTCCCCGAATTGGGGGGTACCGAGGGGCAGAGTGGCTCGCAGTTGGACGATCTGCGAATAGGTGCCCGCACAGCCACAGCCATGGATGAGAGTCAGAGGCGACTTCGGTTGCGCATAAATGAGTTCAGCCGATCGCGCGGGTTTGCTGGATCTCCCGGCGCTTCCTCGGACTGTGGGTTCAGCACGCACGGTCGATCCGATGAACGGGCAAGCAGCCCCGCAGTGTGTGACGAACTGCGTGAGGACAACCTTTTGCAACTACGCCCTTCGCGGGCGGAGAGACGCGGGTTCACCGGGACGCAGTTCAACGCGGTGGGGCAAAGCAATCGCAACGGCGCTGCCGCGCTCCATCCACCGCACGGCGCACCGCTCTTAGGGCAACCAGTAGCGGGCGCTCGATCGGACGATGTTTCATGTGAAACCGGCTGGGCAACTCAGTCCACTCAGTCAAACGCGATTCCCGTTGATCCAGTCTGAGCTTGTTGCGCTGCGACCGGCACCCGCAGATTTCGCCGTGCAGCGGACGCCGAAGTGATCTCGACTGGACATGAGGGAAGCACCGAGTCACGCGAGCTGGATGCGACACAACGTGTCGCCTCACGCGGGGATCGGGCGAGTGTGGTCAATCGACACCCCACCGTCACGGAACTGAACCGCGCGCCGACGCCACATCATCAACCAAGTCAAACGAGCCAGTTCACATCCATGGCAACTCCCACTGGGCGGAGCGAAGGAGTCGCCCGGCGGTTTCACATGAAACATCGAACTCCCGCCGCCTCGCGGAGCCGACCACCGCCCCCTCCATCTCAAGAGTCACGTGACGCTTGAGTTGACAGCAGAGCAGCACACGTTGACGACGTGTTGCCAAATACCGAAAGAGATCCTCTGCGCCAACGGCGGCCCGCGTTCCCGCCAACAACAGCCGATCAGCCCATCGCCAGAGGATGGGGCGCCGCGGTCACAGAAACGTGAGACGGTCACCTCCGTGCGCCGCCGGCCGCTAGTTTGCTCGCCCCGGATCGTTGGATGACCATCTCTAGAGGCGACCGGGTCGCCGCACTCGAAGTTGCGAGGTAACCGGTCGCACGGCCACCCGGCGACGGGCGACGGGCAACGGGCAACGGGCAACGGGCAACGGGCAACGGGCAACGGGCAACGGGCAATACTAGGCTGCTTTGATCTCCCCATCTCCACTTCGCCGAGTCACAGACGGTGCATCGCAGATCGCCGGATCGCAAGTGGCCGAGCATCAGATGTGCTTGCTCTCGCCCGCAGTATGCCGAGTCGCCGGGGCACAGCGTCCGTTGAGTCGCCTTCTCGTGGGGCGGCACCACCGGCAGGCCATCCCGGACGGTGGAGTAGTCGGGCGTCTGGATCGTCGCGTGCCACACGGACCATTGGCACCGCTGCACAGCGCTGGATCCCTAGATCCCAGGACGGCGAGGGCACGGGCTCGAGCCAGCGCTCCGTCGAGTCACCTTGTCGAGGGGCCGGTTTGGACCGCCGAGCCATGGGTCCACCCGATGCCCTACTTGGGACGAGTGGAGCAACACCGGCCGCAGCGGCGCTGGGGTACGTGGCGCTCGTGGGTCGCCGTGTCGCTGGCTCACCAAGTCGTGGATCGAGAGCGCCAGACGACAGGTCGTCATGTAACCGACACTAGAACTGCGGTCACTGGGTCATAAGTCGCTGAGCATCGGATTGTCGAAGCACCGGGTTGCGAGGCACCGAGTCCCCTTGTCGCTGAGGGGGTTTGGGCGTCCGAGCCAGCCAGACCTCAGGCCTCTGAGTCGCGAAGTCGTCGGGCGATCAGGTTTACCGGTTGGCAGGGCCAGCCATGCTACCGAGGTAGCAGACCGCATTGATCCCTAGATCGCCAAATCCCCAAGTGGGCTGGCTGAGTGACGAAATCGCTGAGCCAGTCGTCCGCCTGACGAATGGCGGGGCGGCGAGAAAGGCAGGTCAGTAGGTCCGAGGGGTGCCGGATCGCGGGCCAATGTATGCCGGATCGCAGCGGCACGGACTCGGCGGCCAATCACCGAGACCTGAGTCCCGGGTCCAACGGGAACCTTCGGGCGGCGTTGTGCCACTTGGACGTTGACCGATGGTCGCGCATCGGCGGGCAGCGCCGCCGGATAGCCGATCGCGAGTCGCGTCGAGAGTCGCGGGTCGCCGATCGCGGGTCGCCGATCGCGGGACACCGATCGCGAGTCGCCGGTCGCGGGACACCGATCGCGAGTCGCCGGTCGCGGGTCGCGGGTCGCGGGTCGTTGGTCGTTGGTCGTTGGTCGTGAGCCGATGGTCGCGAGCCGTTGATCCGCAGGTGGCGGGTCGGAGGGGCGGAGGTACCAGGCCGGTAGATCGCGGGTAACCGTGTGCTGGAGCGAGGCGGGACGGACTCGGCGGCCAGGGTCACCGAGACGTGGTGCCCGGTCCGATGGGAGTCTCGAGGTCGCGTTGTGGCCCTTGGACGTTAGGTCGTTGGTCGCGGATCGCCGGGCGCTGGTGCGCCGATCTAGGGTCGGGGGTCGTCGGAGGGGGGCCGTCTGCTGACGTCGGGCACCAGGTGCTAGACCGCGGTCGCGAGTCGCACGGATTTCAGACCGTGAGCACAGGGTCGCCGTGCACCTTGTCGCTGGCCCGGTTTAGTTGACGAGCCGTCCAGGTGCTTGGACGCCGAGGGGAAGTTGCGGAATCACGAAGTCGCCGATGACCCGCATACCGAGTCGCCAGGATACCGAACCAGCGGCTCGTAAGGCCCAGTCGTCGCGATGCCGGATCATTGGGATCACCCAGGCGTCGGGCACGAGGCACCGGGACGAAACCCGTGTGCTACTTCGCCTTTCGCGTCCGGCCAACCCCGGCCTCACCGGCCCGCTTCGCCGCCTTCGCCTCTCGACGCGCGGTCGCGTTCTCGCTACGGCGTCGGGGCGCGCGCTCGGCGCGGGGGAGGCGTTCGGCGCTGATGATGAGGGTGGGGGTGGAGACCAGGCCGGCTCCGCATTCGACGACCATGGGGTTGCCTGCGCCGGCTCGCTCGAGTGCCTCGCCGTCGCGGGCGAGTTCCTCGGCCGCGCTTACGCCCTTGAGGGCGAGCATTCGGCCGTGGTCGCGCAACAGGGGGAGGGACCACTGGGCGAGCTTGCCCAGGGGCGCTACCGCGCGGGAGGTGACTACGTCGGCGCCGCCGGCCTCCTTCAGCACACCGGACTGCTCGGCCCGGCCGCGCACGACGGTGACATCCAGACCGGCCGCCTCGATGAACTCGCTCAGGAAGATGGTGCGGCGCAGCAGCGGCTCGACCAGGGTGATGCGCAGGTCCGGTCGGGCGATGGCGAGCGGAATGCCGGGGAGTCCGGCGCCGCTGCCGATGTCGACGACCGAGGAGCCCTCGACGATCAGTTCGCCGATCACCGCGCAGTTGAGGATGTGGCGATCCCAGAGCCTGGGGACCTCCCGCGGACCGATCAGCCCGCGCTCGACGCCGGCGGTGGCGAGCGCCGCGCAGTACCGGCGGGCGAGATCGAGTCGGTCGCCGAACACCGCCGCGGCCGAGGCTGGCGGTTCCAGCTCGGCGGGCAGTGCGGTGGCATCACCGAGATCTCGTTCCACGTGAAACATCCTTCCGAACTCGAGTCGATCAGGGGACCGGCGACGCGCGGACAATCAGGTGCCGGGACATGAACAAGGCCCCCGATCCGAAGACCAGAGGCCCTATCCAACCATTACCCGTCAGGGTGACGAAATACGCCGGGCCCTAACGTGTCCCGCTATCGGTCAGGACGGAACAACTACCACATGCCGGTTCGGCTCGACGCCTTCGCTCTCGCTGGCGACACCGTCGATGACCGACACCGCGTCGTGCACGATCTTGCGTTCGAACGGCGTCATGGGGGAGAGCGCCTCCGGCGCACCGGATTCCAGCACCCGCTGCGCGGCGGCGGTGCCGAGCGCGCTCAGGTCCTCCCGGCGCTTGGCCCGCCAGCCGGCCACGTCCAGCATCAGCCGGCTGCGCACGCCGGTCGCCTGCTGCACGGCCAGCCGGGTCAGCTCCTGTAGCGCGTCGAGCGTTTCGCCGTTGCGGCCCACCAGCTTTGACAGATCCCGGCCACCGTCGATGCTGACGATGGCGCGGTCACCCTCGACGTCCAGGTCGATGTCACCGTCGAAGTCGAGCACGTCGAGCAACTGCTCCAGGTAGTCGCCCGCGATTTCGCCCTCTTCGATCAGGGCTTCCTCGGCATCGTTCACGACATCGTCGGCGTCCGTTCCGGCGTTCACCATCGTCGTCGCCACTGTGGCGTCCCCTCCGTCGGTCTCAACTGTCATTTGATTTCCTTCATCTGCTCATCGCGCTCGCCGGGCGCTCGCCGCCGGACGGTGCGCGATCAAGGGGTTGCTCAGCGTGGTGGCCGGCCGACCACCGAATTGCGATCAGCGACGACGCTTCTGGTTCGCCCGGCCACGGTTGCCGCCCGGTCGCTTCTGGCCGCTCGGCCTGCGCTGCTGCCCCGCGGCCTTGCTGGTGGTCTTGGCGGTGCCGTTGGTCGAGGCGGGAGCGTCCACCGCGTCCACCGCATCGACGGCGTCCACCGCGTCGGCCGGCGACTTCTTCCGCGTATTGACCGGCTTGGCCCCGGGTTTCGGCGCGTTCTGCGCGCGCTGTTCCAGCTTGGCCTGTTTCTTCTCTTCCGCTTCGCGCTCCATACGACCGAAGACGAGATGCTGCTGCCCGTAGGTCCAGATGTTATTGGAGACCCAGTACAGGAGGATGGCGATCGGCAGGAACGGACCACCGACGAGCACGCCGAGCGGGAAGACCCACAGCGCGAGCTTGTTCATCATCGCGGCCTGCGGGTTGGCGGCCGCCTCCGGCGTCTGCCTGGCCACCGAGGCGCGGGCATTGAAGTGGGTCGCCAGGCCGGCGATGATCATCAACGGGATCGCGACGACGGCGATGCTGACCTTGTTCGGCAGCCCGAGGCCGTCGATGGCGAAGGCGCGCAGCTCGGTGTCGGGGATGGTGATGAAGGACGAGATCGGCGCGCCGAAGAGCCGGGCGCTCAGGAAGGACTGCACGTCGGCCGCGTTGAACACGTAGTTCGGCGTGTTCGCGTTCTGCTCGATGGACATGCCGAGCTGGCCGAAGCCGTGGCCGGTCCGGTTGAACGAGCGCAGCACATGGAACAGGCCGAGGAACACCGGAACCTGCGCGAGGATCGGCAGGCAGCCCATCAACGGGTTGAAGCCGTGATCCTTCTGCAGCTTCTGCATCTCGGTCGCCATCTTCTGGCGGTCGTTCTTGTACTTCTTCTGCAGCTCCTTGATCTGGGGCTGCAGTTCCTGCATCTGCTTGGTGGTGCGCACCTGCTTCACGAACGGCTTGTAGAGCAGCACACGCAACGTGAAGACCAGGAAGACGACGGCGAGTGCCCAGGCGATGCCGCTGTCTTTACCGAGACCGGGCACCAACGAGAACGCCCGGTGCCAGAACCACAAGATCCAGGACACCGGATAATAAATGAAGTCGAGCACGGCTCTATGCACTCCCGTCGTTCGTATCGCCGATCACCGCGCGCGGTGATCCTTTCCAAGCGTTCGGCTCCGACACCGGGTCGGCCTGCAGGTTGGCTTCCTGCGGCGCCGGATCGGTGGCTGCCACGGTCCCGGGCGCGGTGCGAACGGTGCTTCGCTTCCGCTCCGGAACGGGGTCCCACCCACCAGGGTGCCAGGGCGCACATTTGGCCAGTCGCACGGCTGCCAATCCGAGGCCGACGAACAGCCCGCGCGTTCGCAATGCGGTGACCGCGTACTCGCTGCAGGTCGGGGTGAATCGGCACACCGGCATGCGGGTGGGGGAGACGTAGGTCCGATACAACTCGATCAGAAAGATCAGTGCGTTCGCCGGTAGCCGGCCGATCTTCGCGATGCGGCTCATGCCGGACCGGCCGATCCGACGGCTGCCGCGCCGGTCGTTCCGGCACCGAGTTTGCGGACCGCGCCGCGCAATTGACGCAGCAGCTCCTCCGAGGAGGCGGTCGCCGCGCCCGGCAGGGCGCGGATCACGATGTCGGCGTCGGCGGGTAGCTCCGGAACTATCTGGAGGCACATATGACGCAGGCGGCGGGCCACACGGTGTCGAATCACCGCGTTGCCCACCGCCTTGCTGACGATCAGTCCGAAGCGTGGCCCGCCTACGCGGACCAGCGCTGCGGCTGAATCACCAGGTCGTCCATTCACGTCCACGACTCCGTCATACCCGTGCGCGAGCACGTGTACGACCAGATCTCGCCTCCCGACTCGCTGGCCGCGGCGCACCGTCCGGGAGAAGTCGGCACGATGATGCAACCGATACGGCTCAGGCAACACCCGAGCGTCCGCGGAGGATCAGGCAGTGAGTTCGGCGCGGCCCTTGCGACGGCGCGCCGACACGATGGCGCGACCCGCACGGGTGCGCATCCGGAGACGGAAGCCGTGGACGCGAGCCCGACGACGGTTGTTCGGCTGGAACGTCCGCTTGCCCTTGGCCACGGTCAACACTCCTCGAGTCAGTGGGCACCAGTCGGTGCCCGAAGCTATTTCGGTGAAACAGGTATTCGCGATGAATCGCAGGTCCGGTCATCATCGGCGCGTCGGTCTTGGCGCACAGTCGGTCGATCTCGACCTACACGCGGTCAGCACAAGACCGCCACCGCACCAAAGGGTGACTGTACGAGGGTACTGATCGCCTCGGAGCGGGTCAAACTCGCCCCACCGGAGCGCCCCCGAACACCCGACCAGCACGAACTCCGCCGATCGATCCCCAGAGCTGTGCATATCACGGTCAGACCCTGTGAGTATCACCGTGAGTTCGTCCACACCCCTAGCCACGCCCGAACGCGTCGCCAACCTGCTTAGCCAGGGGGTTGCTACAGACCCGCAGGTCAGGGGCCTATCGCCGGGCCGAAAAGCGGTATTTCACAACTCCCCAGGGTTCTCCACATCTGTGGATAATTGTGTGGAAAGACCCGTGGAGTGGCATATTCGTAGGGCCGACGGTGCCCCGTCGCCGCTCGGAATGGGGATCCGGGCAGCGCTCGAACCGGTTACGGACGTACGCAGGATCACGGTACCGACCCGAGCATGGTCGTCACCACTGCCTCCCCGCGTGCCCCGGCCGTCTGCTCCTATCGACCTACTTCCGGGGAGGAAACTGCATGGACGACGAGCAGAACGTGTTGGCCACGGTGTGGCCCGAGGTAGTTGCCGAGCTGACCACCGGCTCGACCGACGGTGCCATTCCGCCGGTGACCAGAGCACAGCAGGCCTGGCTGAAACTGGTCAAGCCGCTGACGGTGGCGCAGGGATTCGCCCTGCTCTCGGTGCCTTCCTCGCTGGCTCAGGAGGCCATTGAACGCGATCTGCGCGAGCCGATCCTGCGATCGCTGGCCCGGCGGCTCGGTCCACAGGTGGAGGGACTCGGCGTGCGGATCGCCGCGCCTGCCGCCCCGGCCGGCGACCGGAACAGCAACAACCCCCGGCACGCCCGGATGACGAGCATGCCGTCGCGCCCCAGGGACAACGGTCCCCGGGACAGCGGACCGCGTGACGCGGACCCCCGGGACAACGGACCTCGCGATAACGGCCTCCGAGACAACGGTCACCGCGACAACGGTCCCGGAGACAATGGTCACCGCGACAACGGACACGCCCCGGCCGGCTATCCCGGCGGCGATTACCAGGGTCGCGACGATTACCAGGGTCGCGACGATTTCCAGGGTCGCGACGACTACCAGCAGCCGCGCTACGCCCAGTCCAGCGAATACGCTCCCGCCCCCAGCTACAACGGCGGCTCCGACTACGCCGGCAGCGAGTACGCCCCCGAATACCCCGCCACCGGCGAATACGACCGGCAGGACTACGCCCGCGACGAGTACCAGGAGCGGGGCGACTACCAGCCCCCGGCCGAGATGCAGTCCGCACCGCGGCACGACCAGGCACCCGCGCAACGCCGCGACCAGGGCCTGCCGCCGCGGCGCGAGTCCATCCCGCCCGGCCAGGAGTCCCTGTTCACCCCCGACCCCGGCCCGGCCACCATGCGCGGTCCGGTCCGCACTCCCGTGCGCGAGGCCACGGAGTCCGACGATCAGGGCATGGCGGCCGCGCACGAGTCGGTCCGCGAATCGGAGAGCCCGCGCGCCGACCGGGACGACGAGCCGGTGGTCAACGCCCGTAATTCCTGGCCGACCTACTTCACCAAGTCACAGGAGAGCTCCGCGCCGTCGAGCTCCTCGGCCAGCCTGAACGCGAAGTACACCTTCGAGACCTTCGTCATCGGGGCCTCGAACCGCTTCGCGCACGCCGCGGCGGTCGCCATCGCGGAGGCCCCGGCTCGGGCTTACAACCCCCTATTCGTTTGGGGCGCTTCGGGTTTGGGCAAGACGCACCTACTACACGCGGCCGGCCACTACGCCCAGCGGCTGTTCCCCGGCATGCGGGTGAAGTACGTCTCGACCGAAGAGTTCACCAACGACTTCATCAACAGCCTGCGCGACGACCGGAAGGTGGCGTTCAAGCGCCGCTACCGGGAGACCGACATCCTGCTGGTCGACGACATCCAGTTCATCGAGGGTAAGGAAGGCATCCAGGAGGAGTTCTTCCACACCTTCAACACCCTGCACAACGCGAACAAGCAGATCGTCGTGTCCTCCGACCGCCCGCCCAAACAGCTGGCCACGCTGGAGGAACGGCTGCGCACCCGGTTCGAGTGGGGCCTGATCACCGATGTGCAGCCGCCCGAGCTGGAGACCCGCATCGCCATCCTGCGCAAGAAGGCGCGGATGGACCGGCTCGACGTGCCGCACGACGTGATGGAACTGATCGCCACCAGGGTGGAACGCAATATCCGCGAGCTGGAAGGCGCGCTGATCCGGGTGACCGCGTTCGCGTCGCTGAACGGTCAGCCGCTGGACCTGCCACTGGCCGAGGTGGTGCTGCGCGACCTGATGCCGGATACCGCGGCGCTGGAGATCAACGCGGCGACGATCATGGCCGTGACCGCGGAGTACTTCAACACCACGCTCGAGGAGCTGACCGGGCCGGGCAAGGCGCGGCCGCTGGCGCAGGCGCGGCAGATCGCCATGTACCTGTGCCGTGAGCTGACCGATCTGTCGCTGCCGAAGATCGGCCAGGCGTTCGGCCGGGACCACACCACGGTGATGTACGCGGAGAAGAAGATCCGCAAGGAGATGACCGAGCGGCGCCGGGTCTATGACCAGGTGCAAGAACTAACAGCCCGGATCAAGCAACGCTCGCGCTGAGTTTCACTAACACCCCCGCACCGCCCCTGACCTGGGGCGGTGCTTTTTTGTGGCCTGTGGATTCCTCGAGGAATCCTTGTGGAGTCCTCGAGGAAACTCCTGGTTGTGCACCGGTTGGCTAACAGGTGTGGGGATGGACTCCCGGCCGTTCGCTAACAGGGACTTATCCCCAGCTTTCCCCATCGATCTTGCGCACAGGCGGTGACCAGCACGGCAGTCGGTCACGGGGTTGGGGAATCCTCGAGGAGTCCATGTGGAGTCCTCGAGGATTCCTCGAGTTGTCCACGCATCGGTACACACGTGTGAACAACCGGGTGAATTCGGTGGAACAACTCGAGGAGCACTCGAGGATGAATGTGGGACAACTTCGGAACTCCACAGACGCCCCTCGTTCATCCTCGAGACACCCCGAGGTCATCCCCACGGCACCACGCCCGCTGACCTGCGAATTCGGCGTCAGTGCACAGATTCCACAGTGCCTACTACTACTTCAGTTCTTCTTCTAGAAGAACCTTCTTTGAAAACAGGTGTGTGGAAAGTCGGTCGGAGAGGGTCACGACTCGAACCGCTCCCGTCCCCAGGCAAGGAGAAGAAGCGAGACCCACACCCGGCACGCACACGTGGGGTGACCGAACATCGGACCGACAAGAACCGCCGGAGGGTCGGGCTAGGCCACAGCCTCGGTCGCGGGTACGGTTTGGTGTCGGTCGCCTGTGCCACACTTTTCCTGGCGGCCGATACACATCCTGCGCGAATCAACGTTGAACGAGCCGACAGGCTTGGAGGACGAATGTCCGGCCACCGCATAACAGCTCACGGAACTGGGAGAGGACAGATCGGGCGATGGAGCTTGCAAGCATGAAGTTTCGGGTCGCCCGAGAGGACTTCGCCGAATCGGTTGCCTGGGTGGCACGTAGCCTCCCGTCCCGGCCTCCCGTTCCGGTACTCGGTGGCGTGTTGCTCGTCGCCGACGAGGGCGGGCTCACCGTCTCCGGCTTCGACTACGAGGTCTCCGCGCAGATGCGCGTCGCCGCCGAGGTCGCCGGCCCCGGCGAGGTACTCGTCTCCGGCCGACTGCTCGCCGACATCACCAAGTCGCTGTCGAACAAGCCGGTCGACGTGTCGGTGGACGGCACCCGCGTGCTGATCGCCTGCGGCAGTGCGAAGTTCTCCCTGCCGACCATGCCGGTCGAGGACTATCCCCAGCTGCCCGAGGTGCCGCAGCAGACCGGTGAGCTGAGCGTCGACGTGTTCGCCAACGCGGTCGGCCAGGTCGCCGTCGCGGCGGGCCGCGACGACACGCTCCCGATGCTCACCGGCATCCGCGTCGAGATCGAGGGCTCGAAGGTGGTGCTCGCGGCCACCGACCGGTTCCGCCTCGCGGTTCGCCACATCGAGTGGTCGCCCGCCGATGCCGCGATCGAGACCGCGGTGCTCATCCCGGCCAGGACGCTGTCCGAAGCCGCCAAGACGCTCGGCGCTTCCGATGCGCCCGTGCAGCTTTCGCTCGGCACCGGCGCCGGTTCGGACGGCCTGCTCGGCATCGTGAACGCGGGCCGCCGGACCACCACCCGGCTGCTCGACGCCGAGTTCCCCAAGTTCCGTCAGCTGCTGCCGAAGGAACACACCTCGATCGCCACCCTCCAGGTGTCCGTGCTGACCGAGGCGATCAAGCGCGTCGCCCTGGTCGCCGAGCGCGGCGCCCAGGTGCGACTGGAATTCTCCACCGAGGGCCTGCAACTGTCCGCCGGTGGCGACGACGCCGGTCGCGCCGAGGAATGGCTGGAGGCCGACTTCCGCGGCGAATCGCTGACCATCGCGTTCAACCCGGGCTACCTGATCGACGGCCTGTCCGCGCTGCACGCCGAGCGGGTCACCTTCGGATTCACCACGCCGAGCCGGCCCGCGGTGCTGCTGCCCGCCGTCGAGGACGAGCCGAAGGTGCTCGAGTCGGGCGCGTTCGCCGCCCTGGACAGCCCGTACACCTACCTGCTGATGCCGGTCCGGCTGCCGGGCTGAGCGCCTGTGCACGACCGCGATCCGAGTTCGGTCTTCACCTCGGTCGCCGCGAAACCGACAGCCGCGCTGCGGGATTCGGTGATCAGGCGGCCGAGGTGGGCGAGATTCATGCACAGGTCACCCACAGACTGTGCATGGGCGGCAACGGTTTCGGCGCCCGCGCGACTGCGGTGTGCACAACTTCAAGTGACGGAACTCGCGCAGGTAGGGGCCAGGTAGCGGATGTTCATCAGAACACTGTCGCTGCGTGACTTCCGCTCCTGGGACCACGCGGAACTCGAATTATCCCCAGGCCGAACGGTTTTCCTCGGCTCGAACGGCAACGGCAAGACGAACCTGCTGGAGGCGATCGGCTACCTGGCCACCCTCGGCTCGCATCGGGTCGCGGCCGATGCTCCGCTGATCCGGCTTGGCGCGGACAAGGCCAGGATCGGCGCGTCCGTGGTCAACAGCGGCCGCGAACTGCGCATCGACGTGGAGCTGAACCAGGGCAGTGCCAATCGCGCGCAGATCAATCGCTCGCCCGCGCGGCGGCCGCGGGAGATCCTCGGCATCCTGCAGACGGTGCTGTTCGCGCCCGAGGATCTCGCGCTGGTGCGCGGCGATCCGGGCGAGCGCCGCCGGTTCATGGACGAGTTGTGCACAGCTCGGCTGCCCAGGCTCGCCGCGGTCCGCAGCGACTACGACCGGGTGCTGCGCCAGCGCTCGGCCCTGTTGAAATCCGCTGGGCGGCAAGCCCGGTCGAAGTCGGATCTGAGCACCCTCGACGTGTGGGACGGTCACCTGGCCACGCACGCCTCGGTGCTGCTGGCCTACCGGCTGCGCCTGGTGCACGACCTGTACCCGTATCTGGCCCAGGCCTACGCGTCGATCGCGCCCGAATCCAGGGCCGCCGCAATCGCTTACCGCAGCGCCACGCTGCCGCCCGAATTCCTGGACCCGGCCAGGGAACCCGCGCCGGACGACACCGAGGTGCTCGAAGCGATCATGCTGCGCGAGCTGGCCGCGGCCAGGACGAAGGAACTCGAACGCGGTGTCTGCCTCGTCGGACCGCACCGTGACGAATTGGAGCTGAACCTCGGGGAGGCCCCGGCCAAGGGTTTCGCCAGCCACGGCGAATCCTGGTCTTTCGCCCTCGCCCTGCGGCTCGCCGCGTTCGAGCTGTTGCGCGCCAACGGATCCGAGCCGGTGCTGCTGCTCGACGACGTGTTCGCCGAACTCGACCGCAGGCGTCGCACCGCCCTGGCCGCCGTGGCCGCAGGCGCGGAACAGGTGCTCATCACCGCCGCGGTCCCGGAAGATGTCCCGGCCGAGCTCTCCGCCCACCCGCTGCGGGTGGAAACCAGCGGTGGCGGCGACGGTCGCACCTCCCGGATCGCCGAGCCCGTCACCCCGGCATCGTGACGAACGCACTGTGACGTATGCACAGAAAAGCATGGTTATCAACAGGTCCTGTGGAGAACCGGTGCGTCCGTCGCGGCGTCCGAGGCGACCGTTCTGTCGGTGCGCTGTCGTAGAGTGACCCTCTGGCCGCGCAACCCGAGAGGAGCCTGGTGACCGATCAAAATGGCGCCGAACCGGCAGGTAAGGAGCCGGAATTGCGCGGTGTGGATCTGGCCAGGCGGGCACTCGAGGAGGCGCGCGCGGCGGCCAAGGCGAGTGGAAAGTCCGTCGGACAGGGGCGATCCTCGCCGCAGCGCAAGCTGCGGACCGGGGCGCGCCGGCGCAGCGGTTGGTCGGGCGCGGGTCCGGATCCGCGTGATCCCCAACTGTTCGGCGCGTTGACCGGGTCGCTGGCCAAGACCCGCGGCTGGTCCGCCAAGGTCGCCGAGGGCACGGTGTTCGGCCGCTGGGCCGGCGTCGTCGGCGAGGACATCGCCGCCCACGCCACCCCGTTGAGCCTGAAGGACAACGTGCTGAGCATCGCGGCCGAATCCACCGCCTGGGCAACCCAATTGCGCATGCTGCAGAGCCAGATCCTGGCCAAGATCAACGCCGCCGTCGGTCCGGGCGTGGTCACCTCACTCAAGATCACCGGGCCCGCGGCGCCCAGCTGGCGCAAGGGCGAACGGCACATACGCGGCCGCGGACCCCGCGATACCTATGGATAAAACGCCCGCGTTCCACGTGAAACCGGGTGCCGGTATCGCTCGACGCGCCAACGCCCGGCAAACGTCCGCGCGGCCCGGAATCCGGGCATCCGGCCCGGTGGCCGGGCGCCGTCCGGACCGTCCGCTGATCCGCACCGCCCGAATCCTCTCAGAGGCGAGCTAAAGCCCCGAAGGGCGGAACAGACTCGCGACAATCCGATTTCTCGCATTCACGGAGCCGTCAGGGGTGTCGTAGGTGCACTGTAGGTTGGGTGTACCAGTAGGATGGTGACGTAACTAGCGGCGATCACCTTCGGTGCGTCCCGTACAGCCCGCGTGGCCCTGTATTTCTCGAGCAGTCATGGCCAGGGATCAACGCGTGCTGTGCAGTGCCTCGCCAGGAGGATCAGCAAGTAAGGAGAGCTACCGACCAGTGGCTGCCAACGACTCCAACGCATCGGGCTCGACCAACGCTTCCTCGGGCAAGGCGGATTACGGCGCCTCGTCCATCACGGTCCTCGAAGGACTCGAGGCGGTCCGCAAGCGTCCAGGCATGTACATCGGTTCCACCGGTGAGCGTGGTCTGCACCACCTGATCTGGGAGGTCGTCGACAACTCCGTCGACGAGGCGATGGCCGGGTACGCGTCCAAGGTCGAGGTCACCCTGCTCGCCGACGGCGGCGTCGAGGTGGTCGACGACGGCCGCGGCATCCCGGTGGCGATGCACGCGCAGGGCGTCCCGACCATCGAGGTGGTCATGACCCAGCTGCACGCCGGCGGCAAGTTCGACTCCGATTCCTACGCGGTCTCCGGTGGTCTGCACGGCGTCGGCATCTCCGTGGTGAACGCGCTGTCCTCCCAGCTGGAAGCGGAGATCGACCGCGACGGCTACCACTGGACCCAGACCTACAAGGACTCGGTGCCCGGCAAGCTGCTGCAGGGCGATCCGTCCAAGAAGACCGGTACCACGATCCGGTTCTGGGCCGATCCGAACATCTTCGAGACCACCACCTACAACTTCGAGACGGTCGCGCGCCGGCTGCAGGAGATGGCGTTCCTGAACAAGGGACTCACCATCACCCTGACCGACGAGCGGGTCACCGAAGCCGAGATCACCGACGACGTGGTCAGCGAGACCGCCGACGCGCCGAAGCACGCGGACGCCGAGGACGACGCCGCGCCGGTCGAGCACAAGGTGAAGAAGCGCACCTACCACTACCCGGGTGGCCTGGAGGACTTCGTCCGCCACATCAACCGGACCAAGCAGCCGATCCACAACTCGGTCGTCGGGTTCACCGGCAAGGGCACCGGCCACGAGCTCGAGGTCGCCATGCAGTGGAACTCGGGCTACTCCGAGAGCGTGCACACCTTCGCCAACACCATCAACACGCACGAGGGCGGCACCCACGAGGAGGGCTTCCGCGCGGCGCTGACCACCGTGGTGAACAAGTACGCCAAGGACAAGAAGCTGCTCAAGGAGAAAGACGGCAACCTCACCGGTGACGACATCCGCGAGGGCTTGGCCGCGATCGTCAGCGTGAAGGTGTCCGAGCCGCAGTTCGAGGGTCAGACCAAGACCAAGCTCGGCAACACCGAGGTGAAGTCGTTCGTGCAGAAGGCGTGCAACGAGCACCTCTCGCACTGGTTCGAGGCCAACCCGGCCGACGCGAAGACCATTGTGAACAAGGCGGTCTCCTCGGCGCAGGCGCGCGTGGCGGCCCGTAAGGCCCGCGAGCTGGTGCGCCGCAAGAGCGCGACCGACCTCGGCGGCCTGCCGGGCAAGCTGGCCGACTGCCGGTCCAAGGACCCGAGCAAGTCCGAGATCTACATCGTGGAGGGCGACTCCGCCGGTGGCTCGGCGAAGTCCGGGCGCGACTCGATGTACCAGGCGATCCTGCCGCTGCGCGGAAAGATCATCAACGTCGAGAAGGCCCGCATCGACCGGGTGCTGAAGAACAACGAAGTCCAGTCGATCATCACCGCGTTCGGCACCGGCATCCACGACGAGTTCGATATCGCCAAGCTGCGCTATCACAAGATCGTGCTGATGGCCGACGCCGACGTGGACGGCCAGCACATCGCGACCCTGCTGCTCACGCTGCTGTTCCGGTTCATGCGCCCGCTGGTCGAACAGGGCCACGTGTATCTCGCGCAGCCGCCGCTGTACAAGCTCAAGTGGCAGCGCAGCGATCCGGAGTTCGCCTACTCCGACCGCGAGCGCGACGGCCTGCTCGAGGCGGGTCTCGCGGCGGGCAAGAAGATCAACAAGGAAGACGGCGTCCAGCGCTACAAGGGTCTCGGCGAGATGAACGCCAAGGAACTGTGGGAGACCACGATGGATCCCTCGGTGCGCGTGCTCAAGCTGGTCACCCTGGACGACGCGGCCGCGGCCGACGAGCTGTTCAGCGTGCTGATGGGCGAGGACGTGGAGGCCCGCCGCAGCTTTATCACCCGTAATGCCAAGGACGTTCGCTTCCTCGACGTATAAGCCGGTGCGCGTGCCCCCTCACCGCAACCGCACCGCCCGCTAAGGAGACTTCATGACCGACACGACGCTGCCTCCGTACGGAGGCACCGGCGGCGACCGGATCGACCCGGTCGACATCCAGCAGGAAATGCAGAACAGCTACATCGACTACGCGATGAGCGTGATCGTCGGCCGCGCCCTGCCGGAGGTGCGCGACGGCCTCAAGCCGGTGCACCGGCGCGTGCTGTATGCCATGTACGACAACGGGTATCGGCCCGACCGCGGCTATGTGAAGTCCGCGCGCCCGGTCGCCGAGACCATGGGTAACTACCACCCGCACGGCGACGCGTCGATCTACGACACCCTGGTGCGCATGGCGCAGCCGTGGTCGCTGCGCTACCCGCTGGTCGACGGCCAGGGCAACTTCGGTTCACGCGGCAACGACGGCGCGGCCGCCATGCGCTACACCGAGTGCAGGCTGACCCCGCTCGCGATGGAGATGCTGCGCGAGATCGACCACGAGACGGTCGATTTCATCCCGAACTACGACGGTCGTTCGCAGGAACCGACCGTGCTGCCCAGCCGGGTGCCCGCGCTGCTGATGAACGGCAGCAACGGCATCGCGGTCGGCATGGCGACCAACATCCCGCCGCACAATCTGCGCGAGCTGGCCGAGGCGATCTACTGGGCGCTGGACAACTTCGACGCCGACGAAGAGTCCACGCTGGCCGCCTGTATGGAACGGGTCAAGGGCCCGGACTTCCCGACCTACGGCCTGATCGTCGGCAGCCAGGGCATTCACGACGCCTACTCCACCGGCCGCGGCTCGGTCCGCATGCGCGGCGTGGTGGAGATCGAGGAGGACAACAAGGGCCGCACGACCCTGGTCATCACCGAGCTGCCGTACCAGGTCAACACCGACAACTTCATCAACGCGATCGCCGAGCAGGTGCGCGACGGCAAGATCGCCGGCATCTCCGACATCCACGACGAGTCCTCCGACCGCGCGGGCATGCGGATCGTGGTCACGGTCAAGCGCGACGCGGTGGCCAAGGTCGTGCTGAACAACCTGTACAAGCACACCCAGTTGCAGACCAGCTTCGGCTGCAACATGCTCTCGATCGTCGACGGGGTGCCGCGCACGCTGCGCCTCGACCAGATGATCCGCTACTACGTCAAGCACCAGTTGGACGTCATCGTCCGGCGCACCAAGTACTTGCTGCGCAAGGCCGAGGAGCGGGCCCACATCCTGCGCGGCCTGGTCAAGGCGCTGGACGCGCTCGACGAGGTCATCGCCCTGATCCGCCGGTCGGCCAACACCGACACCGCGCGCACCGGCCTGATGCAGATGCTCGACATCGACGAGATCCAGGCCACCGCCATCCTCGACATGCAGCTGCGCCGCCTCTCGGCGTTGGAGCGGCAGAAGATCATCGATGAGTTGGCCAAGATCGAGCTCGAAATCGCCGACTTGAAGGACATTCTGGAAAAGCCGGAGCGGCAGCGCGCCATCGTCCGCGACGAGCTGGCCGAGATCGTCGAGAAGTACGGCGACGACCGGCGCACCCGGATCATCGCGGCCGACGGCGACGTCGCCGACGAGGACCTGATCGCCCGCGAGGACGTGGTCGTCACGATCACCGAGACCGGCTACGCCAAGCGCACCAAGACCGACCTCTACCGCAGCCAGAAGCGCGGCGGCAAGGGCGTGCAGGGCGCCGGGCTCAAGCAGGACGACCTGGTCAAGCACTTCTTCATCTCGTCGACGCACGACTGGCTGCTGTTCTTCACGAACAAGGGCCGGGTGTACCGGGCCAAGGCTTACGAGCTGCCCGAGGCCAGCCGGACCGCGCGCGGTCAGCACGTGGCCAACCTGCTCGCCTTCCAGCCGGACGAGAAGATCGCCCAGATCATCCAGCTGAAATCCTACGAAGACTCCCCATACCTGGTGCTCGCCACCAAGAATGGCCTGGTGAAGAAGTCGAAGCTGACCGATTTCGACTCCAACCGCACCGGCGGCATCGTCGCGGTGAACCTGCGCGACGAGGACGAGCTGGTCGGCGCCGTGCTGTGCTCGGCCGACGACGACCTGCTGCTGGTCTCGGCGCTGGGGCAGTCGATCCGGTTCTCCGCGACCGACGAGGCGCTGCGTCCGATGGGCCGGGCCACCTCCGGCGTGCAGGGCATGCGGTTCAACGCCTCGGATGAACTCTTGTCGCTCAATGTTGTGCGCCCGGATACATATCTGCTGGTGGCGACGGCCGGCGGTTACGCTAAGCGGACCGCGATCGAGGAGTACACGCCGCAGGGCCGGGGCGGTAAAGGCGTATTGACCGTCCAATACGACCCCAAGCGTGGCACCCTTGTCGGTGCGCTCATCGTCGAGGACGAGGATGAGTTGTACGCGATCACGTCCGGTGGTGGTGTCATCCGGACCGTGGCCAAGCAGGTGCGTAAGGCTGGACGACAGACCAAGGGCGTGCGATTGATGAACCTCGGCGAGGGCGATACGTTGCTTGCTATCGCGCGCAACGCCGACGAGCCCGATCCCGACCTGCTCGCCGGCGACGACAGCGACACCGGTTCCTCCGAGTAAACCCTCCAGCGGCGGCAACGAACGGATCTAAGGATTCCCATTGACCACTCCGAATCAGCCGAATGACGAGCGGCACCAGACGAACGGTGTGACCGAGCGGATCGCACCGTCCCCGATTCCGCCGCGGCCGATCCCCCGGCCGAACTCGTCGGCCGATAACGGCCAGCCGGGCGGCGGGCAGCCAGGTGGCGGCCAGCCGAACGGTGGTGGTGGGCAATCCGCCGCAGGCCAGCCGGGCGGGCAGCAGCACGGTAATCAACCGGGTGGCGGCCCGTCCGGGCAGCAAGGCGGACAGCAGCGCGAAATGCAGGACCAGCAAGGCGATTTCGCGGGCAAGCCGAAGGGGCCGGAGCAGGCTCCCGGTCAAAGCGGTCAAGATCCGTTCGATCAGACTGTCCGCATGAACAACTCAGAGCCCGGCGCACCCGAGTCGGGGGATCAGTCCGGCGGCAACGGTGGTGGCCAATCGCCGTTCCAGGACGGCTGGGCACAACTGCCGCAGCGGGAACCCCAGTCCAACCTGTACCGGCCCGGCCAGGCGCCGGTCACCGGACGCCCGAGCGGCTCCGGTGGCCAGGGCGGCGGGCAGGGCGGTGGTGGCCTCGGTGGCGGCGTGACCAACGCACGCACCACCGCCGACCTCGCGGCCAAGGCGGCGCGCAAGGAAGCCGCCATGGTGAAGTCCGTCGGCATCGACGGACCGACCCGCAGCATCGCCCGGCCCGAACTGATCAAGGACATGCCGGACCTCTCCGAGATCCGGCACCCGCTGCCGCCCTCGGCCGAGCACACCGGCCCGCAGACACCCATCTCGCCCGCCGTACCGGTCGCGGTCGCCGCGGCCGTCGCCACCGGCGAGCCACTGCGGGCCACCGTGCAGATCCGCCGGATCGACCCCTGGTCGACCCTGAAGATCTCGCTGGTGATCAGCGTCGCCATGTTCTTCGTCTGGATGCTCGCCGTCGGCCTGCTCTACATCGTGCTCGAGGGCATGGGCGTGTGGGAACGGTTGAACAACACGTTCACCGACATGGTCTCGCAGGACAGCGGATCGGTCGGGCTCATCGACGCGGGCACGGTCTTCGGCTACGCGGGCGTCATCGGGCTGATCAACGTGGTGCTGTTCACCGCGCTCGGCACCGTCGGCACGTTCATCTACAACCAGTGCTGCGATCTGGTCGGCGGCATCCAGGTGACCCTGGCCGACCCCGACTAGACAACCCGAAAACCACCGGCCGGTGCCGTCCCCATCCAGGGGTCGACACCGGCCGTTTTCGATCGATCGCGCCCCCTCTACCAGCCGTTTTGGTCGTTCATGTGCAAGTCGGGTAATCTCTAGCCTCGGCTCAGGTGGAACAAACACAAGAGCCATACGGGCCTATAGCTCAGGCGGTTAGAGCGCTTCGCTGATAACGAAGAGGTCGGAGGTTCAAGTCCTCCTAGGCCCACTCCCGAACATCACAGTAGGGTGGGAACCATGAAGTTTCTCGTCACGGTCGGTGCCGTGGTAGCGGTTCTCATCGGCATCTCCAAGCTGCGCCAGCGCAATGACGCGGACATGTGGCACGAGGTCACCACCCGCTGACTCGGGGCCTTAGCTCAATTGGCAGAGCACTGCCTTTGCAAGGCAGGGGTTAGGGGTTCGATTCCCCTAGGCTCCACTCGTAGGTTGCTCATGCTCATGGAGAGCATGAGCATGGCTCGTTTCGCGTGTTTTGTGGGGGCGGAGCCCCCACACCCCGCCCCGGAGGGGCTTCGCCCCCCGGACCCCCCTTTCCGGTGAGGTGTCCGACGTTGGGTGCTGGCTAGGTGACTGCCGGGTGGCTTCGTTTCGCGGCCACTTCCGGTCCTGTTGGCTCGCAACGTGCCCCAGGTCTGTTGTGGGTATGTCTATCTCGTGTTGTGGGGCTTTTGCCGGACATAGCCAGTGTGTTTGTGGGCTCGTGGCTGTTGAGCGGGCGTTTGGAAACTGGCGTGGCTCAAGGTGTTCCACGTGGAACGGGGTGGGGGATGTGGAAGTTTTTGCACCCCAGCACTTCTCGGCTACGAGGGGGCTGGGGTGCTTCTTTGTTTCAGCGGGGGATTGCGGCTGCTTCCAGGCGGGTGAGGGTTTCGGGGGTGGGCCAGTGGCGGATTTCGTAGCGGCGGGGGGACATGTTGGGGATGGGGGACAGGGCGGCTATTTCGGCTGCGGCGGGGAAGGGGACTTCGAAGAGGGTGTGCATTTCACCGTTTTCTTCGGTGCAGAAGATGATTCGGTCGGCTTCGGGGAGTAGGTATTCGACGCCTTTGCCCCAGATGGTGGCGGTGTAGGGGCCGGTGTCGTCGGCTACGTACATGACCGAGCCGGCGAAGGCGGGGGCCAGGTCTTCGTGGTCGGGGTAGGCGAGGTGGTCTTCGACGGCTTGCTCCAGGGCGGCGGCCTGGGCGCCGTATTCGGTTACGGCCAAACCGCATCGGGCGCGCAGGGCCAGGGCGCGGTGGCGGTGATCGGGGGATTGGTCGAGGGGGATGACGGTGCCGGTGTCGTCGACCGTGTAGGCCTGGGGGGAGATGGGACGGACGGCTTCGCGGTAGCGCTGTTCTACGTGTTCGAAGAGGGGAGCCAGATCGTCGGCGTCGGGGGTGATGATGAGGGTGTCCACGTCGGGGAGGAAGGCGATCGGGCGGTGGGTACCGTCGCCGGAGCCGGCCAGCCAGCCTGGGACCAGCGGCCAGGAGGTGCAGTAGCCGTCGCCGTTGTCGGCGAAGTGCAGCAGGCCGTCACCCCGGAAGCCGCCGGAACCGACCAGGGCGGTGAGGTTTTCGCGGGCGGCGGCAAAGACTTCGTCGGCGCCGACGTTCAAGTCGCGCAGGGTCGCCGGGGAAACGATGGAGCGGGAGTGGGGGCGATCGATCGCGACCAACTCGTCGACGAAGGGGAAGGCGGGGCGGGAGATGGGTCGCATGCCGTCGGCAGGCGAGCTGATCCCGAACGTGCTGGGGCGCAGGATCGGTCGCAGCAGCGGGCGGACCTCGGGCCAGGTGTCCGGTGTGTCGTCGTCGGTCAGGCCGGCGACGAAATTCGCGATTCTGCGGTCCCGGTCTTCCTCGGTGAGACCGGCGGTCTCGCGATGAATATTGCCGAGATACAGCCGGAGACTGCCGACGGCGATGGTGAAATCGCCGGGGTCGTACTCCGCGTCGTGCTGGCCTGCGGCGGTCAGTTGGTGCAGGACGAGCGCCGCGAACTGGTCGGCGTCGGTCCCGATGTTCTCCTCCACGCGGCCACCGTAACCGGCAGGACCGACGAGTGCACAGGGGTCACTCCTCGGAGAGCGGTCCGTGCCGATCCAGGTGCAGGTAGGTGTAGCCGGTGACGATGAGGCAGACGACGGTGGCGGTGATGAGCATGGCCCAGCCGGCGACGAGCAGGCTCAGCAGACCACCGAGCAGGGCGCCGAGCGCGAAGCTCAGGTAGAGCAGGAAGTAGCCGAGCCAGTCGGCGTAATCGCCGCCGCTCATGTGGCGTTCGATGCCCTGGGCCAGCTTGACCAGGGTGCCGGTGACGTAGCTCAGGGGCACGGACACCTCGCCGTCTTTGACGAACGAGGTGTTCAGCGCGCCGACGCCGAAGGCGACGAACAGGATCGGCACGAAGTCGATGGAGGCGGTGTCCGGGTCCTGGAAACGCACGATGTCGATGATCGAGGCGGTGGCGAGGCTGAAGGTGGTCAGCAGCGTGGGCCCGTGCGGATGCCCGGACCAGTAGCGCCTGCGGCACCAGGAGGCGACCACGACACCGGCGACGAACGAGCCGAGCAAGCCCGCTGCCGCCGCCGCGGTGTCGTTCTGCTGATGGAAGTGGCCGAGGATGGCGCGCTCGGTGTTGCCGGTCATGAAGGTGACGAAGTAGCCGGCGGTGTGCATGAAGGCCGCGGCACCGATCAGTCCGGCCAATGCGGCGAGTACCCAGGACAACCTGGCCTCGTTGTCGAAAAGTGCCCGTTTGCGTGCTTCGTCCGGTTTCGGCACAGGTCAGGCTCCTTTCGAAGGCGAATGTGACTCTTCAGTGTTACCGCTCGCCGGCGGAACGCGCATGCGCAGCGCCGTGGTTTGCCGGACGGTCACCAATGCGACATCGACCGACCGTTCGGCGGGCGGCGCGATCCGTCCGTCGGTATCCCGGCGGTAACCGAGTGACGCCGAAGTGCCGTCTTCCGTGGTCAGCATCGGTGACGCATGATGCTGTCGGTAACCATTAGTAACCGACCGAAGCGGTGGCCGACCGGCGCTCGGGATCGTGTGCGCGCCGACCGGCACGCTGTCCGTTGTGACCGGTCGCACGGAAGGAGCAGGACATGACGAGCAAGGTCGCGTCGTTCGCGGACCTCGCGCCGGAGTTCGACCGATACGTCGGGCAGATCGGCTACGCCACCATGGTGACCGTGGATCGGCAGCACCGGCCGCGAACCCGGGTGCTGATCCCCGTCTGGGAGAACGTCGACGGCAGCCCGCTCGGCTGGCTGGCCACCTACCGGACGCCGGTCAAGGCGGCGCACATCGCCGCCAATCCCGCGGTGAACTTCTCCTACTGGGCGCCGGGCAACAATTCGGTGGCGGTGGACGCGACCGCGGAATGGGTCGACTCGCCCGAGGTCCGACAGCGGGTGTGGCGGCTCTACGGGCAGACCAGCCCGCCCGGTGCGGGCTATGACCTCGGCCGATTCTGGCGCTCGCCGCAGGACCCGAAACTGCAGATCCTGCGGCTGGAGCCGTGGCGGATCCAGGTGATTCGCGGGCTGGATCTGCGCAGCCGGATCTGGCGGGCGCCGGTGGACGCCGGACGCGTCGCGGTCTGACGGTGGGCCGGGGCGGGTCGCCGCCGGTTACCGTGCACGAGTGGACTCCGTGCTCGATTTCCTGCTGACCGAACCGCTCGCCGCGGCGCCTCTCGATGATGTCGCCGCGGCCTGGACCCGACATCGGGTGGCCGCGAACCGATTCGGCAAACCGGTCGATGTCGCCCTGGCCGGCGGCTTCGGCGCGGACCGGCTCGGTTACGCGTTCCTGTCCGGATATCAGGAGGCGTTGCGCACGCTGATTCCGGATCTGCCCGCGGCGGAACTGGTCGCGTTGTGCGCGACCGAGGCGGGCGGCGGGCATCCGTCGGCGATCCGTACGACATTGACCGAAGAGCACGGCGCCGTCCGGCTCAATGGGACGAAAACCTTTGCCACGCTTGGCCTGATGGCGCATCGGCTGGTGGTGATCGCGAGTGTCGGCGCGGCCGAGTCGGGCCGGAATCGGTTGCGCGCCACCATGGTCGACGCGCGGGCAGCCGGGGTGCAGGTGACGAATCTGCCCGCGACCGCGTTCGCGCCGGAGATCTCGCATGCGATGGTCACGCTGACTGATGTTGCGGCAGTGGTGTTGCCGGGCGACGGCTACCTGGATTACCTCAAGCCGTTCCGCACGATCGAGGACGTGCACGTGCTCGCGGCGGCGCTGGGCTGGCTGGTCCGGGTGGCGCGGGCGGCGGACTGGCCGCGCTCCGTGCTGCAACGACTGCTCACCGCGGTGTCGGCGGTGCGCGGGCTGGACATCGATGCGCCGAGTTCGCCGGGCGTGCACGTCGCGCTCGGTGGCGCGTTCGAGTACGTCGGCGCGGTGCTGGCGGAGCTGGATTCCCTGTGGCCGTCGGTGGATTCGGCGACGCGGCAACGGTGGGAACGGGATCGTCCGCTGCTCACGATCGCCGGGCGGGTGCGCGATCAGCGGCTGGCAACGGCCTGGCGATCAGTGCGACCCGACTCGGATCAGGTCGTCTGACCTGGTCCGGAAATGGGGAGCGGGCCTCGGCGAAGGGGGGGAGTTAGCCGAGGCCCGCGTAAGGTCGGCCCGGGGGGGAGGGGCCGACCTGAATGATCCTACGCGATGATCCGCGATTGTGTGCGCGTGGGGAGGGCCACTTTTCCAAGATTTTTTGGGTGGGCTTACTTTCTGCTTGTTCGTGCCAGATTCGGGTACTCCGGGCACCCCGCCGGCACACGGTTCGGGGGTGGCCTGGTGTTTGCCAAAACCACTGCTGCGCAGGTCGATACCTAGTTTGTGCCGGATCGGAGCCCGAGCGATGACGGCGACGAAAAACATGCCGACCGGTCGCTGTGTGGTGCGAATCGCTGTCGGATATGGGTGTTTCGCGTTCGCTGCCGCGTGTCCTTTCCTGGCCGGGGATTCACGGCGCCGAATCTGTCGTACCCCGGTGCGAACATGTGTTCGTGTTCACCGGGGTCGTGATCGGATGCCTCGGCCGAGCGGCCAAGGCGCTCGGCCGCTTTCGCGTCGGCCGGACCCGGCATGAGTATCGCGCTGCGGCGAATCGAGTAGTCGGCTACCCGCGACCGGATCCGCCGCGGCGCGGGAGTATCGAACCGGTCGCACTTCGATCCGGCACCCCCGAGCACCGCCTGGATCGAGGTGCGACCTTTGCCTGTCCGCGCGGAGGTCTCGCGGCGGATTTTGGGGGTGGGCAGCGACTCGCTAACTCTGTACATTGTAGAGAGATCACCTCGCCGCAGGCCGGGCGGCTCGGTGCGGGGTGGTTTCTTTTTCATGATCGAAAACCGAACAAATCGGATGAAATTGTCGGTGGGTGGCGCAATACTGTCTCGAGTATCGGAAATCGGTCCCGATCCAGCGAATTCGGCGGGCGTCAGAGTGCTGGCGTCGAGCAAATACATCCTACGAAACTCACGAACTCAGGAGAATCATGCCCGACGCAATAGTCGCCGAGGGTCTGGTCAAACGATACGGCGATCTGGTCGCCCTCGACGGCCTCGACCTCACGGTCCCGGAGGGGACCGTCACCGCGCTGCTCGGACCCAACGGCGCAGGTAAGACCACGACGGTCCGGGTGCTCAGCACGCTGCTGGTGCCGGACGAAGGCCGGGCGACGGTCGCGGGCATCGACGTGCTGCGTGACCCGCGGACGCTGCGCTCGCGTATCGGCGCGTCCGGCCAGTACGCCGCGGTGGACGAATATCTGACCGGTTTCGAGAATTTGGAAATGGTCGGGCGGCTCTATCACATGGGTGTGCAGCGCAGTAAAGCGCGCGCCCGCGAACTACTCGATCGGTTCCGGCTCAGCGACGCCGCCGACCGTCCGGTGAAAACGTATTCCGGCGGTATGCGCAGACGACTCGACCTGGCCGGCGCGCTGGTGGCCAACCCGCCGGTGCTGTTCCTGGACGAGCCGACCACCGGCCTGGACCCCCGGGCCAGGCTCGACCTGTGGGACGTCATCGAGGAGCTGGTCGCGGGCGGCACCACCCTGTTGCTCACCACGCAGTACATGGACGAGGCCGACCGGCTGGCCGACGCGATCGCGGTGATCGACCACGGCAAGGTCATCGCGCGCGGCACCGCCGACGAGCTCAAGACCCTGGTCGGCGGCGATCGGATCGAGCTGACCGTGGACCACGCCGACAACCTCGGCACGGCGATGCAGGCGCTGAAAGGCCTGGCGGACGGCGAGATTCACGTCGAGCCGGGGCTGCGCCGCATCACCGTCCCGGTTTCCGACGGGTCGCAGGCGCTGGTCGCGGCGATCGGCAAGCTGGCCGAGCACGACGTCAAGATCCACGACGTCGGCCTGCGCAGGCCCTCGCTCGACGATGTCTTCCTCACCCTCACCGGGCACGAGGCGGAGGAACTGGTCAACGACAACGGCCGCGGTGCGGCCGGAAAGCTCGAAGCACTGGAAGGAAAGACCCGATGACCACCGTGGCTTCGATGCATGACCGGCCCGCACTCGTCGACCGGCTCTCGATGGTGGTCAGCGACAGCCTGACCATCGCGAAGCGGGGCGTGATCAAGATCCGGCGGGTGCCGGACGTACTGATCTTCTCGACGCTCTCGCCGATCATGTTCGTGCTGCTGTTCGCCTACATCTTCGGCGCGGCGATCGACGTGCCCGGCGTCTCCGGCGGGTACCGCGAGTTCCTGATCGCCGGCATCTTCGCCCAGACCGTGGTGTTCGGCGCCTCGTTCACCGGTGCGGCGCTGGCCGAGGACATGCAGAAGGGCATCATCGACCGGTTCCGTTCGCTGCCGATGGCCCCGTCGGCCGTGCTGATCGGCCGCACGCTCAGCGACGTGGTGATCAACGTGGTCAGCCTGACCGTGATGTCGCTGACCGGCCTGGTGGTGGGCTGGCGGATCCGCGGCTCGTTCCTGGACGCGGTGCTGGCCTACGTGCTCCTGTTGCTGTTCGCCTACGCGGTGTCCTGGGTGATGGCCTATGTCGGCCTGCTGGTCCGCGCGCCGGAGGTATTCAACAACGCCAGCTTCATCGTGGTCTTCCCGCTGACGTTCATCGGCAACACCTTCGTGCCGAGCGAGAAGCTGCCGACCGCGCTGCGGGTGATCGCCGAATGGAACCCGGTCTCCGCGCTCACCCAGGCGACCCGCGACCTGTTCGGCAACACCAGTCCGTTGTCCCCCGAACCCACGGCGTGGTCATTGCGCCATCCCGAAGTGACCACGCTGATCTGGGTCGCGGTGATCATGGTGGTGTTCGTGCCGCTGGCCGTGCGTCAGTACAAGAACACCGTCAGTCGCTGAGGCTCAGCGCCCGTTCTCCAGGCCGGCCCCGGCGACCGGGGCCGGTGCGGAGCCGTTGCGCGAGTAGCCGATCCGCGGCGGCGCCGGGGCGGGCGCGGGCGGCTGCGGGCGCTTACTCCGGATCAGCAGGGCCACGGCACCCGCGAGCGCGACGACGGTCGCGACGATGAGCCGGTTACGAGTACGTGCGGATACGTGTAGGGGCCCCAAGGTCATTGGCCCATGCTGGCACAACCGGGCCGTTCATGCAGTAGCGCCAGCTCAGCGGCGCGGAATCGGTTGCCGAACCCGAGCCGACACGGGCGGCACCGGCCGGTGCCGCCGGGGTTCCCGGGCGGCGGGACCGTAGCATTGCGGCGTGACCTCACCGAATCAGACCGCTGTGGCGACGCTGCACACGAATCGCGGCGACATCAAGATCTCGCTCTTCGGTAACCACGCGCCCAAGACGGTCCGCAACTTCATCGGCCTGGCCGACGGTTCCGCGCCGTACACCACCGAGAATGCGAGCGGCGGCAGCACCGGCCCGTTCTACGACGGCGCGGTGTTCCACCGGGTGATGGCCGGGTTCATGATTCAGGGCGGGGATCCCACCGGCACCGGGCGCGGCGGGCCGGGCTACGAGTTCGGCGACGAATTCCACCCGGAACTGCGCTTCGACCGCGGCTACCTGCTGGCCATGGCCAACGCGGGACCCGCGACCAACGGGTCGCAGTTCTTCATCACCGTCGGCCCCCAGCCGCATCTCAACCGCAAGCACAGCATCTTCGGCGAGGTCGTCGATCCCGAGTCGCGCAAGGTGGTTGACGCGATCGCCACCACGGCCACCGACCGCAACGACCGTCCCCTGGAACCCGTCGAAATCACCAAGATCACGATCGAATGAGCTTATGACCGCCCAGCCGCCTGCGCCGACGTGCGTTCGCCATCCCCAACGTCCGACCGGCCTGGCGTGCACGCGCTGTGGACGGCCCGCCTGCCCCGAATGCCTGCGTCCCGCGGCGGTCGGCCAGCACTGCGTCGATTGCCTGCGACAGGAGCAGCGTGACGTGCCGCCGGTCCGCACCGTCGCCGGTGCGCCGGTGGCCAGGGCGTCGCTGCCCTACGTGACCTACGCGCTGATCGCGATCAACGTCGCGGTGTTCGCCATCACCGCCGCTCAGGCGAAGAGCCTGGTGAACAACCGGGCCTCGGCGCTGTTCGCGGACTGGGTGCTGTTCCCGCCGTGGGTCGCCGACGGCCAATGGTTCCGCGTGATCGGTTCCGGCTTCCTGCACTACGGTCCGATCCACCTGCTGCTCAACATGTTCGCGCTGTATGTGATCGGCCGCGACGGGGAGCTGGTGCTCGGCCGGCTGCGCTATCTGGCGGTCTACCTGGTGTCGTTGCTCGGCGGCTCGGCCGCGGTCATGGCGTTTTCCCAGGACAGCGCGACCGCGGGCGCCTCGGGCGCGGTGTACGGCCTGTTCGGTGCGATCACCGTCATCCTGATCCGCCTGCGACAGAACCCGAATCAGATGCTGATCCTGATCGGCATCAATGTGTTCATCAGTTTCTCGCTGCCCGGCATCTCGCTGTGGGGCCACCTCGGTGGTCTGGCCGCGGGCACGCTCGCGACGCTGGGCATCCTGTTCCTGCCCACCTGGCTGCGCGCGAAATCGCAGGATACGGCTCGGCTGATCGGCTGGGTCGCGGTCGCGGCCGTCGCACTGGTGGCGGTCGGCGTGATCGGCGCGACCGCGATGTCGCTGACCTGATTCGTGCCGAAGTTGTCACCAGCCCTGTGGATAACTTCGGCCGAAGTGGCTCAGCGCGGGCCCTCACCGGACAGTCGGAGGGTGTGGACCAGGGTGTCGTAGACGTCGTCGGGCCGGGTGCCGAGGTCCCAGCGGCCGAAGATCAGCAGCCGTTCGGTGCCGTCGTGGTCGACGTCGATCTCCAGCATCGGCATCTTGCGGCCGAGGCGGCGATAGTCCACCACCCGCGCCCGGATGATCTGGTCGCGGGCGTATTCGTCGGTGCCGAACGCCTTGCGCACAACCATGCGCGGGTCGGCCCCGGGAATCACGGAAAGCCGAGGTCGCTGCCGGAAACCCAGGCCGGCCAGCACCAGCAGTCCGGCCGCGGCCAACCCGACGAGCAGCCGGCTGGCGGCCTCGTCGGCCAGGATCGCGGCGACCGCCAGGACGACACCGCCACCGGTCACCGCGACGAGTGCGGGGGTCGGCGTGGTCCAGGCGAGTCGCGGCGTGGCGTCGCGCGGCGCGGAATCTGCCGACTGGGGATCAGGAGAATCCGGTGTCACGCGTCACTTTCCCCAATCGGTCCTCGAGTTGTCCACAGGTTCATCCACAGGTGTGTATGAATGACACGTCTGTAACCCAGATGTGGTGTCCGGTTCACCGGAAACAACCCAGATGTGGTGTCAGCGCCACCGCATCGTCATGATCAGGCCGACCACCATGAGGCCGAATCCGATCAGGAAGTTCCACGCGTTCAGATCGTTCATCCAGCCGATGTGGTCGGCGGCGAGGTAGTACACGAGCAGCCAGGCGAGGCCGGCGAGCATGAACCCGAGCATGATGGTGACGTACCAGACCGGCGACGGCCCTGCCTTCACCTTCACCGGGGTCCGGCTGGCGGGGTTGATCGTGTAGTCGGTCTTCTTCCGGACCTTCGACTTGGGCATGACGTCCTCGTATTTCGGCGTGCAGGTCGGTACCGGCGGGGCAGGCGCGGGTGGATCGTGCGGAGCTCGCTCGCCGCAGTGGACGAGGCTCCGGCACCCTCCGGTGTGTGTCTAGGCTATCCCAACTGGTAATGGATGCGACGCGGCGGCGTGCGGGGACGTAATCTCGGACCATGCGTGTTCTGGTCGTCGACAATTACGACAGCTTCGTGTTCAACCTGGTCCAGTACCTCGGGCAGTTGGGTGTCGAGGCCGTGGTCTGGCGCAACGACGACCCGAATCTGGCCGACGTGGACTCCGTCGTCACCGAATTCGACGGCATCCTGATCAGCCCAGGACCCGGCACCCCCGATCGTGCGGGCGCCAGCATCGACCTGGTCCGCGCCTGCGCCGCGCGCACCGTCCCGCTGCTCGGCGTATGCCTGGGCCATCAGGCGATCGGCGAGGCGTTCGGCGCCACGGTGACCCGCGCGCCCGAGCTGCTGCACGGGAAGACCAGCTCGGTGTTCCACCTCGGCGCGGGCGTGCTGGCCGGCCTGCCCGACCCGTTCACCGCGACCCGCTACCACTCGCTCACCGTGCTCGAGGACACCCTCCCCGCGGAGATCGAGGTGCTCGGCCGCACCGAGTCCGGCATCGTGATGGCCATGCGGCACCGCACCCTGCCGATCCACGGCGTGCAGTTCCATCCCGAATCGGTGCTGACCCAGGGCGGGCACCGGATGCTGGCCAACTGGCTCGGCGTCTGCGGCGAGCGCCCGGCGGAGAGCCTGGTGGAGATGCTGGAGGCGGAGGTCGCCGCGCTGGTGCTGCAATGAGTGCCGGTGCCGAGGCCGGGCCGGTGGGCGGTGAGAAACCGCGGCCGTGCCTGCGGGCGCAGTCGCCGGATTCGCGCGGCGTGGCCCGATGGTGACTCGTCCGCATGTGCTGCTGTCGGTCGCGATGAGTGTCGATGGGTACATCGATGACGCGAGCGCCGAGCGGCTGCGGTTGTCGAGCGCGGTCGATTTCGATCGGGTCGATCAGGTGCGGGCGGACTCCGACGCGATCCTGATCGGCGCGGAGACCTTGCGGCGTGACAATCCCCGGTTGCTGGTGAACAGCGCCGATCGGCGGGCGACGCGGATCGCCGCGGGCAAGCCGGAGTTCCCGCTGAAGATCACCGTCACGGCGAGTGGGGACCTGGATCGGGAGCTCGAGTTCTGGCAGCACGGCGGCGACAAGCTCGTGTACACCACCGACGCGGGTGCGGCGCGGCTCACCGACCGATTGTCCGGGCTCGCCGAGATCGTTTCCCTCGGCGCTGAACTCGATTTCGGCGCCCTGCTGGACGACCTCGGCCGCCGCGGCATCGCCCGGCTCATGGTCGAGGGCGGTACCCGCATCCACACCACTTTTCTTGCCGCCGACCTCGCCGACGAGCTGCACCTGGCCGTCGCGCCGCTGCTGGTCGGAGACCCAGAGGCGCCCCGATTCCTCGACGCCGCACGCTATCCCGGCGCCCCGCACCGCCGCATGCGGCTGGCCGGCGTCACCCAGGTCGGTGACGTCGCAGTCCTGAGCTACCTGCCTAAGCCGGAAACCCAGGCAGACCACGACATTCGCTATATGCGACGGGCGATCGAACTCGCGCGCCAGTGCCCGCCGAGCGACACGGCGTTCTCCGTCGGCGCGGTGATCGTGGCCGACGGCGTCGAGATCGCCACCGGCTATTCACGCGAGACCGACGCGAAAGTGCACGCCGAGGAGTCCGCGCTGGACAAGCTCGGCGCGGACGATCCCCGGCTGGCCCGCGCGACGATCTACACCACCCTGGAGCCGTGTTCGCAGCGCAGCACCGCGACCCGGCTGCCGTGCACCGACCGGATCCTGCGCGCTGGGATCCCCAGGGTGGTCCTGGCCTGGCGCGAACCCGCGACCTTCGTGGCCGACTGCGTCGGGGTGGAGAAGCTGGGTCAGCACGGCGTCGAGGTGGTCGAACTCCCGGAACTGGCCGATGCGGCGATGTCGATGAACCGCCACCTCGACCTGTCCTAAGGCCTGCCGTAGATCGCCGTCACGAACTCGCCGAGCTGATTGTCGTCCAGGTGCCTGGCCAGGTCGGCCTCGCTGATCATGCCGACGAGCCGCTTGTGGTCGATCACCGGCATGCGCTTGACCCGGTGACTCTCCATCTCGTCCAGCACGGCCTCGACGTCGGCATCGGCGTCCACCCAGCGCGGCGTCGACGCGCAGAGGTCCGCGGCGCGCGTGGTGGCCGGGGACCGGCCCTGCGCAATGCATTTCACCACGATGTCGCGATCGGTGATGATCCCGCACATCCGGTCGTTGTCGTCGGCGATGACGAGCGATCCCACGCCGAGCTCGGCCATCACCCTGGCGGCCTTCCCGACGGTCTCGTCCTTCGAGATCCACTGGGCACCGGGTTTCATGATGTCCCTGGCCGTGGTCATAGGGCGTCCTCCTCGTTGGTCAGCGCTGCTGATTCGGATGGAGCACGACCGATTCTGCCGCTTATCACACCGACCGGTCGGTGCTTTGCCCTAACTGATCCGCTGAAACGCCAAGTGCCACGACATTCACTGTCGTGGCACCGAGGGCTGGACGCGGCGGGGAGCTGTCAGGGCGGTCCCAGAACACCCACGCCGACGACCACGGTCCCGTTCTTCGGGATCGACCCGCTCGCGGACGGCTGCTGACTGAGGATCCGGCCGACGCTGCTCGTGTCGAAGGTCCCCTGCGGCGACTGGCTGATCTGGCTCTGCGTGCCGGTCCACCCTTCGGCCCGCAGCTTGTCCACCGCCTGCGCGACGGTCAGCCCCACCAGCGACGGCATCTTGATCTGATCGCTGGACACCTGCACGGTGACCGTCGATCCCTTCTCCGCGCTCGCGCCGCCCGCGGGGCTGGTCGAGAGGACCTCGCCCTTGGGCCGGGAGGACGGCACCTCCTGGATGGTGATCTTGAATCCGGCGCTGTCCACCAGGTTCGGCTTGGCGACGTCGATGTCCTGGCCGACCACGTTCGGCACCCGGACCGACTCCGGGCCGCTGCCGATGGTGATGACGATGGCCTTGTCCACGTCGACCCGCGAGCCCGCGGACGGATCCTGTCCGATGACCTTGTCCACGTCCTGCGCGCTGGACGGCTTCTTCTGCACCTGCGGGTCCATCTTCAGGTTGCCGTTGCGCAGCGCCACCTCGGCCTCGGCCTGGCTCATCCCGTCGAGCTTGGGCACCTGAACCTGGGCCGGGCCGGTGGAGACCTGCACGGTGACGGTGCTGCCCTTGTCCTGTCTGGACCCGCCGAGCGGCGCGGTGGCGATGACATTGCCGGTCGCGACCTTGCTGTCCGGCTTCTGCTGGATGGCCACCTTGAAGCCCGCCTGCTGCAGCACATCGGTCGCCTGCTGCGAGGTCTTGCCCGAAAGATCCGGCACCGCAACCTGATCCGGCTTGCTCCCGGGGCCGATCAGCACCCAGAACAGCGCGAGCAGCACCGCGACACCGGCGGCCGCGGCGATCCCGATGTAAAGCGTGCGGCGCGGGCCACCCTGCTCCGGCGGTCCCTGCTCGGAGGTGTCGTCGTTGCGGTCGACCGTGCGGTAGCTGCGCGGCGCCGGCTCGTCCGAGCCGAAGACGGTGGTGCGGTCCTCGTCGGTCATCACCATCGGGGCGATCGGCTTCTGCCCGCCGAGCACCCGGATCAGGTCGGCGCGCATCTCGGCCGCGCTCTGATAGCGGTTGGCCGGGTTCTTACTCATCGCCTTGAGGATCACCGAGTCGAGCTCGCGCGGCACGCCGGGATGCACGTGCGACGGCAGCCGCGGGTCCTCCCGGACGTGCTGGTAGGCCACCGCGACCGGCGAGTCACCGGTGAACGGCGGCTCCCCGGTGAGGATTTCGAACAGCACACAGCCGACGGAGTACACGTCGGAGCGGGCGTCGACGGTCTCGCCGCGCGCCTGTTCGGGCGAAAGGTATTGCGCGGTACCGATCACCGCGGCGGTCTGGGTCATCGGGTTGGCGCTGTCGGCGATCGCGCGCGCGATGCCGAAGTCCATCACCTTCACCGCGCCGGCCCGGTTGATCATGATGTTGGCCGGCTTCATGTCGCGGTGCACGATCCCGGCCTTGTGGCTGAAATCCAGTGCGGCACAGACGTCCGCGACAACCTCCATGGCCCGGCGCGGCGGCAGCGGACCCTGGCCGCGCACGATATCGCGCAGCGTGTCGCCCTCGACGTACTCCATCACGATGTAGGGCAGCGGGCCGTCGTCGACCTTGGCCTCGCCGGTGTCGTACACCGCGACGATGGCCGGGTGATTCAGCGCGGCGGCGTTCTGCGCCTCGCGCTTGAACCGCAGGTAGAAGGTGGGGTCGCGGGCTAGATCGGCCCGCAGCACCTTGATCGCCACGTCCCGGCTGAGCCGCAGGTCGCGGGCCTTGTGCACCTCGGACATGCCGCCGAACCCGATGATCTCGCCCAGCTCATAGCGGGAGGAGAGATTCTTCGGGGTCGTCATTGTTGTCCTTGCGAAGAGTTATTGGGCGCGCTCGGTGTGGCCGCAGGGCTGCGGCCGTTGTTGTTCCCCGGAAATGGTATGTCGATGGTGGGAATCCGGGGCAGAGTCGTGGCCGGAGTCGTCGTCGACGGCTTCGTGGTCTTCGGCGGCGTGGTCGTGCTCGGCGGCGGGGTGGTCGTCGTCGGCTCGGGCGTCGTCGTGGTCGGCTCGGGCGTGGTGGTCGGCGGTTCCGTGGTCGTGACCACCGGCGGCGGAACGGGTTTCGGCGTCGTCGTGCTGGTCACCGGCGGCGGAGGCGGTTTGGGCGCCGTGGTCGAGGTGGTGACCGGCGGCACCTTCGAATCGGGGTTCGTGTCGCCGCCGAACATCAGGTACAGCACGACCGCGAGCAACAGCACCGCGCCGCCGCCGAGCGCGGCCATCCACTTCTGCGTGGGGGTGAATCGCTTGCCGTCACCCTGCGCGACCTGGTTGCCGCCGGTGCCCGGGTTGAGCATCGTCGCGGGCGCCCCGGCGCCGTTGGCGTAGCCCGCGTTGCTGAGGGCCGCACCGGCCGGCGTGGAGTAGTGCACCGTCGCGCCGTCGAAATCGGTTGGCGTGGACGGTATCGCGACGGTCGGTCCGGGCGGGAGCACCCGGGTGGCGCCGGTCATCGACATCGACGGGCTGGCCCCGGCCGGGGTCGGCGGCCTGCGGCCCGCGCGGACCGCGGCCACCGCGTCGGCGAATTCGCCGCCGCGCGAGTAGCGGCTCTTCGGGTCCTTGCTCATGGTGATCTCGATCAGCTCGCGCACGTTGGCGGGCAGATCGCCCGGCATCGGCGGCGGCGTCTCGCGCACATGCTTCATCGCGACGGTGATCGCCCCGTCGCCGCTGAACGGACGGGTGCCGGCCAGCGCCTCGTAGCCGACCACGCCGAGCGAGTACACGTCGCTGGCCGCGGTGGCGTCCTCACCGACCGCCTGCTCCGGCGCGATGTACTGCGCGGTGCCCATCACCATGCCGGTCTTGGTCACCGGCGAGGCGTCGACGGCCTTGGCGATGCCGAAGTCGGTGATCTTCACCTGACCGGTCGGCGTCACCAGGATGTTGCCCGGCTTCACGTCGCGGTGCACCACGCCCGCGCGGTGCGCCACGTCGAGCGCCCGGCCGGTCTGCTCCAGCATGTCCAGGCCCTGGCCGACGGAGAGCCGGCCGAGCCGGTTCAGCACCGTATTCAGCGGCTCGCCCTGCACCAGTTCCATGACCAGGTAGGCGGTTTCGCTGCCCTGCGGGTCGGTGGTCTCGCCGTAGTCGTAGATCCCGGCGATCCCAGGGTGGTTCAGCTGGGCGGTGGTCCTGGCCTCGGTGCGGAACCGGTGCCGGAACGTCGGGTCCGCGGAGAACTCGGATTTGAGCACCTTGACGGCCACCCGGCGGTCCAGCCGGGTGTCCAGCGCCTCCCAGACCTGGCCCATGCCGCCGGTCGCGATCAGGCGTTGCAGGCGATAGCGGTCGGCGATCATCGCACCGTTGTTCAGCATCCCCGTACCTTCACTCGCACATCCATATCGTTCAGCTCCCCCGCAGACCGGCGTCCAAGACCGCACGCGCGATCGGCGCGGCCACCTTGCCGCCGGTCGCGCCGAGCGCCCGGTCCCCGCCGTTCTCCACGATGACCGCGATGGCGATCTTCGGGTTCTGCGCGGGTGCGAAGGCGATGTACCAGGCGTGCGGTGGGGTGTTGCGGGGATCGCTGCCATGTTCGGCGGTGCCGGTCTTGGACGCGATCTGATAGCGGGCGGAGGACTGGCCACCGGTGGTGTTGGTCTCCGACGCGATCATCAGATTCGTCAGCTGTGACGCTACCTGGGCGTTGAACGCTTGGCCGAGTGAGACCGGCTTGGTCTTGGATAATTCACTGAGGTCGGGCCCCTGCAGCTGGTCGACCAGGTGCGGCTCCATCCGGACGCCGCCGTTGGCCACGGTCGCCGCGATCATCGCGTTGTCCAGCGGGGTCAGCGCCACGTCGCGCTGTCCGATGCTGCTCTGGGCCAGCGCGGCGTTGTCGGCGATGGTGCCGACCGTGCTCTCCGCCACCGGGATCGGGATGCCCCGGTTCTCGCCGATGCCGAAGGCCGCGGCCTGGTCCTTGAGCTTGGCCGCACCGACCTTCACCCCGAGTTCGGCGAACGCGGTGTTGCAGGAGAGCCGGAACGCGTCGTACAGCGAGGCGCTCTGGCCCGAGCCACAGTTGGAGCCGCCGTAGTTCTCCAGCGTGGTGCTGGTGCCCGGCAGGGTGATATTCGGCGCGGCGGTGAATTGATCCTCCGGGGTGGCGATGTTGTTGGCCAGCGCGGCCGCGGTGGTCACCACCTTGAACGTGGAACCGGGCGGATAGGTCTGCGAGACAGCCCGATTCAGCATCGGCTGCCGCTCGTCCGCGCTGAGCTGCTCCCAGGCCTGGGTGCCGCGCGCGCCGTCGTGACTGGACAGCAGGTTCGGGTCGTAGCTCGGCGTGGACACCATGGTCAGGATCCGGCCGGTGCTCGGCTCGATCGCCACCACCGATCCGGTGAAGCCCTTGCTGGTCAGCTGGTCGTAGGCGACCTGCTGCATGGCCGGGTCGAGGGTGGTGATCACGTTGCCGCCGCGCGGATCCCGGCCGGAGACCATGTCGACCAGCCGCTGCCCGAACAGGTGGCTGTCGGAGCCGTTGAGCACCGAATCCTCGGCCCGCTCCAGCCCGGTGGTGCGGTACTGCATCGAGTAGAAGCCGGTGACCGGCGCGTACGCCTCGGGGGAACTCGGGTAGGTGCGCAGGTACTTGTAGCGGTCCTCGGTGGCGACCGAGTTGGCCAGCACGGTGCCGCCCGCGGAGATCTGTCCGCGCTGGCGCGAGTACTCGTCGAGCAGCACCCGGGAGTTGCGCGGATCGGCGCGATAGTCGTCGGCCTTGATCACTTGCACGTAGGTGGCGTTGAGCAGCAGGGCGACGATCATCAGCATCACCGCGATGGCGACCCGGCGCAGGGGAGTGTTCATGTGGCCGGCCCCGCTTCCGGTCGGCCCGCGTCGGGCTTGCGCAGCAGTTCGGTGGTCATCTCCGCGATCGGGGCCGCGGGCACGGCCTTGCGCGCGGGCGCGGGCGCGCGGGCCGCGTCCGAGACCTTGATGAGCAACGCCAGCAGGGCGTAGTTGGCCAGCAGCGACGAGCCGCCGTAGGACATGAACGGTGTGGTCAGACCAGTCAGCGGAATCAATTTGGTGACACCGCCGACCACGACGAACAGCTGGATCGCGACGGTGAACGCCAGGCCCGCCGCGAGCAGCTTGCCGAAACTGTCCCGCACCGCGAGCGCGGTGCGCAGGCCGCGCACGATGAGCACCAGGAACAGCACCAGCACCGCGGTGAGCCCGATCAGGCCGAGCTCCTCACCGATGGTGGTGATGATGAAGTCGGTCTTGGCGAAGGGCACCTGATTGGGGCGTCCGCTGCCCAGGCCGGTGCCGGCCAGGCCGCCGGTGGCCAGCCCGAACAGCGACTGGGAGATCTGGTAGCCGGTGTTGTTGTAGTCGTCGAACGGGTGCAGCCAGGTCTGCGTGCGCACCTTGACGTGGCTGAACGTCTGGTAGGCGAAGAAGAAGCCGAGGGTGAGCAGCGCGCCGCCGATGATCAGCCAGCCGACCCGCTCGGTGGCGATGTAGAGCATCACCAGCACCGTGCTGAAGATCAACAGCGAAGTGCCAAGGTCCTTTTCGAAGACGAGCACGCCGACGCAGACGATCCAGACCACCACGATCGGGCCGAGGTCGCGTCCGCGCGGGAACTCCATACCGAGCAGGTGCCGCCCGGCCGCGGTGAACAGATCGCGCTTGGCCACCAGCACCGAGGCGAAGAAGATGATCAGCAGGATCTTCGCGAACTCGGCGGGCTGGATGCTGAATCCGGTGATCTTGATCCAGTTCTTCGAGCCGTTGATCTCGGAGAACCGCGCGGGCAGCACCGCGGGCAGGGCCAGCGCGATCAGGCCGACCAGGCCGAGGGTATAGCCGTAGCGGGCCAGCGTGCGGTAGTCGCGCAACACGATCAGCAGCACGACGAACACCACCATGCCGAGCGCGGTCCAGAGGATCTGCTGATTGGCGTCGGGGGAGGGCATCGACCACGAGTTGTAGGCGGCTTCCTGCTGGTCGGCCAGGTCGAGCCGGTGGATCAGCACCAGTCCGAGTCCGTTGAGCAGCGCGACGATCGGCAGCAGCAGCGGGTCGGCGAACGGCGCGAACCGGCGCACCGCGAGATGGGCGACGCCGAACAGGCCGAGATAGGCCAGGCCGTACTTGGCGATGTCCCAGGTGACCGATTGCTCCTGACTGGCCTCGACCAGGAACAGCGAGACCGTCGTGATCACCGTCGCACCCGCGAGCAGCAACAGTTCGATATTGCGTCTCGTGCTCGGCGGCGGCGCGGGAGCGAAGCCGCCGGGAGGACTGGGAAAAGCCCCAGCGGACGGCGGTGCCGGCGCGGACATCAGTCCGTCACCCGGCAGTTCTCCCCCGCGATCTGGGGGTTCGGCGACGCGGACGCCGACGGAACCGGAGTCGGCGTCTTGATCTCGGGGCCCTTGGCCTCACCGTTGCCGGGCGGCGCTGGCTCGGTGGTGGGCGCGGCGGCGGTGCTCGGCGCACCGGGCGTCGGCGGCGGGGCGGGCGGCGGCGAGGATTCCGGCGTCGGCAGCACGCCGGGCTGGGGCACCGAGGTCTTCGCCGGGCAGGCAGGCAGCAGCTCGCCCTGCGAGATGGACCGCATCTGCTCCTTGGCCCGATCCAGCGAACCGGGCGGCAGGCCCTTGCCGACCTGTTCGCGACCGGTCTGCTTCAGGTCGGTGACCTTCAGCTGCTTGCACGAGGAGGGCAGGTCGGCGCCGGGATCGACCAGGGACAGCTCCCCGGTCTTGGTGACGCAGCCGACGAGATTCACGTCATGGATCGAATAGCCGAGCACCGAACCGGGTAGGCCGCGCAGGATCACCACCGAGCCGTTGTCGGCCCCGACGTAGTAGTTGCTGCGAATCATCTTGTAGCCGACCAGCAATCCGACACCGACCGCGACCACCAGGGCCAACGCCAGCACGATCCAGCGCAGCTTGCGCGCCTTGCCCTTCGGCTCCGGCTCGGGGGTCGCGGCGGCCCGGCGCGGCGCGGCCCGCGGCGGTCGCATGGCTGCCGCGCGTCCGGCCGCGGTGTTCGGCGGCGGCGTGTCCTCGTCCACCCCGGACGCGGCGCCGGCCACGATCGGATGGCTCTGGCCGTAATCGAGATCGATCACATCCGCGACCACGACCGTGACGTTGTCCGGTCCGCCGCTGCGCAGCGCGAGCTCGATCAGCCGGTCCGCGCATTCGTCGGTGCTGCCCTCGCGCATGGTGTTCGCGATGGTCTCATCGCTCACCACATCCGAGAGGCCGTCCGAGCACAGCAGATAGCGGTCCCCGGCGCGCGCCTCGCGCATGATCAGCGTCGGCTCGATCTCGTTGCCGGTGAGCGCGCGCATGATCAGCGAGCGCTGCGGGTGCGTGTGCGCCTGCTCCGGGGTGATCCGGCCCTCGTCCACCAGCGACTGGACGAACGTGTCGTCCCTGGTGATCTGGGCCAGCTCGCCGCCGCGCAGCATGTACGCGCGGGAATCGCCGATATGCACCAGGCCGAGCTTCTTGCCGGCGAACAGGATCGCGGTGAGCGTGGTGCCCATCCCGTCGAGTTCGGGCTCCTCCTCGACCTGATCGGCGATGGCGGCGTTGCCCTCCCTGGTCGCCGCGTCGAGCTTGCCGAGCAGATCGTCGCCCGGTTCGTCGTCGTCCAGATGGGCCAGGGCGGCGATCATCAACTGCGACGCCACCTCGCCAGCGGCATGGCCACCCATGCCGTCGGCGAGCGCGAGCAATCGCGCACCCGCGTACACGGAATCTTCGTTGTTGCCCCGGACAAGTCCGCGGTCGCTACGCGCTGCGTAGCGGAGAACGAGTGTCACGATCGCAGCTCGATCACTGTTTTGCCGACACGGACAGGAGTGCCGAGCGGAACCCGCACGGCAGTGGTGACTTTCGCGCGATCGAGGTAGGTGCCGTTCGTCGAGCCGAGGTCTTCGACGTACCAATCATCGCCACGCGGGGACAGTCGCGCATGTCTGGTCGAGGCGTAATCATCGGTGAGCACCAGCGTGGAGTCGTCCGCACGCCCGATCAGCACCGGTTGGGTGCCTAGCGAGATGCGGGTGCCGGCGAGTGAACCTTGAGTCACCACAAGAAATTTGGCGCCCTTCTGGCCCCGGCTGAAGGAGGGCAGCACCGCGGAACCGCGTGCGGCCCTGGGCTGAATCCGTATGCCGGATGCCGCGTAGATGTCGCTGCGCAAGGTGCGCAGCACCGCCCACACGAACAACCACAACAGCAGCAGGAACCCCGCGCGGGTCAGTTGCAGGATCAGTCCCTGCACGGCGTTCCACCTCCTGTTCGACCGTGTATGTCGGTGCCGTAGGTGCGGTTCGACCACCCCCACCAGCATGCTGGTCTTGCCGACCCCGGTACCGGAGACGTGCGTGTGTTGGCAGCATCATAGGGCCGTAGGTCGAATTCGATCACGATACGACCGACGAATCCTGGATGGCCAAGTCGTGACCTGCATCGCGAGCTTACGGGATCAGACGATACGGATCAGGATCTCGGAGTGCCCGGCGCGGATCACATCCCCGTCGGCGAGCTGCCAGTCTTGCACGGGAGAACCGTTGACCAGCGTGCCGTTGGTGGAACCCAGATCCGAGAGCATCGCGGTCTGCCCGTCCCAGCGGACCTCGATGTGCCTGCGCGAGACGCCGGTATCGGGCAGCCGGAAGTGCGCGTCCTGGCCGCGGCCGATGATGTTGCTGCCCTCCCGCAACTGGTACGTGCGGCCGCTGCCGTCGTCGAGCTGAAGGGTCGCCGAGTAGCCCGATCCCGCCTGCGGGGCAGCCGGATACGCGGGCGCGGCGCCATAGCCGGGCTGCGCGCCGTAACCGGGCTGCTGCGAGTAGGCCTGGCCGTAACCGCCCTGGTCGTCCTGGCCGTAGGCGCCCGGCTCGGAGTAGGTCTGATCGCCGTAACCGGGCTCCTGGTAGCCCTGCTGGCCGTAGCCCGGCTGGGCATAGCCCTGGCCTTGCTGGCCGTAGCCCGGATCCGCGTAAGCCTGATCGCCGTAGCCTTGCTGGCCGTAGCCCGGCTGCTGGCCGTACCCCGGCTCCTGGTACCCCGGCTGACCGTAAGCGGGTTCCTGGTAACCCGCCTGGCCGTAGGCCGCGGGCTCCTGATAGCCCGGCTGACCATAACCGCGATCGGCATAGCCCTGCTGCGCGCCGTACCCCGGCTCCTGGTAGCCCGGCTGACCGTAGGCCTGGCCACCCTGCTGGTAGTCGTAGCCGTTCTGGTAGTCGCCGTACCCCTGCTGCGGCGCGTCCGGCGCCGGGTAGTCCGCGCCGTAGGGCGCCGCGCCACGACCGTAGTCCTCGCGGTACGCGCCGTTCTGCGCACCACCGCGACCGGCAGGCGGTGGGGCGTACCCGCGGTTGCGTGGATCGGACTCCGCGGGCTCACGGCTCGGGTCATAGCCTGAGTTCTGCGTCATGGGGCCAGCTCCTGGTTGCGGGTTTGCAGGTCGTTGTGGCGTGGGTTCAGGGCCCCGAGCTGCTGTAGCTCCGCGACCGACGTCCGGGTCGACCCGGCCGCTAGCCCTGAACTGTCCGGTGTGCAGCGTAGGGGATGCCTCGAACGCCACGTGTACTTCGCCGTAGGTCTGCCAGCCTTGCTCGCGGATGTAATCCTGCAGGTGTTTGGCGAACGCGCGGGTGGTGAGGTCGTGATCGGCGTCCAACTGCTGGTGATCGGAAGAATTGATAGTGATCACATAACTGTTGGGCGCCAACAGATGTCCGCCGTCGAGCTCTTGGACATGATCGGCAGCCTCGCGCTGCAGCGCCGCCTCCACCTCCTGGGGCACGACGTTGCCGCCGAACACCCTGGCGAACACATCACCGACGGCGCCCTGTAGACGACGCTCGAACCGTGAAACGATGCCCATCTCGGCCTCCCTTCGGTGAGCGTCTCTTCTGCTGATTCGTAACAACGACACACGTGTATGGCGTGTCGCGTATCGAGCACGTTCATTGCATGATATCCACGATCGTCCACACCTGTAACTCTTGGAAAGATCAGCAGGTTCCCGCGCTTGTCCAGCCCCCGCGTCACGGCCCCCCACACACGATTTCGTACTCACGCAGGGTGCGTGATACTGTCTCCGAGTCGCTCGGGCGAGTGGCGGAATGGCAGACGCGCTGGCTTCAGGTGCCAGTGTCCTTCGGGACGTGGGGGTTCAAGTCCCCCTTCGCCCACTTCACTCGGGGAAGCTCGTGCTCGCAAAGAGCGCGAGCTTTTCTCGTTTCGTTCAGTGTTTTGTGGGGGCGGGGCCCCCACACCCCGCCTCGGAGGGGCTTTGCCCCCCGAACCCCCCATTCCTGAGTCGCATACATTTCGATGGCTCTCCTGCGTCGGGGCGTGAGTGCAGGGGGTGTGGTGTCGTGGATTCCTTGGGTACGCGGGATGTTTGGGTGGCTGGTGGGGGATTTGCTTCGGGGGCTGATCTTTCTGTTCTGAAGTAGACGTTGTTATTTCGACGGTGCTGAAGGGGTTATCCGGAGGGGCGGGTGTGTGTCGGAGCACACGGGGGTGGTCAGGCGTGTCGGGTGGGGCGGGGCTACCCATCCGATTGGGGGTTGGTGACGAACGTGCAGTGAGTCTTTGTCCGCTGTCGTTGGTTGTGGACTGTGCCGCTGTCCAGGTGTATGGCATCGGGAGTGGGTGTCGGTGCTGGTCCGGGCCGATGTATCGATCTGGGGGTCGAAAGTATGGCGCTGGGTGGTGGGCGGGGTGTTTTGGGGCGGGTGGCCGTGGTCATGGCGCGGCAGCGGCGGTGGGTGTTCGCGGGGTGGGTGGTGGCGGTGGCGGTGGGGGTGATCGGGCTTCCGCATCTGCTCGGGTCGTTGCTGGCGCCGCCTACCGAGGTCGCGGGGTCGGAATCGCAACGGGCGAGCCGGATTCTGGCGGATGCGCTGCCGACGCTGGGGGACGAGTCGGTGGTCGCGTTGCTGCATTCGGAGCGGCTGCGGGCCGCGGATCCGCCGTTTCGGCAGGCGATCACGGCGGGCATGCGATCGCTCGCGCACGAGGCGGATGTGTCGGGCGTGCTGCTGCTGCCGGTCGCGGGAGACCCGGGGCGGGAGATCGCGCTTCCGGAGACGTTCGAGCCGTGGCGGGCGAGTTTTCACGACGAGCACACGGCCTACATCTATGTGGGCCTGGCCGGCGACGACCGGCATCGACAGCGGCGCGCGCCCGAGTTGCAGGATGTGCTGGTGGACGCCGTGCGGGGTGCGGCGAACGATGAGGTGCAGGGATATGTGCTCAGCGTCTCCGGTTTCGGGCAGATCATCCAGGGTGTCGAGATCACCGACATGATGCACATCGAATTGGTGGCGCTCCCGCTGGCGATCGTGGTGCTGTGGTGGGGGCTGCGCAGACCGGTGGCCGCGCTGGTGCCGATCGTCGTCGCCGGTGCGTCGGTGGTCACCACCCTCGGCATCTTCGCCCTACTGACCGAGGTCTTCACCGTCGACGGCATGCTGCTGGTCGGGGTGAGCGCCCTCGGGCTCGGCATCGGTATCGATTACGCGTTGTTCGTCCAGAATCGATACCGGGAAGAGCTGGCCGACGGCGTGCAGCCGGCGCGGGCGATCGCGACGGCGGTCGCGACCACGGGGCGCACCGTCTTGTATTCGGCGCTGATCCTGTCCTCGGCGTGTATGGCGTTGTTCCTGGTGCGCTGGCATGTCTTCTTACAGATGGCGGTCGGGATGATCGCGGTGGTGGTCGTCGTGTCGATCGCGGTCGTCACGTTGCTGCCCGCGGTGCTGGTCACGGTCACGCCGGTGCTCGACCGGCAGTGGCCGCGCCGGGCCGAAACCGGCGCGGGCGAGCGGCTTTCGCGCTGGGCGGAGCATTTGATGCGGCATCCGTGGCCGTATGCGCTGGCCGTGATCGCGATGCTGATCTGTGCCGCGATACCGGCGGGCACGATGCGGACCGGAATCGACCTCGAGCGGGGTGCGCTGGCCGGCACCGCCTACCTCACCGGCTTCCAGCTCAGCGAGCGGGACGTGCCGAGCGCGACCGGGGTGCTCGCGCTCGCGCTGCGCCGGTCCGCGACGACTCCGCTGCCCGACGTGCAGGCCTTTGTCGCCGCGCTGCGCGCGGATCCTGGTGTCGACGCGATCGCCACGATCGATGACGGAGACGGCGTCACGGCCCTGCTGATCTTGACGAAGTTCCCCATCGACTCGCCGGGACTTCCGGATCTGGTGGGGCGCATCCGAACCCAGATCGTTCCGGCCGCGGCACCGCCCGGTGTCTCGGTGCTGGTCGGCGGGCCGGGCGGACATGTCGCGGACATCGTCGCCGAGACCTCGGCCAAGTTGTGGTGGGTGATCGGGTGCGTGCTGACGCTGTTGTTCGTGCTACTGGTCGCGGTGCTCCGCAGTCTGGTGCTGCCGGTGAAGGCGATCGCGATGGCGCTGCTGGCGGCGGGCGCCGCGTACGGGCTCACGGTTCTGGTTTTCCAGCGCGACGGACACCCGATCTGGGCGCAGGTGCCGTTGGTCGCTTTCGCGCTGCTGTTCGGTCTCTCCACGGACTACGAGTTGTTTCTGGTGCGGCGGATTCAGGAGGAGTATCAGCGCACCGGGGACAACCGCCGATCGGTGGTCGTCGGGTTGCAGAGCACGGCGCGGCCGATCTCGCTGGCCGCGGTCATTCTCGCGGTGGGCTACGGCAGCCTGCTGGTGTCGAGCCTGAACGGCTTGCGGCAGCTGGGTTTTGCCGTGGCAGTGGGCCTGCTGATCGACGCGACGCTGATCCGCCTCGTGCTGGTGCCCGCGCTGATGCAGATCCTGGGCCGGTGGAACTGGTGGTTTCCCGGCCGCCGGGATATCCCCATGCTGTGCATAACCGACGATATCCCCAAGGTGTGCACAACCGTGAAATCCGCCCAATAGGCGTTATTTTCGGTTGATCCGCATCGGTGAACGCCGGTGTTCTCAATTGATGAAACAAGGCCGCGGAGGGAACTGCCATGCGTTTTCACATCGGACATTTCGGATAGCGGTACGAGTCGGAAAGGTCTCGGGCGGAAGTTAATTGGAAACGGTTCTGATGAGCGTTGTTGGTGGTCACCGGATTTAAATGGGATCTTCCTCGCGTTTCGCGTTGGATTATCGAAATGTTCATCTACGATTGCGGCGGCTCACACCGGAGTGGTCACTTCGCTACTGCCTGCATTCGTCGGGATTTGGTGCCGCTGCTCCCGGTTACGGCTTGTCATGCACCTCTCCCTCAGCTGAAGGATCAGGTATGAACATGTTCAAAACACGGCACCGCCGATATGGGCGGGCAACGATGTTGGCCGCGGGTGCCGCGGCCGTGATTCAAGTGGCGGCCGTCGGTTTCGCCGCGGCCTGCCCGTGCGCCTCCGATGACTATGTCCCGATTCAGCCCGCGCTGACTCCGCCGGCCATGCCCGCCGACGATCAGGTGTTTCTCAATCCGCCGCGCGAAGTGGTCGCGGCGAAGCAGCCGGGCGAGATCATCGCCGCGCGCGAAGTGCGTCCCGCGTTCCAGTCGATCGTGCAGCCCGACGTCGACGCCTGGCAGCTGTCCTACCGCTCGAACAACAGCCGGGACGAGCCGATCGCCGCGGTGACCACGGTGATGAAGCCGCGGGGCAAGGCCCCGACGAACCTGGTGTCGGTGCAGATCCCGGAGGACGCGGTCGCGGCGCACTGCGCGCCGTCGTACACCAGCCAGGTGCTGGCGCTGCCGCCGAACTACGCGGGCACGATGGGCCCCAATTTCATGCTCCCCATGGCGCTTTACGCGGTCACCAAGGGCTGGGCCGTGTCCATCCCGGACCACGAAGGCCTGCTCTCCGCCTTCGCCGCCGGCCCGCTGGCCGGCCGGATCACCCTGGACGGCATCCGCGCGGCGGAGAACTTCAAGCCGATGGAACTGCGCCAGGGCCGCGACACGAAGGTCGGCCTGTGGGGCGACTCGGGCGGCTCGATTCCGACCATGCACGCCGCCGAACAGCGCGCCACCTACGCGCCGGACGTGAACCTGGTCGGCACGGTCTCCGGCTCCACCGCCTCGGACCTGCGCGACCTGGTCGATTACCAGAACAACGGGCCGGCCGCCGGCACCGTGTTCGCCGGCATCATCGGGCTGACCCGGGAATACCCGGAATTGCAGCAGTATGTCGATCAGCACATCAACCCGCTCGGTCAGGGATTGCGTTCGGTGCACAGCAATGTGTGTCAGGGCTGGTCGGTAATGAGCTTCCCGAACCTGAACATCAAAGGCCTGTTCGATACGCCGGACATGACCCGCGAGCAGGTGCCGAGTAAGTATTTGGACATGGTCAAGATGGGAAATACGACGCCCGACCGGCCGACGTATATCTTCCAGTCGATGGGTGACTGGGTAATGCCCGCGTACGCGACCGACCGACTGGTGGACACCTACTGCCAGAACGGTGGCGATATCACGTACCGGCGCATCCAGATCGGCGAATCCTATTCGCAGGCGTTCCTGTCGGTGCCGGGTACCTATCAGTGGCTGCAAGAGCGGTTCGACGGTGTTCCGGCGGGCGGCGGCTGCAATAGGCAGGACCTCATGGCGATTTCGAAGGACGATTCGCCCGAGATGAACGAGTGGGTGTCGATCGTCGGTCCGGAGCTGACCGCGGCCGCGGCCAAGCCCGCCTAGTAATCGGACAGGTCAGACAGGCGCAATCACCGAAAGAAGGCCCGGTCCACCAGGACCGGGCCTTCGCGCTATGCGGGGGCGGTCACTACGCATCGCGTGCCCCGGTAAATCGTCGGCATGCAGCGATTGCAGTGCGTACACAGCGACTCGCTCGCCGCGTCGACGCGCATCCGGTTGACCAGATCCGGGTCGTGCAGCAGCGCGCGGGCCATCGCGACGAACTCGAACCCGTGCGCCATCGCCGTGTCGACGGCCGCGCGCGAGGCGATGCCGCCGAGCAGCACCAGCGGGAGCGCGAGTTCGGCGCGAAAGCGCAACGCCTGGTCGAGCAGGTAGGTCTCGTGGTACGGGTAGCTGCGCAGGAATCGCCTGCCCGCCAGGCGAATACCCGCGCGCTGCGGCTGCGGGAACGAATCGGCGAACTCGCGCAGCGGCACGTCGCCGCGGAACAGATACATCGGATTGCGCAGCGAGCTGCCGACGGTGAGTTCCAGCGCGTCGAGGGTGCCGTCCTGCGCCAGCCACCGTGCGACGGTGAGGCTTTCGGCGCCGCCGAACCCGCCGCGCACGCCGTCGTCCATGTTGAACTTCGCCAGCACGGCGATCTCGCCGCCGACCTCCTGGCGCACCGCGTCCGCGGTCCGGCGGGCCAGTTCGGCGCGCTGCCGCAGGGTGCCGCCGTACTCGTCCGAGCGTTTGTTCAACGCGGGGCTGAGGAACGAGCTGATCAGATAGTTGTGCCCGAAATGCAGTTCGACGGCGTCGAATCCGGCCTCGACCGCCAGCCGGGCGGCGCGGGCGTGCGCCGTGATGATCCGCTGGATGTCATCGATCGTCGCCGCCTGGGTGAGCCGCAGGCTGATCGGGCTGAACTGCCTGCTCGGCGCGAGCGCGGGCGCCCGATTGGAGGCCGCGTTCGCCACCGGGCCGGCATGACCCAGCTGCGCCGACACCGCGCCGCCTTCGGCGTGCACCGCGTCGGTGAGCCTGCGCAGTCCGGGCACCGCCTCGGGGCGCATCCAGATCTGGTGCCGGTCGGTCCGGCCCTCGGGCGCGACCGCGCAGTACGCGACCGTGGTCAGCCCGGCCCCGCCCGCGGCGACCGCCCGATGGAACTCGATCAGCTCGTCGGTGACCAGGGCGTCCGGCGTGCGGCCCTCGAACGTCGCGGCCTTGATGATCCGGTTGCGCAGCTGAACCGGTCCGAGCCGGGCCGGTTGGAACGCGTCGTTGGGCATCTGCTCAGACTAGAACGTGTTCCAGTTCGACGTTCCGGAATCGAGATGCCGGAAGTGTCTTGACTCACAATGAGAACCTGTTCTAATTCATGGCATGCGCAGATATGACGGCCGCCGGGTGGTGGTGACGGGAGCAGGCTCCGGCATCGGGCAGGGCATCGCCCTTCGCCTGCTGGACGAGGGGGCCCAGCTGGTCGCCGCCGACATCGACGAGCCGGGGCTGGCGGCCACGGCGGAAAAGGCGGGCGAGGCCGCCGATCGATTGCGGACGGTCGCGGTGAACGTCGCGGACCCGGAGTCGGTGCGCGCGGCGACCGAGACCGCGCTCGATTTCCTCGGCGGGCTCGACGTGCTGGTGAACGGCGCGGGCATCCTGCGCCCGGCCCGCACGCACGAGATGCCGCTGGACGCCTGGAATCAGGTGATCGGGGTGAACCTGACCGGCACCTTCCTGGTGACCCAGGCCGCGCTGCCCGCGCTGGTGGAATCGGGCCACGGCGTCGTGGTGAACATCTCCTCGACCGCGGCGTTCAGCGCCGCGCCCTACCTCGCGGCGTACGCGGCGTCGAAGGGCGGGGTCAACGCGTTCACCCACGCGATCGCGCTGGAATACGCCAAGCAGGGGCTGCGCGCGGTGAACATCGTGCCCGCGGGCATCACCAGCGGGATCACCACGAAATCGATCCGGGACCAGCCGGAGGGCTTCGATCCCAAGCTGTTCGCCCGGATGACCGGCTGGCTCAACGGGGGCGCGCTCGGCAGCCCGGAGGACATCGCGGGTGTGGTCGCGATGGTCGCCTCGGACGACGGTCGCTATATGACCGGCACCGAGATCAGGATCGACGGCGGCGCGTTGATGTAAGTCGCTACGCGCGGGTGGCGATCAGCAGATGATGCGGGATCGGCGGATTCGGCAGCTGCTCCGGTGTCACGGTGCAGCCCGACTTCGCCAGCGCCGCAACGACGTCGGCGACCGGGCGCAGCGTGAAGCCATACGGCGTGAACGGCAGCTTCGCCATGGTGTCCGGGTCGCCGATGCCGATCACCGCCCGCCCGCCGGGGCGGATCACCCGGGCGAGCTCGGCGCAGACCGCGTCCAGATCCGGCACGAAGTAGAGGGTGTTGACCGTGACCGCGGCGTCGAGGCTGGCGTCGGCCAGCGGCAGCGCGGCGAGCGAACCCGCCGCGAGTCGCAGTCGGCCCGAGGCGGTTTCGCGCCGGTGCGCGGAGCGAGCGCGCGCGAGCATGTCGGCGGAGAGCTCGATGCCGTGCACGACGCCGTCCGCGCCGACCCGGTCCAGCAGCAGGGAAAGTCCTGCGCCACCGCCGAATCCGAGGTCGGCCGCGGTCTGGCCGGCATCCACCCCGGCGGCCGTCACCGCGGCCTCGATGGCGCGCCGGTTACTGCGGTTGAGCATGAACGCCACGCCCTTGCCGAGCACGCCGTGCGGATTGCCGAGCTGGCCGGCCAGGGTGGCCAGCACGCGGGCGCGCACACCGTTCATGACGCCAGCGTAGGCGAATGATTTGGATCATTGCCGTTTCGAATACTGTCCCGATGGCGTTCGGTTCGGTTCGATCGAATGCTGTGCCGCCGACCCGAAAGAGCGTTATGCGCGTTCCGCTGATCCTGCTCGCCGCCTGTTCGACCGCGTTGCTGACCGCGGGCCCCGCCTCGGCGACCGGATCGTGGGGTCCGCTGGCACCGCCGAATCCGGATCTCGGGCCGCCGGGCACCTCGACGATGCACGGGGACGCGGGCTCGTCGGACGCGACTCCGCTGGCCGGGCCCCGCGCGGGCGCGCCGGTCTCGGCATATCCACTGGCCGCGGCCTGCCCGACGTTGCTGGCGGGGTCGGACCATCTGGTGGTCGCGTTGTGCACGGCGATCGTCGGGCAGGCGCCGGTCGTGCAGCTGATCGATCCCGCGTCGCCGGGGCCGGTCGGATCGTCGCTGGCCGCGCTGCCGCTGGCCAAGGGCAGCCTGCTCGGTGGCGTGTACGCGTACCTGGACAACAACGACAGGCTCGTCGTCGTGGACGGCGGCAATCGATTGCTGCGCGTCGGGCATGCCAGGGATGCGACGGGGAAGTGGCGGCTGACGAGCGAGCAGGTGACGGACCTGTCGGCGGTGATTCCGGTGGGGGACAACGTGACCGGGCTGGTGCCGGACTGGGCGGGCAATATCTGGTTCGCCACCGGAAAGGGCGTCGTCGGTCTGGTCGCGCCGTCGGGCGCGGCGGTCACCGTGACGTTGCCCGCCGATGAGCAAGTGGCGAACAGCATTTCGGCGGCGCCGAGCGGACGGATCGCGGTCGCGACCACGCATGCGCTGTATGAACTGCGGGCCGATTCCGCGGGCAGGCCGGCGGTGCTCTGGCGCGCGCCGTACGCACGTGGCTCGGCGCGTAAACCCGGACAGCTCAGCTGGGGTACCGGATCGACGCCCACCTACTTCGGCCCGACGACCGGCGCGGACTACCTGACCATCGTCGACAACGCCGACGGACAGGTCAACGCGCTGGTATTCCGTTCCGGAACCGGACAATTGGTGTGCTCGCAGCCGGTGCTGACGAAGGGCGGTGCGGGGAGCGAGAACTCACCGATCGGCATCGGGCGTTCGCTGTTCGTCGCGAGTACCTACGGCTATCCGTATCCCGCGGTGCCTGCGGACGCCGGGCCCGCGGTGCCGCCGACCGCGTCGTTCACCGGCGGCATGACCCGGGTCGACGTGGACGATAACGGATGTCACACGGTGTGGGAGAACACGGTGCGCAGTGCCGCCGTTCCGCATCTGTCCACCGCCGACGGGGCGGTGTACACCGTGACCCGGATCGGCGCGGAGGTGACCACGCCGTTGGACGGCTACGCGTTCACCACGGTCGACCCGGACACCGGCGCGGTCACGGCGAGCAGTCCGTTGCCCGGCACCATCGTCGACGATCCGTTGCAGACCTCGCCGTTGATCACGCAGGGGCGTCAGGTGTTGCAGGGCACGATCACCGGGATTCTGCGCGTCGGTTGAGCGTGCGCACCCGCGCCGGCGCCGCCTGTGGATACCCGTGTTGCACAGGGGAGTTCGCGGTTTGTGCACATCCCCGCAGTAGGTGAGCGCACCTGTGGATAAAGCTGTGTGCTGCTCGAGCGGCATCGATCGGCACCACCTGCGTTTCCCCGCCTCCTGGGCGCGATATTACGCCGCAGGGGGTTTGGCGTCGACGGCGCGCGGCTGTGGATGATGCTGTGGGTTGTTTCGGGATGGCCGAATGCCGTTCACCTTCGCGTTGCCTGCCTGAGCTCGAGCGTTGCGCCGCAATCGACTCCGAACCGCCTGGCTGATGCCTGTGCATGACCGTCCCCATGGGTGGGGACAACGGTGCGGGAAAGCGGTTGGGGGAGTGCTGCGCTTGGGGATGGGGCGGCGATACCCAGGTGTGGACATCGATCGGGTCGGTCGTCGGCGGTGCGGAGGGGTGTGGACGGTGTGCGTCCTGTCCACAGTGGTGCATCGTTGCCTGCCCCCAGCCTGTGGACGGGCGTGATCCAGGGGGCGTGACCCCGTCGAGCCCCAGTTGTGCGCCTTTCGGCGTGTTGTACCGGTGTGTCTTGTTTGGGGAAAGCTTGCCGCAGTGCCGATTTCGCCGCATTCGCCGGTTCCGCGGGGGCGGTGAGGCGAAGATCACACCTCCGCTCGAGGTTGCGGCCGTGGTGCTGAACCGGCGCCGCCGAGGCGCTCGATCAGCCGCCTTTTCGCGTCTGGTTATTCCTGATCTTGACAAGACGCATGCATGTCCACGGCCGGTTCAACCGGGTATGTGTCGTGTTAATTACGCTGTAAACAAACCTATGGTCGCTTTCTGTTCATCCGGTGTCCAGCTAACTCGGTTTTCTCGGACGAATCAGCAGGTCGCTGCCCCTGCGTGCCTGCCATGGAGGTGTCTATGTCGAGGGCGCAGCTAATCGTTCGAACAAAGTTTGTACCGCTACTAAGCGGATACAGACAGACCTGCGGATTCGTACGATCGAGTACTTGTCGGCTGTTCGAATGACGCGAAAACCGACAGCTGCGAGTTAGCTGGAAGTCTGAAAAACCATGCTCTCACAAGGGTTTGCTGGCGAGCTGCTTTATACGCTTGACACCAGCGGGGAGGGTTGCGTAGGGATAACGATTGTGTAGAGTCGACGGTAACGCTGGCCGCAGCTGAGCACGACTCGCTGCGGCCAGCGGAACTCAAATGGGGGACATCGCAACCGATCCGTGACACGGCGTTGCTGTCCAGTACCCGAACCCACTTCGCTCAGTGTGTGCTCGACGTTGTCTGCCGACCGTCGTCCGGTCCGTCCAGCGCGTCCGCGGCCTTCGCCAGCACCACCCGGCGACCCACGCCGAACACGTACAGCAGGAACAACGCCTCGGCGGTGAACCCGATCGCGATGCGCACCGGGGCGGGCAGACCGCTCGGCGTCACGAAACCCTCGATGCAGCCACACACCAGCAGCACCCCGACCAACCCGAGCGCGATGGTCGCGGTCGCCCGCCCGTGCCGCGCCACCGCTTCCAGGCGACTCAGCCGGCCGGGATCGATGAGCGTCCAGCCGAGTTTCAGCCCGGCCCCGCCCGCGACGAAGATGGCGGTCAGCTCCAGCGTTCCGTGCGGCAGGATGAAACCGAAGAACGAGTCCAGCCGCCCCGCGTCGGCCATCAGCCCGGCCGAGACGCCGAGATTGAGCGCGTTCATGAACAGCAGATACACCGCAGGCAGGATCAGCACCCCGGTGAACAGCGCGATCGCCGTGACCCAGGCATTGTTGGTCCACACCTGCGCGGCGAACGCGCCTTGCGGATGCTCGGAGTAGTAGGACTCGAACGCCCCGCCCCGCTCGGTCAGGCCGCCGGTGTCTGCCGGAATGCCCAGAACCGTACGCGCGGAATCGAATCGGGCCACCCAGACGGCCAGCCCGGCGGATACCAGCAGGAACGCCGCGGCCACCCCCGCCCACCAGGGCCAGCTCCGGTACAGCGCGGCCGGGAAGCGGTGGGTGAAGAACCGGCCGATCTCCGACCAGGTGTCGCCCCGGCCGCCGAGCACCCGCCCGCGCGCCCTGGCCAGCAGCGCGCTCAATCCGGCGATCAGCTCCGGGTCCGGGCTGTGCGACTGCAACCGGGCCAGCTGCTGGGACGTGCGCCGGTACAGCGTGACGAGTTCGTCCGCCTCGGCACCGGTGAGCCTGCTCCGTTTGGCCAGATAGTCCAGCCGCTCCCAGGCCCTCCGGTGTGCGTAGCTGTACGCGTCGACATCCACAGGCTTGCCTCCCACTACCGCCGGTCGGAAGAATGCTATCGACATGGCTGAATTCACCACCGGCGAAGCGGTCGCGCTAGAGCTGCCGATCGCCAGGATCCCCACCCGGGCCACCGCGTTCCTCGTCGACGTGGTGGTGCAGACCATGCTGGCCACGGCGCTGTTCGTGCTGACCGTCAGCGTGCTGCTGCCCAGCCGGGCGGACACCGCCTGGCTGGACGTGGCCGTGCTGGTCACCATCGTGGGGGTGCTGGTCGGCTACCCGGTGATCTGCGAAACCGTATGGCGCGGACGCACGTTGGGCAAGTTGCTGCTCGGGCTGCGGGTGGTGCGCGCGGACGGCGGCCCGATCGACTTCCGGCACGCGCTCACCCGCGGGCTGGCCGGAGCGATCGTCGACTTCTGGATGCTCGGCGCGTTCGGCGCGGTCGCGGTGCTGACCTCGATGTGCTCGCCGAACGCGCGCCGGGTCGGCGACGTGCTGGCCGGCACGGTGGTGGTGCACGCGCAGCGGTCGCTGCCGCTGCCGTTGCTCGCGGTCGCGCCGCCGTGGCTGGCGGGCTGGGCCGCGCCGCTGCCGCTGGCCATGTTGCCGGACGACCTGGCGCTCGCGGTCCGGCAGTACCTGAGCCGGTTCCGGACCCTCACGCCGGTGGTGCAGCACGAGCTGGGCAGCGCGCTGGTCGGCGCGGTGTGCGCGCGCCTGCAGGTGCCGGTGCCCGGCGGGTATCCGCCGTTGCAGGTGCTCGGCGCGGTGATCGCCGAGCGGCAGCGCCGGGCGCTGCCGCCGCCGATGTTCCCGGTGTTCGGTCCGATGCCGCTGCCGGTCGGCCGATAGTTACCGGTTGGCCGCGACGTAGTCGTCGATCTCGCGCAGGAACGCGTCCAGCCGGGCCGGGGTGATCCACGCGGCGCGGAACGAGTTCTTCGCCAGGGTCACCAGCTGATCGATGTCGAGGCCCGCGTGTTCGGCGAGCGCGACGTAGTTGTCCGCTGCGTACGCGCCGAAGTAGGCGGGGTCGTCGCTGTTGATCGTCACGGCGAGCCCGCGGTTCAGCAGCGCGACGATCTCGTCGGACTTCATCAGGGTGGTGACGAACGAATTCGACACCGGACAGCAGGTCAGTCCGATGCCCCTGCCCTTGGCCAGCTCGACCAGGCGGTCGTCCTCGACGATGTTGGTGCCGTGGTCGAGCCGGTCGACGCCGATATCCTCCAGGGCCTGCCGGATGTGCTCGATCGAGTCCGGCTGGTCGATGTCGCAGTGCATGGTGAGCAGGAAACCCTCGCGGCGGGCACGAGCGAACACCGCGGCGAACTTGCTCGGCGGGTTGCCGCGCTCGTCCGAGTCGAGCCCGACACCGACGATCCAGTCGCGGTAGGGCAGCGCCTCCAGCAGGGTCGCCATCGCGTACTCCGCGGAGTAGTCGCGCAGGAAGCAGAGGATCAGCTCGGCGGAGATGCCGAACTCACGCCGCGCCCGCACGATCGCCGAGCGGTACCCGTCGATCACGGTGGCGAACGGGACGCCGCGGCCGGTGTGCGCCTGCGGGTCGAAGAACATCTCGACGTGCCGGACGCCCTGAGCGTGCGCCCTGGTCAGGTAGTCGAAGGCGAGATCGTGGAAGTCCGCGGGTTCCAGCAGCACCCGCATGGCGGGGTAGTAGACCTGGAGGAACGAGGTCAGGTCATGGAATTGATAGGTCTGCTTGACCTCGTCGACCGTCCGCTCCGGCAGTTCGATGCCGTTGCGCTTGGCCAGCGCGAACTTCAGCTCCGGTTCCAGCGTCCCCTCCAGGTGCAGGTGCAGCTCGGCCTTGGGCAGCCCACGGACAAACGCGGCGAGATCAGACATGGTCTCCATGATGCTCCGGGCGGGCCGGATCGCTACATCGTGCCGGACTGCTTGCGTTCCAGGTATTCGTCGGCGAGCGCTTCGGCGAGGTGCTCGGGGGAGGCGGCGACCACCGCGATTCCCCTGCGGCGCAACGACTCCTGCACCAGGGCGCGTTCGGCGAGGATGGACTCGGCGGCGGCCGCGGGGTAGAGGTCGGCGCGGGTGTCGCGCTTGGTGGCGGCCGCGGCGACGTCGGGGTCGGTGACCGAGACGATCAGCACGCGATGGCGCTGGGCGAGGGTCGGCAGCACCGGGAGCAGGTTCTCCTGCACCGCGGCGCCGTCGAGACTGGTGAACCAGACGACCAGGCTGCGCCTGCGGGTGCGTTGGACGGCGGCGCGCACCAGGCCCGCGCTGTCGGTGTCGACCAGGGCCGGGGTGATGCCGGCCAGCGCGTGCATCAGCTGGAGCTGCAAGCCTTTTCCGCTGATCCCGCGCACCTCGGCGCGCGGCTCCCGGTCGTAGGCGAGCAGGTCGACCGAGTCGCCCGCGGCGGCGGCGAGCCCGCCGAGCAGCAGCGCGGCCTCGATGCTCGCGTCCAGGCGGGTGCCGTCGCCGACCCGGCCCGCGCTGATCCGGCCGGTGTCGAGCAGCATCAGCAGGTGCCGGTGCCGTTCCGGGCGCCAGGTGCGCACCAGCACATCGGTGGCGCGGGCGGTGGCGCGCCAGTCGATGCCGCGCACGTCGTCGCCCGCGACGTACTCGCGGTAGGAGTCGAATTCGTCGCCCTGCCCGCGCAGGTTGGCCACGTTGCGGCCCTCGAGTTGTTGCAGCCGTTTGACTTTCGAGCGCAGCAGGCGCTCGCTGCGGAACGCGGGCAGCGCGCGCACCCGGGCCGGGACGTCGCGGCGGGTCTGCCTGCCCGCCAGGCCGAGCGGCCCGATCAGGCGGATGGTCACCTGACCTGCCACCCGGTCGCCGCGCTGGGCCGGGGTCAGCGTGGTGCGCAAGCGCACCAGCGTGGCGGGGTCCAGATCCAGTGTGTGCGTGCGGTTCCCGGTGCGGGCGCTGTCCGGCCAGTCGTCCCACACGGTGCCGCGCAGCGTGCGCGGGCCGTTGTTCACCGCGACCAGTTCCACCTCGGTGGTCCGGCCCAGCCGGACCGTGGTCAGCGGCGCCCTGGACAGCGCGAGGTCGCGGGCCCGCCCGGCCGCGACGAGGTCGGCGAGCAGCGCGGCGGCCAGCACGCCGGTCGCGAGCAGCACGCCCGGCAGCGACGGAACGACGAAGGTGACGAGCAGCGCGAGCACGCCCGCCGCGGCGGCCAGCCGACCGGTGACGACCACGGACTACACCGGAACCGGGACCGAGAGCAGCAGCGACGACATGACACCCTCGGTGGTCACGCCATCCAGCTCCGCCTCCGGCCGCAGCTGCAGCCGATGCCGGAGCACCGTGACGGCAAGGGCTTTGACGTCGTCCGGGGTGACGAACGCGCGCCCGTTCAGCCAGGCGAACGCGCGCGCGGCGGCCATCAGGGCGGTGGCGCCGCGGGTGGACGCGCCGTGCTGCACGGCGGGGGACATGCGGGTCGCGCGGCACACGTCGACCATGTAGGCGAGCACCTCCGGCGCGATCGTCACCTTGGCGATCGCGGCCCGGCCGGCCAGGATGTGCGCGGGCCCGGCGACCGGGCGCAGGCCGGCCGCGGCCAGGTCGCGCGGATCGAAGCCGGCGGCGTGCCGTTGCAGGATGCGGAATTCGTCGTCGCGGCCGGGCAATTGGACGTCGACCTTGAACAGGAATCGGTCCAGCTGCGCCTCCGGCAGCGGATAGGTGCCCTCCTGCTCGATCGGGTTCTGGGTGGCGATCACCACGAACGGATCGGGCAGCGGCCGCGGCTGCCCGTCCACCGAAACCTGGCGCTCCTCCATGGATTCCAGCAGCGCGGACTGGGTTTTCGGGGGCGTGCGGTTGATTTCGTCGGCCAGCAGCAGGTTGGTGAACACCGGGCCGTGCCGGAAGGTGAACTCGGCCGAATGCGGGTCGTAGATCTGCGAGCCGGTGACGTCGCCGGGCATCAGGTCCGGGGTGAACTGCACCCGGGCGTGGTCCAGGTCGAGTGCCGTCGCCAAGGCCCGCACGAGCAGCGTCTTCGCCACGCCCGGAACGCCTTCCAGCAGCACATGACCGCGGCACAGCAGCGCCAGCACCAGGTACATGATCGCGGCGTCGTTGCCCACCACCGCCTTGCCGATCTCGGTGCGCAGCGCCGCGAACGCCGCCGCCGCCTCCTCGGCGCCGGGGGTGTGGTTGGTGTCGTCCTTGGTGGGGATGGTCATCCGACCTCCAGTGTCATGCGGGGGTTCCCGCGCGCCGTCGAGGGAAAGCGTGCTGCGCGTTGGTGTCTCATCCGAGCTCCGCCTCGATCCAGTCGAGCTGGGTGGCCACGAGCTCCAGCGTCTCGGCGTCCGGCACCGGCCCGAACAGGGCGCGGCCGATCTGGTCCGGATCCTGGCGGGTGCGCGCCGCCACGGTGGCGATCAGCCGGTCCGGCGGGGTGTCCGCGGTCATGCCGAGCGGCGGGCGGATCCGGCGCAGGGTGGCGGCGCGCAGCTTGTTCGCGACGTGCTCGTGGTCCTTCGAGCGCCGGTACAGCGCCGCCTGCCCGGCGAGCAACTCGTTCGCCGCGACCTCGACCGGCCGCGGTTCGCGCACCAGCGCGCCGCGCCGGCGCGCCCGCCACCACACCACCAGGGCGGCGGCGATCAGGAATTGCAGGCCGCCGTAGAACACCGGGGCGGGCAGCCGATCCCAGATGGCGTCGTCGCCGGTGCCGAAGCCGGAACCGCCGGAATCGCGGGGTGGTCTGGTGCGCGGGAGGTCCGGCGGTTGCTGCGGGGTCGGCGCGTTCGGCGCGCCGCAGGACTGGAGGGAGGCGTAGAGCAGGAGCAGCAGTACGGCCAGACCGGCCACGGCGGCCCAGAACTTGGGGTTGCGCAACAGATCCGGCAGCGGCGGCAGTTTCCGGCGGACGCGCGGTGGTTTCTCGGTGGCGGTGACCTCGGTCGGTTCGAGGGCGGGCGGCGGCGCCGCGGCGGAGAACCGGTCGGCGTATTCGAGCCTGCGGTATTCGTCCTCGGTGGCGCGGCGGCCGCCGTAGACGACCTCGTCGAAACTGTGTGCCGCGGGCTGGAATTCGGCGACGGTCTCCAGCGGGAGGGCGGTCGTCACGTCGTCGGCGGTCTCGCGCGCGGTGCGCGACCGGCGCACCTCGAGCACGCCACGCTGCTCGAGTCCGCGTAGCACGGCGCGGAAGCGTTCGCGCAGCGCGCGGTCGAAATCGCGGTGCCGGGCGGCGTTTTCGGCGGCCGCGCGGTGGTCGGCGGCGGCGCCGAGCCGCGGCGGGGCCGGAATGTCGCTCGGCGCTTCGTCGTACTCGCTCATCGCATCGCCTGCCCCGGGACGTGAATGTCCAATCCCTCACGGCGGCAGCGGCGATCGACGTAGGACACCACCCTGGTCGAGGCCTCGACGACCTCGCCGAACCCGACCACCAGCAGCACCCCGCCGGTCAGCAGCACGATCACCGGCCACCGATGGGTGCCGGAGAAATCCGAGAGATACCAGGGAATCCCGAGCAGCGGCACGGCCAGCAGCGCCAGCAGGCAGCGCTGCACGAACCACAGCCCGGCGGTCTGCCATTCCGCGCCGACGGCGAGCAGTTTCGATCGAGCGACGGCCGCCCGATGCGGGGCCCGTTCGACGAGCATGACCGGGACCGCGACGAATCGCTTGGCCCGCAGCCAGCCGAGCCAGGCCACGCCGAACGGGACGGTGATGATCAGCGGAGCGGACAGCGCGAGCACGCTCAATCCGACCAGGGTGTAGAGGAATTGGAAGAGCAGCAGCGGTCCGGCGGCGGCGCGGGCCCGGCGCACGGCCGTGCGCGCGTCGATCGGCGCGCCCGACACGCTCGCCAGCCCGATCGCGACGGTCGTTCCGCGCAACGCGAACCGCAACAGCCATCCGCAGGCCAGTGTCGACAGGACCGCCGCCCACCCGGTGGCGGCATCGGAACCGCCGGTCAGCTCGGAGATTCCGGCGGTGACCGCGACGACCGCCAGTTCGGCGGCGACCAGCGCGGACCCGCTCGTCCAGGCCAGCGCGCGCAGGTTCGCCTGGATCAGCGCGAACGGCACGTCCAGCAGTTCGCGGAAGGTCATCGGACGGATCGGCACCGTCGTTCCAGGGGACCCTGGTACCGGATCGCTCCCCGCCCCGACGGCACCGGCCGGGTCGGCGGCTGGTAGCACGGGCCGAGTCTAGTCCAGCAGTCGTGCCACGACCTGACGGTAGCGCGCCGGGTCGATCTGCGGCAGGCCGAGCAGGGCGCGCAGGTACACGCCGTCGCCGACCAGCCGGATGAGGTCGGCCCGCACGGGATCGTCGACCTCCTTGTCCAGCCCGTCCGACCAGGAGTCCATCATCTCCATCAGCGCCTGCTGCACCTCGTCGACCTCGGTGTCGGCCGCGGCGTCGATGGTGCGCATGGTCGCCAGCATCGAGCGGTAGAGCTCGAGTTCCACCGCCTCGACGGCGTTGTCCGGGTTCGGCGTCTGCAGGTACCAGCTCGCCACCGACTGGCCGCGTTCCAGGTGCTCGTCCAGCTGCTGGCCCGCGCGGTCGGTGAGCCTGCGGACCAGCCCGGCGAGCAGCGCGTCCTTGCTCTTGAAGTGATAGAGCAGTCCGCCCTTGGAGACGCCTGCCTGCGCCGCGACGCTCTCCAGCGTCACGTGCGACATGCCTTTTTCCAGGAGCAGGGATTCGAGGGCGTCCAGGATTCGGTCGCGGGTGTTGGCCGTCACCAGCGGAACTATACCGGCTGGACGGTAATGTCTGATACTGTACCGTCCGGACGGTAAGAAGAGATGTGCGACGAAAGTCGAGAAAGCCAATGACCACACACACCGCGAAGAACCCCCGGCTTACCGGGCCGAACGTCGAGACCCCGCCCCGCGCCACTGCGCGCGACTGGGCGGGTCTGGCCGTGCTCGCGCTCGCGCTGTTGCTGCTGGCCGTCGACGCGACGGTGCTCGACCTGGCCGTGCCCGCGATCAGCGCGGATCTGGCGCCGACCACGCCGCAACTGCTGTGGATCATCGACGTCTACTCGTTCGTGCTGGCCGGCCTGCTGGTGATGATGGGCAACCTCGGCGACCGGATCGGGCGGCGCAGGCTGCTGCTGATCGGCGCGGCCGGGTTCGGCATCGCGTCGGTGCTCGCGGCCTGGGCCGTCTCGCCGGAAATGCTGATCGGCGCGCGCGTGCTGCAAGGCGTCGCCGGTGCGACGCTGATGCCCGCGACGCTCGGCCTGATCCGCTCGATGTTCCTCGATCCGCGCCAGCGCACCGTCGCCATCGCGGTGTGGAGCGCGATGGCGGGCGGCGGCGCCGCGGCCGGACCGCTGCTCGGCGGCTGGCTGCTCGAGCACTACTGGTGGGGCTCGGTGTTCCTGGTGAACCTGCCGGTCATGCTCGTGCTGATCGCCCTCGGCCCGTTCCTCGTGCCGGAATCGCGAGATCCGAACCCGGGTCGTTTCGACCTGCCGAGCGCCGGGCTGTCCATGCTCGCGCTGGTGCCGATCGTGTACGCGATCAAGGAGTCGGCGGCGCACGGGCTCAGCCTGACCTCGGGCGTGATCGGCGTGGTCGGTGTGCTGGCCGGCGTGGTGTTCGTGCGCAGGCAGCGCACCCTGGACAACCCGATGCTGGACCTGAAGTTGTTCGCGCTGCCCAGGTTCCGCACCGCGGTGATCACCAACCTGCTCGCCGTGTTCGCGCTGGCCGGTGTGCTGTTCTTCGGCTCGCAGTATCTCCAGCTGGTGCTCGGCCACTCGCCGATGGAAGCCGGACTGCTCCTGCTGCCCGGCCTGGCCGCCAGCGTGCTCGCCTCGCTCGCCGCGGCATGGCTGGTGCAGCGGGTCCGGCCCGGTGCGGTGCTCGGCAGCGCGCTGACCGTCGCCGCGTTCGGTTCCGCGCTGTTCCTCTGGCTCGGACCGGATGCCGCGGGCAGCACCACGCCGTTCATCCTCGGGTTCCTCTTCATCGGCGCGGGCGTCGGTGTGGCGCTGACGGTTTCGTCGGACCTGGTGGTCAGCTCGGCGCCGGTCGAGCGGGCCGGCGCGGCCGCGGCGGTGTCGGAGACCGCCTACGAGACCGGCATCGCGCTGGGCGTGGCCATCCTCGGCAGCGTGGTCATGGCCATCTTCCGCAACGGGCTCGACCTGACCCACGTGCCCGGCGACCAGGTGGGCGTCGCGTCGGAATCCCTCGGCGCGGCAACCGGGTTCGCGCGCCGGCTGCCGGAGGCGGTATCGGGTGAATTCCTCACCTCGGTGCACACGGCGTTCGTTTCCGGCATCCACTTCGCCGCGATCGGCACGGCCTCGATCCTGCTGATCGCCGCGGTGGTGGCGTTCCGGTTGCGCGCGGCGCGCCCGTAGCAGCGGTCGACTCGTGCCCCGCTCCGTCTCGCCGGAGCGGGGCACCGCTCCTTTTACGTGGAAAGTCCGTCGCTGTGCCTGCCGCCAGATCGGTGGTCGCGATCGGCCCGCGATCCGGCGCTGCGCGGCCGCGCGAGCTGGGTGGGGGTGAGGCGGCCCCGGAGGGTGACGGACTCGCCGAGCAGCCAGTGCTCGGTCTCGGCCGGGTCCGCGGCGGCGATGGTGTTGGCGGAGGCGAGGAGCAGGTCGTCCTGTTTGGCGAGTTCGCACAGGCGGGCGGCCTCGTTGACCGCGTCGCCGATGACGGTGAACTCGTAGCGCTGCCTGGCGCCGACATTGCCCGCGACCACCCGGCCCGCGGCGACGCCGATGGCGGCGATGAAGTCGTTGGCGGTCGTGTCGAGCCGCCGCCGGATCGCCCTGGCACAGGCCAGGGCCGCGCCGGAGGCATCGGAAAGGGCGGCGGGCGTGCCGAATACGGCCAGCGCGGCATCGCCCTCGAACTTGTTGAGCAGCCCGCCGTGCGCCTCGACCTCGTCGACCACGATGTCGAAGAACCGGTTCAGGATGGCCACCATCTCGGCGGCGGGCACGGTCGCGGCCATGGTGGTCGAGCCGACGATGTCCACGAACAGCGCCGCCGCCTCGGTCTCCACGCCGCCGAGCGACGGGTTGCCCGCCAGCGCCGCGTCGGCGACCTCGCGGCCGACGTGCTTGCCGAACAGGTCCCGGATCTGTTCGCGCTCGCGCAGCCCCTCCACCATGTGGTTGAACCCGCTTTGCAGCTCACCCAGCTCGGTGCCGTCGTACACGGTGATGTTCACCCGCAGATCGCCGTCCTCCACCTGCCGCAGCGCGCGGCGCACACCGCGGATGGGCGCGATGGTCGCGGCGACCGTCTGCATCATCAGCAGCAGGCCGAACATCAGGGTGGCGCCGCCCAGCGACAGCACGCACACCGCGAGCCGGGCCGTGCTCACCGACGAATCGACCAGTGCCCACACCGCGACGATCATGGACAACGCCACCGGCACGCCCGTGCCCAGCGTCCAGGCGATCAGCGAACGGGCGAACACGCCCATCCCGCGCCTGCGCCGCGACGGCGCGGCATCGAGCACCCGCGCGGTCACCGCCCGCAGCGCGAATTCGGCGATCAGGTAGCTGTTGGCGCACACCACGATGGCGCTGAACCCGATGCCGAGCAGGATCTTCGGAATCAGCGCGGGCTCGACCACGCCGTAGAGCGGCGTCAGCACGGCCGCGCCGGCGAACCACAGCACCGCCTGCCGCATCACCAGCCTGCGCGGCACCGCGGTGGCGGCGATCTGCTCGGCCTCGTTCGGCACCTGGTCCGGATCGGTCGCCCAGCGCAACGCGCGCAGCCCGCTGACCGTGCCCCACCACATGCCGATCAGCAAGGCCAGCGCCGAGTAGGCCGGCGTCGCGATGACATCGAGCAGCAGCAGCTCCCTGGTGAACACCGTCGGACCGGGCAGCACGAAGCCGATCAGTGCGAAGGTGACCGCCATCCCGGCCAGGTTCGCGGCCACCAGCGGCACGGTGAGCAGCAGCTGCACCCGCAGCCTGCGCATCCCCGACGATTCGTCCGCCGGCCCGAGCAGCCGCGACCCGAAGGCGGCTGTCGAAACGTCACTGTGGGCCATGGGAGGAAAGCCTAGGCCGGACCATCCGCGAAGAGCCGGACCCGACGTCCAGGATCGGCCGAGCGCCGCCACGATCGGGCGGGTCCGCAGTTCGGCGCGGGCGCAGAGACGGTCCACCGGGCCGTTCGGTCGTGCGCGCCCGGCGGGCGGGCGGCGCTGGGCGAGTTCGTGGCGGATCGGGCAGCGCGGTAGGGCGACGCCACCCCCGTGCGTCGCCGACATCGTGCGGGCCCGGTTCGCTCGAACGCGTCGCATGGCCCCCACGGTAGGCAATCAGCGCCCGCGCGGCAGTTCCCGCTGTTCGCGGCCGGGCAGCCCGGACTGCCGGCGGCCGCCGAGTTCGTCCTGCCGTGCGCTGGGCAGGCCGTACGCCTGGTCGCCGGAACCGTCCGGCAGCGCCGGATAGCGCGGGTCCGGCTGCCCGTAGTCCGCGTCGACCACGGTGGCCGCGAGGTGCTGGGCGCGCAGCGCCTCCGGTGACCCCGGTGCCAGCTGATACCCGGCAGGCGCGGACGAGTCCTGGGTGTCGATGGTGACCTTGCGGGTGCGCTTGAGCGTGAAGGTGATCTCCTCGACCTCTTCGAACGCCTGCCTCGCCGTGCGCAGCGGGTGCGTGGCGTTGTCGATCGCGTTGGCCACGAACGACGGGACCAGCGGGCGGATCAACCTGGCCGCGGTGTCGGTGAACGGCACCGTGCCGATCAGCGGGAGTTCCAGCCCGCCACCGGTCTTGGGCAACCGGGCGGGCCCGCCGGTGTTCGGTGCGAGCGCCCGCGCGGTGACGGGCGCCGGTAGGTTCGGGAATCCTTCGGCAGACACGGAGTTGTCCTTTCGATCGTCAGCCGGTGCGGCTGGTAGTTCGGGGCGGCGCGGCGGTTCGCTGATGCCGATCTCCAGCCCGCCGATGGCCGCGACGATGCGGGTGCGCTGCCGCTCCCGGTCGATGGCGGCGTCCGCCTCGGCCGCGAGGCGGGCGGCGGTGAGTTCCTGGTCGGCGCGCAGGGCCGCGGCCGCGGCGCGGGTCTCGGCCCGTTTGATCGCGATCGCCGCGTCGGCCTCGTGCTCGGCCCGATCCTGGACATCCAGGAACGCGGTGCGCCGGTCGAACGAGGTCTGGCCGCGCCACCAGCGCAGCAGCAGGGGCAACAGGGCGAGGGCGATCAGCGCGACGATGGTCAGGATGCGCAGCGGCATGGCGCCGCTGTGCCGGGTGGTGTAGTCGTTCATCGCCTGCCAGCGCGCGCCGAGGCCGCGGTCGGCGGCGCCGAAGGCGGCCGATTCGGCTGCGGTGACGGCCCTTTCGTCGTCGGCGATGCGCTGCTCCAGCGGCTCGACCCGGCCCTGCGCCGTGGCCAGCTGCTTGCGCGCGTCGTCGAGCATGTCGTTGGCGACCTGCGCTTCCGGTCCGCGCCCTGGCACCCTGGTGATCGGCAGCTGCGCGCATTCCGGGCTCGGGCTGAGTTCGCAGCGGGCGATCGCCAGCGCGCGGTCGACCTCGGCCTGCGCCGTGGCGATCGCCCGGTCCAGCCCGGTCCGGTCGGCGCGCGCCTGGTCCAGCGCGGCGCGCGCGGTGACCACCTGGGGTGCGGAAGCGACTGAGCGCTGGGCTCTTTCGTCCAGGGTCCGGTCGACGCTGCCGCCGAAGACGACGATCCCGGCCAGCTCGGCGACCAGCCCGCCGGCCAGCACCGCCAGCGCGATCCGGCCGAGCAGGCCGAGCCGGTCGGGCCCGCCGCCGGGGCGCACGGTGGCCAGCGCCCGCGCGATCGCACCCGCGAGCACCGCGACGAGCAGGGCCACCAGGATGATCGCGAGCACCGCCCAGCTGCCGGTCGCGGCCAGCGCGAGCACGGTGATCAGGCCGGACACGATCGCGAACAGCAGCACCGCCGCGCCGGTGAGGGCGTAGCTGGTGTGTTCGTGGCGGTAGGCGACTTCGCTGTGCTGACCCCCGCCGAGCCAGGTGAACAATCCGGAGAGGGTCATGGGAACTCACATCCTCTTGGTCCCAGGGGATTTCGCGGGCTCAACCGTCACGGTTTCGTGGTCACAGCGTGACAGGACTGTCCCCGACACACCGAGTGGCAGCGGACGTATGTGGCCAGGCTCACAAAACCGCCGCTGTGGTGCGGGTACGTGGCCGCGGAAGCGGTCTGGCGCAGGCCGTTTCCCGGCGCTCGACGGCGGAACCGGGCGGCGTGGTTCGCCTACTCTGACTCGATGATCCGTTTCCGCGCGAACGATTCCTGGAGGTCAGCTCATGCGGTTCGTCACGCTGATGATCATGTCGGCGGCCCTGATCGTGTCGCCGGTTAGCGCGACCGCGGATCCGGGCAGCGACCGCGGATCGCTGGACCGCCTGGTCGCACTGGTACTCGAGCGCCTGGACACCGGCGACGCGGTGGCCGCGGCGAAGTGGGTGAGCGCCGCGCAGACCGGCACCGAGCCCACCATCGACGATCCGGCCAGGGAGGCCGTGGTCTACGACTCGATGGCTCGGCTCGGCGCGCAGCTCGGCCTGCCGGAGGGCTGGGTGCGGCAGGTGTTCGCCGGGCAGATCGAGTCCAACAAGATCGTGCAGCGCGGCCTGATCACCCGCTGGCGGTTCGATCCGGCGGCCGCGCCCGGTTCGGCCCCGGATCTGGCCTCGGTGCGTCCGGTGATCGACCGGGTGAACGCGGGGATCGTCGACCAGCTCGCCGCCCGGCGCGCCGAACTGACCGCACCGGATTGCGCGGAAAGATTGGCTTACAGCGTCTTCGAGGTATTCGGCGCGGGTAATACCGACGCGCTGCATCAGGCCGCGCTGGTGCGTGCCGCAGCGGCACTGTGTGCGCCGCGTTGAACGCTGCGCGGCGCGGGCGGAACATTTCTTAGGACGCCCTGAACCCCTTTTTAAGCACCGTCTTCAGCGCTCGAGTTCGCCCGGTCGGCGAATATTCGGTGAAAAGGCCGTCAGTCCGCAATAAGTCGCGCCTATTACCGCCTGACGGCGTATAGGTTTCGGCTGCCAAAATGTGTCGAATACCACTCTGCCGGGTTAGCTGCATGTGTGCTGAAGGCCACACCGGGCAAAAGAATCCGGACGGTCGGATCCCGTCGCGGGCTCGTCAGGACCCTGTCGGAAATCTCTCATCCATCCCGGTTTGGAGTTAGCCGCCGCGGAGTGGTTTGCCGGGCGTCGAGCCAGGGAAATCATCTTCGATGCAGGTGAGAGCGGGTTCCTGACCTATTTGCGAGGTTTGGGGCCGCTCTCGCGCGCCGGCGGCAGGCGGCTGGCCACGGGTGCCGCGGGATCGATCATGGGCTACTCGCTGCTTTACACTGGACGACGCGCACACGTGGAGGACCGAATGAAGAAGCCCAGCTAGACCCGGTTATTAGCGCAACCTAAGTTGGTTGGGCCCCGGACCTGACTTATCGTTTGCTCTTACGCCGGACACAGAATGCTCGGCACCCTCGCCCGCTCGGGCAGCTCCTAACCGGTGCTCAGCGTAGCGGGCCGGAACCCGCACGGAGGTAAGGATCTCGTTAGGGATCTGTTACCGACGAGCACCCACTACGTCACTGAAGCGGGTGAACAACTGGAGACGTGACTGCACACAGTGGTGCGAACGTCAGCTCGGAGGCGGAAGCTTGCGTAACCACGCAGAGCCCGAGAGCACCACTAATCGAACACTGAGACCATCAGCGCGGCTGGTTTCGGAACGTACGGGCGCAGTCTTGTACGGAGGCATTCAGACGAAATTGCCTATTTCTTTTTCGTCGGACGCCCTTCTTGAAGGCAGAGGCATGATGCAACTTCCTGGCCACAGGTCACCTGGACCCGTCGGGCTCTACGACCCGGCGAACGAACACGACTCCTGCGGTGTCGCGTTCGTCGTCGACATGCACGGCCGCCGCAGCCGCGACATCGTCGACAAGGCTATTACGGCTCTGTTGAACCTGGAGCACCGTGGTGCCGCGGGCGCCGAACCCAACAGTGGTGACGGCGCCGGCATCCTGATCCAGATTCCGGACCGGTTCTTCCGCGCCATCGTGGACTTCGAGTTGCCGCCGGAGGGCTCCTACGCCACCGGCATCGCCTTCCTGCCGCAGGCCCGTCGCGAGGCCGCCCGTGCCGCCTACGGCGTGGAGCGGATCGTGCAGGAAGAGGGCCTTGCCGTGCTCGGCTGGCGCGAGGTGCCGATCGACGAGTCGTCGCTCGGCGCGCTGGCCCGCGACGCGATGCCGACGTTCCGGCAGGTCTTCCTCGGCTCCCCGCGGGGTGCGGCCGAGCAGCTGTCCGGCATGGCCCTGGAGCGCCGCGCGTACGTGATCCGCAAGCGGGTCGAGCACGAGCTCGGCAAGGCGGGTCCGGGCGAGGGCACGGTGGGCAAGGAGTCGGTGTACTTCCCGAGCCTGTCCGGCCAGACCTTCGTCTACAAGGGCATGTTCACCACGCCGCAGCTGCGCGCCTTCTACCTCGATCTGCAGGACAGCCGGGTGGAGTCCGCCCTCGGCATCGTGCACTCGCGCTTCTCCACCAACACCTTCCCGTCCTGGCCGCTGGCGCACCCGTTCCGCCGGGTCGCGCACAACGGCGAGATCAACACCGTCACCGGCAACGAGAACTGGATGCGCGCGCGCGAGGCGCTGCTGCGTTCGGACATCTTCGGCATCGACTCGGCAGGCAACAACCGGCTGGAGAAGATCTTCCCGGTCTGTACCCCGGGGGCGAGCGATACCGCGCGCTTCGACGAGGTGCTGGAACTGCTGCACCTCGGCGGCCGCAGCTTGCCCCACGCGGTGCTGATGATGATCCCCGAGGCGTGGGAACGCAACGAGACCATGGATCAGCAGCGGCGCGCGTTCTACGAGTACCACTCGATGCTGATGGAGCCGTGGGACGGCCCGGCGTCGGTGTGCTTCTCCGACGGCACCGTGGTCGGCGCCGTGCTCGACCGCAACGGCCTGCGCCCCAGCCGGATCTGGATCACCGACGACGGCCTCGTCGTGATGGCCTCCGAGGTCGGCGTGCTCGACATCGACCCGTCCAAGGTGGTCCGCAAGGTCCGACTACAACCGGGCCGCATGTTCCTGGTCGACACCTCGCTGGGCCGCATCGTCGGCGACGAGGAACTGAAGACCGATCTTGCGGCCGAGCACCCGTACCAGGAATGGCTGGACGCGGGTGTGACCAAGCTCGAGGACCTGCCCGACCGCCCGCACGTGCACATGTCGCACGACCGGGTGCTGATCCGGCAGCAGATCTTCGGATACACCAACGAAGAACTGAACCTGCTGATCTCGCCGATGGCCAAGACCGGCGGCGAGGCGCTCGGCTCGATGGGCACCGACACCCCGATCGCGGTGCTGTCGTCGCGGCCCCGGCTGCTGTTCGACTACTTCTCCCAGCTGTTCGCGCAGGTCACCAACCCGCCGCTGGACGCGATCCGGGAAGAGGTCGTCACCAGCCTGCGCCGGGCGCTCGGCCCGGAGGCCGATCTCATGCACCCCGGCCCGGAGTCGTGCAAGCAGATCGCCATCGAACAGCCGATCCTGGACAACGATCAGCTGGCCAAGCTGGTGCACATCAACGACGACGGCTCGCAGCCCGAGCTGCGTTCGGTGATCGTGCGCGGCCTGTACCCGGTGGCCAAGGGCGGCAAGGGACTGCGCAAGGCGCTCAAGGCGATCAACACCCAGGTGTCGGCCGCCATCGACGGCGGCGCGCGGATCATCGTGCTGTCCGACCGCGAGTCCAACGAGAAGCTGGCGCCGATCCCGTCGCTGCTGCTCACCTCGTCGGTGCACCACCACCTGGTGCGCGAGCGCACCCGCACCATGGTCGGGCTGGTCGTGGAGGCCGGTGACGCCCGCGAGGTGCACCACATGGCCATGCTGGTCGGCTTCGGCGCGGCCGCGATCAACCCGTACATGGCCTTCGAGACCATCGAGGACATGCTCGAGCGCGGCGCGCTCGAAATGCCGGGCAGCACCGGCGATCACGTCGCGGACTTCCGCACGGCCGTCTACAACTACAACAAGGCCGCGAGCAAGGGCGTGCTCAAGGTGATGTCCAAGATGGGCATCTCCACGCTGGCGTCCTACACCGGCGCCCAGCTGTTCCAGGTGATCGGCCTGTCCCAGGACCTGGCCGACGAATACTTCACCGGCATGCGGTCGCACCTGGACGGCATCGGCCTCGAGGACATCGCCGCCGACGTCGCCGAGCGGCACCGGCTCGCGTTCCTGGAGAACCGCAACGAGCGCGCGCACCGCGAGCTCGAGGTGGGCGGCGAGTACCAGTGGCGGCGCGAGGGCGAGTACCACCTGTTCAACCCGGACACCGTGTTCAAGTTGCAGCACGCGACCCGCACGGGTCAGTACTCGATCTTCAAGGAGTACACCAAGCTGGTCGACGACCAGAACGAGCGGCTGGCCTCGCTGCGCGGCCTGTTCAAGTTCAAGAAGGAGCGCGCGTCGATCCCGATCGACGAGGTCGAGCCCGCCGCGGAGATCGTGAAGCGGTTCTCCACCGGCGCGATGAGCTACGGCTCCATCTCGGCGGAGGCGCACGAGACCCTCGCGATCGCGATGAACCGCCTCGGCGGCCGGTCGAACTCGGGTGAGGGCGGCGAGTCGCCGGCCCGGTTCGAGCCGGAGGAGAACGGCGACTGGCGGCGCAGCGCGATCAAGCAGGTTGCCTCCGGCCGCTTCGGCGTGACCGCGCACTACCTGACCAACTGCACCGACATCCAGATCAAGATGGCGCAGGGCGCCAAGCCCGGCGAGGGCGGGCAGCTGCCCGCGCACAAGGTGTACCCGTGGGTCGCCGAGGTGCGGCACTCGACGCCGGGTGTCGGCCTGATCTCGCCGCCGCCGCACCACGACATCTACTCGATCGAGGACCTGGCGCAGCTGATCCACGACCTGAAGAACGCGAACCCGCAGGCGCGGATTCACGTGAAACTTGTTGCGGAGCCCGGCGTCGGCACGGTCGCGGCCGGTGTGTCCAAGGCGCACGCGGACGTGGTGCTGATCTCCGGCCACGACGGCGGCACCGGCGCCTCGCCGCTCACCTCGCTCAAGCACGCGGGCGGCCCGTGGGAGCTCGGCCTGGCCGAGACCCAGCAGACGTTGCTGCTCAACGGACTTCGCGATCGGATCGTCGTGCAGGTGGACGGTCAGATGAAGACCGGCCGCGACGTGATGGTCGCCGCGCTGCTCGGCGCCGAGGAATTCGGTTTCGCCACCGCGCCGCTGGTGGTCTCGGGCTGCATCATGATGCGGGTCTGCCACCTCGACACCTGCCCCGTCGGTGTCGCGACGCAGAACCCGGTGCTGCGCGAACGCTTCACCGGCAAGCCGGAATTCGTCGAGAACTTCATGCTGTTCATCGCCGAGGAGGTCCGGGAACACCTGGCGCTCTTGGGCTTCCGCACGCTGGACGAGGCCATCGGCCGGGTCGACCTGCTCGACACCGCCAAGGCCAAGCAGCACTGGAAGGCCAGCAAGCTGGACCTCTCGCCGATCCTGGACAACGTCGAGACCGCGTTCATGTACCAGGACCGCCGCTGCACCAAGACGCAGGACCACGGCCTGGACAAGGCGCTGGATCAGCAGCTGATCTCGCAGAGCCGGGACGCGCTCGAGCGCGGCCGGGCGGTGAAGTTCGAAACCAAGATCACCAACGTGAACCGCACCGTGGGCACCATGCTCGGCCACGAGGTGACCAAGCTCTACGGTGGCGCCGGCCTGCCCGACGACACCATCGACATCACCTTCACCGGCTCGGCGGGCAACAGCTTCGGCGCCTTCGTGCCGGCCGGCATCACGCTGCGTGTGCAGGGTGACGCGAACGACTATGTCGGCAAGGGACTTTCGGGTGGCCACCTGGTGGTGCGCCCGTCGCTGAACGCGCCGGCCGAGTTCGTGGCCGAGGAGAACATCATCGCGGGCAACGTGATCCTGTTCGGCGCCACCAACGGCAAGGCGTTCATCCGCGGCGTGGTCGGCGAGCGGTTCGCCGTGCGTAACTCGGGCGCCCTCGCGGTGGTCGAGGGCGTGGGCGACCACGGTCTGGAGTACATGACCGGTGGCCGGGTGGTGATCCTCGGCGAGACCGGGCGCAACTTCGGCGCGGGCATGTCCGGCGGTGTCGCGTTCGTCTACAACCCGAACGGCACCTTCGAGTCCCGGCTCAACCCCGAGCAGGCCGACGCGGTCGAGCAGCTCTCCGGTGACGACTTCACCTGGCTGCGCGACATCATCACCCAGCACCGCGACCAGACGGGTTCGGCGGTCGCCGAGCGCATCCTGGGCGACTGGTCGCAGCAGGTGAACCACTTCGTCAAGCTCATGCCGCGCGAATACAAGAAGGTCCTGCTCGCCATCTCCGAGGCGGAGAAGGCAGGCAAGGACGTCGACGAGGCGATCATGGAAGCGGCCCGTGGCTGACACACGACGCATCCGAGAGCTGAGTCCGATGTCCACAGGCAAGATTACGGAGGCCGAACGTGGCTGACGCACAAGGATTTTTGAAGCACACCTCGCGGGAGCTACCGGCCCGTCGTCCGGTCGAACTGCGGTTGATGGACTGGAAAGAGGTCTACGAGCAGGGATACCCCAAGGCGACCCTGCAACGGCAGGCCAGCCGCTGCATGGACTGCGGTATCCCGTTCTGCCACAACGGCTGCCCGCTCGGGAACCTGATTCCCGAGTGGAACGACCTGGTCTACAAGGGCCAGTGGCGCGAGGGCATCGACCGGCTGCACGCCACCAACAACTTCCCGGAGTTCACCGGGCGGTTGTGCCCGGCGCCGTGCGAGGCGTCCTGCGTGCTCGGCATCAACCAGGACCCGGTGACGATCAAGCAGGTCGAGATCGACCTGATCGAGAACGCCTTCGACGAGGGCTGGGTGACCCCGGTCTACCCGACCCGGTTGACCGGCAAGAAGGTCGCCGTCGTCGGCTCCGGCCCGGCCGGTCTCGCGGCCGCGCAACAGCTCACCCGCGCCGGTCACACCGTGACCGTGTTCGAGCGGGCCGACCGCATCGGCGGGCTGCTGCGCTACGGCATCCCGGAATTCAAGATGGAGAAGCGCTTCATCGACCGCCGGATGGCGCAGATGGAGGCCGAGGGCACCATCTTCAAGACCGGGGTGAATGTCGGCGTGGACATCACCGCCGAGCAGCTGCGCGAGCAGTACGACTCGATCGTGCTGTCCGGCGGCGCCACCATCGCGCGTGACCTGCCGATCCCCGGACGCGAGCTGGACGGCATCCATCAGGCCATGGAGTTCCTGCCGTGGGCCAACAAGGTGCAGCTCGGCGACGACGTCACCGATGCCGACGGCCTGCCGCCCATCCACGCGAAGGGCAAGAAGGTCATCATCATCGGCGGCGGCGACACCGGCGCGGACTGCCTGGGCACCTCGCACCGGCAGGGCGCGGAGAGCATCCACCAGTTCGAGATCATGCCGCGTCCGCCGCAGGAGCGCGCGGCGTCCACGCCGTGGCCGACCTACCCGCTCATGTTCCGGGTGTCCTCGGCGCACGAAGAGGGCGGCGAGCGCGTGTTCTCGGTCAACACCGAGCGCTTCCTCGGCGCGGACGGCAAGGTCACCGGCCTGCAGGCGCACGAGGTCACGATGGTCAACGGCCGCTTCGAGAAGGTGGACGGCACCGACTTCACCCTCGAGGCCGACCTGGTCCTGCTCGCCATGGGCTTCACCGGTCCGGAGAAGCGGGGCCTGCTCGAGGATCTCGGCGTCGGCTACGACCAGCGCGGCAATGTCCAGCGGGACAAGAACTGGGCGACCAACATCCCCGGCGTCTTCGTGGCCGGGGACATGGGCCGCGGCCAATCCCTCATCGTCTGGGCCATCGCCGAGGGCCGCGCCGCGGCCGCCGCGGTGGACCGCTTCCTGGAGGGTGAGACCGCGCTGCCCGCTCCCATCACCCCCACCATGGTCGCGCAGCGATGAACTGAACCCCTCTCTTACCGGAGCGGAAAGGGCGTCCGTGGACAACGTTGTCCACGGGCGCCCTTGTACGTTTTCTCCGTATTCGCCGCAGCCGCGTGGCGCGCGACACTCCCGGCGAAGTTTCTGGTAGCCAAGGGATTCCAGCGGAAGGTTCAGCGTGGTGGGCGCCGATAATGGCGCAGTGCTCTCGATGTTTGCCGATCTTCGAGAAACCGGCTCGAATCTCGCTGAATTGAAGCTGTTTTAGCTGGTCTTATCGAGTTGATCGCACCGAGGATTCATGATTGCTGCTTAATTGCTCGTCGGCTGGCGGCGGGTCGGCCTCGGTTCAGGTGCGGTTGGGTGCCGGGTTGTGGTGGGGACGTGGGGGTTTGGGCATTCGACGGAAAACGGACGTGGACCGGGGTTTCGGATGGCGTCGGCGGGCTCGGACCTTTATTGTGATCCCGTCGCGCTGCTGATCTTGGGATGTGGGTTGAGGATCGTAGCCGTCATATCGGTGGGTGGCTGGAGTTAACCCAGCGTGCACTGGACAGTCACTCGTCGGGTTCAGAGTTGGTGCGCAACTTGTCGGGGATATGTCCACGAGGGGCATTGGTTTGGACTGGAGCGGTATGCAGTTGAAGAAGGTTGTCGCGGCTCTTGGTGCATCCGCGACGGTGTTGTCCGGCATGGTGTTCGGCGTCGGCTCCGCGACCGCGGACCCGGGCTGCCCCAGCCTCTATGTGGTGGCGATCCCGGGTACCTGGGAGACCGGCAAGGACAAGAAGCCGCAGCCGGGCATGCTGGCCGGCGTCACCAACAATCTGCCTCGCTCGACCGAGGTCGACTACGTGACCTACGCCGCGACCGCCTTCCCGTGGGAGGGCGAGGTCTACGGCAACTCGAAGAAGGAAGCCGTCGACCGGGCGCGCGGCCTGATCTCGGACATGGCGCACTCGTGCGGCGCGACGAAGATCGCGCTCGTCGGGTACAGCCAGGGCGCCGACGCCGCGGGTGATCTCGCGGCCGAGATCGGCACCGGGCTCAGTGTGGTTGCGCCGGAGCGGATCTCCGGCGTCGGCCTGATCTCCGACCCGCGCCGCTCGCCGACCGACGTTCAGGTCGGCGCACCGGCCCCCGGCGCGGGCGCGGGCGGCCCCAGGGTGGGTGGCTTCGGCTGGGTCAGTGACCGCACCCGCAGCATCTGCGCGGTCGACGACCTGTACTGCGCGACCGCGCCGGACGACTTCGTCACCCGGTTCGCCGGTTTCATGGCGCAGGCCTCGGACGCGAACCCGGCCAACCTGTGGCGCTACCAGATCGAAGCCGGAAACATCATGAACGACCTGTTCGCCCACGGCGGGGTCCCGACGCTGCAGGCGCAGCTCACCGACTCGGCCAACGAGCAGCGGGCCAAGGACCTGGAGCGGTTCTACAAGTCGCAGGCGCACACCCTGTACGGCAGCTACCCGGTCGGCGGCGGTCAGACCGCCGTCTCCTGGATGCACAACTGGATCGCCGGCATGGCCTGATCCACCTCGGCACACAGCGAAGGCCCACCTCCGACCACAGGCGGTGGGCCTTCGTCGTGTTCGAGCCGGGACTATCCGGAGCCGGTCGGCGGGAGCAGCTGCTGGAACTGCTGGAGCGGTTGCGGCGTGGCACCCGGGTCCGGGCGGTGGTGCCGCCGCGGGCCGTGGGGGCGGTGCTTGTGCTGCGGCCGGTTGATGTCGGCACCCTGCTGGTCGACGTCGCCGGCGGCCTGGACCTGGCTGGCGGCGTCCGGCGCCGGGGCCTCGGCCGAGGCGGTGGCCGCGAGCGCGCCGACCGGGACGGCGATGAGCGCGCCGGCCGCGGCGAGGCCGACCAGCCGACGCAGGGACGTCGATGTTCTGGAGAGCAACACGGAATTCCTTTCTCTCGAACTGTGGGCCACTTCGGGGGTGGTGGCTCACCGGGTCCATAGAAGGTTCCGCGCCTGGGACGACGGTGCGACGTCCCTGCCAATCGTCTGTGAATGGATGCTCAGGATGCGATGTTGCGCGGCAACAGGTCCCAGACGTGCCCGTTCTCGTTGATCGTCGCCGCGGTCCTGCGGCCGGTGCGGGAGAACAGGATTCGGGTGATCGAGCAGTAGTCGATCGGGAAGGTCAGCGGCCGTTCCAGCCCGAGGATCTCCTGCAGCAGCACGTTGATCACGCCGCCGTGGGTGAACGCGATCACCGTGCCGGCCGGCTCGGTGCCCGCGGCGATCTCGGTGACGGCGTCGAGCACCCGGGACTTGAACGCCTTGCCGTCGATCTGATCCGGGATGTAGCCCGCCTTGATCCGCTCGTAGACCTCGCGGAACTCCACCTTGGCGTCCTCGATGGGAATGTAGGCGGGCAGGTCGCGATCGTATTCGGCGAGATCGTCGATGATGTCGACGCCGAGCCCGAGCTTCGCGGCGGTCGGCGCCGCGGTCTCGCGCGCCCGGCGCTGCGGGCTGCTCACGATCCGGGCGATCCGATGCTGGCTCAGCGCGGCAGGCACCCGTTCGGCCTGCTCGACGCCGACGGGCGCGAGTTCGGGATCGGCGGGCCCGGCCGAGTTCACGATCCGGAGCGGTTGGGCATGGCGAACGAGGATCAACTGCACCCGCCCCACTCTGCCGCATCGACGCCGAACCCTCGATCCGGGCGTGGCGGCCGCCGTGCGTTACTGCTTGCGGCGCCGCATCAGCAGATAGACGCCGCCGACGATGGCGGCGACCACGAGCAGGCAGCAGAGCCCGCCGATGATCAGACCGCCGCTGCCGCGCCGCTTCTTCTTGGCCGCCAGCTCCATCGCCGAGTTCCAGGTGTCCGGGCTCGCCCAGGCGCTGTGGTCCACCAGGCTCAAATTGGTCAGCAGGTCAAGGTACATATCGAACCCCATCTCGGTGATCGGTCTCCTCCCGGGGCCGAAGATTTCTCGGCCGCCCCGGCCCGATTCCCCAGGGTAGCTGTCCGATTCGTCGCCTGTGCACCCTTCGCCGGCAATGGATTGTTCAGCGCGGCTTCACCAACGGGAACGGCAATGTCTCGCGGATGCTGCGCCCGGTGATCAGCATGACCACCCGGTCCACGCCCATGCCGAGCCCGCCGGTGGGCGGCATCGCGTGCTCGAGCGCCTGCAGGAAGTCCTCGTCGAGTTCCATCGCCTCCGGGTCGCCGTTGGCCGCGAGCAGCGACTGCTCGGTGAGCCTGCGGCGCTGCTCGACCGGATCGGTGAGTTCGCTGTAGGCGGTGCCGAGTTCGACGCCCCAGGCGACCAGGTCCCAGCGCTCGGTGACGCCATCGATGCTGCGATGGGCGCGGGTCAGCGGGGACACCGAGGTGGGGAAGTCGATGTAGAAAGTCGGTTCCTCCGTGTGGGATTCGACCAGGTGCTCATACATCTCCAGCACCACCTGGCCGGCGTCCCAGCCGTGCTGATAGGGCACCTCGGCCTTGTCGCACAGTTCGCGCAGCTGCTCCAGGCCGGTCTGCGGGGTGACCTCCGCGCCGATCGCCTCGGACACCGCGCCGTGCACGGTCTTCACCGCCCACTCGCCGGAGATGTCCACCGGCTCGAAGGTCCCGTCGCTCTGCGGCCGCAACGCCACCATCGCGCCGTTGGCGGCGAGCGCGGCGTCCTGGATCAGCTGCCGGCAGACGTGCATCATCCGCTCGTAGTCGCTGTGCGCCTCGTACGCCTCGAGAATGGTGAACTCCGGGTTGTGGCTGAAATCGACGCCCTCGTTGCGGAAGGTCCGGCCGATCTCGAACACCTTCTCCATGCCGCCGACGCAGAGCCGCTTCAGGTACAGCTCGGGCGCGATCCGCAGATACAGATCCAGGTCGTAGGCATTGATGTGGGTGAGGAACGGGGTGGCGTTGGCGCCGCCGTGTACCTGCTGCAGGATCGGCGTCTCCACCTCCAGATAACCCCACGCGTTCAACGAGTCCCGCAGCGAGCGCACCACCGCGCTGCGCTTGGCGAGCACCTCCCTGGTCTCCGGGTTGATCGCCATGTCGACGTAGCGCTGGCGCACCTTCGCCTCGGGGTCGGACAGCCCTTTCCACTTGTCCGGTAACGGGTGCAGGCACTTGCCCAGCATCCGCCAGTCCGCCGCGAGCAGCGAGAGCTCGCCGCGGCGGCTGCTGCCGATCTGACCGCTGACCTCGATCAGGTCGCCCAGGTCGAAGAACTCGGTGAACTCGGCGCTGCGCTCGGCGCCGACCCGATCGCGGTCGATCACGAGCTGGATGTCGTCGGTCCAGTCCCGCACCACCGCGAAGATCACCCCGCCGTAGTCACGGATGCGCAACAGCCTGCCGCAGACCCGGACCGTGGTGCCGCGCGGCGACCGCCTGGCCCCGGCGACGGTGTGCGTCGGCGGGTAGGCGACCGGATACGCCTCGACGCCGGACGCGGCGAGCCGGTCCAGCTTGTCCATCCGCACCCGCACCTGCTCGGGGCGGCGCGGCAGCAGCTCCTTGCCCTCGACCGGGCCCGGCTCCGGCGGGCTGCCGTCGGCGTGCAGGCCGGTCATGGTCGCGGGCACCGCGCTGTGCATGCCGGTGTGGGTGATGGTGTCGGGCTCCTTGCCGAAGCGCGGCAGGAAGCCCTCGGCGAGCGCGCTGGCCACCGCGACCCGGGGTAGCTGCCTGCGCTCCTCGAACAGGAAAAACCTTGGCACCCAATGCGGCTGGTACTTCACGTTGGAGCGGTACAGCGCCTCCAGCTGCCACCAGCGGGAGAAGAACAGCAGCACCCCGCGCCACAGCCGTAGCACCGGGCCCGCGCCGATCCGCCCGCCCTCCTCGAACACCGAGCGGAACACCGCGAAGTTCAGCGAGACCTTGGTGATGCCCTGCTGCTCGGAGTTGAGCGCGAGCTGCGAGATCATCAGCTCCATCACGCCGTTCGGGCCGTGCGGGTCGCGGCGCATCAGCTCCAGCGAGACGCCGGTGCGGCCCCACGGAACCAGCGACAGCATGCCGAGCACCCGGTCCTGCCCGTTCACCGCCTCGACCAGCAGGCAGTCCGCGTCCAGCGGATCGCCGAGCCGGCCGAGCGCCATGGAGAAGCCGCGTTCGGTCTCGGTGTCGCGCCAGGCGTCCGCGCGGGCGATGACCTGTTTGAACTCGTCGGCGGGAATGTCGCGGTGCCTGCGGATCCGGACGGTGATGCCGTGCTTGCGCAACCGGTTCGCGGCCTGGCGCACCGGCTTCATCTCGGGGCCGGCCAGGGAGAACGTCCTGGTGTCCAGGATCGCCTCGTCGCCGAGCCGGATCGCGGACAGACCCGCCCGCCGGTAGGACGTCGCGCCGAGCTCGCTGGCGCCCATGACGGCCGGGGCCCAGCCGAACTGGTCGGCCAGCCGTAACCACGCGTCGATCGCCTGCGGCCACGCCTCGCGAATGCCGATCGGGTCACCGCTGGCCAGGCAGACGCCGAGTTCCACCCGATAGGTGACCGCCGCCTTACCGCTCGGCGCGAACACCACCGCCTTGTCCCGGCGGGTGGCGAAGTAGCCGAGCGAGTCCTCCACGTCGGAGCGCTCCAGCAGGCCGCGGATCGCGGATTCGTCGGTGCCGGTCATCGCGTTCGCCGCGCGCTGCGAGCGCAGCAGGATGATCACCGCGGCGAGCAGCGCGATGGCGCCGAACAGGCCGAGCAGGAAGTTGACGAACGGGCGCGGGTGACCGTCGAAGTGCTCGTTGTCCACCAGCACCGCCGCGGTCACCCGATAGATGGCCCAGCCGGGCCGCTGCGCGCCGCGCGGCAGCGATCCTGGGAACAACTCGACCAGGCCCCAGCCGAGCATGCAGCCGACCGTCAGGCCGCCGATCAGCACGCCGAGCGCCTTCCAGCCCGCCCCGCGGCGCACCTTCGTGTAGAACTCCCGCCAGGCCGCGATCAGCACGCCCATCACCGCGAGGTGCACGATCATCGCCACCAGCGCGTCGATATTGCCGGTGTCGGCGAAGTCCAGGCCGTCGGCCAGCGCGTACAGCGACACGTAACCGAGCAGCAGCCACCAGGCGATGCGCTTGCGGCTGGCCAGCGCACCCGCGAGCAGGCCGACGATCAGCGCCCACATCAGGTTGGTGTCGGGCGCGTCGAAGTAATAGTTGTCGATGTAGCGACGCGGTACCTGGGTCAGGAAACGTAAGCCGGGCGAGAGGCTCCAGAGAAAACACGCCACCGCGAAGACCCCGAGCACCAGGCCCGCGATATGCGGGACCTCTGCCAGCCGTCCATGCCCCCGATGGGGGACCGGTGGGGTCGGTCTGTCCGCGGGCGGTTCGATCAGGTGTTGCCGGGCTTGCGTGGTGGTCACTGAACCAGTGTGTACGGTGCCGCCGTCGCGGTGCTCGAAGACCTCCCGGGCATGTCGGTTCTCGGCGCGTCGCACACGCGTGTCAGTGCTTCATCGGCGACCCGCGCAGGGGCTGACGTTTACCGATTCCGGCGGCAAGGTAAGGATGTAGCTCATGGCAGAACCAGTCGACGTACCGATAGACGATGAAGGCATTCGGCTCGGTCAGTTCCTGAAGTTGGCCAACCTGATCGAATCCGGCTCGGAGGCGAAGACGGTGATCGCCTCCGGTCTGGTGCGGGTGAACGACGAGGTGGAACTGCGGCGCGGACGGCAGTTGCAGATCGGCGACGTGGTCACCCTCGCCGGCCATCAGGCGCGGGTGTCGGTCTGACTCAGTCCTCGGCGCGGACCACGACGCCGTCGTGGTCGCTGTAGAGCATGTCGCCGGGCACGAAGGTGACGCCGCCGAATTCGACCGGGACGTCGCGGTCGCCGCTGCCGGTCTGGGTGCTCTTGCGCGGGTTGGTGCCCAGTGCCTTGATGCCGATATCGAGGGTGCGCAGGATCGCCGAGTCGCGCACCGCGCCGTTGATGATCACGCCCGCCCAGCCGTTGTCCACGCCGCGCCCGGCGATGATGTCGCCGACCAGCGCGGTGTGCACGCTCGCGTCGCCGTCCACCACCAGCACCTTGCCCAGGCCCGGTTCGCCGAGCGTCTGCTTGACCAGCAGGTTGTCCTGGAAGCAGCGGATGGTGGTGATCCGGCCGGAAAAGGCCGCGCGGCCACCGAACTGGATGAACTGCGTGTCGCAGCTGCGGATCTCGGGCCCGATCTCGTCGGCCAGGTCGGCAGTAGCCACAACGTCATTCTGCGATTCGGTCACCAGCTCAGTTTAGGGGTGGGCGAACCCGGCTTTCGGAAGGGCCGCGCCCGCTGTGAGATCGATCGCTATGGGTGTGCCGGGCGGCCGCTATCGGTGCCCGTAGTGCAGTTCGTACATCTCCCGATCGTGTTCGGAGAACTTGGCGCGGTCGACCAGATCGGGGTTCAGCCCGTGCTGGACGAGACGGTAGCGGCGCCAGACGTAGCTGAGCGCCACGGTGAAGATGACCATCGGGACGATCATCATCACGATCAAGCCGAGCTTCAGCGGCATCGGCCCCGGGAAGAGCAGTACCAGCGCGAAGAACGGAATGACCGGCCCGAGGAACCGGACGAGATACCGTTCCATGGCCCCGTGTCCGACGAGGTCGCGGCTGACCCACTCGTGTAGCTCCGCGGGGAGCTCGCGGCCCAGATCGTAGGCGATCCGCTGCCTGATTGTGGGGGTGTTCATACCTGAAGGCTATGCCTGTGGCATCGGTCACCGCTAGGTTGCTGGGCGGGTCAACCTCGGCCGTGCCTGCGCTCGTAGGCCAGGCGTTCCGGCTCGGCCCGGCGGCGGGCGTCCGCGTCGGCCAGCGCGGGATCGAGACCGTGTTTGATCAGCCGGTGCCGCCGGTAGACGTACATCAGCGCCACGGTGAAGTAGATCAGCGGCAGATACAGCAGCGCCATCATCGCCAGGCCCATCCACAGCGGGCCGGGCAGCAGGAGGAACAGCATGAGCACCGGTATCAGCGGCACCAGGATGCGCAGCAGATAGCGCCGGGTGGCGCCGGGGCCGACCAGATCGTCGCGGACCCAGTCGGTCATCGACGCGGGCAGGGTGCGGCCGGCCACGTATCCGACGCGCTGGACGAAAGACGGTATCGCACTCATCGGTCAAGCATCCCGCATCGGGCGATCAGTGCACGGACTCGTCCGGCTCGGTCGCCCGGCTCCGGTGGAACGCGGTGATCTGCGTGATCAGGTTGTGCGTGGTGTGCTGCACCGCGATCTTCACGAACGGCTCGATGGTCTTGCCGAGCGCGCGCCCGGCCAGGCCGCCGCCGACCCGGAAGTCGACGATCGCGTCCACGGTGCACTGCCCGGCGCCCCTGGGATGGAACAGGAAGGTCGACTCGACCTCGAAGCCCTTGATCGATTTCACCGCGATGAGGGCGTTCTCCTCCCAGCGCACGACCTCCACGCGGGACTTCAGCGAGGCCGGTCCCAGCTTGATGTGCCCGTCGAACGCGGCGCCGACGCCGACCGTCTGCGCGCCGACCGGGGTGAAGGACTGGATGCCGTAGAGGAAGCGCGGCAGGTTCTGGTAGTCGTTCACGTAGGCGAACGCGGACTCCGCCGACGCGGCGCAGTCCTCGACGATCTTCACTTCGGTCATGGGAAAACAGTAACCGGTTTCGATCTCGGTCGCCGGGGCCCGGTCGCTGGCTCAGGCGGTGACCGCGAGGGTGGCGGCCAGGCCGAAGGCCAGCGCCATCACCAGCACCTCGATGGTCGCACGGCGCAGCGAGGCCGCCGCCGTCATCCGGTGATCGGCCGCCCGGCGCACCCAGCTGCGCCGCCACCACCAGCCCAGCGCCAGCAGGCCGATCAGCACAACGGTTTTCGCGAGCAGGATGCGTCCGTAACCGGTCGTGACGAACGGCGTCATCCCGCCGACCCGCACCAGCCCGTTCAGCAGTCCGGTCACCGCCACCGCCGCGACCAGCGGCAACGCCATCGCCGAATAGCGCGGCAGCACCACCGCCCACTCGCCGCGGGTCCGCACCACCAGCGCGAGCGCGACCAGCAGGCCGAACCAGGCGGCCGCCGCCAGCGCGTGCACCGCGGCGAGCACCGACCCGAACGTCTGCTGGGACATGTGCCCGGTGATCGGCCGCAGCGCCAGCGCGACCGCCGCGAACACCAGCACCAGGTCGGCGGAGGCGATGTCCGCCCGCCGGAACGCCACCGCCGAGTAGACCGCGACCGCGCCGACGCCCACCAGAACGGCGATGCCGATCTGCCCGCCGCTGAGGTGAACCAGAAAGGTGCCGAACTCCCCGGCCGCGAGTCGGCCGACCGGCACGCCGACCACGTCGGCGGCCTCGAACACCAGCACCGCGAATTCGGTGCCGCACCAGAAGCCGGCCAGCACCGCGAGCAATCGCCACGGCGGGGTCAGGCGCGCGTGCAGCCGGGGCAGCGCGGCCAGCCCGAGCACCGTCGCGCCGGCACCGTCGGCGAGCACCCGGACGGTCGCCGCGGCGGCGAAACCCGCGGGAAGCGCCAGCCCCCAGGCGATCACGACGCCGAGCAACCCGGCCGGGACGATCAGCAGCATCGGCCACGGCGCGCGTGCGGCATCCCGTCGCGCACCGCCCCGGCCGCCGATCGTCCTACCCGTCACCGCTGCTTCGGTTTCCGGCTCCTGCCGCCGAACAGCGCGAACGCCAGTCCGCCGCCGAACAGCACCACGGCGCCGACGATGAAGACCCACAGCGGAATTCCGTCGGAGCCGTCGTTGTCCGAGCCGCCGCCGTTGGCGTTGGGCTTCTCGCCGGGCACACCGTTGCCCGCCTTGCTGAGCGTGAAATGCCGCTTGCCGCTGACCGGATGGCCGTCGGCCGAGGTCACCCGGTAGGCCACCGTGTACTCGCCGACCGGGCCGAGCTCACCCACCTCGACGCTGACCGTGTTGCCGTCCACCGTCGGCGCGCCCTTCGACCACAGGTTGCCGTCCGGGCCGACCACGGTGAGCGCCGGGAAACTGGGCTGCAACGCCTCGTTGAAGGTGATGCTGGCCCGGGCCGGACCCGCCTCGATCGTCGCCCCGTCGTCCGGCACGCTGGCCGTCGGCGCCGAATGCGCGGCGGCGGTTCCCGTTGCGGCAACCCCGAATCCGACCAGGAACACCCCCGCGACCAGCGCGGTGAGTAGTCGCCGGATCACGACTGCCGCGCCCGGATCACGTTGCCGAGGCCGAGCGCGACGCCGAGCAGGCCGAGGGCCAGGCCGATGCCGCCGAGCCAGCGCGCGGTGTTGTCGGTGTCGTCGGCGGACGAGCTCGCGGCCGATGCGGCGGCCCCGTGGTCGTCGCCGGCCTTGCCCTTGGCCAGGGTCAGCGAGGGAGCCGGGTGCTCCGGCTCGGCGCCGTCCTTGCCCGCGGGCTGGTTCCAGTCGACCACCTTGCCGTCGCTGTAGGTCTGCTTGGCCGGGAAGCTGACCGTCTCCTGGCTGGGTAGCGGGCCGAGCGCGATGGCGAAGCGCTGGAACTGGCCGGGGCCGACGCCGGCGTTGCCAGGCTCGGCGGTCCAGGTGATCGCGGTGATCTCCGCCTTGTCGTTCTTCTCGATCTTGGCCGACCAGCCCGGGATCGGTTCGGTGCGCGCGCTTTTCAGGTTGGGCAGGGCGACGGTGAGCGCGGTGGTGCTCGCCGTGTCGGATTCGGTGGGCACCCGCAGGGTGATCACCCCGTACTTGCCCTGCTGGGCGCCCGGCGCGTCCACGGTGACGTGCGCGGCGGCGGTGCCCGCGGCGAGCAGCGCGAAGGTGGCGGCGGCCACGGCCGTGCCGGTGGCGCGCGAAATGGAACGGTGCATGAGGGAAAGGCTTTCTGTCCGAAGGGGAGTGGTGCGGCGGGTCAGGCCGGCACCGGCGGCGCGCGCGGGCCGATCGCACCCTTCGGTGGGCAGCGGTAAAGCGGGAGACCGGGATTGGACCAGTGCGCCGGTCCGGCGATCGGTGGGCGATGCGGCTCGGCCAGCACCGCGCGGACCGCGCCGGAGGCCAGGGCGTAGAGCCGCTCGATGATCGAGATGATCGCGGCGCAGCCGAGTGCGGCTACCGCATGCGCGATCAGCATCCACCCGGTGGGTAGCGGATTCGTCGCGGCAGCGGGATGTTCGTGGCCGGCCAGGCCGGAGAGCGCCGCGTGGCTCGCCAGCTGTCCGAGCAGCAGCAGCCCCAGCACCGAAGCACGGCCGCCGGCAAGCACATTCGCCGCGCCTCCGGCCAGCGCGGCGACCAGCAGCACCAGCGTCAGTTCCGCCGAACCGGGGAAGCCACCGCCCGCGGCTCCGTGCGCGGCGACGGCGAGCGACCCCACCAGCACGCCGACCAGACCACCACGCAGGTAGCCGGTATGCGGTGACGGGGGCATCGCGCGAGCGGTCAGCGCACGCCGAGCTGGGCGAGCACGTCGGCTTCGACTCCGGACAGTTCCTCGGCGATCGAGGCGTGCACGGCCCGGCGGCGCGGCGCGGGCATCTGCTCCGCGGTCTGCACCGCGGCGGCCAGGCTGTCCAGCCGGGCCTGGGTGGCCGCGATGAACTTCTGCGTGTCGCCCCGGTCCTTGCCGCCCTGCGCGCCGACCTTGTTCAGCGCCGCTTCGGTATTCACGATCCGTGCCTGCAGCTTCGCGCCGTGGCCGCCGAAGTCGCCGAGCTGCTCGATGCCGATGCCGAGCTGCTGGGCCTTGCGGGTGTCCAGCTGCGCGCGCAGGAATGTCGCGGCGCGATAGGCCAGCGGCGCGAGCACCGGAATCAGCACCCTGGCCACGCCGAGGTACTTCTTCACCTGACTCGCGCTGAACAGCTCACGCTCGGCCTTGGCGGCCAGCTTGAGCGAGGCCTTCTCCTCCGCCTGCAGCGCCGCGATCTGCGCCTTGGCCACCTTGCGCTGGGTGCGGGCCTCCGCGCGGCGGGCCTTGCGGTCGTTCTTCGCGACCAGCTTGGCTTCCAGACCGGCCTTGTGCTTGAGAGCTTTCGCCTCGGCCCTGCGGCTCGGGCGCCGCTTGCGCTTCGTGAACAACCCCATCGAAGGCCCTCCGTCATGCTGGTTTGCCATGGCAGTACGACGCCGGGGAAAGCCCGTCCGCCCATGTCACACGGTTTGCCCTTACCCTAACGGGTCGGTGTCGCCGGTCGCGTGGCTGCTCGCCGAAGTCGTACCGGAGTAGTCACGAAGCCGGGCGTTGTCCGGTTCGAACCACGGCTGTGCCCACGGGGTTCGTGGGTTTGTCGGGGGTAGGGACCATACTGCATAGCGTGGAATCGGGCATCGGTGACCGAGAAGGTCGCAAGCACAACGGCACGGCCGTCGAACGGCCGGCCGACGGTGCGGGCGCGCCGACCCCGTTCATCGATGCCAGGGCGCTGATCGGCTGCCGGCATCGGCTGCATCTGGACGCGGTACATCCCGGTGCGCTGCAAGGGGTTACCGAGGATCCGGGGGTGCGGCAGCGCCGGGAGGCCGCGACGGCCCATCGGCTGCGGGTGCGCGACGCCCTGATCGAGGCGGACCCGGCGGGCTGGGTGGTGATCGATCCGACCCTGCGCGCGTCCGAGCGGGCCGCGGCCACGATGGCGGCGTGCGCGGAAGGCGTGCACCACATCTGGGGCGGGCTGCTGCCGCAGGAGCCGGAGACCGGCAGGCGCGGCGGCTCGGAGATCCTGCTGCGCGATCTCGATCGCGGCGGATACATCCCGGTGATCGTGGTGAACCACAAGGTGACCGACCCGCGCCAGCCCGAGCCTGCCGACTTCCACCCGACCACCACCGACCCGTATCACTGGAACCCGCGCCCGGACCGGCATCGCAAGCTGCGTCAGCAGCCGCGCGACCAGCAGCGGCTCGCGCACCTGTACCGAATGTTGCAGCGCCACGGCATGGCCAGCCCGGCCCTGGTCGGCGGCGTGATCGGCTACCACTTCGACTGCATCCTGGTGCACGACCTCGGCCCGGTGCTCGCCGACTACGACCAGCGCTATGCCGACCGGGTCGCGGTGGTGCGCGGCGAACTGCCGACCGTGCCGTCGAAGGTGCCCGAATGCCGGCAGTGCCCGTGGTGGACCCGCGGCATCGAGGGACCGAGCTGCGAGGGCTGGCTGGTCGCGCACCGCGACGTCAGCCTGGTCGCGCCCGGTTCGCGCGCCGAGGTGCTGCGCAGGCACGGCGTGCAGACCATCGACGACCTGGCCGGGTGGGCGGGCGACGACCCCGACGACTGGCAGCACGGCCCGTTCGACGAGGCCGTGGTCACCGCGCGGGCCTGGATCGCGGGCGCGCCGCTGGTCCGCCGGGTCGAGCCGGTCCGGGTGCAGCGGGCCGACGTCGAGGTGGATGTCGACCTGGAGAGCTTCCAGGAGTACGGCGCCTACCTGTGGGGCACCCTGCTCGACGGCGTCTACCGCCCGTTCGTCACCTGGGATCCGCTGCCCACCGAGGACGAGGGCCGCTCGTTCGGCGAGTTCTGGACCTGGCTGATGACCATCCGCGCGGACGCCGCGGTGAACGGCAAAACCTTTGCCGCCTATTGCTATTCGCGCACGGCCGAGGACAAGTGGCTCTACGAGTCGGCCCGCCGCTTCGCCGGGCGGCCCGGGGTGCCGACGGTCGAGCAGGTGCGCGCGTTCGTCGACGGGCCGGAGTGGGTGGACATGTTCCAGGCCGTCTCCGACCAGTTCATCTGCCCGAACGGCAAGGGCCTCAAGAAGATCGCCCCGGTCGCCGGCTTCGCCTGGCGCGACGCCGAGGCGGGCGGCGAGGCCTCGATGAGCTGGTACCGGCTGGCCGTCGGCTACGAGGGCGAGCCGGACCTGTCCCAGCGCACCCGGTTGCTGGAATACAACGAGGACGACGTGCGGGCCACCCAGGTGCTGCGCGACTGGATGTCGAACCGGGCCGACCTCGAGGTTCCCGGCCTGGCCGATTTCGCTCCGCTGCCATCTCCGGCACCGTCGCTCGGGCGCGGCGGTACCATCGCGACGTGACTGAGCACGTCGAACAACTCGAGTTCCAGGCAGAGACCCATCAGCTGCTCGAGCTGATGATCCATTCGGTCTACTCCAACAAGGACACCTTCCTGCGGGAGTTGATCTCGAATTCCTCGGACGCACTGGACAAACTGCGACTGGAGTCCTATCAGGACAAGGATCTGCAGGTCGACACCGACGACCTGCACATCGAGCTGGTGGTCGACCGGGACAACCGGACCCTGACCGTGCGGGACAACGGCATCGGCATGTCCAGGTCCGAGGTGGTGGACCTGATCGGCACGCTGGCCAAGTCCGGCACCGCCGAACTGCGCAAGAAGCTCAACGAGGCCAAGAGCGCCGCCGCGGGCAACGTCGACACCGCCGAACTGATCGGCCAGTTCGGCATCGGCTTCTACTCGACCTTCATGGTCGCCGACAAGGTCACGCTGACCACTCGGCGCGCAGGGGAGACCGAAGGCACCCGCTGGGAGTCGGCCGCGGGCAGCTCGACCTACACCATCGAAACCCTGGCCGAGGCGCCGCAGGGCACCTCGGTCGCCTTGCAGCTCAAGCCTGCCGACGAGGACGACCACCTCTTCGACTACACCCAGGAGTGGAAGCTCCGGGAGATCGTCAAGAAGTACTCCGACTTCATCGCCTGGCCGATCCGCATGCAGGTCGAGCGGACCGTCACCGAGGGTGAGGGGGAGGAGAAGACCGAGAAGACGGTCGTCGAGGACCAGACGCTCAACTCCATGAAGGCGCTGTGGACCCGGCCGAAGAGCGAGGTCAGCGACGAGGAGTACAAGGAGTTCTACAAGCACGTCAGCCACGCCTGGGACGACCCGCTGGAGATCATCCCGCTGAAGGCCGAGGGCACCTTCGAATACCAGGCGCTGCTGTTCCTGCCCTCGCAGGCGCCGTTCGACCTGTTCACCCGCGAGCACAAGCGCGGCGTGCAGCTCTACGTCAAGCGGGTGTTCATCATGGACAACTGCGAAGAGCTGATGCCGGAGTACCTGCGCTTCGTCAAGGGTGTGGTGGACGCGCAGGACCTCTCGCTCAACGTGTCCCGGGAGATCCTGCAGCAGGACCGCCAGATCCGGATGATCCGCAAGCGGCTGGTCAAGAAGGTGCTGTCCACGGTCAAGGACCTGCAGGGCGCCGAGGACCAGACCAAGTACCAGACGTTCTGGAAGGAATTCGGCCGCGTCCTCAAGGAGGGCCTGCTCGGCGACACCGACAACCGCGAGACCATCCTCCAGGTGTCCTCGTTCGCGTCGACGAACTCCGAGTCCGAGCTGACCACGCTCGCCCAGTACGTCGAGCGGATGGCCGAGGGCCAGGAGTCGATCTACTACATGACCGGCGAGTCCCGGCAGCAGATCGAGAGCTCGCCGCACATGGAGGCGTTCAAGGCCAAGGGACGCGAGGTGCTGATCCTGACCGACCCGGTCGACGAGATGTGGGTCGGCTCGGTGCCGGAGTTCGACGGCAAGGCGTTCGTCTCGATCGCCAAGGGCGAGGTCGACCTGGAGTCCGAGGAGGAGAAGAAGGCCTCCGAGGCGCTGCGCGAACAGCAGGACAAGGACTTCGCCGAGGTGCTCGGCTGGCTCGGCAAGACCCTGGACGAGAGCGTCAAGGAGGTGCGCCTGACCAGCCGGCTCACCACCTCGCCCGCCTGCCTCGTCGGTGACGTCTTCGACTTCACCCCGATGCTGGAGCGGATGTATCGCGCGTCCGGTCAGCTGATGCCGGAGACCAAGCGGATCCTCGAGCTCAACCCGACCCACCCGCTGGTCACCGGCCTGCGCGACGCCTACGACACGCGCAAGGACGACGCCGACGCGGGCAAGGTCCCCGAGCTCACCGAGACCGCCGAGTTGCTCTACGGCACAGCGGTATTGGCCGAGGGCGGCGAACTCAAGGACCCGGCGCGGTTCGCCCACATCCTCACCGACCGACTCACCCGCACGCTCTGATCCGGACACCGGCGAGGACCACCCCGCGGTGGTCCTCGCCGGATGCTCGGCAGAATGAGGCTGTGTCGAATTCGACTGAGCCGGTGATCCGGGCGGCGCGGGCCGCGGACTACGACGCCATCGCGGGCGTGGTCGACCAGTGGTGGGGGCGGCCTATCCTGCCGGTGCTGCCGCGGCTGTTTCTCGATCACTTCCATCGGACGAGCCTGGTCGCGGAGACCGGCGAGCGGCTGTCGGGGTTTCTGATCGGGTTTCCCTCGCCGTCGGAAGCCGATGCGGCGTATATCCATTTCGTCGGGGTGCATCCGGATGCGCGTAGGAGTGGGCTGGCGCGGGAACTCTACGAGCGGTTCTTCGCGACCGCGCGGGCGCACGACCGCCGCGTCGTCACCGCCGTGACCGCGCCGGCCAACGAGACGTCCATCGCGTTCCACTCCCGGATGGGGTTCACCGTCGGCGGCCCGGTGCCGGACTACAACGGGCCGGGACGTGATCTGATGACGTTCCGCCGCGCGCTCTGAGTCCGATTTGCCCTATTGAGCTGCTCTTAGAGTGAAACGGTATGCTTCGCTACCTTCTGGCACTCGATCCGAAATCCTTCGTGCACAGCGATATTCGCCGGGTTTTGTGGTCCCTCACGGGACGGAGCGGTTAAATTTGGGCGATCGAAAGGATCGTCAGCACATGTCCGGAAACCCTCTCGCCTTCGCCGAGCCGTGGGATCTCGTCGCCGACGGCTACGCCGAATTCGCCCCCGCGATCATGCAGCCCTTCTCCGACCGCGCGCTCGAATTCGCCTCGCTGACAGCGTCTTCCCAGGTCATCGATGTCGCCGCGGGGACTGGGCTATTGAGTCTGCTGGCCGCGCCGCAGGTCGCGCAGGTGCAGGCCATCGACTTCTCCGGTCCGATGATCGAGCGACTGATCGCCGCGGCGCGGGCGGCCGGGTTGACCAATATCGAGGCGCGCGTGGGTGACGGGCAGTCGCTGCCGTTCGGCGACGACCGGTTCGACGCCGGGTTCTCCATGTTCGGGCTGATGTTCTTTCCCGAGCGCAGCAGGGGTTTCGCCGAACTGTTCCGCGTGCTGCGGCCCGGCGGCACGGCCGTGGTGTCCAGCTGGGCGCCGGTCGTCGAATCTCCGCTGATGCGGCTGATGTTCGGCGCCTTCCACGCGGCCGATCCGAGTATCCAGGAGCCCCAGCCCAATTACCTCAGCCTGGAGAACCCCGAGGTCTTCCAGACCGAGATGCGCCGGGCCGGCTTCGAAGCCGTGTCCATCCAACGGCATACGATCGCGCTCGCCTTCGACAGCGCCGAGCAGATGTGGGACACCATGGTGTGCAGCAGCGCGCCGCTGAGCCTGCTGCGCCGCACGGTCGGCGAACAGGTCTGGGCCGAACGGGTCGCGGTGATGAAGTCCTATCTGGCCGAGCACTATCGGCCGCAGCAGCCGCTGTCCATCACCGCGTTCCTCGGCATCGGGCACAAATAAAGCCGCCGCCGACCGAGGTCGGCAGCGGCTTCGAGTTGTACTCGGGGCTAGCGCGGGGCCATGCGCAGCGCGCCGTCCATGCGGATGGTCTCGCCGTTGAGGTAGTCGTGCTCGACGATGTACTGCGACAGCTGCGCGTACTCGTCCGGGCGGCCGAGGCGCGACGGGAACGGGACGCCGGCCTCGAGGCCCTTGCGGTACTCCTCGGTGACGCCGGCCAGCATCGGGGTGTCGATGATGCCGGGGGCGATGGTGTTCACCCGGATGCCGAACTGGGCCAGGTCGCGCGCGGCAGGCACGGTCATGCCGTGCACGCCACCCTTGGACGCGGAGTACGCGATCTGGCCGATCTGGCCCTCGAACGCGGCGACCGAGGCGGTGTTGATGATGACGCCGCGCTGGCCGTACTCGTCCACCGTGTCGGTCTTGCTGATCGCGTCGGCGGCCAGCCGCATGACGTTGAAGGTGCCGAGCAGGTTCACCGTGATGACGGTGCGGAACAGCTCCAGATCGTGCGGGCCGTTCTTGGACAGGATGCGCCCGGCCCAGCCGACACCGGCGCAGTTGACCACGATGCGCAGCGGCGCGCCCGACTCGACGACCTTCGCGACCGCGGCGGCTACCTCGTCATTGCTGGTGACATCGGCCGGAATGAGGGTGACCCCGGCAGGCACGTTGTCCCCGGCCCGCTCGATCGACTGCGGCACATCCAGGCCGAAGACAGTGGCCCCCAGCTCGGCGAAACGCTTGGCAGTGGCGGCGCCGAGGCCGGATGCGCCTCCGGTGACAATGGCGGCGGAACCCGAAATCTCCACGATGGTCCTCTCGTTCGTGACAGCCAGTTGGCCCTTCGTCAATTGCACCCTAACGGTTGCCCCGCCCAACCCCCATGAGGACTCCCTCTCACCCCGGAAAGGACCATCGCCGAGACCAGGGCGGGGCTACCGGAGAGTCACCTTGGCCCCGCCGGAGAACATCGAATCGTGCAGCATGATGTGGCTCGGCACCGCGTCGGCCGGTAGGTCGAACACCACCTGAGCGGTCACCGTGTTGCCCGGGTTCACGCTGGCGTACATGCTCGTGTCGGCCTGCAGGTTGATCGCGGCCATGCTGTCGTTCTCGAACTTGCGGTTCTGCGTGTCGAATAGGTATTGATCGCTCGGGCTGAAGCCCTGCGGCTTGTTCGAGATGTTCTTCACGGTCATCGAGACGATCGTGTACGCGCCCTGGGCCGTTCGCCGCAGGTACGGATTGTCGCCCACCTCGGCGAGGCCGACCTGGACGCCGGTGACGACGAACTCGAATTTGCCGTCCCGCACCGGGGTATCGAGACCGGGCCCGGATGGCTTGTCGGCCGACGGCTTCGCGGCCGGCGGAGCTGAGGATTCGCCCGCCGCACCGACGATCGGCGCGGCCGCCGGACTGCTGGCGGTGGTGTCGGTCTTCTTGTCATCTCCGCCATTGACCGCGGCGATCACCGCGCCGAATCCGCACAACCCGACGATCAGCGCGACCACGATGAGCACGATCTTGCCGCGACCGGACTTCTTCGGCGGTTGACCGTATCCGGGCGGTGCGAACTGCCCGGCTTGTGGCGACTGCTGCCCGGCCGGAGGCTGGTTGCCCCAGTGGGGATTCGGCGGTTGCTGGGCTGGGTATTCGTTATGCGGTGTCGTCATCGGTCTTGCCTTCTGCGAGAAGTGATGGAACTGATGACGCGTCTATCGACCGATTGTGACCTGCGTTACGTTTCATGTGCTAATGGCATAACTGGAATACGTGCAGGCAGTGGGCATTTCGGCCGGTCGGTGCGGCATTCGGGTGCGCCCCTAATTTATTTGCGAACAAACGTGTTCATTGGTGGTACCGTCGCTGCATGAAGCTGTTTGCGGGGGCGTCTGTTGCTGGGCGCAAGGTTTTGATCACGGGGGCGGCGCGGGGGATCGGGGCCGCGTTGGCTCGGCAGCTACACGCCGGTGGGGCGCGGGTGGCGTTGCTGGGGTTGGAGGGGGAGTTGCTGGGGGAGGTGGCTCGGGAGTGCGGGGACGCGCCGTGGCGGTATTGCGATGTGGGGGATCGTGAGCAGGTGGATCGGGTGGTGGCGACCCTGGTCGACGAGCTCGGCGGGCTCGATGTGGTGGTGGCGAACGCGGGGGTGGCGCGGCAGCTGCCGTTGATCGGGGGCGATCCGGCGGTGATGGAGCAGACGCTGGCGGTCAATGTGCTCGGCGTCTACTACACGTTGCGGGCGGCCGGGCCGCACATCAGTCATCCGAACGGGTACGCGCTGGTGGTCTCCTCGCTCGCGGCGGCGGTGAATCTGCCGCTGGTCGGGGCGTACAGCGCGTCGAAAGCCGCGGTGGAGGCGCTCGGCAATACGCTGCGCATCGAACTCAAACACACCGGGGCGAAGGTCGGCGTCGCGTACTTCGCCGAACTCGACACCGATATGACCTCGCGCGGATTCGGCACCGCCGCGGCGCGCGCGATCATCGGCCGGTCGACCGTGTCCGGCGTCGCGCCGCTCGGGCCGGCCATCGATTCGGTGGAGAAGGCCATCGCGCGGCGACGCAAGCAGGTGGTCTCGCCCTGGTGGGTGGCGGTCGTGCTGCCGTTCCGGCCGATCGCGCAGCGGGTCATCGCGATCGCGCTGCGCCACGGGGTGCGGCGGGCATTGGAGATCGCGCGGAACGAAGAGACACCCTTCACAACGGACCAACCGGACAGACCCCGCAAAATGGAGCGGAAAGCCTAGCCGAACCGACCCCGGAGCCATCGAATGACCGAATCGGCAACCAGCGCACGCCAACTCCCGCGCGGCAGGCACGGCCTGCCGCGCGAGCAGGTGGTGGCCTCGCAACGCGAGCGCATCCTGATCGCGATGGCCGAGGCGATGGTGGAGAACGGTTATGTCGGCACGTCGGTCGCGGCGATCCTGAAACGCGCCGGAGTGTCCAGAGAGACGTTCTACGAGCAGTTCCGCTCCAAGGAGGCCTGTTTCGAGGCCGCCTACGAGCGGGCCGTGCAGAACCTGCTCGGCCGCATCGCGGATGCCTCCGAGGATGCCGAGGACCCGGCGACGGGCGCGGAGCCCGAGCCGGACCGCATGGCCAGGATGGACCGGATCTTCGCGGCCTACCTGCAGCACCTGGTCGATGACCCGGCCAGTGCGCGGCTGTTCCTGGTGGAGGTTTACGCGGTCGGCACGGCGGCCCTCGCGCGCCGGGCACAGCTACAGGAGCTGTTCGTCGGCCTGATCGCCGACGTGCTCGGCGCCAGGACCGAGGAGCAGCGCTTCGCCTGCCAGACCCTGGCCGCCGCGATCAGCGCGATGGTCACCGGCCGGATCGCGGCCGACGATTCGGCCGGCCTGCTCGCGCTGCGGGTTCCGCTGCTGAACCTGGTGCGCCGGGGCGGGGAGCTGTTCGGGAACACGCTGGCCGAGGCGCGGCCTGGATCATCCAGGTGAACTCGCTCGCCGGGTAGCCGCCGCACCGAGTTCGGCGGCCCGGCTACCGATGCAGTTCGGGATCCGCGGCCGGAGCCGAGGCGGGCAGGTCGGGCGCGACCGGCGCGGGCCGCAGCGCGCGGACGATCAGCATGACCGCGGCGCCCGCCGCCGGCGCGATCGCGGCCAGCGCGGCGACGATCACTCCGCTGAGCGACGGCGCGACCGTCGAGATCAACGTTGCCGCACCGAAGTACAGGAACAGCAGACCCGACCCGATCCCGATGGCCCGTTCCGGCAGATGCTTGCCGACCAGGATGCCGATGCCGATGGCCAGCGCGTCGGCGGCGACCATGCCGATCGTCGAGCCGATCCACACGCCGACCCAGTCGTAATCGGTGGCCAGCGCGGCGGTCGCGAACATGGTCCGGTCGCCGAGCTCGGCGAGCAGGAACGCGGACAGCACCACGAAGAACGGCGCGGTGCTCGCGCGCAGGGACTTGGGTGCGGGGTCTTCGTCGTCCGCGCGGAAGTGTTCCCGCAACGTCCAGAGGCCGACGGCGAGGAAGGTGAGCGCGGCGACCAGCGAGATGGCCCGGGTGGGCAGCGCGGAGCCGAGGAAATAGCCGACGCCGACGGAGATCAGATGCACCGCGGCCGACGCGGTGGCGATGCCGCCGAGCACCACCCACCAGCGATAGCGCAGGGCGAACGTCAACGCCATCAGCTGGGATTTGTCGCCCAGCTCGGCGAGAAAGACGATGCCGATACTCAGCAAAACAGTGGCGATCATGATTGTGTGGCTCCCGGGTCTCCGGCCTGCCGGCCGGAGTCTGGGTACGCCTCCGGCCGACAACGATTAGTTGTCTCGGCCGAAGGTCTCGCCCACCGGATTGTTCCGGTTCACACAGCCGGACCCGAACCCTCGTGGGGTGGCGGGTCAGTATGTCGACTGTGCAATTGGGGGCTACTCCCCTTCGCTGTACCCGACTCTACCCGCACGGGTCCGCGTGTGCCAACCTGGTGTTGCCCAAATCGCAATGCGCACAATAAGTTTGGTGATCCACGCAGAGAACTTCGGGTACCCTTACGCAGCCAGCAGCATGGCCAGAACCGCGGTGTCGGGGTCGCTGATCGGGTCCAGTCCGACGCGGCTGACCAGGGAGGTCACCGTGCCGTCCAATTCCGCCTCGGCCCAGGCCGCCCGATGCTCCAGCCCGAGATGCGGCACGCCGGGCAGCAGCACACAACCCGACGCGGCCCCCGCGCACTCCGGCAGCGACGGCCGGGTTTCCGAGGGCGGATGCAGCATCAGCAGGGCGGCCGGCATATGACCGGCAAACCGCCCGGGCGCCAAGGCCTCCGCGCCGAGCACCGTTCCCTCGGCCATCACCAGGCCGACGGTGCCGGGCGCCGGGTCGTCGGGCAGGTCCTCGCGCACGCCGAACACCGTCGACGTGGCCAGCAGGCCGGGCATCGAGGCCACCCGGACCGCGAGCACCAGCACCTGCGCCCACTCCTTGGTGGTGTCGGGCCAGCGGCCGGAAATGACGAACCCCCGCAGCGTGCCGCGGGCTTGGAATGGTGTGATGCCGATCGGTTCGTTCGTATGCATCGTGCCTCCCGTCATCGAACCGGGGGCGGCCTTGCCCGTCCTCCAACTGTGGATTCCGAGGATGACCTACGAAACACCTGGCACACAAGTACCAAAGAGTGCCAGTACCGCACCGGAACCGGCTTGACCAGCGGTTGTCTGCGCCCACATGCCATGGCCCGGCGTATTGTTCGCCGACTGAGACCCCGTTGCGTCCCGGGCGTGTCCCGCGACTGCCCCGAAACGAGCGAACCCGCGAACAGGTTGTCCTGTTCGCGGGTTCGCTGACGGCTGTCGCAACCGCACGGCGGCACACGGGCCGCGAGCGAAGCGAGTGCGAGCAAACACGCCGCGCGGAGGCGCGGCACGTCAACTCAGCCGAAGATGAGGCCCTTGCCCTGGCCGACGGCGCGCGCGAAGCGATCCTGCACGTCTTCCCAGTTGACCACGTTCCAGAACGCGGTCACGTAGTCCGCCTTGACGTTCTTGTACTGCAGGTAGAAGGCGTGCTCCCACATGTCGACCTGCAGCAGCGGGATGATGCCCAGCGGAACGTTGGCCTGCTGGTCGTAGAGCTGGAAGGTCAGCAGCTTCTGGCCGAGGGTGTCGTAGCCGAGCACCGCCCAGCCGGAACCCTGCAGGCCGTTGGCCGCGGCGGTGAACTGACCGCGGAACTTGTCGAACGAGCCGAACTGGTCGTCGATCGCCGCGGCGAGCTCGCCGGTCGGCTTGTCGCCGCCGTTGGGCGACAGGTTCTTCCACCAGATGGAGTGGTTGACGTGCCCGCCCAGGTGGAAGGCCAGGTTCTTCTCGTACAGGAAAATGGCGCCGTGATCGCCGCTGTCGCGGGCGGCCTCGAGCTTCTCGAGTGCGGTGTTCGCGCCGGCGACGTACGCGGCGTGGTGCTTGGAATGATGCAGCTCGTTGATCTGCCCGGAGATGTGGGGCTCCAGGGCGCTGTAGTCGTAATCCAGATCTGGCAGCGTGTACTCAGCCACGATGTCCCTTCCTATGTCGGGCTGCGTGCGCCCATCTCGAGCACACCCAACCATCATTCGTACACCCGCTCGGTTCCAACCGGGCCTGATGCCCCCGCATTCCGTAGTGGGCATGGGCTGTGCACCCGTGGACGTCACCGCGGCACCGGGTCGAACCTCACGCGTAGCATCGAACCACGTCGTAGTACGACGAACTAGTGCGGCGACTCTGCCGCACCTGGTCCGTCAGCATTGCGCCGGATCGGGCAAACCGCCCAGCCGGGCAGTACCGATCCTGGTGCCGGATACCCACTACGTCAACGGTCACCCAGGCCGTCGCCCCGCCCGCCCGCAGACGAAAACCGCACACCCGGGGGCCCCGGATGCGCGGTGTCGGATAGTCGAATCAGAGCGGCGGCGCGATGCCGGGACGGGTTGCCCGCGGGTCGCCCGCGTCGTGCGCCTCCCACCAGCGGGTCGCACCCGCGATGAACTCGGCCAGCGGGATCTCCCGGCCGGCGGGGTCGGCGATGAGCACGTTGTCGAACCACACGCGCACGTCCAGTTCGCGCGGGTCGATGCCTTCTTCCTGGGAGAACTCCAGCACGTGCGCGGAGACGTGCCCGTCGATCTCGGTGTCGAAGCTGAGCAGCTCGCTCCACAGGGCCCAGCCGCTGTCGTCGAGGTCGATGAACTCCCAGCCGTGCAGCCTGCCGCCGCCGAAGCTGCGGATAGCCGCGTCGAGTCCGTCCAGTTGCAGGGGCAGGACCTGCGGTTCCAAGTCATCCCAGTTCTGCATGCGCAGCGAGGCCGCGACGCGGCCGACCCCGGTGAAGGTCACCTGAACGCGGTAATCCTCGGTGGGCGTTCCGTTTTCCGGAAGCGTCAGCACCTCTAAGTCGAGTCGTAGTTGCTTGGCCGCCGCGTCGACCTCCAGGCCGAGGCAAGTCGCCTCGGCCAGTGCGACGTTGAGCCCAGCCGTGTCCATTCCGTCGAGTAGCCCCCTGCTCACGTTCATGGCCACAGGCTACCGACAGCTACCGGTGGAGCCCAGTATTTCAGTTTTTCGCTAGTGTTCTCGTTTTTTATGGAACCGAATCGGACCCGCCGCCGTCCAAGTAGTTATCGGAACCCGCCGCGCCCGCGAGTTTCGAGGTCGGCGGCGAATGACCGCTCCGGGATTGGATGCTGGAGGGGAGTCCCGGATCGGTCGTTCGCGCCGCACGAACACGCCACGAATCTGCTGCGGGCCCACGAAAGGTCCCGGATCGGGGTGTGGGGGGCCGGGAGAGAGTTAGCCGGTAGGTAGCTTTGATAGCCAAACCCTGAAACTGGTGCGCTGTCTGATAGCTGCAGCCTGTGGATGAAGTTGTGGATTATGTGGATAACTCTGTCGGAGGTATGCACATGCGGCCGCTGAGCGGGGCATCGATCAGGGTTCCGGGACGGAAAACATACCTGAAGTACCGGCTCGATGTCGAGTCGCCGACCGCCCGGGCGCGGGCCGGAACCGCACGGCACCCGTCCACCCATGGCAGGATCGAAACCGTGACGAGTCCCCATGTTCCTTCGGTCCCGGTGGACGCGGTGCCGAGCGAATTCGACAGCGGCGCGCCGAGTCCGGCCGACGGCCCGCGCGCGATCCTGCTCGATGTGCGCGAAGACGACGAGTGGCAGCTCGGACACGCGCCGGGCGCCGTGCACATCCCGATGGTCGACGTGCCCGCCCGGGTGGACGAGCTGGACTACGACGTCGATCTCTATGTCATCTGCAGGCAAGGCGGCCGTTCCCTGCAGGTGGTCGAATACCTCACGCACATCGGCTTCGACGCGATCCAGGTCAACGGCGGGATGGTGGCCTGGCAGCAGGCCGGACGCCCGCTGGTGGCCGACGGTGACCGGCAGGCGAAGATCTACTAGCGAACGCCGCGAGACACAGGAGGCACGGTGAGCACGGTCGTACAACCTTGTGCGCGGTGTGGCGCGCGCTGGGCCGTGCAGTCGACCCCGATGCACTGGTGCCCGCGTTGCCGCGGCGTGTTGCTCTCGCCCGCGCCCATCGACGCGCCCGCCGAGCGGCGCAACTATCGCTGGGTGGCGCGCAAGCCCGACCAGCGCACCCGCCGCGCCCCGGCCGCGGGCCGCCCCGCACGCCGCGAAACCCCGCGCTACGAACGGATTCCGCGCTGGGGGCTGCTCGATCCGCCGCCCCGGCCCGCCGCCGCGGCGCCGCGCCCGCTGACCAGGTTGACCGCGCGGGCATCCACGCTGCTGATCGCCACCGCGTCGATGTTCGCCGTCGCGGCCGTCGCCGAACTGCTGCGTTATCTTCTGCTGCTGCGCAATCGGACGCGGCTGATCGATCCCGTGCTGCTGGCCTGCTCCGACGTGTTCGTCGTCGCGGCCGCGCTGCTCGCCCTGCTGCTCGCGCTGCTGGCCGCGGTGGCCGTGGTCGGCTGGTTGGTGGACGCGCGCAGGCTCGCCTTCCAGGCGGACGGCCGCACCGACCCGCGTTCGGTCCGGACGCTGGTGCTCGGCTGCGTGATTCCGGTGGTCAATCTGTTGTGGCCCGGTGTGTTCCTGACCGAGATCGTCGCGCGCCGGTCCGATCCGCGCGCGCTGCGGGCGATCCGGATCTGGTGGGCCGCCTGGATTTTCGGCGGCCTGGTCACTGCGGTCGCGCTGGCCTGGCGGACCGCGGACTCGTTGCAGGTCAAGGCGGACGGGGTGCTGTTCACCGCGATCACCGACCTGGTCGCCGCCGGGGTCGCGCTGCTCACCCTGGCCATGATGCGGGCGGTCGAGGACCGAGACCCGCTGGGCCGCAGCCGGACCGCGCGACGCTGGTTGATCGCCGTCGACCCGGCCGTGCCGGTGATCGAGCCGGTGCAGCCCGGCGGCGCGGCGGCGCGCGCGGCCGAGCCGCCGAAGGACGCAGTGGATCGTGAGCACGAGGAGGTTTTGGCCAAGTGAGCCAGGTCAGTCGCGCGCCGTTCGTGGTGGCGCACCGCGGTGCCTCGGCGGCGCGCCCCGAACACACGCTCGCCGCCTACGAGCTGGCGCTGGAGGAAGGCGCGGACGGGGTCGAGTGCGACGTCCGGCTGACCAGGGACGGGCATCTGGTGTGCGTGCACGACCGCACCGTCGACCGGACCTCCTCCGGCACCGGCCTGGTCAGCGAGATGACCCTGGACGAGCTGAAGGAACTCGACTTCGGCGCGGACGGCGCGGCGGCCGAGGTGCTCACGCTCAGCGAGCTGATCACGCTGGTGCTGGACTGGCGCAGCCGGCCGACCAAGCTGTTCATCGAGACCAAGCACCCGGTGCGCTACGGCGCGCTGGTGGAGAACAAGCTGCTCGCCGAGCTGCAGCGGTTCGGCATCGCCACGCCCGCCTCCGCGGATCACTCACGCGCGGTGGTCATGTCGTTCGCGGCCACCGCGGTCTGGCGGATCCGGCGGGCCGCGCCCCTGCTGCCGACCGTGCTGCTCGGCGAGTCGTCGCGCTACCTCGGCGGCGGCGCCGCGACCACGGTCGGTGCGACCGCCGTCGGCCCGTCGGTGAAGACGCTGCGCGATCATCCCGAATTGGTGGACAAGGCCGCCGCCGCGGGCCGCGCCACCTACTGCTGGACCGTGGACGACCCCGACGACGTACGCCTGTGCGCCGACCTCGGCGTCAGCTGGGTCGCCACCAACCACCCCGGCCGCACCAAGGCCGTGCTCGACGCCGCCTGAGTCCGCGCCGATCGAAAGGTGCCTTGACAGAGTCGGTCCGGTGACCAGCTCGCCGCGGATCGCGGCGAGCGTGAACCAGGTTGTGCGCCTGCGCCGTTCGGCGATCGACCATCGATGGTCCGGCCACCCGCGGGCTCGGGCCGCGTCCGGCGCCGTGGCGCGCGGGGTGGCGCCGCGCACACCCTGTAGGTTGACCCCCCGTGGGTAAGAGCAAGCGGAATAGTCCTAAGCCCGGAGGGAACCGGGCACAGCGTCTCGCCGAGCGGAAGGTGGCGCTGGAACAGGCCGCGCAGACCGTCTCGCGTCCCTTCGAGGGACTGGCCGCGGAGTGCGATCTGGTCGCGCTCTGCGAGTTCGTGCCGTCGGCGACCGCCGAGCTGAAGCTGGCCGCCGGCGTCGCGGCCGAGCGTTCGGTCGTGCTCGCGACCGTGCTGCCCGGCGCGGTGGCCGCGCTGGTGCGGGCCGGCGATCAGCCGAGCGGTTACGTCGGTGCGCAGGTGCAGTTCCAGGGCGCCGACCTGGGCGCCGATCTGGCCGCCGCGATCCTGTGGACGCAGTCCGCCGAGCCCGGCGACTCGCTGGCGTCGGTGGAGAGCGTGGCCGGCGGTCCGCGCCTGGCCGATGTGATCGATGCAGGTGCGGAGCTCGACCTCACGGTGCACCAGGACTTCGACTGGTGGGTGCCCGAGGGTGTGCAGCCCGACCCGCAGGTGGCCGCGACCATCGAGCAGGCCAAGCTGGCGATCAAGCCGTCGGCGCGGATCGCGCTCGGCCCGGACGCGACCGGCGCCGCGTGGTGGGTGGACGCCGGCGACAAGGCGCACATCCGCTGGGTCCGGCCGGAGTCCGAGGACGACCTGATGCTGGCGCTGGCGCGCCTGCACGCCGCGGGCGGCCTGAACCTGGGCGAGGGTTCCCGGTTCGCCGGTTCGTTCCGCACGCACGGTGTGCTCGTCCCGGTCTTCGACCTGGATCCGGAGCAGCACCCGGACGAATGGGCAAAGCCCGCACAGGAATTCGACGCGCGACTGGCGGAGGCGCTCGCCTCGGACGAGCCGTTGACCGCCGCTGAACGGCGCTCGCGGGACGGCCTGCGATCACGTCAGGTCACCTTGCGCTGACCCAATGAATCAACCGGGAATTTTGTGAAGAATCGTCCTTTCTAAGCTACTCGGGAGTCAGTTTCTCGGCTAGTATCGGACGCTGGTAGAGGGTGGCCTCACCGACCTGATGAAGAAAGAGGAAACAAGTTTCATGACTGAACTTATCGCGGCACTCAAGGCAATCCTCAGCACCATGAGCGCTCAGTAAGACGCCTGCCAAAACGGCAACAGGCCCAGCTCGCGAAGAGCTGGGCCTGTTTGCGTCGAACGATCAGATGGATCCGCCCGCCGCCGACGGTGCGCCGGAGGCATCGCTCGGACCACTCATTTCCCTGGCGATGAACTCTTCCAGATCGAACAGGTTGGACCCGGCCCGCTCGGCGATGGTGAGCAGGGTGGTCATGTTCGCGACCTCCTCCACCTGCTCCTTCAGGAACCACTGCATGAACTGCTCGCCCAGGTAATCGCCCTCTTCGCGGGCGGTGCTGGCCAGCTGGATGATCTGGTCGGTGACCGTCTTCTCCTGGGCCAGGGCCAGCGCGATCGGCTCGTGCACATTCTCGAACTTGGACTTGGCCGCATCGATACCGGACAGGTCGACGCTGATATCCCGATCGAGGAAGTACTGCACGATCATCATCGCGTGGTTGCGCTCTTCTACCGCCTGGGCATAGAAACGCTTGGCCAGCTGCGGCAGGTCAGCATTGTCGAACCATACCGCGATTGCGATGTATTGATGCTCGGCGTTGAATTCGTGCCTGATCTGATCATGGAGCAGGCCGTGGAATTTGCTGCGTGGGGACTCCGGATGGCTGGACATAGTAGGGGACATTAGCGCTGGTCAAGGCGCCTGTCATCCAAGTGCAACCTTATTGAGGCTAGTATTGCCTAATTAATTCTTCGCTGCCCCAGCCATTCTCGGGGTGGCGTTGTCTACGCGTTGTGCGGCGCGGAGTTCGCGTGCGATGAAGTTCTCCGCGTCGAATAGATCGCCCGTCGAACGGTCGATCACGGTCAGTAGCGTGTTCATCTTGGCGACATCCTCGACCTGTTCCTTCAGGAACCACTGGATGAAACGTTCGCCCAGGTAGTCGCCCGATTCGCGGGCCGCACGGGCCAGCCCGGTGATCTGCCCGCTCCGAGCACGTTCCGTCTCCAGCAGGAAAGCCATTGCGGCACGGGGAGATTCGAAGCTGGACCGGATCTCGTTCAATCCGCCGACGCGGACCTCCACATTACGGTCGAGCAGATATTGGACCATCCGTAACGCGTGCGCGCGCTGCTCCTCGGACTTGCCATAACAGTGTCTTGCCAACTGCGGCAACCGATTCGAGTCCAGGTACACGGCCGCCGCGAGGTACTGCTGGGCGGCCGTGAAGCCGTGCTGGATCTGTGCGCTGAGCAGAGCGGTGAACGGCTGATCGAGCTCGGTGTCCGTCATGTGATCGACGCTACCTGGTCAGCAGGTCCTCCGGAATCGGTCGGTCCGAAGCGATCGCGTCGAAGAACTGCCCGGCTTTGTTCTTATCCCAGAGCAGCACATTGCCGCTGTCGGTGTCCTCGAATCCGCCGACCGGCACGGTGGTCGGAATCGTGTCCCCGCGCATTGCCCAGCCGAGCTGCGCCAGATTCCAGATGTGGTCGCCGTCGTCGACCTTCAGCGATTTCGCCATGTCGGTCGCCAGCGGCCACAGCTTGAACGGATTCGCCAGCGTCGCGCCGCTGGTCGCCTTCTTCACCAGTGCCGCCATGAAGACGCGCTGATTATTGATCCGGTCCAGGTCGGCGAGCGCGGTCGCGCGGCTGCGCACGAAACCGAGGGCCTGCGGCCCGTTCAGCTTCTGGCAGCCCGCGGGCAGGTTGATCCCGGCCAGCGGGTCGTCGATCGCCTTCGGCACGCAGACATCGATGCCGCCGAGCGTGTCCACCACACCGGCGAAACCGCTGAAGCCGATCTGCGCGTAGTGGTCGATGTGCACGCCGGTCGCGATCTCGACGGTCTGCACCAGCAGCAGCGGTCCGCCGATCGCGAAGGACGCGTTCAGCTTGTCCTTGCCGTTGCCCGGAATGCTGACGTACGAGTCGCGCGGCAGGCTGACCAGAGTGGTCTTGCCCGACTTCGGGATGTGCACCAGCATGATCGTGTCGGTGCGCTCCGGGCCGACCTCGCCGCCGGTGGCCAGCTCCTGTTCCTGCTCCGGGGTCAGGCCCGCGCGGCCGTCCGAGCCGACGAGCAGCCAGTTGGTGCCCGGTGTATCGCCGATGCGGTCGGCGTAGTTGGCCAGCGCCGGGATTCGGGTCAATGAGCCGTCGAGTTTCACCACGGCGCCGACCGCCGCGATGACCAGCACCAGCAGCAGCACCAGGAACCAGCGGAAGTAATGGCGCTTGCGCCGCGGACGGGGCGCGCGGGGCTGGCGTTCGCCGCGCGGGGGACCGGACGGCGGTGGCGGCGGCGGGCTCGGCCGATGCGGGCGCTGCGGCGGTCCCTCGCGATAGGGCACCGGCTGCTGCGTCGGCGCGTGGGTCTGCCGTGGCGGCTTGTTCGGCGGCGGCGGTGGCCTGCGCGTCCCGACGTTTTCCGGCGGAACCTGCGAATACGCGAGCGGCGGCTGCGGGCCGCCGCGGTGCAGCACCTGGGTCGGCTCGACGTACGGCGACTGCGGGTCACCCGGCGGGCCTGCGCGGTGCGGCCCGGGACGCCGCGGCGGCGGCGGGCCGGGCGGCGGCACCCGGCGCATCGGCGCGCGGTACCTGGGGTCGTCGCCATTCATCACTGAGACTCTACTTATCCGTCGTCGTTCGGGGAGGTCGTGCGACGGATGATCTCCGTCCGATTCCGGCGCTGACCTCGTCTGTGCCCTGCGTGGTCCGCGCCGGTCCCGGTGCCCGTCGGTTCGCGCACTCTCTATGAATTCGCCTGCGGTGCTTCGGTGTTATCGAGATGCGGGGAACAGTTGGGTCACGGGCGGCGGGCGGTCGTCAGGTGGGGGTATCGATGCAGGTCACCAGGCGTGGCCGCGGATCGATGTGTTTGTCGACACCGGAGGAGGTGGGTTCGCTGAGCGGACCGGAGGAATCTCGCTCATCGTGGACTGCCGGATACGACGGATCAGGGCCGCCGCTCGGCCGCGTGCCGGCCGCGACAGCACCCATCCTGTGGTCCGCGGGGAGAATCAGGTGTTCGTGGCGGCGGAGCTTGCGATTGTTCGGTGCGCTCGCACGTGCGGTGGAGCGGTGCACCCGATCGAACCCGCGCGGAGCGGACCGCTCGCGACATCGCGAGGCGGCCCGTGGACGCGACTCGAGGCGCGGCGCGTGGAGCGCGCGCGGGGCCGGGCAATAGATTCGAGTTCATGCGTAGTGAGTCCGGGGCCGGCGAGTCCGAGGTGACGGAGCGGGAGCGGCTCGGAATCAAGCTCGAGCTCGCGGTCGTGCTGGTGGTCACGTTCGGGTTGAGCGGGCTCAACGCGGCGTTGTCGCTGGTGGAGAGCGCGCTCGCGCCGGGCGGGGTGGGCGGGCGGACGGTCGCGCTGAATCCGTCGCGGTCCACCCAGTCGACCATCGATCTGCTGTTCCAGCTGCTGAGCGTCGCGCGGTTGGCCGGATGGGCGGCGCTCGGGCTGTATCTGTTGTGGCGCAGCGGAATCGGGCCGCGGCTGATCGGACTGGCGGCGCGGTTGCGCTGGCGGGCGGACGTCGTGCCCGGACTGGTGCTCGCGGCGATCATCGGAGTGCCCGGCCTCGGCCTGTATCTGACCGCGCACGCACTGGGCGTGAGCGTGACGATCGTGCCTGCCTCGCTCGGCGACCACTGGTGGCGGCTGCCCGCGCTGATCCTGTCCGCCTGCGCGAACGCGCTGGCCGAGGAGATCATCGTGGTCGCCTACCTGATCACCCGGCTGCGCAAGCTCGGCTGGTCGGAGAACTCGTCGCTGCTCGCCTCGGCCCTGCTGCGCGGCAGCTACCACCTCTACCAGGGCCTCGGCGGCGGCCTCGGAAACCTGGTGATGGGCTTGATCTTCGGCCGCTACTGGCAGCGCACGAACAAGCTGTGGCCGCTGATCGTCGCCCACGCCACCATCGACACAGTCGCCTACGTCGGCTATACCGCGCTCCGCGGCCACGTGTCCTGGCTGCCGTAGGCCGGACCCGCGGCGGCCCCGGGCGGGGTTGCCCGGACCGCGAACCGCGGTCGGCAACCGTGGTCAGATGCGGCGCAGTCCGTTCAGAAACGGGCAGCCGGCCAGCACGCGGACCGCGCGGCTGAGCGATTCGATGTCGTCGGCGGGGGCGCTGAACGGGAGACGGAAGTCGTGGTCGCCGTCGCGCCCTTCGATGCGCAGGGTGAGGCCGTAGCGGTCGATGGCCAGGGGGTGCACGATGCCGTGCTGCAGCCGGGGCGGCAGGTGGCGCGCGAGTTGCGCGACGACGTCCGCGTGGTCGGCGTCCATGTGCTGCAACCACGCGGATTCCAAGGTGCAGAACGGATCCGGCTGCGCGCGGCGGAGCTCGTCGATGCTCACCGATTCGGCGCCGGTCGAGTCGGCGACCACCGCGGAGTTGATCACCAACCGCAGCAGCGTCGCGCTGTGCCCGACGTCGAGCAGGCCCGGATCCGGGTTCTCCTTGGCCACCTCGCCGGCCAGTGCGCGCTGCGCCTGCGCGGGCACGGCCCGCACCCAGCCGCGCAGCCACACCAGCGCGCGCACGGGTTCGCGCAGCGGCAGCGGCGCGTGATCGGTGAGTTCCAGGACCGCGGGGGCGCCGGCGTCCGGCGAGTTCCCGGCCACGATCGCCGCCACCGAGGTGGTGGGCACCGCGACCACCGCGTCGCCGCACTCGCGCACGTGATGCACGGACACCGGCGTCGGGTCGATGCCGGGCATGGCCAGCACCGCCTGCTCCGCATGCGCACACGCGCTGCGCACCCGCTCGGCGGTGGACGGTGTGACAGTCGGTGTCGGACGCGGCATGCAAACCTCCGTGGTCGGGCGTTGTTCGCCTCGCTCGGGCGCTCAATTAGGTTACCCTAAGCTAAGTGACGGGCGGAACATCCGCAAGCGTTAGCCGCAGCTTGATCCGGAGAGTTCGCCGCCGGTTGCCTCACCGAACCCCGCATCGCCTCCGGTTGTTACGGTGCACCGGTGGCGCACGGAGCGGAATCGACCGGAGAACCGGTACTCATTGCACTGACCACCCCGGCTCGGCGCAGCCTCGTCGAGGGCCTGGTCCGCGCCCCCCGCCCAGGCGACTCCGCGCCCGCCCTCGACGCCGACGACGCCGACGCGGTGGTCGCCGACTTCTTGGCCGCCATCGTGCACACCGACACCGGCTTCATCGCCCGCACGTCCTCCGGCGAACGCGCCGTGGCGATCGTCGCCGCCACCGTCGCCGCCCTCTGCGGCGAGGACATCCGCACCGCTCTCGTCACCCCGGACACGAACTTCCTCACCGCGCTGAAACCGCCTGCGGTAGAGGCGTTTCGAACCGTTCTCCACGCCATCGAGACCGAAGCCGTGGACGAAGTAACCCACGCTCTGCAACCCCTCGCCCCGAACTGACCCGCGAGCGGCGCCCGCCGGGTGAGCGCGGCGAGGTAGCTCGCGAGGCCGGCGGCGGACTCGCCGAGCGCGGGCGCGCCCGCGCGGTAACCGGGGAAACGCGTGGTGAGACGGGGTGCGGGCGCAATCGCGGGAGCGCCGGTCGCGGACGCAAGTAAGGTCGTAACCGTGCCGCGCATCGCGTACTTCGGGCCCTCCGGAACTTTCACCGAGATGGCCCTCGCCGACCTCGAATCCTCGGGGGCCTTCGAAGGGGCCGTCGAGCGGATCGCCGCGCCCAGCCAGGGCGCCGCGCTGGACCTGATCCGCTCCGGTGACGTAACCGGCGCGGTGGTGCCGATCGAGAGTTCGGTGGAGGGTTCGATCTCCGCGACGCTCGATTCGCTGGCCATCGGTCCGCGGCTGCAAATCGTGGCCGAGACCGAGTTGGAGGTGACCTTCACGATCCTCGGGCATCCGGGCACCAGCCTGTCCGAGGTGCGCACGCTGGCCGCGTATCCGGTGGCCGCCGCGCAGGTGCGCGAGTGGGTGGCGCGGGAGTTGCCGCAGGCGCGGCCGTACGTGTCGGCGTCGAACGCCGCGGCGGCCGACGACGTGGTGGCGGGCCATGCCGACGCCGCCGTGTCCACCGCACTGGCCGGCGCGCGCCGCGGGCTGGCCGTGCTGGCATCCGGCGTGGCCGACCACGAGCAGGCGATCACCCGGTTCGTGCTGGTCACCCGTCCGTGCGTGGCCCCGCCGGCCACCGGCGCGGATCGGACCTCGATCGTGCTGGAACTGACCAACGAGCCGGGTTCGCTGATGCGCGCGTTCGCCGAATTCGCCACCCGCGGCATCGATTTGACCAGGATCGAGTCCCGGCCGACCCGTACCGGCATGGGCACCTATCGCTTTTATCTGGACTGTGTCGGGCACATCGATGACACGGCGGTGGCCGAGGCGCTCAAGGCCTTGCATCGCACGGCGCGGATCCGGTTCCTCGGTTCCTGGCCTGCGACGTCAGCGACCGGTACGCCGCCGCCCTCGGACGAGGCGGCCGCGGAATGGCTGACCCAGTTGAGAAAGGGGGTGGCGGATCTATGACCGAGAAGATCGCCGCGGGCAAGTTGGTTCTGGTGCGGCACGGCGAGACCGAGGGCAACGTCGCGAAACTCCTCGACACGAAGGTGCCCGGCCTGCCGCTCACCGAACGCGGTGCGGCACAGGCGAAGCTGTTCGGGGAGAACCTGGTGAACCCGCCGCGCGTGCTGTTCTGCAGCGCCGCGCTGCGCGCCCGCCAGACCGCGGGGTACATCGAGGCCGCGACCGGCGTGCCCGCCACCGTCCTGGACAACGTGCAGGAGGTGCAGGCCGGCGACCTGGAGGGCAAGCACAGCGAGGAGGCCCACCTCTACTTCCAGCGGGTCTACCGCGCCTGGCACAACGGCGATCTGGACGAGCGGATCCCCGGCGGTGAGTCCGGCCGTGACGTCCTGGCCCGCTTCCTGCCGGTCATCGAGGAACTCCGCGAGACCTATCTGACCTCGGACTCGAACACCGGCGACGTCATCCTGGTAAACCACGGCGCGTCAATGCGTTTGGTCTCCCGCTACCTGGCCGACGTGCTGCCGCCGTTCACCACGAACAACCACCTGGACAACACCGAGACCATCGAACTGGTCCCGCTCCCCGACGGCACCTGGGACTGCACCCGCTGGGGCCGCTTCACCCCGCCGTTCGGGTACGACGTCGCGCCCACCTCCGACGACCCGATGGGCTGACCGCTCAGCCGGGCAGTGCGCTGCCGATGCGTTCGGCGACCCGCCGCCGCAGCAGCGCGTACTCGTCGTTCCGGCGGCGCAGCGGACCCGAGGGCCGATGCACGATCCGGCGATTGGTGACGGTTTCCCCGAGCCGGAACTGCTCGCGGGTCAGGTCGATCTCCGTGCCGTCGGGGAATTGATTCCACCAGTGATATCCGCGCCGCTCGCCGTCCAGATACACCTCGCCGAGCACCAGTTCCCCGCCGAACACGTCGTGCAGGATCAGCGCGGTGATATCGCAATGCCCCCAGGCCGGATTGCCGAAATCCCATGCCGCCCTGGCCACATCGTCCGGCGAACACGTATCGGCGGCCCAGCTGTCCCGCAGAGCCTGCTCGATCGCGGCGAACGTCAACGAAACCACGTAACCAGCGTGCCATCTCCGTGCAGTGCATTTCGACGTTTTGATGCAAGCTGATCGCGAGACTTGCGGGTACGAATGGGCTTGCCGCGCATGATTTCACCGGTAATTCGCCGCGCAGCGAGCGGGCATGCGCGGCGAATCCTTGTTGCCTGTTTCCGCGGAGCGAGTTAGACCTGCTCGGGCTTGCGGGGAAACTCTTCCCGTTCCGGCAGCCCATTGATCAAGTCCTGCAACGCCGTTCGCAACCGGGCCGGCGTGCCCGAGCTGAGTGACGTCCACTTGACCCCGTCGTCGGACTTGCTCGCGGTCGCGATGAACCGTCCGCCGCGGGTGTTGAACACCGCGATGTGGTTGTCGGTGACGTCGCGGGTGCCGTCGCCGTACACCACGCCGACGATCTCGGCGTGCGAGTGGATCTGCACCATCGCCGAGGCGAGGGCTTGCGCGTCGGCGGCGGGGGTGCCGACCTTGGCGAGCCGGTTGGCGGTCGCGCCCGCGTCGCCGGTGTCGTCGAAGATCGGGACCAGCTGCTCGGTTGGGGCCCGCATGCCGGTCAGGTCGAGCGGGTCGGCGGGGCCGAGCGCCGCGATCACCGGGCCGGGGAGGTCGTCCTGGGCCTCGTCGATCACGTAGGACTGCGGCCCGCGCAGGGCGACGGTGACAATATCGTCGCCCTTCGCGAGACACATGCGACTCGCTTGACCCTCGACGAACAGCCGGAGCGCGACCACCCAGTGCGGCCGGTACAGCGCGCGCAGCCGGTCTTCGAGTTCCTGATGGATCACGTCACCGATCAGCAGTTCGCGATCGGTGAGCGACTGGGCGGCTGCGGCCATCGCAGCGTCGTGATCGGTGACGTTGTCGTATTGCCCGCGTGCGTCCAGCACGACGGGCACCTCGTCGATCTCCAGCTTCTCCAGGAGAAACTGCATCTCGTCGAGCGACAACACCACCGAGGCGAGCATCGACGGGCCGCGGCCCGCGCCGAGCACCGTCACTTAGCGGCCGGCTCGGCGCCGATCACTCCGTCGGCGGCGTAGCGGCCGTCGGTGAAGTGTTCCGCGCGCAGGTCGATCTGGTTCTTGTGCTCGGACTCGTCGTCCTCGTCGCGCACCTGGTTGCCGAGCAGCGGGCTGCCGGGCGTGGCGTTGCGCTGCACCGGCGCCGCGGTGGGCTGGCTGACCGACACATTCTCGGCGACCGGAGCCGCGGTGGGTGCGCCACCGATCGAGCTCGAGCCCCAGCCTTCGGGCAGCTTGAGCGAACCGTTGCCGACCGACACCGAGGCGCCCGAGCCGAACGACGCGGACCGCGTGCCCGCGGATACCGCCGAGGCGAGGCCCGCGCCACCGACCATGGCCGCCGGCGCCGCGCTGGTGACACTGGGCACCGAGGCCGCGGAGGTGACGGCCGCGATCGCGTGCGAGCCGATGGTGCCGACGCCGGACACACCGGTGGTCGCCACTGTGCCCGCGACGTTCGCCGCCTGCGTCGCCGCGCCGATCACGGCGGGGTTGTTCACGAACGCGGCCGCCGTGGAGATCGCGGTCTGCACCGGATCGACGTTGGTGGCCTGGAACGCTTGGTCGGCCTGACCGGCCTGGTCCGCGGTGCCGGCGCCGTGCGCGATGGCCGGCGGGTTGACGAACTCACCCGGCGTCAGGACCATCGCGGTGGTCGCCGCCTCGTAGGTCTCCATGGTCAGCGCCGCGCGCAGGTCGAGCGCGGCCTTGGCCGCCTCTGCCGCCTCGGAGGTGCCGTTCAGCACACCGCCGGTCGAGTGCGCGGCGACCCGCGCCGCGTCGACCGCCGCGATCTCCGGGAGGCTCGGCATGGCGATCGAGGCCACGGTGTAGGCGATCGCGTTGCCCGCCGCCTTCGAGCCCATGGTGGCCGCCATGACGCCCTGCTGCTCGGCCCAGCCGATGAATCCGGTGAGCTTGGACAGCGCCGAGATGCCGTTGATGCCCTGCATGCCGACCCCGAGCTCGGCCATCACCCGGGCGACGGTCGCGGTGGCGTCGACCCAGGCGGCGGTCAGCCCGCCCCACGCGGTCGCCGCGGCCGAGATCGGCACGGCGTGTGCGCCCGCGTTGAGCGCGATCGAGTTTGCTTCTGCCATGCGGGGCAGCCAGAACACCCCGGTGATTCCTGCGGTCATGCTTTCTCCCCTTGCTTGTGCTTGTTGCTGTGCCCGCAGGCGTTAAGCGATTGTTCCGCCGATGACGTTGACGACGCCCGCCCGGGCGACGTCCTCGCCGATGTGCGTGACGAGCTGGCTGCGCAGCGTCGCGGCGGCGTGGTGCAGTTCCAGGATCCCCTGCGCGACTGCCTGGTCGTGCGTCATCGCGCCCCGGTTGAGATGGTTCGCGGCGTGCAGCGACACCTCGTCGATCCCCGAGGGGACGACATGCGTCGCGGGAGCGGTCAACGCGGCGGCGGCAGCCAGCCGCTCGGCGAGAAGATCCAGCTCGGCGGCGGCAGCGAGGACGACTTCGGGTTGTACTAGTACGTGGCCAACCATGACTCGACTCCTTCTAGTGGCGGCGATGGGGCGGAACCACGAGAATTCCCCCTTCGAGTGATAGGACGCGACAGCAAAGCGATCGGTTCCATCGAATCCCCTAAAGTTTCTTCCTGTCTCACCCCAACTGCAACCGCACTCATACAGCTGGGGTAAAGACTAGCCCCATCCCAGCTGATGCAGGCGCTCTTCGTCAATGCCGAAATAGTGTGCGATCTCATGGATCACGGTGATTGCCACCTCTTCCACCACTTCGGCCTCGTCCGCGCAGATGGCCAGGATGGATTCGCGATAGATCGTCACCGTGTCCGGCAATGCGCCGCCGTAGTGGCTGTCTCGTTCGGTCAGCGCGATGCCGTGATACAGCCCGAGTAAATGTGGATCCTCCGGATTGCGAGGTTCGATCAGCACGACCACGTTATCGATGGCCCGGGCCAACTCCGCCGGAATACGATCGAGCGCGTCGCCGACCAGTTCCTCGAACCGGTCCTCGGACATGGAGACCGACATCGTCGCGAGCTACCTCGGCTGCGGCGGCAGCGGCGCGGCGCCGGGCAGCGGCGTCGGGGTGGAGCGCCCGGTGTTCGGCGGCGGCTGCGGGGCCTGGCCGTTGATCAGGATGTCGCCCTTCGCCGAACCGGTGATCGGCGCGAACCCCTCCCGGTCCGCCCCCTTGCCGACCATGCAGTCCAGCTTGCGGCTGCCCGCCAGCCAGCTGCGCGCGTCCAGGTAGTCGAAGAACAGGGTCAGCGTCTTGTTCTTGATCACGTCCGGCCCGCCGAGATAGTCCGACGAGGTCCGCGCGCATTCGTCCTCGACGAACTTGTCCTGCTCCTCCTTGGCGGGCGGCCCGCCCTGGAACCGCTGCCCGAGGTCGATGGTGGAGACGACCTCCACCGAGTGCACCTGTCCGCAATCGACCGGATCGGTGGGCAGGTTCTGATTGATGCCCAGGCACACGCCAGGCCCGTACACCTTGGACTGATCGTGTTCGGCGGCGCTGCCCACCGAGGCAGGGGTGCCCGAGCTGGCCGCGTATTGCAGCCCGCAGCGCAACGTGCGATCACCGTGCTGCCAGCCGTCCGGGCTCGGATACATCAGCCCGACGATGTAGCGCCCGCGCGGATCGAACTTCCCGCCCAGGTACTGCTGCACCGCGGGAACGCAGTGCTCTTCCTTCAGTTCGGTCAGCCGCAGCGAGTCCGGGAACCGCGACCCCGGCCCGAACTCCTTGCCCGGGTACTTGCTCATGTCGACGTCGGCCGCGACCTCGAACATGTGCTTGCTGTCGCAGCGCACCTTGGCCAGATCGGAGTGGTCCGGCTTGGCCCAGCTCAGGCAGTCGCCCCGGACCGCGGTGCCGAATTCCTTGTCCACGATCGGCTCACCCGGCGAGCCCGGGGTGTGCGCGGCGACCTTGTTGTTGTCGAACCCGGTCACGAACAACGTCACCAGCGCCGCGATCACGGCGCCCGCCGCCACCAGCAGCAGTCCCCAGCGCAGGGTCGGCGCGGGCAGCGCGACGTCGCCGCTGAACCAGCCGCGAACCGTGTCGAGTGGCCGCCGCACCGCGCCGGTGCGCGTCGGCAGGCCGCGCTCGGTCGGCCGGCGCGCGGGCTCTGGCTTGGGTGCATGATCGGAGGAGGACATCGCGATCCATCATGGCAGCCTCCGCGCCGCGGTGCCACGACCTGCTCTGATCAGCTCTTTCGCCGGGCTACCCGCGGAACGCGGAGACGAAGATGCCGGGTATCCGGGCCGGGTTGCCGCTGGCGTAGAACTCGGTCAGCTTGCGCCCGGTCACCGCCGCCGCGGCATTGCCGACGAACCACGGCGGTTTCGGCGACAACGCGAGCTCGCCGCGCAGCACCGAGCGCGGCGCGGGCCGGAACGGACCGCGCACCACCGTGCGTTCCACGTCGTCGAGCAGAAAAGCGTTGTGCACCACGCCGATTCCGCTCTGTACATCATCGAGCTGGTGGCCGGGGAAAGCGCCCCAGGACGCGCGCGGAGCCAGGAAAGCGAGCCCGGTCCACGCGTTCACCGCGATCGCGCCATAGCGCAACCGCTCGACAGCCCGGTCGAACCCGATTCCGAGCCGGCGAATGGTGGCCGGATGGGCGAGCACGTTGGCCCCGAGCGTCCCGGTCAGTTCGTTGTTTGCGAAATCGACCGCCTGTTGCAGGAATTCGCCGCCCGCGTAAGGCAGTTCGACCACGCCGAGCACGGGCGAGAAATACTCGGTGCGCAACAGCGGCGTATCGGTGCGCGGCAAGCGCTCGATCAGCACCCGGCCCGAGCCGACCTGATCGGCATCGGGATAGGCGGCCACCGCGTCGGCGACCCGCGCGTCGCTGCCCGGGTAATAGGCGGGTCGCTCCGGCGCCTGCGCGAGCGCGGTACGCAGTTCGGCCAGGAACTTGTCCTTGAGTTCCCAGTCCGCGCTGAGCACGACCGCCTGCGCGGCGATGCAGTTGTAGCCGCCGTTGTGCAGCCGCTGGGTGGCCACGTGCTCGGCCTGATATCGCAGATCGGCGTCGGACCAGTCGCCCGGCACCACGATGGTCGGCGACACGCCGCCGAGCTCGCTGGTGATCGGCTTGTCCAGCAGCGGGCGCCGGTCCCGCTTGCGCTCCAGCCCCTCCGGGCCCGGTCCCCACACGATCGCGTCGTGCGTCTGCGCGCTGCCGGTCATGTGCACGTGCGCGACGTCGGGATGGTGCACCAGATAGCCGCCGGTCTCCGCGCCGCCGGTCACCATCCGCAGCACCCCCAGCTCGCACAGCGGCGCGAACACCATCTCGAACACCGTGTACAGCGGATCGGTGATCGGGTTCAGCTTGAGCAGCACCACCCGGTTGTGCGCGTACAGCTCGTACAACGCGTCCAGCGGCGGAATGGAGGTGATGTTGCCCGCCCCGAGCACCACCCCGATGCCGCCGGTCGCGGTCGGGTCGAGCTGGGCGAGCCCGGCCCGCCTGCGCGCGGTCGCGGCGTCGACGCCGGGCCGCAGCCACACCTCGCCGTGGAAACCGTTGAGCAATAGCCGGTCATAGGTGCTCAGCGGCAGGATCGGCACCGCGACCCGATTGCCGGGCGCGTCGTTGATCGGCACCCCGTCGAGCGGGCTGCGTCCGTGCTCGAGCGCGGCCAGCGTCGCCGACAGCGCGGCGGTGGCCTGCAGCATGGTCAGCGGCCCGGACATCCATTCCTCGCCGACCAGCGGTGAGTCCGCGTCCAGCCGCTTGATCGTCCGGGCGGCCCGCACCCAGTCGTCGGCGAAGCGGCCGGTCCGGGCGTGCAGGTCGTCGAGGAGTTCCCGGCGACGGCGCAGCGGGGTCTGGGCCCACACCTTCTCGCCCGCGGTCAGCTCGGCCAGTGCTTCATCGATCGCTGATTCATCGAAAGTTGTGCCCACAAGCCAACTATGCGCGTGCCATCGGCCGAGTGCCTCGCATCCGGGGATATCGGGGTGAAACGGTAATAGCCTCCCCACTAGGCTGAGGTCCCATGATCGACCTCCGATTCCTGCGGGACAACCCCGACGCGGTCCGCGCCTCGCAGCGCGCCCGCGGCGAAGACCCCGCCCTCGTCGATGCCCTGCTCGAGGCGGACACGGCCCGCCGCGCGGCCGTCGCCACCGCCGACAACCTGCGCGCCGAGCACAAGGCGATGGGCAAGCTGGTCGGCAAGGCGAGCAAGGACGAGCGATCCGCGCTGCTCGCGCAGGCGCAGGAGATGTCGGTCAAGGTCAAGGAGGCCGAGGTCGCGCAGCACGCCGCCGACGCCGACCTGGACGCCGCGCACCGGGCCATCTCGAACGTGGTGCAGGACGGCGCGCCCGCCGGCGGCGAGGCGGACTTCGTCGTGCTCGAAACCGTCGGGAAGCCACCGGAATTCGACTTCGAACCGAAGGACCACCTGGAACTCGGCGAGTCGCTCGGCCTGATCGATATGGAACGCGGCGCGAAGGTCTCCGGCGCCCGCTTCTATTTCATGACCGGCTACGGCGCCCTGCTGCAACTCGGATTGCTGCAGCTCGCGGCGCAGAAGGCGGTGGCGAACGGCTTCACCATGATGATCCCGCCGGTGCTGGTGCGCCCGGAGATCATGGCGGGCACCGGCTTCCTCGGCCAGCACGCCTCGGAGGTCTACCGGCTCGCCGAGGAGGACCTCTACCTGGTCGGCACCTCGGAGGTGCCGCTGGCCGGCTACCACTCCGACGAGATCCTCGACCTGAGCAACGGCCCCAAGCGCTACGCGGGCTGGTCGTCGTGCTTCCGCCGCGAGGCCGGTAGCTACGGCAAGGACACCAGGGGCATCATCCGGGTGCACCAGTTCGACAAGGTGGAGATGTTCGTCTTCACCACGCCGGAGCAGGCCGACGCCGAACACCAGCGGCTGCTCGGCTGGGAGCGGGACATGCTCGCGGCCGTCGAGGTCCCTTACCGGGTCATCGACGTTGCCGCAGGCGATCTCGGCAGCTCGGCCGCGCGCAAATTCGACTGCGAGGCCTGGGTGCCGACCCAGCAGACCTATCGGGAACTCACCTCGACCTCGAACTGCACCACCTTCCAGGCCCGGCGCCTTTCCGTGCGATACCGCGACGAGAACGGAAAGCCGCAGATCGCAGCGACTTTGAACGGCACGCTCGCGACCACCCGCTGGATCGTGGCCATCCTGGAGAACAACCAGCAGGCCGACGGTTCGGTCCGGGTGCCCGCGGCACTGGTTCCGTTCGTCGGTACCGAGGTGCTGACGCCGCCGAAGTAGGCGGATTCCCGTGCGCGGGTGAGCAGGCGAACCGCGGACATTCGTTCGTCCGAACTGTCCCGGGTTCGCCTCTGGCCCCGCCGTGCCACGGTCGGCGAATGTCGAGTGTGGGCCGCCGTGGCCAAGTCGTGTTGGCTACCCGAATGTTTCGCGAAGATGAATAGCTACCGGTTCGCCATGCCGGATTCACGGGATGTGGCAACCGCCGGGATTCGTTGTGTCTAGGCTATTGCCGTGCGAGGAATCGGGGCGCGCGGCGATACCCGAACCCGGGTGCGGGCGGCATCGGCGCTGGCGACAGCTATGGTCATGGCTCGGACCACCGGGGCGTTCTACGTCATGGGTGGTGTGCTGGGTCTGCTGATTACTGCGATCGCCCCGGGCGACGAGGGTAGTCGGCCGCTGGTCGGTGCGGCCGCGGCGATCGCGCTGACGCTCGGGCTCACCCTGCTGGCCTGGGGTCCGCGGCTGCCGCACTCGGTGCATCACGTCTACGTCGCCATCGCGACGGTGCTGGTCACGGTCGCGGTCTACGCCTTCCCGAACACCGTCGGCGCGATCAGCCTGGCCGCCTTCTATGTCTTCGTCGCCTGTGACGCCGCGCTGTTCTTCGCGTGGTCGCAGGCCGCCGCGCACATCGCCTTCGCCATGGCGCTGTGCCTATGGGTGTTGCCCGCGCGGCCGGTGGTTCCCGGGTTGCCGTGGTGGTCCGGGCTGATCCCGGCCGGGGTGACCTTCGGCGTCGGCGTGGTGGTCGGCATCCTGACCCGGATGGCGTCGGAAGCCGACATCGACGTGCTGACCGGCCTGTTGAACCGGCGCGGGTTCGACCGCGCGCTCAACTCCGCGATCGAGCAGGCCACCCGCACCGGCCAGGGACTCGCGCTGGTGCTGGTCGACCTCGACCGCTTCCAGAAGATCAACGACCATCTCGGCCACCGGGCCGGCGACGCCGTGCTGCAACGTGTCGCCGACACCTGGTCGAAACTCCTTGCGCCGGATCAGCGTCTGGCCCGCTACGGCGGCGACGCGTTCGCGCTGTTGTTGCCGAACACCACCGAGCAGGCCGCCATTCTGCTCACCGAGCAGTTGCGCGCGGCGGTCACCACCGGCTGCTCCGCCGGCGTGACCTCCTGGCAGCCGGGCGAATCCGGGTCGCTGCTGGTGAGCCGCGCGGACGTCGGCCTGTACCGGGCCAAGCAGGCGGGCCGCAACCGGACGGTGCTCGAGTCCTCGCGGCAGCTGCCGCTCGCGGTGGAGTTGCGCGAGGCCATCGACCGCGGCCTGCTCGACGTGCACTATCAGCCGATCGTCAGCCTCACCGAGGGCGGCGGCAAGGCGGTCGGGGTCGAGGCGCTGCTGCGCTGGTCGTCGAGCGCGCAGCCGGACGTCACCACCGAGGGACTGATCCGGGTCGCCGAGGAATACGACCTCATCTCCGACCTGGACGAGCTGGTATTGCGAAGGGCCTGCGCCGACGCGGCGCGCCTGCAGGACACCTTCGCACAGCTCGATCTGACCCTGAACGTGAACGTCAGCGGGCTGGAACTGGCCGAGGCGGGCTACGCCGACCGGGTCGCGGGCATCCTCGCCAACACCGGCTGGCCCGCCGAGCAACTGGTGCTCGAGGTGACCGAGAGCGAGCTGGCCGCCGAATCCCACACCGCCATCGCGAATCTGCACACCCTGCGCGAGCGCGGCGTGCGGATCGCCATCGACGACTTCGGCACCGGGTACTCCTCGCTCAGCCGGCTGGCCACGCTGCCGAGCGACATCCTCAAGGTCGACCAGTCCTTCGTCGCCGCGATCCGCTCCGACTCCCCGGCGCCGCCGCTGCTCGGCGTGATCGCCGCGTTGAGCAGCGCGCTCGATCTCCAGGTGATCGCCGAGGGCGTGGAGACCGAATACCAGGCCGCGGTGCTCACCGAACTCGGTTTCGCCCTCGCCCAGGGCTATCACTACAGCGACTCGCACCCGGTCGCGGATCTGATCAGCGACCTCAACGAGAACCACGGGCGGGTCGGTCCGGGAATGACCGGCCGCGAGCTGGACGACGGCGATTCGATGCACGCCGCCAACGGCTGGCTGCCGCTCGGATAACCGCTTGACGCCGCCTGTCCCGGCTCGCATGCTCACAGCATGCGTTTGCTCGTCTACGGCTGTTGATCTGTCCGCTGGCTGCTCGCCCGGCTGACGGGTAGCGCCGACCCGCACAGTCCGCTTGCACGTTCGTCCCCGCCCGGGGAACGGACGGTTTCGTCGCTGCGCTCGCTGACGACGCGCGCGGTGCTGTTCAAGGGCATCGGCGACCTGATCCCGCTGTACGCGCTGTACTCCCTGCTGTTCGCCGACCACGGGCTGAGCACCGGGCAGATCTCCTCGCTGTTCGCGATCTGGTCGACCACCGCGTTCCTGCTCGAGGTGCCGTCCGGCGCGTGGGCGGACACGGTGTCGCGCCGCGCGCTCCTGGTGCTCAGCGGTGTTCTGCTGACCGCCGGATTCGCGCTGTGGACCCTCGTCCCGACCTATCCGGGCTTCGCCCTCGGATTCGTACTGTGGGGCGCCGCAGGCGCTGTGGTGTCCGGCACGTTCGAAGCGCTCCTGTACGACGACCTGGCCGCACGCGGCGAGCCGTCCGCCTACGCCCGCATCCTGGGCTACACCCGCGCGGCCGCGGAAACCGCCATCGTGGTCGGCATCGTCGCCGCCACCCCGCTGTACCTCTGGGGTGGATACGCGCTGATCGGTTGGTCCAGCGTCGGATTCGCCGCGTTGCACACGCTGATCGCGCTGTCGTTCCCCGGTGCGCCGAAGGCGGTATCCGCCGCCGAACTCGATGAACTGGAAGACGATACGCCGACACCGGGCAGACCATCGGCGGACAACGGCATTCCGGCCTCGGATGATCGTGCGGCCGATCCGAATTCGGATGTCATCACTGACGGTCGCGTATCGGCGGTGGGTGATCGAGTGGTAGCGAACGACGCCCACGCGAAGCATCGGAGCGCGACGGGACCGTTCGCGCGCTACCTCGCCATGCTGAAGGCCGGTGTCGGAGAATCGATTCGAGTACGCGCGGTGCGCAACGGCGTGCTGCTCGGCGCGTTGTTGTTCGGCATCACCGCGTTCGACGAGTACTTCGCCCTGCTCGCCGAGTCGGTCGGTGTGCCGACCGCGGTGGTGCCGCTGCTCGTGGGACTCACCGTCCTCGGTTCGCTGGGCGGCTCGGTTCTGGCCGGACGCACCGAGGGCATGTCCGGACGCACCATGGCGCTCGCCGTCGGCCTCGGCGGCGTCCTGTTTCTCGGTGGTGCGCTGATTGCCGGGCTCGCCGGACACCGCCCGAGTGCCGTGTATGTCCTAACCGGCCTCGGTTTCACCGCGATCGGCCTCTCCTACGGGATCGTCTACAACGCCGGTGTCGTCGCGGGCGCCCGGCTGCAAGACGCGATCGAAGGCCCGGCCCGCGCCACCGTCACCTCGGTATCCGGCCTGCTCGGCGAGGTCGTCGCACTGGCCGTGTTCGCCTTCGCCGCCCTCGCCACCACCTGGTGGTCCATGTCCGCCACCCTCGCCGTACTTGGCGCGACGATGCTGCCCATCGCCTTACTGACCCCGGCCTGGCTACCGTCGAGACCCGGCGACTCGAGGACAGCGGAATGAACACCCCAGCCGTTGCCCGGCGGATTGAATGCGCTTGCGTCGAGCGGGACGTGACGGTGCGGCGACTCGGCCGATGTCGCGGTGCGGTCCCGTTCGACGACTAGTCGAGCGGGGTGCCGATGAGATGGCTTGCGGTGAGCAGGAATTGGTCGGTGGAACGATCGATCAGCGTCGCGCGGGTGACCGGGAGCGTGCCGGCCAGCCAGCTGTTGGTGGTCTCCCAGAGCCCGCCGAGCAGATGGGTGGCGGCGAATTCGGCTTGGTCACCGGCCTTTTCGACCACCTCCGCCCCGACCTCGGCCGCGCACACCGCCATCATGATGCCCGCGAACGACCGCATCACCTCGGCCCTGCGCATCAGCAGTGCCGGATTCAGCTGCGCCTCGACGGTCACGATGCGCGCCTTGCGCGGATCGTCGGCGATCAGATCGATGGCCGCGGCGATGGCGGCCCTGGTCTTGGCCCGGATATCGGCCGGCGTCGTGACGAACGCGGTGACCACCGCCTGCCCGATCTCGTCCACGATCCGGTCGAACAACTCGCTGAACACCGCGTCGAGATCGCCGAAGCTCTCGTAGTAATACCGCTCCGACAGCCGCGCCCGCGCGCACAGCCCGGACACGGTCAGCTTGGCGAAACCCGAGGTCCCGATGATGTCCTGGGCGGCGTCGAGCAGCGCGGCACGCCGCCGCGCTTGGCGCTGTTCGATCGGCACGCCGCCGTAGGACCGCGAGGTGGTAGCCATCGGAGTCATTCTGGCATACATCCTTGCCAGATATCCGATTGTGTGGGACGGTCTTGTCAGAATGCTCGACCGCGAACCTCGATCCGACGGGTGAAGTGCAATGGCGCATGACAACCAGAAACTGCCCACTCCGCAGCTGTTCACGGAGTTCCCGTTCAAGTACGCCGTGCCGGTGATGGCGCCGGGCGACCTGAGCTGCACCGCCGCCCAGCGTGATTCGTTCCGCCGATTCACCTCGGTCGGCGATCCGCTCGCCGATGCGATGGTCGCGATGTTCAAGCGGCTGCCGGTCGGCGAGGGACGCCGGATGTTCGAGCTCGCCGTCGAGCGCGGCCTGGACGCCGTGCCGGACGCGCCGCCGGAGCTGACCGCGTTCTTCGCGCAGGTCGAGGCCGATCCATACTGGCTGGACCGGGAGAAGATCGATCGCGGCGCCCGCGTCGTCGGGCGCACCAGCGTGTGGGGCGGCATCGCCATGGGCATGTTCGCCCTGATGGGTGGCTACCTGGCCTCGCGCGCGGACAAGACCCTGGTCGGCACCGGCGACCTCGACGCGATGGCGCCGCGCCGGCTCGCCGAGACCACCCAGTGGTGGCTCGACGTGACGACTCCCGGCGCGCTGCACCGCAATGCGGTCGGTTACCAGAGCGTGCTGCGGGTGCGGTTGATGCACGCGCTGGTGCGCGCGGGGATGAACCGGCGACCCGACTGGGATTACGCGGCCTGGGATCACCCGGTCAACCAGGTGCTCACCGTCGGCACCCTCGGCCTGTTCTCCATGGCGAATCTCGTCGGCGCCCAAGCCCTCGGCCTGCAATTCTCGGCCAAGGAGAAGGACGCGGTCTTCCAGCTGTGGCGCTATGTCGGCTTCCTGCTCGGTGTCGACGCGGAGATCCTGCCGACCTGCGAGAACGACACCTGGCGCGCCTTCTGGATCCTCGCCGACACCGAATTCATCCCCGACGCGGACTCGCAGCGCCTGGCCCAGGCCTTGATCCCCGCCGCGGGCGGCCTGTTCATCGGCGACGACACGGTGGCCCAGCGTGCCGTGCGCCGAGTTATCACCAGCTACCTGGTCGCCTACAGCCGAATCATCCTCGGCCCCAGCAACGCCGACTTCCTCGGCCTCCCCGACAGCCGCTTCTACCAGAGCGCCGTCCTGGCCACCGCGGTACTGAACGGCGCCCTCGAGGTCCCCCGCCGAATCCTCCCCGGCGCCACCCGCTTCCACGAAAACCTGGGCGCCCGCATCCGCACCCGCCTCGTCCGCGGCTCCATCGCCCGCAACGGCGGCGACCGCACCTACGCCCGCCACGACACCTACGCCACCCGCCCCCTCCGCGCCGGCTGACCCGGAGCAAGCCTCCGTGCGCTCGGTGCCGGCACGCAGCCATCGCCACCCACCCAGCCCCGAAGCGGACCCCGCCGCACCACTATTGATTTCCCGCACCGAAAATCGCATGCAATTCTCGGTGCGAGAAATCAACAATGGTGCGGACGTGGCCCACCACCCACTCGGGCCGGGTTTCGGCATCGCGGATCGGAAGTAGTTCTGCCGATTCGTATTTCGGCGGTTTGCCGGTGTGGGAACCTGCGCTTATGCCTATCGAATACGGGGTGTGGATTTCGCGGCTGGTGGTTGGTGTGCTGTTCGGGTTGTCGGCGGCGGGGAAGCTGGCGGATCTGGTCGGGACGCGGAAAGCGGTGGGGGAGTTCGGAGTTCCGATTCGGTGGGTGCCCGCGGTGGGGTGGGCGCTACCGGTTTCGGAGGGGTTGGTCGCGGTCGCGGTGCTGGTGCCGTGGACGGTGGTGCCGGGGGCGGTGCTAGCCGTGCTGTTGCTGGCGCTGTTCACGCTGGCGGTGGCGCGGCTGTTGCGGCGTGGGGAGCGCCCGGCCTGTTCGTGTTTCGGAGCGGTGAGTGCGGAGCCCATCGGGGCGCGGACCCTGGTGCGCAACGGGATTCTGCTGGCACTCGTCCTGCTGGTCGCCTGGGGCGCGATCGCTCATCCCCAGGTGCCGCGCGCGCTGCCCACCGCCGACGCGGTCTGGCTTGCGGTGGCCGCGGTGCTGGTCGCGGCGCTGAGCCGGTTGTGGAGTGAGGTGCGCACGCTGCGCAAGCGGGTCGACCAGCAGGCGTTGTCGACCCTCGGCGCGGAGGGCCTGCCGGTCGGCGCGGTCGCGCCGGAATTCGAGCTGCTCGATGTCGCCGGTGGCCGAACGAGTTTGGCGTCGCTGCTGGCGCGAGGCCGTCAGGTCCTGCTGGTCTTCGTCCATCCCGGATGCGAATTGTGCGCGGCCCTCGCCCGCGAACTGCCGCGCTGGCAGGAACGCACCGCGCCCGCGCTGACCATCGTGGTGGTCGGCAACGGCGACGCCGCCGAACACGCGGAATGGGGTCGCGCGCAGGGCCTCGCCGAGATCCCGGTGCTGGTGCAACAGGGCAACGAGGCGGCCCTGCGCTACCGCGTCCGCGGCACCCCCTCGGCCGTGCTCATCGACGCCGACGGCCGGGTCGCCGCACCCGTCGCCAGGGGTGCGATCGCCGCGAGAGAACTGATCGTGCGGGCGAAAACGGCTGTCCGGCGCTGACCATCCACTGAATCGGGATTCTGGTACGCAACGCCGCGACCGTTACAGCAAAATCGGCCGTTTCCCGGTCGCATACGGAACGGTTCTTTAATTATGTTGCCGCACAATCGATTTCGCCGGAAACTGAACATAGCCGCTGGCTATCATCGAATGGCAAGGCTCCATCGGTCGACCCTTCGAGGTGAAATATCATGGCAGACTTCGCATTCACCGATTACTCCGGCAAAGAATTCGTGGTCAGATTGACCAACGATGCGCGCATCGCGGAAGCGCGCCGCATTCTCTCCGGCGAGGAACAGATGTCGATCCACGTGATGGGTCGCATTCGCAAGCAGTCGGTCGACTACAACCCCGGGTGGAGTTTCCACCTCGACCCGGACACCGTCACCTTCTTCACCATGGCGATCGAGGTCTGCGACGCCAGCATCACCTACGTCGAGGACCACCTCGACGAGGCCTGTGGGGCCTTCCTGCCGGGCTGTTTCTGGTGTCCATGGTCCTCGCGGCTCACCAGGGAGGTCAACGCCTGATCACTGCGGAACGAGCGAATTCCGGGTCGGTGCCGAACGGGACCGACCCGGTCCGATGCGCTCAGAGTTTCCGCGACCGCAATTCATGCCCCTTGGACGTCTTGCACCGTCCCGATTCCAGATCCCATTGCCAGCCGTGCAGATTGCAGGTCAGCGTATTTCCCTCGACCACACCGAATTTCGACAGATCCGCCTTCAGGTGCGGGCAGCGACGCTGAACTTCCCACCCGGCCAATTCGGTCGAGGCGGAATCGTCGTGCGCCTCGGAGAACCAGCCGTCGGCATAGGCGATCCGCTCGTCGGTGAGGCATTTGAAGAAGGTGTAGAGGAATTCGTTGTACCCGCCGATCCGCCACGCCTGGAAGCGGGTGGACAGGAAGATGGTGTTCACCCAGTCGGGTTCGTTGTCCCGCAGCACGGTGCGCACCAGCTCGGGCGGGATGCGGAAACCGTAGCGGTATTTGCCCTCGCCCTCGATGGCGCCGCGGACCACGCGCTTGGGGAAGTCCAGCACCACGGTCTCGTCGCCGATCACCAGCCCGACGGGATAGCCGATGCCGTCGCAGATCAGGTCGCTCTGCGCCATGATCGGCTCGAACAGGGCCTTCAGCGGCTCCAGCAATGGCTCGTCACCGGTTGCCCAGGAAGCCTTTTCGGCAGCCAGCACCGGCGCGAGTCGTTGCGCCATCAACTCGATGTACTCGGCCTTGTTGTCATAGATCAGGCCGGGCTCGAACGGATGGGTCAATTCCAGCTCGGCGCCGCGCACCTCGGCGACGGAACCGGGGATCATCAGGATCCCGCCCTCGTTGCCGTGGATCCGCATCTGGTCCAGGAACACCATCTGATCCGGGAAGATGTTGCCCTCGTCGCCGCGATCGTCGTTCAGATAGCGCAGTTCGTCGTCCAGGAACACCGGCGGCCCGGCCGACGGCACCACCCAGGTGGCCCCGACCTGCTCGATGTAGCTGCGGCAGCGGTCCATGCCGCGCTGGCGCTTCTGCTTGCCGAAGTTCGATTTGGTCCGGCTCGGGATGTCGTAGACCATCGGGTACCAGATCGCGCCCGAGTACTGCAGCAGGTGGATGTCGATGTGGCCGAACGAGTCGTGCAGCACATCCATGTCGACCGGGCGGGCGTCGTTCATGTTGAAGCACGTGGTCTCGCCGTCGGAGACGACCAGCCCGGAGTCGCCGATCGGCCCGTCGGCCGGCGCGCGCAACGCGATGATCATGATGTCCAGCTCGGCGCCGTTATTGCTGATCGTGTGCTTGACCGAGTCCTCGGTCTCGAAGAACCGGTGGAAGCCGAGCCGCTCGAGCTCGCGCTTCAGATCCGGCACCGGGTAGTCCGGCAGCAGCACGGTCGCGTCCTTGTTGACGTGCTTGGCCAGGTTCTCCGCGTCGAAGTGGTCGCGGTGCAGGTGCGAGACGTAGAGGAAGTCGCAATTCCCCAGCTCGTCCCAGTCCAGCTGGGTGTTGTCCGGAAACGGGAACCACGACGCGAAGTACGCGGGGTTGACCCAGGGGTCGCAAAGGATCGACCCCGCCGCGGTGCGGATGTGGAATCCGGCGTGTCCGACGCTGGTGATCTGCACGAGCTGCTCCTCCTACCGTTACCAGCCACCCAGGGTAATGGCTCGGGTCGAACCGGCGCCGCTCGCGGTGCTTACGGAGAAACGTCGCCGATGCAGTAGCCCTGCGGGCCGTCGGTCAGGGTGAAGGTGCGGGTCTTGGTGACACCGGCGGAATTGGTCACCGGAACCTCGACGGCCAGGTAGTCCCCGCGCAGCGGCTCGGAGCTGATCTCCTGGTCGGCGAACTTGGTGGCGCCGGTCAGCTTGCCCGGGTTGCCGGCCAGCGGCGCGGCGATCGCCTTGCCGGTGCCGGTCGGATCCCAGGTCGCCGGGGACGCCTTGCAGACCAGCGGGTAGGCGCCCTCCTTGTCGGCGGCGTCGAGCGGTGTGCCGACGAAGCGGGCCAGGTAGCGCCGCACCGTGTGCCTGGCGTCGGCCTCGTTGTACTCGATGTCCGCGCCCGCCGTGGCGACCCGGGGGCAGGCGTAGCCGGTGTCGAGCGCGGCCCGGTCGACCGCGACGGTGGTGCTGCGGGTCTTCCAGGTGATGGCGTCCTTGGTGGCGGTGCCGGGCTGGGCGAGCGCGGCCAGGATGGGCTGGTCGTCGGCGTACATCTCGGCCACGTTCCGCGGCGCGATGGTCCAGCACTTGGCCTGCAACTGCGCGACGGTGCCGGTCTTCAGGTCCGTGACCCAACGCTGCACGGCGGCAGGCACTTCGGTGACCGTGCCGGTGGTGGGCGCGGCGGCGACCGTGGCGGACGTCGGCGGAACCAGCTGAGCAGACGGCACCGCGGCGGGCGGAGTCTTGCTCGTGGCCACGACCGCGGCAGGCTCATCCTCCGGGATGCCGACCACGGAATCGCAGCCGGTCAGTACGAACGCCCCGGCGATCGCGAAGCCGCCGATCACCACTCGTCGAATGTGCGACGCGGACCGGTCGCGTCCAGATGAATTCGGACGGGCGCATTCCACTTCGACGATCCTCTTCTCTACTGCGTGCGACGGGCCGTCCCGGACCCGGTGCGACCCGCAAAGCAGTGGCCCACTGCCGGATGGGACAGTCAGCGACTACGCTAGCGGAATTGTGGAACCCGTCTACCGGACGATCATCGGCCTTGCCCGTACCGTCTTCTTCGTCGAAGGCCTGAAGTTCACCGTCAAGGGCGCTGAACACATCCCCGCGCGGGGTGGTGCCGTGCTCGCGGTCAACCACACCGGGTACATGGACTTCACCTACGCGGGGCTGCCGGTGCGCACCCCCAAGCGCTACATCCGGTTCATGGCCAAGAAAGAGGTCTTCGACGACAAGATCTCCGGCCCGATCATGCGCGTGCTCAAGCACATTCCGGTCGACCGGGGCGCGGGTGCGGACTCCTACAAGGCCGCCGTCGAATACCTGCAACGCGGCGAGCTGGTCGGCGTGTACCCCGAGGCGACGATCAGCCGCAGCTTCGAGATCAAGGACTTCAAGTCCGGCGCCGCGCGGATGGCCATCGAGTCCGGCGTGCCGATCATCCCGATCGTCATCTGGGGCGCGCAGCGGGTGTGGACCAAGGGCTTCCCGAAGCGTCTGGGCCGCACCAACACCCCGATCTCCATCGCCGTCGGCGCGCCGATCGCCCCGTTCGAGCCCGCGTCCGAGTTGACCGCGAAACTCCGCACGACCATGCAGGAGATGCTGCTCGACCTGCAGCAGGACTACACCCACGAGCCCGGCGCGTACTGGGTACCGGCTCGGCTCGGCGGCAGCGCTCCTACCCTGGAGGAGGCCGACGCGCTCGACGCCGCCGAGGCCGCGGAAAAGGCCGCGCGAAAGAAGACGGCCTCGTAACAGCGGAGATTCGGATGGCTCGGGAACCGGTTTACGACCTCCTCACCGGCTTGGTGCGCACCATCTTCACGGTGCAGGGACTGCGGATCGACATCGCCGGTCAGCACCGGATCCCGAGTTCGGGCGGCGCGGTGCTGGCCGTGAATCACACCGCGTACCTGGACTTCATGGAGGTCGGCCTGGTCGGGCGCAAGTCCGGCCGCAATGTCAGGTACATGATGAAGGCCGAGCTCGAGCACGGCATCGTCGGCTTCCTGATGAAGCACTGCAAGGCGATCGGCGTCGACCGCACCGCGGGCGCCGAATCCTATGGCCGCGCCGTGCACGCCCTGCGCGACGGCGAACTCGTCGTGGTCTATCCCGAGGCGACCATCAGCCGCAGCTTCGAGCTGAAGGACTTCAAATCCGGCGCCGCGCGCATGGCCATCGAAGCAGGCGTCCCGATCATCCCCCTGGCCATCTGGGGCGCGCACCGCGTCTGGACCAAGGACATCCCGAAACAGCTCGGCAGGCACAACTTCCCGATCAACATCCGCATCGGCGAACCCATCCCGCCCGCCGAATCCCCGGACGCCCTCACCGCCACCCTCCGCACCGCCATGAGCGACCTCCTCACCCAGGCCCAGCAGGACTACCCCATGGAACCTGGCGCCCGCTGGGTCCCCGCCCGCCTTGGCGGCACCGCCCCCACCCTCGCCGAAGCCGCCATCCTCGAACAGGAAGAACTGGCCCGCCGCCGAGCCAAGTCCCAACCCCCGAACCCCTGATCGCTGAGCGGGACATAGCTGCGCGAAACATCGAGTGGACGCTCCATGAGGTCCCGCTCGATCACCGGACGGGACGGTGTAGTGGCCGTTGGGTTGCTGGCGCAGTTAGATGCGGTCCAGTGGGCGGCAGGGAGACGGGGTGGGGACCGCGCCGCGGAGGAACGAGCGTGGCGGGACGCCCATGAGGGTGCGGAAGTCGGCGGTCAGGTGGGATTGGTCGAAGTAGCCGTTGTCCGCGGCGAGCTGCGCGAGGGATGTCTTGGGCTCGTCATCGCTTGTGCTGAAGGGTGATTGCGCCAGCGGTGTGCTTCGCACCTGGGTCAAGACGCGGCGTACCCGATCGATGCGCGCGAAATGCTTGGGGGAGACGCCGATTCCGGCGGTGAACAGGTTGCGGAGCTGGCGTTCGCTGACCGCGACGTCGGCCGCCAGCGCACGCATGGAGCGTCCGTTCGGATCCGCCGACAGCGCGGCGACCGCCGAGCGGAGTACCTCGCGTTGCGCGCGACGGGTGGCATCCTCGGAAACGCGTTGCGGCAGTGTGTCTTCGAGGAACTCGAAGATGTCTTCGGCGCTCAGCTCGACCAGCGCGGCGGCGAGATCGGCGGCGACGCCGGGCAGGTCGGCGAGCCGGACGACCCGATCGGTGAGCGCCGCCGCGGGGACGCCAAGCAGCGGCCGGGCCGCACCGTGCGCCAACCGCAGCCGCAGGCAGGACGCGGGTTTGCTCGGATGCGAGTAGAGCGCCTTGGTCTGCGGTCCGATGACCAGGGCCACGCGCGGCGCGCCCGGCTGCGCGCGCAGCACGATCGTGGTCGCGGCCTGCGGGACGTGTGCGAACGATTCGGCCAGGTCCCGGACGGTCGGGATGCGGCCCAGCTCGGTGAACCACGGCCGCAGCGATTCGGGTACGGGGACCGTCGCCTCGACGAGGTCGGCGGTGACGACGGGCACCGGGCGCGGCATGGCGGTCACCGAATCCACTGTAAGCATTCTGCGGCGCCGCGGTTGTGCCGAAATCTCCTAGAGAACGCGATGGTCCGCGCGGCAGCGTGGCTTGCATGATTCTGATCACCGGTGCCACGGGCACCATCGGCAGCGAAATCGTCCGGCAGTTGGCGGCGCGCGGCGAACAGGTCCGGGCGCTCACCCGCGACCCGGCCCGGGCGCAACTGCCCGCGGGTGTCGAGGTGGTGCGCGGCGACTACCACGATCCGGCCTCGATCACGGCGGCGGCGACCGGCGTGGACGCCGCGTTCATCGTCGGCGTGCTCGGCCCGGAATACGTCGATGCCGACCGCACGCTGATCATCACCGCGCGCGACGCCGGCGTCCGCCGCATCGTGAAGCTCTCCGCCATCGGCACCGGCGAAGACCGGGTCGGCCGGGTCGGCGCCTGGCATCTGCCCGGCGAGCGGGCGGTGCGGGCCAGCGGCGTCGAATGGACCATCCTGCGCCCGAGCTCCTTCGCCTCGAACACCCTGAGCTGGGCCGACGCGATCCGCAACGGCCAGCCCGTGCCCAGCATGACCGGCACCGGCCAGCAGGGCGTCATCGATCCGCGCGACGTCTCCGCGGTCGCGGTGGCGGCCTTGCTCTCGTCCGGCCATGCGGGCCGCATCTACACCCTGACCGGCCCCGAACTGCTGACCAGCGCGGATCAGGCGGCCGTGCTCGCCGAGGTGCTCGGCCAACCGCTGGAGGTCGTCGATGTGCCGAACGAGGCGGCCCGCGACCACATGCGCGCCGCCGGGCGGTCGGAGGAGTTCATCGACGGCGCCCTCGCCGGGCAGGAATACATCCGTTCCGGTGGCAACGCGGTCGTCACCGACGATCTCCGCCGAGCCCTCGGCCGCGCACCCCGGACCTACGCCGAGTGGGCCGCCGATCACGCCGCGCTGTTCCGCCCGGCGCCGGCCGGTGCGGCTCGCGGCCGGGGAACCATCGCGTAGTCACCGGCTGTGAATCGGCTGGCAATTGCGCGGGAGGTTGCCGAGAGTCCGGCCCGGGCCATTGTGGAGTGCTGTTGGGCGGCAGTAACTTTCGCTTGCTGATCACTGGCTCGATGGAAGGTCGAATTCATGCTCGCTCTGCTTGCCCTCTTGGGTGTGACCGGTAGCGCCGCCGCGGCGTGGGGCACGGGAAGTGCCGCCATGGCACTGGGGAACAGCGGCATCTTGCGCTAGCAACGCCGAACGGGACGGCACCGGTGGGTGCCGTCCCGTCGGGTTTCCGGGCTACTGCGCGGTGGAGCGGAAGGTGCGCAGGCGCAGGCTGTTGCTGACCACGAAGACCGAGGAGAACGCCATGGCGGCGCCCGCGAGCATCGGATTCAGCAGGCCGGCCATGGCCAGCGGGATCGCGGCGACGTTGTAGGCGAAGGCCCAGAACAGGTTGCCCTTGATCGTGCCGAGGGTCCGGCGGGCCAGCCGGATCGCATCGACCGCGGCCCGCAGATCGCCGCGCACCAGGGTGAGATCGCTGGCCTCGATGGCCACGTCGGTGCCGGTGCCCATGGCCAAGCCGAGGTCGGCCTGGGCCAGCGCCGCGGCGTCGTTGACGCCGTCGCCGATCATCGCCACGACCTTGCCCTCGGCCTGCAGCCGTTTGATCGTGTCCACCTTGTCCTGCGGCAGCACCTCCGCGATCACCTCGTCGATGCCGACCTGCGTGGCGATCGCCGCGGCCGCCGCCGCGTTGTCGCCGGTCAGCATGATCGGGGTCAGGCCGAGCGCCCGCAGCTGCGAGATCGCCTGTGCCGAAGTCGGTTTCACCGCATCGGCGACCACGAGCACGCCGCGCGCCCTGCCGTCCCAACCCACCGCCACCGCGGTCTTGCCGTCGGCCTCGGCAGTTCGCATGGCGCGCTCCAGCTCGGCGTCCAACCGCTGTGCCCAGTCGGCGAGCAGCCGGGCCCGGCCGACGACCACCGCGTGCCCGTCCACCACGCCCTGCACCCCGAGGCCCTCGATATTCGCGAAGCCCTCGACCGGGTGCAGCGCACCGACCCTTTCGCGGGCACCCTTGGCGATCGCCTGCGCGATCGGGTGCTCGGACGAATCCTCCAGCGCCCCAGCGAGAGCGAGCACCTGGTCGGCGTTTTCGCCTTCGGCCGCGACGACATCCAGCAGCGTCATCCGGCCGGTGGTGACGGTGCCGGTCTTGTCCAGCACCACGGTGTCCACCCGCCTGGTCGATTCCAGCACCTCCGGCCCCTTGATCAGGATGCCGAGCTGCGCGCCGCGACCGGTGCCGACCATCAGCGCGGTCGGTGTGGCCAGCCCGAGGGCGCACGGGCAGGCGATGATCAGCACCGCGACCGCGGCGGTGAACGCCGCCGCGACCGAACCGCCGGTGCCGAGCCAGAAGCCGAGCGTCGCTATCGACAGCGCGATCACGATCGGCACGAAATAGCCGGAGATCTGATCGGCCAGCCGCTGGGCCTGCGCCTTTCCGGTCTGCGCGTCCTCGACCAGCTTCGCCATCTGCGCGAGCTGAGTGTCCGAGCCGATCCGGGTGGCGCGCACCACGATCCGGCCGCCGACGTTCACCGTGGCGCCGACCACCGCGTCCTCGGTCCCGACCTCCACCGGCACGGACTCACCGGTCAGCATCGACGCGTCGACCGCCGACGAACCCTCCACCACCACGCCGTCGGTGGCGATCTTCTCCCCGGGACGAACCACGAACCGATCGCCGACGGCCAACTGCTCCACCGGGATCCGCCGTTCGGTCCCGTCGCGCAGCACCGAGACCTCCTTCGCGCCGAGCTCGAGCAGCGCCCGCAGGGCCGCACCGGCCCGCCGCTTGGACCGCGCCTCGAAGTAGCGCCCGGCCAGGATGAACGTCGTAACGCCCGCCGCGGCCTCCAGGTAGATGCTGCCGGTGCCGTCCATCCGGGAGATGGTGAACTCGAACGGGTGCTTCATCCCCGGCATGCCCGCGGTGCCCCAGAACAGGGCGTACAGCGACCAGCCGAGCGCCGCGAGGGTACCCATCGACACCAGCGTGTCCATGGTGGCGGTGCCGTGGCGCAGGTTGGTCAGCGCGGCCCGGTGGAACGGCAGCGCGCCCCACACCACGACCGGCGCGGCCAGCGTGAGCGAGAGCCACTGCCAGTTGGTGAACTGCACCGCGGGAATCATCGCCATCGCGATCACCGGCAGGGTCAGCACCAGCGAGACCAGCAGCCGGGTGCGCAGCGCGGCGGTCGGATCGACCTCGGCCGCAACGGTTTCCGCGGTCTTCGGGGTGGGCAGCGTCGCGCTGTAGCCGGCCTGCTCGACCGTGGCGATCAGATCCGCGGGCGAGACATCGCCGGTGACGTCGACCCTGGCCTTCTCCGTGGCATAGTTCACCGTCGCGGTGACACCGTCGAGCTTGTTCAGCTTCTTCTCGATGCGATTGGCGCAGGACGCGCAGGTCATGCCGCCGATCACCAGTTCGACCTGCCCGATGCCGGGTGGTTGTGCCGTGGTGGTCATCGTGTGCTCCGTTCTGTGCGGCACGGTAGTGGAGATTCAGCCGGCGTGGGGGCGACCGGCGCGCTTCAGTGGGTGTGCGCCGGTGCCGGTGCGCCGTGGCCGGCGTGGGCCGGCTCGGGGGCGGGGGTACCGCCGTGGTCGCCGTGGTTCACCGGGTCGGCCGCCGCGGTGCCCTGGCCGACGGTCAGGGTGAACTCGGCGGTGCGGACCACGCCCCCGTGCTGGAAGTCGAGGAACAACCGGTAGTCGCCCGCGCTGGGCGCGGTGACGTAGAAGGTGATGCCGGGACCGGCCGGGGTGACGCCGTCACCGGGGTGGCCGTCCGGGTGTACGTGCAGGTAGGCGAGGTCGGCGGTGCGCAGCGCGACCAGGTGACCGTACGCCGCCAGGTAGGGCTCCAGGTCGGTGACCGGCTTGCCGTCGCGGCTCACCGACAGCGTGACCTTCGAGGCCTGCCCGGCGGCGACGGCGCCGTCCAGGGTGACGGTGTAGCCGCCGACCGTGGCGGTGGTCGACGCGCGCGGCAGCGGCTGCGGGTCGTAGTTGCCCGCGACCCGCAGATCCGCGCCGAGGGTCAGATTCGCGCCGCCCTCCGGGATGAAATCGGCGAACACCCGGTAGTCCCCGGCGCGGGTGAGATCCAGTGGGACGCTCCAGGTTCCGTCGGCGGCGCGGACCGGATGCACGTGCTGGAACGCGACCATGTCGCGCCGGACCACGATCAGGTGCAGGTCCTTGTCGTGGTTGCGCTGGTATCGGGTGACCGGTGTGCCGTCCTGATCCAGGATGCGGAACCGCAGCGGAACATTCGGCGCCGCCGTGGTGAGCGCGGTGTCGAGGCGCAGGGTGTAGCCGTTCTCGGTGGCCATCATTCCTCCAGGTGCGTGGTCGGACGGGGCAGCGGGCCCATCCGTGTGAGCGGGTGATTCGGGGGCGGCGGGATCGGGGCCGATCACCGCGCCGGTAGCGAGGGCAATGCCGAAGACGGCGGCCAGGCCGAGGGTGAAACCGGCGAACTTGGTGGTTGCGTTCATCGGATGCTCCGTTTCTTTCCTGTAGCTACCATACCCCCCTAGGGTACTCAGTCAAGAACTTGTTCGGCGGTGATCGGAGTGCGCCTGGTCACAGCCGTGCCGCGGCACGAAAAAGGCCACCGCCCTTGGGCGATGGCCTTTCGATGCCGCGCGGAGATCAGCCCGCGTGCAGGTGACGGGCGGTGGGGGAGGATTCGGTGGCGGACGGGTCCGGATGGGTACCGAAGAGGCGGTCCGCGGTGCCGGATGTGGTGACGGTGAACCAGTAGTGCTCGTTCTTGTAGTGGTGGTGGCGATGGTTGCGCCAGACCGCGCGGTAGAGCGAGTGCTTCGGCTTGTAGTCGGTGTGGATGAGGTAGTGGGTCCACTCGTAGCCGAGGCCGAGGATCGTGATGGTGAGCAGGAAGGTCAGGCCGAGGCCGAGCCGGGGGAACGCGAACACGCCCAGCGCGATCAGGACGACCACCAGCACCGACAGGGTCTTGGTCGGGATGAAGATCAGCGGGATGTCGCGCGGATCGACATGGTGCTCACGGTGTTTGCGGGCCAGCTCGCTGTCGATCGCGATCGGCCCGAGTTGCCTGGGCCGCCAATGCAACACGGTGACGTGCACGATCCATTCGAAGACCGGGAACACCGCGAGCATCGCCGCGGGCACCAGCGCGTCGGTCAATTGCCAGTCGCCCACCAGGATCCGGCCGGCCAGCGCCGCGATCAACGTGAGGCCGATCAACCACGGCGAGGGATGGCGGAGGAATTCGCGCAGGGCCGCGCCGAGGGTGAGGCCGCGGCGCAGTGCTCGTTCGTCGTTGCGCACCCGGGAACGGGTGTTGCGCTCGACCGAGTCCTGCTCGGCGGAATGGGGTTTCGTCATCGTGATTCCTAGGTGAAACGTGATCAGCGTCCGCCGAGGATGCCGATCAGTGCGGTGGTCGCCGGCTCGAGCAACGCCCTGGCGATGTCGGCGGCGTCTTGAGGCCGGCCCGCCATGATGGCGGCGGCCAGTGCGCGGTAGGCCTCGACATTGCCCACCTCGGCGGACATGACCGGGGCCAGCGCCACGAGGGCCGGTTCGTAGGCGGCGCGCAGCATGTTGAACATCAGCCGGAACACGATCGAGTCGGCCGCGTCGACCACGTGATCCCAGAACTCCAGCGCGTGCCGCTGCCGCACCACCGGATCCTGTTCCGCGGCAAGCGCGTCCACGCTGCCGGTCAGCGCCGCGCCGACCGCGGCGGACTCCGTCGCGCCCAACCGGACGGCGGCCAGTTCGGCCACCTTCGGCGCGTTGTGCAGGCGGGTCTCCAAGATGCTGCGCGCCACCGCCGGATCCAGTTCGCCGGCCTGCACCAGCAGTCGCGGCAAAACCTCCAGCCCGGCCCCGCGCCGGTAGTCCAGCACGGTCGTCGCGTCCCCCTGCCGCACCGCGACCAGCCCGGCCGCCGCCAGCCGCTGCAACGCCTCGCGCACCGCGGGGCGCGACACCCCCAGCGCCTCGGCCAGTTGCCGCTCGCTGGGCAACGTCGTTCCCGGGGCCAGCTCCCCGCTCAACACATCCGCCGCGATCTGTTCGAAAACGTCTCCCGACACCGACCGCTTGATCACTGGTTGCAAGGCCATGCTCCCACTCTGCGCTCGAATAGGTCAGGAGGTCAAGTGGTCAGACCAATTCGTGATCGGGTGACCTAGATCTCGGAAATTGACATAGGCGCGGGACCCACGGCGATCCGTACGGTCGATTCCGGACTCGATCACCAAGGGGAGGCACGGATGGCAAGCATTTCGATACCGCAGCTCTGGGGCGGCGACCTGCCGGCGACATTGGATTTCTACCGCACACTCGGCTACACGGTCACCCGGGAGATGACCCGCCCCTACACCTACGGCGAGGTGCGGCGCGACGGCTTCGAACTGCATTTCGGGCCGACGCCGAAAGACCTCAGCGCCGAGCAGGCGTACATCAGCTGCCTGGTCAAGGTGGACGAAGTGGCCGCCTGGCACGCGGAATTCAGCGCCGCCCTCCGCGCCCGCTACGGCCGGGTGCCCGCCCGCGGCCTACCCCGGATCACCCGATTCCGCCCTGGCCAAACCCGATTCACCGTCGTGGACCCGGTCGGCAACTCGGTCATCTACCTGCAGCACAACATCCCGAAACTGAAATACGGCGGCGCCCAGGAACTCTCCGGCCTCCCCCGAGCCCTCGACAACGCCCGCAACTACCGCGAATTCAAGAACGACGACCCCACCGCCACCCGCATCCTCGAAACCGCCCTACGCCGCCACGCCCCCACCGCCACCCCCACCGACCAGGCCCGCGCCCTAGCCATGCTCGCCGAAATAGCCGCCGCCGCAGAAGATTCCGCCAAAGTAGCCACCCTGATAACCGAAATCGACGCCCTGAACCTAACCCCATCCGACCGAGCCACAGTCGCCGCAGAACTACAAACAGTCACCGACCTACAACACTGGCTACAGCCCTGAACCCGACCCGGGCCGAACGGCCGAGCTCGTGGGATCAAAGGTCAGCTCGGGTCGGAGCCGCGGATGGCGGAGAGCCAGAGGGCGGTGGCGGCGGCTACGGAGGTGGCGGCGAGGAAGGTGGTGAAGGTGCCGGTGTCCACGTATATCCACAGGAGGGCGGCGAAGGGGGCGGCGACGGTGGATTGGGCGTCGAGGAGGAGGCGGCGGCGTAGCCGGGTCGCGGTGGTGGTGAGGGTGGGGGCGTGCGGGTCGGGGAGGGAGGGGTTGTCGATGAGGCGGCCGGGTGGTTCGGTGGTGCGGATGCGGCCTGCGGGGTAGAGGCGGTGGCCGGCGACGTGGATGGTTCGGTCGGTCAGGTCGGCCCTGGATTCGGTCAAAGTCATCAGAGCCGGGTCGAAATAGACCGGGAGCCAACGGGGGCGGCCGGTTTCGCGGATTTCGAGCCAGGAGCGGCTGACCAGCCGATGCTGCTGGCGGACTCGGGAAACGCCAACGGTGCGGGTGGTTCCCGAGGGCCAGTAGGCGAGAAGTCCGCGCGCGACCGCGATTCGATAGCCCGCGTATCCGATGATCCCCAGCGCCACCGTGGCCAACGCCGCCACCTGGTCCAGATCGCCGAACGGCGCCCAGGCGAGGCATACCGCCAGGGCGCCGATCGTCACGCTGATCGGATAGGCCAGGGGGTGGCCCGATCCGAAACTCACTTCAGGAAGCCGACTTTCGTGTAGTCGGCCGACGCGAGGCCGAACGCGCCGTAGTTCGCGAGGTTGTCGCGGACGGCATAGGTGCCCGAAGCCTGGTGCAACGGCACGGAATACCCCTCGGCCCAGATCATCTGGTCGCACTTGTTGGCGAGTTCGATGGCCTTCTGCGGATCCAGTTCCGCGACGGTCTGCTCGATCAGCGCGTTCAACTCCGGGGAGCCGATCCGAGCCTTGTTGCTCTGCAGGTTGTTCGGGTCGTAGGCATAGATCTGCGGCAGCGCGCCGAGCGGGAGAACGCTACCGACCCAGCTGAACTGGGCGATGTCGAAGTTGCCCGGATCGATGACGTTCTTGAACAGGCCGGCGCCGGGCACCGTCTGGATGGTCAGCTTCACGCCGACCTTCGCCAGATTCTGCTGCACGATCTGCGCGGTCTGCACCCACAGGTCCTGCTGGTACATGACATCCCGCAGTTCGAGCTTGCGCCCATCCTTTTCGCGCACATCGCCGTTGAGCTTCCAACCGAGCTCGTCCAGCATCCGGGCGGCCGCGTCCGGGTCGTAGGCGATCGGCGCGGCGTTGTCCTGGTAACCCTTCTGGCCCGCCATGAAAATGTGATTGTTGAGCGGCTTCGGGTTGTCGACCACACCGTTCTGCGCGGCCGTGACCAGCCCCTGCCGGTCGATCGCCTTCGAAATGGCGATGCGCAGCTTGGGGTCCTCGAGCAGCGCGCCGGGCGCGCCGTTGAAGGTCAGGTGTGACCAGCTGGGCTCTGGTGTGCGGCGAATGACGACATTCTTGGCATTGCGTGCGGCAGTGACATTTTCGATGCCGGACATGTACGCGTAGTCGAGCTCGTTGTTCTGCACCGCGGGCAGCGTCGCCGTGCTGTCCAGCACGCTGAAGGTGATCCGGTCCAGCTTCGGCGTCGGACCCCACCACTTCGGATTGCGCCCGAGGGTGATCCGGTTCTGGGCGCGGTCGATCTCGGTGACCACGAACGGGCCCGCACTGACCGCCGGTGCGTTCCGGTCGCGATCGTTGAAAGCCTCCGGGGTGCCGGTGGTTTCCTTCGGATAGAGGTAGCCGAACTGCCCCTTCCATTCCGCGTAGGGCTTGTTGAACGTGACGATCGCCTGCCGGTCGTCGACCCCGCGTTCGACCTTCTCCACCCGCTCGAACCCGCTGGTGCCCGCAATGAGGAACCGGCTGTCCCGGCCGCTCAGCGCCTCCGCCTGCGAGCGCAGATCCGCCCAGGTGATCGGCGAACCATCGGACCACACGGCCTTCGGATTGATCGTGTAGGTGACCTGCTGCGGGCTGGTGCCGGTCAGCTGCACATCGGTGAAGAAGTTGTGATCCACGGTCAGATCACCCGCGGCGTCACTGACGAACGGCGTCGGCATCGTCGGCGCCGCGATCGCCGATCCGTCATCGGTGTTCCCGTCGACGTGCAGGGTGTTGAACGTCTCCGGGAACGCGGACAGCGACAGCCGCAGATTGCCCCCGTCCCGCAGCTCGCTCGGATCCTTCGGATTGATGTCGTTCGTAGTACCGATAGTGCTCGTGCCCGGCGTCACGCCGCCGTTGTCACCACAACCGGACACGATGAGCCCGATGGCGACGCACGGAATCGCGACCCGCGCACTGAGGGAACGAATCCTCATTCGGGGACCTTCCTGTTCATGGAGCGATCGGAACCGTCTACTTCACGAAACCGATTTTGGTGTAGTCGTAGGTCGCCAGGCCCGCCGCACCGAAGTTCGCCAGGTTGGCGCGGACCGCGATATTGCCGGGAGACTGCGTGAGCGGCAGCGAGTGACCTTCCTCGAAGACCTTGCGGTCGACCTGATTGGCCAGCTCGATGGCCTTCTTCGGGTCCAGCTCCGACACCGCCTGCTCGATCAGGCCGTTGAGTTCGGGCGATCCGATCCGGCCGTAGTTGCCCTGCACGTCATCGGGGTTGTAGCCCCAGATCTGGGGGAGGCTGCTGAGCGGGAACGGGTCGCCCACCCAACTCCACTGCCCGACATCGAAGTTGCCCGGAATGATTCCATCGCTGAAGAAGCCGGCGCCCGGTTTGGTCTCGATGTTCAGCTTCACGCCGACCTGCGCGAGGTTCTGCTGGATGATCTGGGCGATCTGGACCCAGACGTCCTGGTTGTACATGACGTCGCGGATCTCCAGCTTGCGGCCGTCCTTTTCCCGGACGTCCCCGTTGAGCTTCCACCCGAGATCATCCAATTCCTTGGCGGCCGCGGTCGGATCGAAGGGCAGGTTGTTCTCCTGGTAGCCCTCCTGGCCGCGTATGTAGATGTGATTGTTCAGCGGCTTCGGGTTCTCCACCAGGCCGTTCTGCGTAGCGGTCGCGATGGCCTGCCGGTCGATGGCCTTCGAAATCGCCACCCGCAGTTTGGCATCAGCGAGAATGGAGCCCGGTGCGCCGTTGAAGGTCAGGTGCGACCATTGATTGCCCGGGGCCCGGCGCAGCACGATGCCCGCGGTGTTCTGCGCGGTCTTCAGCTCATCCCGGCTGGCGATGCCGACGGCGTCGATCTCGTTGTTTTGCAGCGCAGGCAGCTGAGCGGAGTTGTCGAGGGCGCTGAAGGTGATCGTGTCGAGCTTCGGCTTGTCGCCCCACCACTTCGGGTTATGGCCGAGTACCACACGGCCCTGTGCCCGGTCGATGGACTGGACCATGAACGGTCCCGCACTCGGCCCGGGATCCTGAAGCAGGCTCTTGTTGAACGCCTCCGGTGTCGAGGTCACCGATTTGGGGAAGAAGAACGTCGTGCCCGCGAATTGTCCGCGCCAGTCGGCGTAATGCTTCGCGAAGGTGATCACCGCTTGTTTGTCGTCGACACCGCGTTCGACCTTCTCCACCCGGTCGAAGCCCGCGGTGGCGGCGATCAGGAACGACTTGTCCACACCGCTCATCGCGTGTGCTTGTGACTGGATATCCTCCCAGGTGATCGGCGTGCCGTCGGACCAGACCGCCTTGGGGTTGATGGTGTAGGTGACCACCTGTTTCGGTTCGGTACTGGTCAGCTGAATATCGGTGAAGTAATCGGTGTTGACCGAAAGATTAGCCGCCGCATCGGTTTTGAACGCGCGCGGCATGGTCGGGCGCAACAGCGCAGCCGTATCGGCGTCGTTTCCGTCGTTGGTGAGTCCGTTCCAGTTCTGCGGGAGCGCGCCGAGCGCCAGCCGCAGGTTGCCCCCGTCGCGGAGTTCGCTGACATCCTTCGGATTGATGTCGTTGGTGGTTCCGAGCGCGTCGGTGGAACCCGCGGGCGCACTGGTGTCGTCGGAACTGCATCCTGCGGCGACCAACCCGAGGGCGACCAGCGGAATCGCCAATCTAGTTGTCCATGAACGAACACGCATGTTTCGCTCCTTCCCGCAGGAATGCTGCGTAGTTACTTGACGAACCCGATTTTGGTGTAGTCGTAGGAGGCGAGGCCGGCGGCCCCATAATTTGCCAGCTCGGCGCGCACGCCGACGTTGCCCGGCGTTTGGTACAGCGGCAGCGAATGCCCCTCCTCAAAGATCTTTCGATCCACCTCGTTGGCCAGTTCGATCACCTTCTGCGGATCGAGTTCGGAGACGGTCCGTTCGATCAGCGCGTTCAGTTCCGGCGAACCGATCCGGCCGTAGTTGCCCTGCAGGTCGTCGGGGTTGTACGCGAACAGTTGGGCGAGATCGCCGATCGGGAACGCGTCGCCGACGAGGGAGAATTGGGCTACGTCGAAGTTGCCCGGTCGGATGACGTCGGTGAACAGGCCCTGCGCGGGCCTGGTGTCGATGATCAGTTTGACCCCGACCTGGGCCAGGTTCTGCTGCATGATCTGCGCCATCTGGATCCAGCCCTGGCTGTTGAGCATGACGTCGCGGATCTCGAGCTTGCGGCCGTCCTTCTCCCGGAACTCGCCGTTGAGTTTCCAGCCGAGGTCGTCGAGCATCCGCGCGGCCGCGGCAGGGTCGTACGCGATGGGCGCCGAATTATCCTGGTAGCCGACCTGACCCGCCAGGAAGACGTGGCTGTTCAGCGGTTTCGGGTTCTCGATCATGCCGTTGTGGATGGCGGTGACGATGCCCTGCCGGTCGATCGCCTTCGAAACGGCAATGCGCAGTTGGGGATCGGCGAGGATGGAGCCGGGCGCACCGTTGAAGCGTAGATGGCCCCAGAAGTTGCTGGTCGCTCGCCGGATCGCGATGCCTGGGGTGTTCCGCGCCGTCTTCACGTCGTCGAGGGTGCCGAGCCCGACCGCGTCTATCTCGTTGTTCTGCAATGCGGGAATCATCGCGGCAGGATCGAGCACGCTGAAGGTGATGGTGTCGAGTTTCGGGGTGTTACCCCACCATTTCGGGTTGTGGCCGAGGACGACGCGTCGTTGGGTGCGGTCGACGTTCTGCACCAGGAATGGACCAGCAGTGAGGGTGACCCCATCGATCAGGCCCTTGTTGAACGCCTCCGGATCAGCGGTCACCGACTTGGGGAACAGCGATCCCTCCCCGGCGAACTGCCCCTGCCACTCCGCGTACGGCTGCTTGAACGTGATGACCGCCTGCCGGTCGTCGACGCCGCGTTCGATCTTCTCCACGCGGTCGAAGCCGAACGACTGCGCGATCTGGAACCGCTTGTCGGCTCCGCTCAGCGCCAGGCCCTGGGAACGCATGTCCTCCCAGGTGATCGGCGATCCATCGGACCACACCGCCTTCGGGTTGATCGTGTAGGTGACGACCTGTGGCGTGGTGCTGGTCAGCTGGATATCGGTGAAGTAGTCGGTGTCGAGGGCCAGCTTGCCCGCGGCATCGGTCCGATAGGCGCGCGGCATCGCGGGCCGCAGGATGCTGTTGATCGAGGCGTCGTTTCCGTCGATGGACAGCGTGTTCCAGTTCTCCGGGATCGCCGAGGTGGCCAGCCGCAGGTTGCCGCCGTCGCGCAGTTGGTCGCGGTCTTTCGGATTGATGTCGTTGGTCGTGCTCAGCGCGCCGGTCTCACCTCGGGCATGACTGTCGTCGTCGGAACTCGAGCAGCCGCTCACGAGCAAGCCGAGCGTGAGCACGGGAACAGCGAACCTCGTTGTCGCCGAGCATCTCCGGAGAGACTTTCCGCGACCTTGTACAGCTTGGCTCACTTCACAAATCCGATCTTGGTGTAGTCGTACGAGGCCAGCCCCGGTGACCCGAAGTTGGCGATGTCGGAGCGTACGCCCCAGTTTCCTTCGGACTGGGTCAATGGCAGGGAGTGCCCTTCCTCGAACACCTTTCGGTCCACCTGGTTGGCCAGGTCGATCGCCTTCTTCGGATCCAGTTCCGACAGGGTCTGATCGATGAGGGTGTTGAGTTGGGGGGAGCCGATGTGGCCGAAGTTGTTCTGCCAGTCGCCGGGGTGGTAGCCGTAGGTCTGGGGGATGCTGCTGAGCGGGAAAGCGTCGCCGACGTAGACGAATTGGGCGGCGTCGAAGTCGCCGGGGTTGATCACGTCGGTGAAGAAGTTCGCGCCTGGCTTGGTGTCGACGATCAGTTTGACGCCGATCTGGGCGAGGTTCTGCTGGATGATCTGGGCGATCTGCACCCAGGTGTCGTCCTTGTACATCACGTCGCGGATGACCAGTTTGCGGCCGTCCTTCTCCCTGGTGTCGCCGTTGAGTCTCCAGCCGAGGGCGTCGAGTTCCTTCGCGGCGGCGTCGGGGTCGTAGCCGAGGCTGTTGTTCTGGTAGCCGGCCTGCCCTTCCAGGAAGACGTGACTGTTCAGCGGTTTCGGGTTCTCCACGAGGCCGTTCTGCACCGCGGTGGCGATGCCCTGACGGTCGATCGCCTTCGAGATCGCCACGCGCACACCGGCATCCTCGAGGATGGAGCCGGGCGCGCCGTTGAAGGTGATGTGCCGCCAGCGATTACCGGGCGCCCGCCGCACGACCACGCCGGAAGACTTCCGCACCGTGGTCGCGTCGTCGAGGTTGGTGAGCAGCACGGCGTCGAGTTCGTTGTTCTGCAGGCCGCCGACCCAGGAGTTGCGGTCTAGCACGGTCCAGGTGATGGTGTCGAGCTTCGGCTTGTCGCCCCACCAGTTCGGGTTGCGGCCCAGCACGATTCGACCCTTGCCGCGGTCGGCGGACTGGATGAGGAACGGGCCCGCGGTCGGGCTCATCTCGTCGACCAGGCTCTTGTTGAACGCCTCGGGGTCGCTGGTCACCGACTTGGGGAACAGCGACAGATTGCCGGCGAACTGCCCGCGCCATTCGGCGAACGGCTGCTTGAACGTGATGACGGCCTGGTGGTCGTCGATGCCGCGCTCGACCTTCGCCACCCGGTCGAAGCCGACGGTGATGGCGATCAGGAAGCGCTTGTCGGTGCCGTCCAGCGCCTTGGCCTGGGATTGGATGTCCTCCCAGGTGATCGGCTTGCCGTCGGACCACACCGCCTTCGGGTTGATCGTGTAGGTGACCTGCTGCGGATTGGTCCCGGTCAGCGCGACATCGGTGAAATAGTCGTGGTTGACCGTGAGCTCGCCGGCCGCGTCGGTGTTGAACGCGCGCGGCATCAGCGGGCGTTCGATGTCGGCGATCTCGGCGTCGTTGCCGTCGATCGACAGCGTGTTCCAGTTCGACGGGTACGCGGTGGTGGCCAGCCGTAGGTTGCCGCCCTCGCGCAGCTCGCCGACGTCCTTGGGGTTGATGTCGCTGCTGCTGCCGATCGCGCTGGACACGCCTGCGGCGGAGCCGTTGTCGCCGGACCCGCAACCGGTCACGACCAGGCCCAGCGCGACCATCGGTATCGCCAGGCGCAGGGCCGGGATTCGGCTTGCTCGGATCGGCATCGCAGTCTCCTTACTATCGGCTGACGGCGGGCACCGGCACCGCGTCGATCAGATCGCGCGTGTACTCGTGCCGCGGATCGGCGAAAATCTGTTCCGCCGGACCGGATTCGACGATCTTGCCGCGCAACATGACCGCGATGTCGTGCGCCAGATTGCGCACCACGGACAGGTCGTGCGAGACGAACAGATAGGACAGCCCGCGCTCGATCTGCAAGTCGCGCAACAGGTTCAGCACGCCGGCCTGGATGGACACGTCCAGCGAGGACACCGGCTCGTCGAGCACCAGGATCTCCGGGTCGAGGGCCAGCGCGCGGGCGATGCTGATGCGCTGCTTCTGCCCGCCGGAGAAGTCGGCCGGATAGCGCTCGGCGTGGTCGCGGCGCAGGCCGACCTGCTCGAGCAGCTCCGGCACCCGGCGCCCGATCTCCTCGCGCGAGCGGCCGTCGATGCGCATCGGCTCGGCCAGCGCGTCGAAGATCGGCAGACGCGGATCGAGCGAGGCGGTCGGATCCTGGAAGACGATCTGCATCTTCCGGCGGATCTCCCGCTTCTGTGCCTTGGTCAGGGTCGCGACATCGCTGCCCATGATCTCGATGGTGCCCGATTCCGGCCGGGCCAGATCGAGGATCTGGCTGAGTGTGGTCGATTTCCCGGAACCGGACTCGCCGACCAGGGCCAGCGTGCGGCCCGCGCGCATCTCGAAGCTGATGCCGTCGACCGCGCGGATCTCGCCCTTGCGGCGCTTGAACAGGATGCCCGAGGTGATCGGGAAGGTCTTCACCAGTCCCGAAACCCGCAGCACCACTTGGTCGCTGACCTCGGCCTCGACCCTGGGCTCGGTGATCTCCTGCCGATAGGCCTCGAACAGGTCGTCGATGCCGACCTCCGCGGTGCGGATGCAGGCGGCCGAGTGACCGGGGTTGGTCTTCTCCAACGGCGGTTCGGCGACTCGGCATTCATCGATCGCGATCGGGCAGCGCGGCGCGAACGAGCAGCCCGGCGGCAGCGCGTGCATGGCGGGCGGTGCGCCGACGATCGGGATCAGCGGCTGGCGCGCCGGGCGGTCCATCCGCGGGATGGAGCCGAGCAGGCCCACCGTGTACGGCATCCGCGGCGCGGCGAAAAGCTCAGTGGTGGTAGCCGTTTCGACGATCTTGCCGGCGTACATCACCGCGACCCGGTCGGCCAGCGTGGCCGCGATGCCCATGTCGTGGGTGATCATGATGACACCCGCACCGGTGATATCGCGCGCCTTGCGCAGCAGATTCAGGATCTGCTTCTGCACGGTGACGTCGAGCGCGGTGGTCGGCTCGTCGCAGATGATCAGCGCCGGATCGTTGGCGATGGCCATGGCGATGACCACCCGCTGGCGCATGCCGCCGGAGAACTCGTGCGGAAACGCCTTGGCGCGCACCGCCGGTTCCGGGATGCCGACCAGGTCGAGCAGCTCGATCGCGCGCGCCGCCGCCTCGGACTTGCTCAGCTTGCCGTGCGCGAGCAGGGCTTCGGCGATCTGCTCGCCGACCCGGTACACCGGGGTCAGCGCCGAGAGCGGGTCCTGGAACACCATGCTGATGGAACTGCCACGCAGCCTGGACAATTCGCGATCGCCGAGGCCGAGCAGCTCACGCCCGCGCAACCGGATCGAGCCGCCGATGCGGGCCTGCTCGGGCAGCAGGCCGATCACCGCGAGCGAGGACACCGACTTGCCGGAGCCGGATTCGCCGACGATGGCCAGCACCTCGCCGTCGGAGACGGTGTAGTTGACCCCGCGCACCGCCTCGATGCGCCCCTCCTCGCTGGGAAAGGACACGCGAAGGTCGGTGACCTCCAGCAGCGGTGCGGTGAAGTTCTTCTCGACCACGACCTTCTCGGTGGGGTCAGCGCCCGTCATACCTTTGCCTTCTTCTTCGAGCGCGCCCGCTTGGCGCCGGGGTCGAACGCGTCACGCAGTCCGTCACCGACCAGGTTGGCGCACAACACGATGGTGATCAGCAGGCCACCGGCGAACAGGAACAGCCACGGATAGGTCAGCGCCGACTTGGTGCCGGACGCGATCAGCGAGCCGAGCGAGACGTCCGGCGGCTGCACACCGAAACCCAGGAAGCTGAGCCCGGTTTCGGCCATGATCGCCGCGCCGACCGCCAGCGTGGTGTCGATGATCAGGATCGACGCGATGTTCGGCAGGATGTGGCTGACGATCACCGTGCGCGTCGGCGCGCCCATATACCGTGCGGCCCGGACGAATTCGCGATCACGCAGGCTGAGCGTGAGGCCGCGCACGATGCGCGCGCTGATCATCCAGCCGAACAGGCTGAGCAGCAGGATGAGCAGCAGAATCGACCCGCTGCCCTTGGTCCGCGGCGCGAACAGCGCGACGATGATGAAGCTCGGCACCACCAGCAGCAGGTCGACCAGCCACATGATCGCCCGGTCGGTCCAGCCGCCGAGCAGCCCGGCGGTCGCGCCCGCCGTCGCGGCGATGGTGGTGGAGATGAGCGCGACGCACAGGCCGATCAGCAGCGACTTCTGCATGCCGCGCAGGGTTTGCGCCAGCACGTCCTGCCCGATCTGCGTGGTGCCGAACGGGTGCTTGCCGCTGGGCGGCTTCAGCAGGGAGGTGTAGTCGAGTTGCTGGTAGTCGTACTTCAGCAGCGGCGGCAGCGCGAAGCTGAGGACGAACAGCAGGATCAGGATGACCGCCCCGATCACCGCGGGCTTGTTGCGCAGGAAGCGGCGCAGGACCAGCTTGCTGCGCCCGGCCGCGGCGGGCTCGGGGGCGCCCTGGACGATGATTTCCGCTTCGGTCACGACTGCACCTCGCTGGCGCTCGGCTCCGTCGTAACCGACGGTGCTGTGCTTATGGTTCGCTCGCTGCGCTCCCTCACCGGACACGCACCCGAGGATCGAGAATCGCCAGCACCACGTCGGAGAGCAGGCCGGACACCAGCACCACCAGTCCGGCGAACGCGGTCACCGTGACCACCACGTACAGGTCCTGGGCGTTGATCGAATCGACCAGCCACTCACCGACGCCGTGCCAGCCGAAGATCTTCTCGGTGAACGTCGCGCCGGTGATCAGCCCGAGCAGGCTGTAGGCGAACAGGGTGGCCATCGGGATCAGCGCGGTGCGCAGGCCGTGCTTGTACAACGCCTTGCTGCGGGTCAGGCCCTTGGCGCGGGCGGTGCGAATGAAATCGCTCTGCAGCACGTCGAGCATGGCGTTGCGCTGGTAGCGGCTGTAGCTCGCCATGCCGCCGAGGGCGAGACCGGCCGTCGGCAGCACCAGGTGCTGGAGCCGATCGAGCAGCTGGGGGAAGAACCCGTCGATCCGGTTCGCCGAAGTCTCCCCGGTGTAGAGGAATATCTGCGAGCCCGTGAGCGAATTGATTTCCAGCGCACCGTATTTCAAGAGTGTCGCAAGAAGGAACACTGGCGTGCTCAGCACGAGCAGCGAGATGACGGTGGTGAAGTAGTCGCTGAATTTGTACTGCCGGATCGCTCCGGCGGCACCGATCAGGACGCCCAACACAGTGCCGACCAATGATCCGATGATCAGCAGGCGCAAACTCACCGCCACCCGGCGCGGCAGTTCCTGGCTCACCGGCTGACCGGCCAGGGTTTTACCGAAATCGCCTTGCGGTATCCCCTTCAGCCAGGTGAGATAGCGCTGCGGGATCGGGTCGTTGAGGTGTAATTCCTCGGCCTTGGCATCGATCACCGCCTGCGGTGGGCGCGGATTGCGCTGTTCCAGGCTGTCCAGCGGGCGGAACGTCAGTGACGCCAAGCTGAAGGTCAGGAACGACGCGAGCAGCAACAGCACGACATAGTGAAGCGCGCGTCGTAGCAGGAAGCCGGTCATCAGTCCTCGTGGTCTTTCGGCTGGACGGACCAGCGTCGAGTATTAGCCCCTGATCATAAGGACGATGACCCGGACGCGCGTGGCACGCGGGGCCGGGCACGTCCATTATTCTTGCGGCACACGCGCACGCGGTCGGTTCGGCGCGACCAAGGGGGAGTCATGAACTATCCGCAATATCCCGGTGGATACAACCCGTATCCGGGATATTCGACCGGAATGCCCGCGCCGAGCGGGGCCACCGCGATCACCGCGGGCGTGCTCGCGTGTGTCGGCGCGGTCGGCCAATTGCTCGGCGGTGGAATCAGCCTCGCGTTCGGGCTGATCGGCTGGCAGCTCGACGAATACGACACGACCGGGCTGTTCGCCGAGGACTGGTTCCAGACCTGGGCGATCGCGTCGGGGGCCATCTCGCTGGTGGTCGCGATCGTGCTCGGGGTCGGCGCGATCGGGATGTTCAGCCGGAAGTCGTTCGGGCGGTTGCTCGTTGTGGTGGGGTGCGTGGGGGTGATCGTCGCGGAGATCGTGGGCTTCGCGATCGTGCGGTCGTTCGACGGCACGGACAGCTTCAGCGGCACGCTCAGCGGCGGCGCCAGCGGGCTGTTCGGGCTGATCTTCCCGATCGCCACCGCGGTGCTCGCGCTGCTGCCCATGACGAGCCGCTGGCTGGCGCACACGCCGGTCGCGACCATGCCGCAGCAGTACGGATATCCCTACCCGGGACCGCAGGTGTGGCCGCAACCGCCGGTCGATCAGGTCAACGGACAGCAGCCGCAAGGTCCCTGGGGACAACCTGCGCCGGGTGTGCCGCAGGCCGGGCAAACGCCCTGGCAGCAGTCGCCGCCGCAGGCCGCGTGGGGGCAGCCCGCGCCGGGCGGGTCGCAGTTGGATCAGGCCGGGTCCGCCGGTCAAGCGTTCTCGCCGGAGACTCCCGGGGCAGCGCAGTCGTCCTGGGGCGCGCCCGCCGGTGGGCAGTCGTCCGTACCGCAAGCAGTGTGGGGGCAGCCGGCGGCGGGCGGGTCGCAGGCGGCCTGGGGCTCGCCTCCGCAGGCGGGATCTTCGGCACCGGTCGAGGGACAGCCCCCGTCGGCCGCGGGTGACCGCGCGCAGGCAGCTGACGTGGGCGCGAAAGAGCAGGCCGCGTGGCCGGGGGCCGAATCAGCGGCGGCCGACGCGCCCGCTTCCATCGGGCGCAACGATGAAACGGTGCTGCGCCCACCGCATTCGGTGCCGCCGGAACCCGCGGACGACACCGTGTGGCGTCCGCCGTCCGCGTAGCCCGCCCAGTCGGGTATCGACCGATCACCACCTTCCTGGTGGTACCCCCGCCACTGCGAGACGGTTGTCCGGCAGGATGGAATAGGTGACCCTCCTGCACCTGCCCAAGCCGAAGATGGTGGCGACCGACGTCGACGGCACCCTCATCGATCACGACGAGCGGGTCACCGCGCGCACCAAGGCCGCGGTGGACGCGCTGATCGGCGACGGCGTGCCGTTCGTGCTGGCCACCGGGCGCCCGCCGCGCTGGATCGACCCCGTGGTCGACGGGCTCGGCTACGCGCCGCTGTGCGTATGCGGCAACGGTGCGGTCATCTACGACAGCGCCACCGACCGGGTGCTGGCCAGCATGACCCTGGACGTGGCCACCCTGTCCTGGATCGCGGACCAGGCCGAGGCGGCGCTGCCCGGGTGCGGGCTCGCCGCCGAGCGGGTCGGCGAGAGCGCGCACGACGCGGTCACCCCGCAGTTCGTCAGCTCGCCGCTCTACGAGCACGCCTGGCTGAACCCGGACGACACCACGGTCGCCCGGCACGAGGTGATCGACGCCCCGGCGATCAAGATGCTGATCCGACTACCCGGCGCCCGCAGCTCCGACATGCGCGGCGTGCTCGCCCCGCTGATCGGCGAGCGCGCCGACATCACCTACTCCACCGAGCACGGCCTGATCGAGCTGTCCGCGCCCGGCGTCACCAAGGCCTCCGGCCTGGCGATCGTCGCCCAGCGCCTCGGCGTCGAATCCGCGAACATGGTCGCGTTCGGCGACATGCCCAACGACGTCCCCATGCTCACCATGGCCGGCCACGGCGTCGCCATGGCCAACGCCCACCCCGAAGCCAAAGCCGCCGCCGACGAGGTAGCCGAGTCCAACTCCGACGACGGCGTCGCCCGCATCCTCGAGCGCTGGTGGATCTGATCTCGTGCGCTAATCCAATGTGTTGCGCACGAATTTGCCTGCACCGCAATGAATTTGCCTTGTGCGCGGTGGGCGAGGAAATGTGGTTGGTGGGAATGTGATCGGAGCTCGCGGCCGTGGGGGGATCACGGCGGCGAGCTCCGGGTGGGTGGTTTTGGTTCAGCTTGCTGGTTCGGGGGCTGGGGGTGGGAGGAAGTCCTCGGGGGTGGGGAATTGGAGGGCGTCGGGTTGCGGTGCGGGGGCCGGGGGTTCGGCGGGGGGTGGGAAATCGGCGGGCGCGGGGGTGCCGGCCGGAGCAGGGGCCGGTGCGGGGGCGGGGCGGCTTGCGTTCTGCTGGTAGGTGTCGTTGTAGGTCTTCCATACCGTGGTGACGATGCCGGTTACCTGGTTGAGGATCAGGGAGCCGTACTGGAAGTCCGCGCGTTGGCCGTTCGGCACGTTGTAGGCGTCGCCGGTCGGGAGGCCGAGCACGCCGGCGTCGCCGCCGAGTTGCAGGAAGCGGTCGAGGATCTTGCCGAGCACCTCGACGACCTTGCCGTCGGGCGCGGTGTAGACGTAGCCGTTGGCGAACTTGGCGTACTGCTGGCCCTGGGCCGCGGGCAGCGGCTCGGTCTGCGCGGCACCGAGCGGTCCACGGGGACCGCCGCTGTCCGCCCAGTGCTTGGCGATCGGGTTCTCGTTCACCATGCCGAGAAGCTTCTTGGTGAGCGCGGCGAGCGCGGAGAGGTCGGGCTTGTTCCGCGGCGCGGCCTGCGGGGCCGGGCTGTTCGCGGTGCCGTCGGTGCCGGTCCCGTTGTTCGCGTAGCTGTCGGTGCTGTCGCCGGTTCCGCTGTTCGTGACCCCGGCGCCGCCCGCGACACTCGCGGCGATTTCCCGAATTCGATCCATTTGCTCATAGGCGGCGTCGCCGGGGCAGGTGGTGTTGCCGACGTCGCGGTGGGCGAACACGATCGGCAGGCTCACCGCCTGACCCATGGCGTAGGAGGTGTACTCCGTGCCCTCGGAGTACATGACGGTCTTGCCCTGCGGGTTGAGATGGGCGATCTTGGCGCGCCAGCCGATGAAGTTGCCGATCGCCTCGATCGACTCCTCGGTCGGCGGGTCGGAGGTGTAGTTGCCCATCAGCGCGACGCCCGCGGTGTTCTCGTTGAACCCGCCGGCGTGCGCGCCCTGCACCGCGCGATCGAGTCCGCCCGCGCGGCCCTCGAAGATCTGGCCGTACTTGTCGACCAGGGCGTTGTAGCCGATGTCGCACCAGCCCAGCGTCTTCGCGTGATAGGTGTAGATGGCGCGGACGATGCCCGCGGACTCTTCCTCGGTGTAGTCGTTGCGGCCCGCGGTGTGGTGCACGGTGATGCCGCCGAGGCCGTCCTTGCCCGGTCCGTCGTCGTAGGTGGGTTCCTCGCAGCGAATGCTCTCGTCGGCGCCCCACCCCTCGCGCGAGATCACCTTGGGCCCGCCGCCGGGCACGGGCGCGGCGACCTTGTGCAGCGCGCCGTCGATGGCGCCGCGGCCCGGATCGATCAGGACGGCGGTGAGGTCGACGCCGGACAGCTGGGCCGGATCGTCCGAACGCGGTGCGGGCTGGGCCGCCGGGTCCGGCGCGACGGCGTCGTCGGCTGCGCTCGCCGCGGCGTTCTTGCGGGTGACCAGCATCTGTACCGCGTTGGTGGTGCCGACGTAGAGCGGCTCGGTGCCGGTCTTGCCGCCGGCCGCGGCGCGATCGGTGCGGCGGGTGTCCACCGGTTCGGCGTTGAACCAGGGACCCCAGCTGCCGTCGGGTTGCCGGGCGCGCAGCATCGCCTTGGTGTTCGTCAGGTCGGCCGCGGTGAGGGCGACGACGCTGAACGGGGTTTCCCGGGACAGTTCCTTGACCTGCGCGCCGACCTGATCGGTCAGTTCGGGCGGGACCGCGCCGGGCGCCAGCGCGGGGGTATCGGGCGTGGTGCCCGGTTCGAGGTGGCTCGGATCCGCGATGAAACGCGCACCGCCCGGGGCGGATTGAGCGGGGGCCGGTGCGGTCTGCGCGGAACCGGGGATCTGGCCGGGTGCGGCGACCTGCCCCGGGACGGGGTTCTGCGCCGGCGCGGAGGCTTGGCCAGGGACGGGGTTCTGCACCGGCGCGGAGGCTTGGCCCGGGATGGAGTTCTGCACCGGCCCGGCGGCTTGGCCCGGGTTGGTGTTCTGGCCTGGCGCGATGGCCTGCCCGGGAATGGCGTTCTGGGTCGGGGCGGCGGCTTGGCCAGGCGAATTGTTCGGGGCGGCGCGGCCTGAAATGTTGTTTTGATTCGGCGTAATCGCCTGCCCGGGAAAACTGTTCTGAGTTGGCGCGGTGGCCTGCCCGGGGAATGGTGTTTGCCCTGGTGCGAGGCCCTGCCCGGGAGTGGCGTTCGATCCAGGCGCGGTGTTCGGCCCTGGTGCGCTCTGCTGGCCGGGGGTGGCCGGATGGGGACCATTCAGCTTCGGTAGCGGAATTTCTTTCGGTAGTTGCACACCTGGTGGCAGCGGTAGTCCGTCCGGAATGGGAATCGACGCGGGTAGCGGCAGCATGCGCAGGTCCGACAGGTGCAGATCCGGCAGATCCAACCCGGTGAGTTCGCGCAGCGGAAGCACGATGTCGGGAGCGGAGTTGAGCACGACCTCGGCCAGCTGCGCCGGTACCGCGGCCAATTCGGTGCCGGTGGTCGCGCGATAGTCGGGCGAGTCGCTCATTGTGAGCGCCGCGAGCGGGGCCGCTACCGCAAGCGTGGTGACAACCGGGAGGACGTAGGAACGTTTCGGTTTGCGGTAGGGCACGAGCGTCTCCATTCAGGTCGAACCAGTGATCGTGTGCAAAACCAGGGTTGCTTCCTGATGTATCAACGATCACAATAGTCACAACTGTCACATATCTAAACCTCTGGTTGAGGATTATGTGATTGCTCGAATGTAGCTCTCGGAATGCGGCCGGATGGAACGACATGCCGACAGGTATCCAATCCACCCGGCCCCGGAATACCGTGGGAGTGAACGGATGCGACGCACCACAGCACCGGAACGAAAGAGCACGGGGGGAGCACGAATGCGGGTGAAATCCGCGCGCAGAGCGAAACGAGCGGCACGCCGGGGGCAGCGCTCGCGCGGGCCGGGACAACCTGCCCTATCCATGCGATCGGTGCTGGTCACCGGCGGTGTGACGCTGACGGTCGGCGCGGTGGTTGTGCTGTGGGCATGGCCGGGGGATACGCCGTATCGGACCGTCGCCGGGCCCGGCCACGGGCGCGGCATGAGCCAGCTCGGGGCGTTCGCCAACGCCCAGGAGGGCTGGACCGCCGAAAGAATCCTCGGACACTACTACCCCGGCGCCACGCTCGGCACCGTCGCGGCAAACACCGTCGGGATCCGGCTGACCGCCCAGGACGACTCGACCCTCGACACCTACGCGGGCGCCGGCCTGTGGGTCGCCGGGCAGTTCGTCGAGGCCGGCCAGGCCGCGCATCTGACGCCGCTGCCCACCGGCGGCGCGAACGTGGTGGTGACCGTCGGGTGCGACGGGGAGGTGCTGTGGCAGGCGGCGACCGACGATCCGTTCGTCTATCCGGTCAACCGCGAACCGAATCGTCCCGCCGCGGAGCACCTGACGCTGTGCGGGGGTTCGGGCTATCGCGGCGCACTCGGGGTGGCGACGGAGAACGGGGCGGCGCGCACCGTCAATCGGGTCGACGTGGAGGACTACCTGCTCGGCGTCATCCCGGCCGAGGTGCAGGCGAACTGGGCGGACCAGGGCGGGGGCGAGGCGTTGCGCGCGCAGGCGATCGCCGCGCGCTCGTATGTCCTTGCCGAGCACCGTTTTCCGTACGCGCAGAGTTGTGACACCACCGACTGCCAGGTGTATCCCGGTACCGCGAAGGAGGATCCGCGCGCGGCCGCCGCCGTGGTGGCCACCGCGGGAACGGTGCTGTTGCGGGACGGGCGAATCCTGCGGTCGGAGTATTCCTCCGCGCCTGGTGGCGGCGAACCGGCCGACATCTACACCTTCGAGGTCGGGCCGGCGCTGAGCGAGATCGCGCCCAATGCGCCCGCCGCTCCGGTGGATCCGCGGACGAAGGTCGCGGTCGGCGAATCGCCGATCGAGGTGGAGTATCGGCGAATCGGTGGGGCGGCAAGCAAAGTCGGGCAGCCGCTCGGGCCGGAGATGGCGTTGCCGGAACATGCCGGAACGTATCGCATGTTCACCAACGGCGTCATCATCTACACCGAGACCCTCGGTGCGCAGGTCGTCGACTTCACGACGTTGTTGCAGTTGGTCCCGGATCCGCAGGCGCCGAAGCGTGCGAGTGTGCCGCCGGCGCCGGGTGCTGTTGCGCCCGTACCGGTTCCGTCGGCGGGCAACGTTCCGACCGTGTCCGCGCCTGCGTTGCCCGGCGCGAGCGCGCCGCCGCTGCCCGAGTCGGTTCCTTCTGCTGCGGGTGCGCCGCCGGTACCTGAATCGGGATCGCCTGGTGTCAACGCGATGCCAGTGCCCGAGCCACCGGCCGCGGAAATCCCCGCGGCGCCCGAACCCGCGCGCGTGCCATCCGATGTCACCGGAGCGCCTGTCGCCGAGCGGGTTCCGGCCAGCGTGAGCATCTCATCGCCGGTCGAGTCTTTCCCGGCTAGTACTGGCGCTGCGCCGGTACCAGCCGATGCGAGTGGGCCCGCGAATCTCGACGTCGCGCCGTCTAGCGTGGCGGAGCTCGCGCCGTCGAGTAGTGGAGTGCCTGTGCCCGAGTCGGTTCCGTCCGGGGCGAGTACGCCGTCGCTGGCCCGGTCGGTTCCCGGCGCTACGCCGGTGCCATCCGAGGGGGGTGCGGTCGTGAATTTCGACGCTGCGGCCGATGCCGGCACACTGCCTGTGCCCGAGTCGATTTCATCCGATCCGAATGCGCCGTCGGAGGCCGAGTCCGCTCCGGCAGGTGTGCGCGTAGTGACTGTGTTCGAACCGGGCCCATCCGAGCCGGACGAGCCTACGAACGTCGAGTCCATGCCGTCTGATGGTGGTGTGCCCTCGGTGCCGGAGCCCGCGCCGACCGGTGTCAGCCCGGTGCCTGTGCCCGAGTCGATTCCGTCCGGGGTGAGTGTGCCGACCGTGTTCGAGTCCGCGCCGCCGGTCGGCTTCGTGCCGCCCGCGACGTCGGTGTCGCCGGGGAGCACGGTCGCGCCGACCACCGCGGCCACGCCGACACCGCGTCCGACGCCGGGGATTCCGATCCCGTCGGGGCGTGCGACGAGCAGTCCGTTGCCGGCGCGCCGGTGACGTACGGCGGCGACCCGGCCTAGACGGACATTTCTCGTTGAGCCGCACCGATATAGCCCTGTCGAGCGCCGGAAATGTCCGCCCAGACCGGGCTGCTGAGATCAGTCCGGCGCACCATCCCCGAGCGATTCCGCGAGTGTTCGCAGCAATCCGGCAAGCTGCTCCCGCGACTCCAGGTTCAGCGCCGCGAGCAGCCGCTGCTCGTTCTCCATGTGCTTGGGTAGCACGTCATCGATCATCTGGCGACCCGCCGGGGTGAGCCGCACCCGGATCACCCGGCGGTCGGTCGCGCACGGCATGCGCTCGACCCAGTCCTTCGCGACCAGCCGATCGATCCGGTTGGTGATCGCGCCCGAGGTCACCATGGCCACCTTGATCAGCGCGCCGGCGGTGAGTCCCTCGTCGCCGCCGGATCGGCGCAGCGTGGCGAGCACGTCGAACTCCCAGAACTCCATGCCGAACTGGCCGAAGAACTGCTTGAGCTCATGCTCGAACAGGCGAGCCAGGCGCTGGATACGGCCGATCACGGCCATCGGCGAGACATCGACCTCCGGCCGTTCCCGGTTCCAGTGCTGGGTGAACAGGTCCACCGCGTCCGCCATGACCGCTCCTCTCTATGCTAAGAATCTTAATGTTGATCTACTTGACACTAAGGTATCCACCGGAGTAGATATTTCAACGTTGAGATTATCAATGAGGAGCGAACGACATGACCACAAGCACCACCCCGCGCAGCGGAAATTCCTACGCGGGCACCCTGGCGCTCACCGCCCTCACCCCGATCGTCTGGGGCTCCACCTACGCCGTCACCACCGAGTTCCTGCCGCCGGACCGCCCGCTGTTCACCGCGCTGATGCGCGCGCTGCCCGCCGGTCTCGCGCTGCTCGCCATCACCAGGGTGCTGCCGCGCGGCATCTGGATCGGGCGCGCCGCCGCGCTCGGCGTCCTGAATATCGGCGCGTTCTTCCCGCTGCTGTTCCTCGCCGCGTACCGGCTGCCCGGCGGGGTGGCCGGCGTGCTCGGCGCGGTCGCGCCGATGTTCGCGCTCGGCTTCGCGACCGTGGTACTCGCCGAGAAGCCCAACGGACGCAAGGTGCTGGCCGGCCTGATCGGGGTCTTCGGTGTGGCGCTCGTCGTGTTGAAGGCCAACGCGCAGCTGGACACCCTCGGCGTCATCGCCGGACTGGCCGGTGCCGCGTTCATGGCCGCGGGCACCGTGCTCACCCAGCGCTGGGGACGGCCCGAGGGGGTCGGCCCGCTGGCGCTGACCGGGTGGCAGCTCACCGCAGGCGGACTGTTCATTCTCCCGCTGGCCGTGCTCGTCGAGGGTGCGCCCCCGGCGCTGGACGGCCGCGCGATCGGTGGCTACCTCTACCTCGCCGTGATCGGCACCGCCGTCGCGTACTGGCTCTGGGTCCGCGGAATCTCCAAGGTGCCCGCGACCTCGGTGGCGTTCCTCGGGCTGCTGAGCCCGGTGTCCGCCGCGGTGATCGGCTGGATCGCGCTGGGTCAGGCCCTCGGACCGCTGCAAATGGCCGGCCTGGTGATCGCGCTCGGCGGCACCCTGTACGGCCAGCTGGCCGGACGGCCGAAGCCCGCGCCCGTGGTCGGCGCGCCCGCCGAGCCGGTTCTGGTGCCGGCCCGCTGAACTGCAGATATTCGGGGTTGACCTTGACGTAGCGTCAACTTGCATGCTGGTTACACCGACGAGATGAGAAGGGAGAACAGGTCGTGAGCACCGAATGGTCCATCCAGGATCTGGCCAAGGCGGCCGGTACCACCAGCCGCACGCTGCGCCACTACGGCCAGCTCGGGCTGTTGCCGCCGAGCCGGATCGGCACCAACGGATATCGCTACTACGACCAGGACTCCCTGCTGCGGTTGCAACGCATCCTGCTGCTCCGAGAGCTCGGCCTCGGCCTTCCGGTCATCGCCGAAGTGCTTGCCGGAGAACAGGACACCGGTACCGCACTGCGCACGCACCTGGAACTGCTGCGGCGGGAACAGGATCGGATCCGGCGCCAGATCTCGTCGGTACAGACCACGCTGCAGAAGACGGAAAGAGGTGAACAACTCATGGCTGCAGAGGTTTTCGACGGCTTCGACCACACCCAGTACAAGGATGAGGTGATCGAACGCTGGGGCAAGGACGCCTACGAGAGCGGCGACAAGTGGTGGCGCTCGATGAGCGCGGCCCAGCAGCAGGCGCATTTCCAGACCCATCTGGACATCGCCGCCGACTACGGCCGGGCGCACGCCGCCGGGCTGGCGCCCGACAACGCCGAGGTCCAGGCCATCGTCGCCCGGCACCGCGCCTGGATCGGCGACGGCTGGCAGGGCCGGACCGTGGTGAAGGAGGCCTTCATCGGCCTCGGCGAGATGTACGTCGCGGACCCGCGGTTCGGTGCGAACTACGACGTGCACGGCGCGGGCACCGCGGAGTTCGTCCGGGACGCGATGAAGGTCTACGCCGAGACACAGCTCTAGATCACGCCCAACCGACGGCCGGTACGCATACTGAATGCGTGCCGGCCGTCGGCGGAGAGAGGGCATCCGAGCAATGACATACGCCAGGGAGAGGTCGCGGGTCGCCGGGCCGAGCGGAGTGGTCGCGACCACCGCGGGGGTGCTGGCGCTGGCCGCCGGGCTGTTCAACCTGTGGGGCGAGCGAACTGTGCTGAGCGCCTTGCGCGACGGCCCGCACGTCGACAAATCCTTCGCCATCTTCTCGATGCTCGGCGGGTTGCTCGCGGCCATCGCCCTGATCTACGGGGCCATCCAGCTGCTGCGCCGCGACGAGACCGGCCGCTACATCCTCATCCTCACCTCGGGCCTGCTGACCGTCGCCGCGCTGGTCGCCCTCTATTGCGCGCTGGTCGACTACCAGCCCGATTACGGCATCGATTGGCTGCCCGAGCAGCGGCGGTCGCTCGAGATCGTCAACGCCAACTTCGACGGACTGATCGGCACGCTGACCGCCCTGCTGCATCGCGAGTGGATCGCCTCGCTGGTGTCCGCGGTGCTGCCGCTGGTGATCTTCCTCCTGGCGTCGTCCGAGCGCACCACCCGCTGGGTGACCTACTCGCCGCCTCGACGCACCGAAATCCAGGACGACCAGGCAACTTTCGGCTCCGTCGACGCCTAGCCCGGCCGCGCTGCCGCATCCGGCACCCGCATCGACTCGAACGACCGCCGCCCGCACGGTAAGGTTCGCCCGATACCTAGAGGGGGGTTCGATGACCAATCCATATGGCGGCCCACGCACTCCGGCGGCCGCGCACAGCGGCCTGATCGCCGTGATCACGATCGGGTCGGCGTGGCTCGGTGCGGCCCTGGCCTGCTCCGGCTCGTTCCTCGCCGCCCAGCACTACCGGATAGCGGACCGGAACAATAAGCCGAAGGTCACCGACGACGCCTACGACGCCTGGAAGACCGCGTCGGATTTCCACGCGGTGCTGGAGGTCCTGCTGATCGTCTCGGCACTGATGGCCGTGGTGCTTGCCGTCGGCAGCCTGTTGTCCATGATCGGCAAGCCGATCGGCAGGCCGCTGGAAATCATCGGCGGCGCTTGGGTTTTCCTCGGCGGCCTGGTGGGCGTGACCTACGGCGGCGACCATGGTCTGGCCGTCGGGGCCTCCTTCCCCGCCTACCTGATCATCGGCGGCGCCGCCCTGGGGTTGGTCGCGCTGGTATTCGCGTTGACCCGGCCCGGCGTTTCGCCGCCCCCGCCGGCGTACATCCAGCAGCCGCCCGCCCCGATGCACTACCCACCCCGGCGCCCCTGACCGGTGGTCGGTTCGGGTCGCTGACTTCGGCGGCTACGCCTCGCCTTCGGGTTGACCCCGAAGCGATTGCATCAGTTGGCTTTCGGTGATCGGCGGCACCGGCAGCGGGTGGGCCGCGGTGGCGCGCAAGCCGTCGAGGGTCAATGCCAGATGGCGGCGCCAGGCCGTCGGCGCGATGGCGGCGGTGGCCTCCAGGATCCTGGTGTGCGACCAGGTGATGAAGGCGATGTCCTCGAGCACCCAGTCCGCGCGCAGCGCGCCGGACCGCTGGGCGCGGGTGATGATCCGGCGCATGATGCCGTGACCGTGTTCCTGCGCGTTCGCGATCGCGGTGCTCGGGGCCGCGCGGACGGCCAGGTCGCTGAGCAGTCGATCGGAAGCTTGGAGTTCGCAGACCTTTTCGACGAGGTAGACGAACGAGTCCCACGGGTCGTCGATCGCGAGCGCTTCCTCGGCGATGCGCCCGCCCGCCTCGATGCGGTCCTCCACGGCGGCGGCGATGAGGTCGTCGCGGGTGGGGAAGCGGTTGTAGAGGGTGCCGATGGCCACGCCGGCCCGAGCGGCGATCTCCTTCAGCGGCGCGTCGAGGCCGCGTTCTTCGAAGACCTCGCGGGCGGCGGTCACCAGCGCGTCGCGGTTGCGGCGGGCATCGCTGCGTAACGGCTTGTCCACGGGCATTCGCCGATCCTACAAATCCGGCCCCGGAATTATGTTGAGCATAGGTTCAAGTTAATGCTACCGTCGGACATCTAACTTGAACCACTGCTCAACTTAGTGAGGTAGGCATGTCGAAGACCATCGCGATATTCGGGTTCGGCCCCGGACTCGGTATGGGTACCGCGCGGCGCTTCGGGCGCGCGGGGTTCCGGGTGGCGGTGATCGGGCGAAACCCGGACAAGGCGCAGCGGCATGCGGACGAACTCGCGGCCGAGGGCATCGAGGCTGCCGCCTTTCCGGCCGATGTCACCGACGCGGCCCAGATCGACGCCGCGATCGAGCGGATCGGCGCGACCCTCGGCCGGATAGACGTGGCCATGCACGGCGCGGCGGGCGACCCGGTGGACCGTATCCCCGCCACGCTCGAGGTGGATGTGCCCGCATTGCGCGTCCCGCTCGCGCTCAAGCTCTACTCGCCGATCCTGATGACCCGCGCGCTGGCGCCCGCGATGATCGAACGCGGCGAGGGCACCCTGCTGTTCTCCTCGGGCGCCTCCGACCGCCACCCGATGCCGTTCCTGTCCAATTTCGGCGTCGCCCTCGCCGCCCAGCGCGGCTACATCCACCAGCTCGCGATCGAGCTGCAGGGCACCGGTGTCTACGCCGGCCTGCTGAACATCGGCGTGCTCATCGGCAACAGCAGGGCCGAACAGCTGGTCGACGAACATCCGGAGCTGTTCCCCGCCGACCTCGAGATCACCCGCATGGACAATGCCGAACTCGGTGAACACTATTGGCGGATGTACACCGCTCGCGACCAGGTCGAGGTCGAGGTCGGTTTCCCGGACTGATCCGGCAACCACCCGCACGCCGAACCCGGCGTGCGGGAATTCGGCGCGATGTTCGGCCTCGGCGCCGGAACACATTCGCCCGTCCATCCGAAATCGCCGGATTACCGAGAACCGTCCATTCAATAGCGCCCGCATTTCCGTCAAGTCCACTATTCGGCAAACTTCCGGCGAAATCCGGACGGCTCGGGCGGGAAAACGTGCGCGAACCCGGCCGCGCGCTGTGCCCCGCGCGACTCCACCCAGACCCCGCGCGGACTTCCGATACTCTGGGCTCCCGTGACCGTCGCATCGTCCCCGGGTAACTCCGCCAACTCCTCCTCTCAGTTCGATCTGATCGTCGTCGGCTCCGGTTTCTTCGGGCTGACCGTCGCCGAACGCGCCGCTACCGAGCTCGGTAAACGCGTGCTGGTGATCGATCGTCGATACCACCTCGGCGGCAACGCCTACTCGGAGCCGGATCCGGATACCGGGATCGAGATCCACAAGTACGGCGCGCACCTGTTCCACACCTCGAACAAGCGGGTCTGGGATTACGTCACCAAGTTCACCGAGTTCACCGGGTACCAGCACCGGGTCTTCGCCAAGCACAAGGGGCAGGCCTACCAGTTCCCGATGGGCCTCGGCCTGATCTCCCAGTTCTTCGGCCGCTATTTCACCCCGGACGAGGCGCGCGCGCTCATTGCGGAGCAGTCCGCGGAGATCGACACCAAGGACGCGCAGAACCTCGAGGAGAAGGCGATCTCGCTGATCGGCCGCCCGCTGTACGAGGCGTTCATCCGCGACTACACCGCCAAGCAGTGGCAGACCGACCCGAAGGAACTGCCCGCGGGCAACATCACCCGCCTGCCGGTGCGCTACACCTTCGACAACCGCTACTTCAACGACACCTACGAGGGCCTTCCGAAGGAGGGCTACACGAAGTGGCTGGAGAACATGGCCGCCTCGGAGCTCATCGAGGTCCGGGTGAACACCGACTGGTTCGACGTGCGCGACGAACTGCGCGCCGCGAATCCGGACGCACCGGTCGTCTACACCGGCCCGCTGGACCGCTACTTCGACTACCAAGAGGGTGAGCTCGGCTGGCGCACCATCGATTTCGAGACCGAGGTGCTCGAAACCGGTGACTACCAGGGCACCTCGGTGATGAACTACAACGACGCGGACGTGCCGTTCACCCGCATCATCGAGCCGCGCCATTTCCATCCGGAGCGCGACTACCCGAAGGACAAGACGGTCATCATGCGCGAGTTCTCCCGCTTCGCGCAGACCGGCGACGAGCCCTACTACCCGATCAACACGCCGGAGGATCGCGCCAAGCTGGCCGCGTACCGCGCGCTCGCGAAGAAGGAAACCGCAACGGACAAGGTCCTTTTCGGTGGCCGCCTCGGCACCTACCAGTACCTGGATATGCACATGGCCATCGGCAGTGCGCTCAGCATGTTCGACAATGTGCTGCGCCCGCACTTGGAGTCCGGTGCGCCGCTCGCTGACGAAAGTGCAGAATGACCTCCCAATCCCTGTTGGAAGACATGACCACCGAGACCCGCGCGACCTCGCTGCTGCAACGGATCATCCTGCCCCGGCCGGGTGAGCCGCTCGACGTGCGCACGCTCTACGTCGAGGAATCCAAGACCAACGCCAAGCGCGCGCACGCCGCCACCCGCACCTCGCTGTCCATCGGCGCGGAGTCCGAGGTGTCGTTCTGCACCTACTTCAACGCACTGCCCGCCAGCTACTGGCGGCGCTGGAGCATCCTGCCTTCGGTGGTGCTGCGCCTGGAGCTGGCCGGACACGGCCGGGTGGACGTGTACCGCTCGAAGGCGGACGGTTCGCGAATCCACGTGCAGGGCAAGGAGTTCGCGGTCGCGCCCGGTACGGAGTCGGTGTACGTCGAGTTCGAGACCGACCTCGGCCCGTTCGAGGACGGCGGCTGGATCTGGTTCGACATCACCACCGACACGGCGGTCACGCTGCTGTCCGGTGGCTGGTACGCGCCGATCGAGGCGCCCGACGCGGGCACCATCGCGGTCGGCATGCCGACCTTCAACCGGCCGACCGACCTGGTGAAGACCCTGGCCGCACTCGGCTCGGACCCGCTGGTGCTCGACAAGATCGCCGCGGTCATCGTGGCCGACCAGGGCAACCGCAAGGTGGTCGACGAGCCCGGTTTCGCCGAGGCCGCCGCGCCGCTCGGCGACCGCCTGGCCATCCACAACCAGCCCAACCTCGGCGGCTCCGGCGGCTACAGCCGGGTGATGTACGAGGCGCTCAAGACCACCGACGCCCAGTACATCGTCTACATGGACGACGACATCGAGATCGAGCCGGACTCGATCCTGCGCGCGCTGGCCTTCGCCCGGTTCGCCAAGTCGCCCATGCTGGTCGGCGGGCAGATGCTGAACCTGCAGGAGCGCTCGCACCTGCACAGCATGGGCGAGGTCGTCGACCGCGGCATCTTCATGTGGACCTCCGCGCCGAACGTCGAGTACGACCACGACTTCTCCAAGTACCCGCTCAAGGACCGGGACAACTCCAAGCTGCTGCACCGGCGCATCGACGTCGACTTCAACGGCTGGTGGACCTGCGTGATCCCGCGCCGGGTGGCCGAGGAGATCGGTCAGCCGCTGCCGCTGTTCCTGAAGTGGGACGACGTCGAATACGGCTTGCGCGCCCGCGATCACGGCTACTCCACGGTCACCCTGCCGGGCGCCGCGGTGTGGCACATGGCGTGGAGCGACAAGGACGACGCCATCGACTGGCAGGCGTACTTCCACCTGCGCAACCGCTTGGTCGTCGCCTCCCTGCACATGCCGGGCAACGGGCGCGGCATGGTGGTCAACACGGTCAAGGCGACCCTGAAACACCTGCTCTGCCTGGAGTATTCGACGGTCGCCATCCAGAACCTGGCCATCCGCGACTTCCTGGCCGGCCCGGAACGCCTGTTCCAGCTGCTGCCCAGCGCGCTCGGCGCGGTGCATGCGCTGCGCAAGCAGTACCCGGACGCGGTCATCCTGCCGTCGTCCACCGAACTGCCGCTGGCCAGCCACCTCGAGGTCGGCGCGGTCGGCGAGCCGGCCAACCCGATCGCCAAGGTGGTCCGGCTGGCCAAGGGCGTCGTGCACAACTTCCGCCCGGCGCACACCCGGCACCATGAGGTCCCGCAGCTCAACGTGCCCACGCTGGACGCGCGCTGGTTCCTGCTCTCGCAGGTCGACGGGGTCACCGTCACCACCGCCGACGGCCGGGGCGTGGTCTACCGCAAGCGCGACCCGCGCCAGGCCCTCGGCCTGTTCAAGGAGGCCCTGCGCCTGCGCAAGGAACTGGCCGCGCGCTTCCCCGAGATGCAGCAGCGCTACCGCGCCGCCCACCCGCAGCTGACCAGCACCGCGGCCTGGGAAAACGCCTTCGGCATCGGCGCCGAGACGAAGGATGGGGACAAGTGAGCCTCGCGGACAACACCGCGGTGAACAAGCCGCTGCAAAGCACGAACGGCCACGGCGGACCGGTGTCCGCGGTGCCGTCGACCGAGCCCGCGCCGGCCGAGGTGAAGATCATCAACGCGGTGCAGACCCGGATCGCCACCCCGGAGGTGATCAAGGCGGCGCGCGGCATGTCGCATTTCGGCGAGCACGCGCTCGGCTGGGTCGGCATCGCCGCGGCGGGCTGGCTGGTGGACAAGCCGCGGCGCAGGCAGTGGGCCGGTGTGGCGGTCGGCGCGGTCGGCGCGCACGCGGCATCCATCGTGATCAAGCGGATCGTCCGGCGGCCCCGCCCCAACGATCCGTCGGTGCAGGTCAACGTGTCGACGCCGAGCAAGCTGAGCTTCCCGTCCTCGCACGCGACGTCGACCACCGCGGCGGCGGTGTTGCTCGGCAGATTGACCGGGCTACCCTTGCCTGCGGTGCTCGTCCCACCGATGCTGCTTTCCCGGGTCGTACTCGGGGTGCACTATCCCTCCGATGTGCTCGCTGGTTCGGCGCTCGGTGCCGCGTCCGCCGCCGTTGTGCTTGCCACCGAAAAGAGACTCGATGACCGCCACAGAAAGAGCCTTGGTTGACATGAGCGAAGAGCCGACTGGTGCCGACCTAGCTGAGGCGGTTGTCAAAGGGCCGCCGAAGACGTTGGTCGGCGGGCTGATCAAGGCCGTCCGGCCGCGGCAGTGGGTCAAGAACGTCCTGGTGCTCGCCGCTCCGCTGGCCGCAGGCACGGCCAACGAGCTCGACGTGCTCGGTCATGTCGGGATCGCCTTCGTGGTGTTCTGTTTGGCGGCCTCCGGCATCTACCTGGTCAACGACGCCCTCGACGTGGAGGCGGACCGGGCGCACCCGACCAAGCGATTCCGGCCGATCGCGGCCGGCGTCGTCCCGGTCAACCTGGCCTACACGTTGTCGATCGCGCTGCTCGTCGCGTCGGTCGCCGGGTCGTTCCTGGCGTCCTGGCACCTGGCCGTGGTGATGGCGATCTACATCGGCATCCAGCTGGCCTACTGCTTCGGGCTCAAGCACCAGGCGGTGCTCGACATCTGCATCGTGTCCTCCGGCTTCCTGCTGCGCGCGGTGGCCGGTGGCGCGGCCGCGAACATCGTTCTGTCGCAGTGGTTCCTGCTGATCATGGCGTTCGGCTCGCTGTTCATGGCCGCGGGCAAGCGCTACGCCGAATTGCAGATCGCGGTGAGCACGGGCGCCAAGATCCGCAAGTCGCTCGAGTACTACACGCCGACCTACCTGCGGTTCATCTGGACCCTCGCGGCCACCGCCGTCGTGGTGTTCTACGGTCTGTGGGCGTTCCAGCAGGACAACCTGAAAGACACCAACTGGTTCGCAATCTCGATGATTCCGTTTACCATCGCAATCCTGCGTTACGCGGTCGACGTCGATGGCGGCGAGGCCGGTGAACCCGAAGAGATCGCACTGGGGGACCGAGTCCTTCAGTTCCTCGCAATCGCCTGGATCGGAGCGGTAGGTGTCGCTGTCTATCTCACCTGACGAGATGTTGGTAGCGGGAGTGGATCAAGCGGAGTACGCGAACGAGGGGCCGGCCGTGCAGCCGGCCCGCTCGGTGTCGCGGTACGCCCTGCTATCCCGCGCCACGTTCGTCGGTGGGATCGCGCTCACCGTGGTCCTTTTCGCCGTCGGCGGCTGGCAGCGCCGCTGGATCGCCGACGACGGACTGATCGTGCTGCGCACCGTGCGCAACCTGCTGGCAGGGAACGGGCCCGTGTTCAACGAGGGCGAGCGGGTCGAGACCAACACCAGCACCGCGTGGACCTACATCGTCTGGTTCTTCAGCTGGCTGACCCAGGCGCGACTGGAGTACGTGGTGCTCGGCATCGCGTTCACGCTGTCGCTGGCCGCGGTCGTGTTCGCCATGCTCGGCGCGAGCCGGCTGTGGGGCGGCCCGAAGTCGGCGCTGCTGCTGCCCGCCGGAATGCTGGTCTATATCGCCATTCCGCCGGCCCGCGACTATGTCACCTCGGGGCTGGAGAGCTGCCTGGTGATCTGCTGGCTGGGCCTGCTGTGGTGGCAGCTGATCCGCTGGAGCCAGGCCGAGCGGGTCCGGTTACCCGGGCTGTTCGGCCTGGTGTTCCTGGCCGGACTGGCCCCGCTGATCCGGCCGGAGATGACGCTGGTCGGCGGCCTCGCGCTGCTGATGATCGTGATCGCGCCGATGCCGGAATCGAAGCTGCGCCCGATCGGGTTGCGCGCCTTGATCATCGCGGCCGCCGGTCTGGTGCCGATGGGTTACCAGATCTGGCGGATGGGCTACTACGGCCTGCCCTACCCGAACACCGCGGTCGCCAAGGACGCGGGCGGGGCCAAGTGGCATCAGGGCTTCATCTATCTCTGGGATCTGGTCGGGCCGTACTACCTGTGGGTGCCGCTGCTCGTGCTGCTCGTCGCCGGGGTCGTCGCGGCGCGCGGTAAGCCTGCGGCGGACGCGGATCCGGCCGGGCGGCACGCCGCCGCGGAAGAACAGTCCCGCTGGAACGCGCGCCGGATCCGCGAGTGGCTGCGCTCGCCCGCCGCGGTGGTCACGCTGGTGCTGCTGAGCGGATTCATCCTCACCGTCTACGCGCTGCGCGTCGGCGGCGACTTCATGCACGGCCGAATGCTGCTGGCGCAGTTGTTCCTCCTGCTGCTGCCCGTCGCCGTGGTGCCGATCCGGCTGCCCGCCGGCGGGTTCCGCTCCGCGACCGCCGCCGACTGGTCGTTCGCCGTGGTGCTGTTCGCGCTGCTCGGCACCGCGGGCTGGGCGCTGTTCGCCGCGAACACCACCGCGATCAAGTCCGGCACCAAGATCACCTCGACCGGCATCGTCGACGAGCGGGTCTACTACGTGCTCAACACCGGCCACGATCATCCGATCCTGGCCGAGGACTACCTCGACTACCCGCGCATCCGGCCGATGGTGGACAACATCGCCGAGACGCCGAACGGCGGCCTGCTGCTGAACTCGCCGTCGTTCATGTTCTGGTACATCGCGCCGCCGCCGCAACCGATTCCGGCGGGCGGCGCCGGGCACACGGTCTACTTCCTCAACCTCGGCATGACCAGCATGAACGTTCCGCTGAACGTGCGCGTCATCGACCAGATGGGCCTGGCCTATCCGCTCGCCGCGCACACCGAGCGGCTCACCGACGGCCGGATCGGGCACGACAAGGCGCTCTACCCGGACTGGGTCATCGTGGACACCGGCATGGTGGACAAGAAGCCGTGGATGCCCTGGTACCTGGACGAGAAGTGGGTGACCCAGGCGCGCACCGCGATGTCCTGCCCGGCCACCGAGGCGCTGCAGATCTCCTACCGCGACCCGCTCACCTTCGAGCGTTTCCGGCACAACCTGAAGCACGCGCTGACCTTCGCCAAGTACCGGATCGACCGGGTGCCCAAGTACGAGATCGAACGCTGCGGCCTGGTGGATCCGTTCCCCAAGCCCGCACCGGCGCCGCGCTAGCGCGGCAAAGATCAACAGCCACACCGGGTCCCCCTTCACAGGGGGACCCGGTGGTGCATTGGGCAGGTTTCACAAAATTGGCGTACACCCCTCTGTCTCGGTTCGATAACGCCACTGTCACGATGACGCGCTAGGCTGCGAAAGAACGCCCGTCATGACGTCAACTAGGTAGGCATCGGCGGGTCATCGTTAGACAACGGTCGATGCCGTTGCATGAACGAGAGGTCGAAACTGATGCGAGGCGTGTTCGGGCGTCTGAATACTCGAAGAGCCGGATCGTGGCTGAAGCGTTCGGCGCTGGTATCGATGGCGATTCTGCTGCCGCTCGGGGTGTCGGTGGCAGGCCCGGCCGGACCGGCGTCGGCGGCATTCAATCCCGACGGCTTCGATTTCTGGGTCGACTCGGAGATGGGGCCGATCAAGAACCGGGTGTTCCGCGCTGCCGACGGAAACACCGGTCGCGTGGTCTACGCGCTGGACGGCATGCGGGCCCGGCCGGATCTGAACGGCTGGGAGATCGACACCGAGGTCGTGCGCGAGCTGACCAAGTGGAACATGAACGTGGTCATGCCGGTCGGCGGTCCGTCGAGCTTCTACGCCGACTGGACCGGGCCGAGCAACTTCTTCGGGCTCGGCAGCGCGGGTTCGTCGTCCACCGGCTCCGCCAACTCCGGCTCCGGCCTGCTGTCCGGCTCCGCGGGCATGGGCAAGTCCAATACCTACAAGTGGGAAACCTTCCTCACCCAGAACCTGCGCTACGCGCTGCGGGATCGCCTCGGCTTCAATCCGAACGGCAATGCCGTGTTCGGCCTGTCCATGGGCGGTAGCGCCGCGCTCACCCTGGCCGCCTACCATCCGGACCAGTTCCGTTACGCCGGTTCGTATTCCGGCTACCTGAACATCTCGGCGCCGGGCATGCGCGAGGCGCTGCGGGTGGCCATGCTGGACGCGGGCGGCTTCAATATCGACGCGATGGCCCCGCCGTGGGGGCCGCAGTGGCTGCGGATGGATCCGTTCGTCTTCGCGCCGCGGTTGAAGGCCAACAACACCCGGCTGTGGGTCTCGGCGGGCAGCGGCCTGCCCAGCGGCGCGGACGGCCTGAGCTTCAACACCGTCAACGCGATGGGGCTGGAGGCGCTGGCGCTGGCCAACACCCGCGCGTTCCAGGTCCGGATGGCCACGCTGGGCGCCGGGAACGCCACCTACGACTTCCCGGCCGTCGGTGTGCACAACTGGACCTACTGGGCCGACGAGGTCTATCGAATGATCCCGGACATGTCCGCCAATATCGGGTGATGCACGGGTAAACGGTTCGACGGACCGCCCGGCGCCGAGTGCGCCGGGCGGTCTTTTCGTCTGTCAGGCGTCCAAACGGTGTTCGGTAACGAATGAGAAGGGGTAGCGGCGGGCGAGTTGTGGCATGAGTCACTTTCCAGCAACATATAAGCTTCCGATGCCGATTGATACACGAAGAACATGCACAGAGGTCGATTCGTCCGGTTTCGGTGGACGGCGGCACTCGGTGTCCGCAGAGGGGGCCGGTAGAGATCGCTAGCTGTTTGCCCCCCGGCCGCCCGAACGAAAGGTCGAGTTAGATGCGAATTGCCCGCTGGAAAGGTAGATCCGGTACGTCCGGAGCGACTGGTTCGTGGGTGAAGCGGTCCGCACTCGGGGTCGCTGTGGCTCTATTGCTGCCCTTCGGTGTCGCGGCAGCAGGCAGTGGTGCCATCGCATCGGCGGGCATGGACCCCGGCGCGTTCGACTTCTGGGTCGATTCCGGCATGGGCCCGATCAAGACCCGCGTGCTGCGCGCCAGGGACGGCAACACCAACCGGGTCGCCTACGTGCTCGACGGCATGCGCGCGCCGGAGACGCTGAACGGCTGGGAGATCGAGACCAACGTTCCCGCGGTCCTGGCCGACGCCAACATCAACGTGGTCATGCCGGTCGGCGGCATGTCCAGCTTCTACGCCGACTGGAACGCGCCGAGCGAGCTGGCCGGCATCCCGGCGGGCACCGGCTCGTCCTCCGGTTCCGGCGCGCTGAACATCCTGGCCGCGGGCCCGGGCAAGAGCTACCGCTACCAGTGGGAGACCTTCCTGACCCGCGACCTGCGCAACGCGCTGCAGGAGCGGCTCGGCTTCAACCCGAACCGCAACGGCGTGTTCGGCCTGTCCATGGGTGGCAGCGCGGCGCTCACCCTGGCCGCCTACCACCCGGACCAGTTCAGCTTCGCCGGCTCGTACTCCGGCTACCTGAACATCTCCGCGCCGGGCATGCGCGAGGCGATCCGCATCGCCATGCTGGACGCCGGCGGCTACAACGTCGACTCGATGGCGCCGCCGTGGGGCCCGCAGTGGCTGCGCATGGATCCGTTCGTCTTCGCGCCGAACCTGGTGCGCAACGGCACCCGCCTGTGGATCGCCGCGGCCAGCGGCCTGCCGACGGCCAACGACGGCCCCAGCTTCAACACGTTGAACGGCATGGGCCTGGAGGCGCTGGCGCTGGCCAACACCCGCGCGTTCAACGTGCGGATGTCGACGCTGGGCGGCGGCAATGCCGTCTACTCCTACCCGGCCTACGGTATTCACGCGTGGAACAACTGGACCGACGAGGCCTACCGGATGATTCCGGACATGTCCGCCAATATCGGCTGACGAATTCGTCGTACACCGACCGCCCGGCGCTTCCATGCGCCGGGCGGTTTGTTGTTTTCACCCGGTCCGCGGATATCCGCGCGATGATTGTCTGGTTGATCGCTGGCGAACGAATCGCGATCTTGTCGCGGTGTTGTCGTTCGACTGGAACTCGGCTGCGGTAAATCGCTGGTTGTTCGTCACGATCCGGCATCGCGCCGCGTTTTCCGACGGCTATTGCTCGAATAAGTGCTTATAGAAGAGCGATAGGCCCGACGACTTCGCCCAGGAAGCGTTCGATGCCCGAGTGTCGATCTACCTGCTCCACGGTGGCGATCAACGGCGATCGCCCGGGCGAAAGGTCGAAGCGATGCGATCAGACGGAGTAAGCGGAACGGTTGCCGGTGGTCCGGAAGCGAGGCAGCGCCGCTGGCTGCGGCGCTCGGTCGCGGGGTTGGCGCTCGCGCTCGTGCTGCCGCTCGGCGCCCTCGCCGCACCGGCGCGGGCCGGCTTCGACCCGAGCGGGCACGATTTCTGGGTCGACTCCAGCATGGGCCCGATCAAGACCAGGATCTTCCGTGCCCTGGACGGCAACACCCGGCGCGTGGTCTACGCGCTGGACGGGCTGCGCGCCCGCAACGATCTGAGCGGCTGGGAGGTCGACACCGACATCTCCAGGGTGCTCCCGCGCTGGAACATCAATGTGGTGATGCCGGTCGGCGGGCAGTCCAGCTTCTATTCGGACTGGGTCGCGCCGAGCAATACCAACGGCCAGCAGCAGCCTTATGCCTGGGAGAGCTTTCTCACCGAGAACCTGCGCTGGGCGTTGCGCGACCGGCTCGGTTTCAATCCGCGCGGCAACGGCGTGTTCGGCCTGTCCATGGGCGGCAGCGCGGCGCTCGCCTTGGCCGCCTACCATCCGGACCAGTTCCGTTACGCGGGTTCGTATTCCGGCTACCTGAACATCTCCGCGCCCGCCATGAAGGAGGGGCTGCGGCTGGCCATGCTGGACGCGGGCGGATTCAACATCGACGCGATGTGGGGTCCGCCATGGGACCCGCGCTGGTTGCGCAACGATCCGTTCATGTTCGCGCCGCTGTTGCGCGACAATGGAACTCGGCTGTGGATCGCCTCCGGCAACGGGCTGAACGGGCCGCGTGACGTGATCAACAGTCCGATCGACGTGTACCACCTCGGCAACGCGATGGCGCTGGAAACGATCGCGCTCGCCAACACCCGCAGCTTTGAAGCTCGGATTAACAGTCTGGGACCGAGCAACTCGGTGTTCGTCTACACTCCGGTCGGCGTGCACAGCTGGAACTACTGGCAGGACCAGGTGTTCCAGATGCTGCCCGACCTCAGCGCCCATTTAGGTTGAGCTGACACTTCCCGCCATCAGGTGAAAATTTGGTGCTCCGGCACGACAATCACCGGGGGAACGCGATAGGGTCACCGCACCATCACAGATTGCGTACGGGCGGATTTCGGCCACCAGGTTGCCTCGGTCTTGCTAAGGCCACGGGTGTCGAATATCGTCCAGCGAGCGCAAGTGTGACCAGATCGTTGTTTCGCAGTCGTCTGCGCCGGAATGTCGGGGTCCGGTGCGCGGCGGTGTGCGACTCGTTGGCAGCACTGGTGTGGTTGCGCCCCTCGCGGGTCGCCGACCGCACCACAACAGGCAGAAAAGCAGAAAGAGAGCAGGATTCATGCGTTTCGGCAGGGCGGCCGCGCCGATGAGAACGAAATCGGGACGGCGAGGCGCACCTCGTGGTTGGCGTAATCGAATTCTGGCTGTCGGAGCCGCTGCGTTGGCGCTACCGATCGCCGCCGGTGTGGCTGCCCCGATCGCCACCGCGGCGCCGGTGCACGCTCCGGTATTGCGTGCCCCCGCAGGTGGATTCGAAGATCTGATGGTCCCGTCCAGCATGGGGCCGATCAAGGTTCAGGTGCAGTGGGCATCGCGCGGCGGCAACGCGGCGCTCTACCTGCTCGACGGACTCAGGGCGCGCGACGATCGCAACGCCTGGTCGTTCGAGACGAACGCGCTGCAGCAGTTCGGCGGCGACAACATCACCCTGGTCATGCCGGTCGGTGGTCAGTCCAGCTTCTACACGGACTGGTACCAGCCGAGCAACCTGAACGGCCAGAAGGTCACCTACAAGTGGGAAACCTTCCTGACCAAGGAACTTCCGGCCTTCCTCGAGGGCTACGGCGTCTCGCGCACCAACAACGCGGTGGCCGGTCTCTCGATGGGTGGCAGTGGCGCGCTGGCGCTGGCCGCCTACCACCGCGATCAGTTCAAGTACGCCGCCTCCTACTCGGGCTACCTGAACATCTCCGCGCCGGGCATGCGTGAGGCGATCCGCGTCGCGATGCTGGACGCCGGACGCTACAACGTCGACTCGATGGCCGCCCCGTGGAGCCCCGCGTGGCTGCGCATGGACCCGTTCGTGTTCGCGCCGCAGCTCAAGGGTCTGCCGATGTACATCTCGGCGGCCAGCGGCCTGCCGGGTCAGTACGACAACCCGAACTCGGCCGTCGGCGTGTTCAACACCGGCAACGCGATGGCGCTCGAGGCGCTCTCGCTGGTGAACACCCGCGCGTTCCAGGCTCGCCTGGCCTCGCTCGGCATCCCGGCCACGTTCGACTTCCCGGCCCAGGGCACGCACTCCTGGAAGTACTGGGAGGGCGAGCTGTTCAAGTCCCGCAACGGCATCCTGGACGCCACCGGCGCCTGGTGATCGCTGCTTGACCCAACACTCAGGCCGTACCCCGCGGGGTACGGCCTGAGTTGCGTTTCGGGGCAGGCGGTTTCGCCGGACACCGGGGGCGCGGCCACCACCGGATGCGTTGTGCGAGCTCGCAAAACGAACATGGCGATTTTCTAATCGTGCGTGTCCTCCCCGGAACACGGCGCGCACGGGAGTAGAAAGCTCTTGTGGCAGGGATTCGGCGCGGCAGATGGGGGAGACGCGAGCGTCGGTGCGCTCGTCCGACTCGCGGGCGGTTGATGCTGCTCGCCACCGCCATGGTGATCCCGTTGGCCGCGGGCATCGCGCCGGCGTCCGCGCAGCCTGCCCCGCCCGTGGCGCCGGAGGCCGCCGTCGCCCCGGCGACCATCCAGCGGGTGATCTGGCTGACCGACCGCCGGGTTGCCCTGTGGATCAATTCGCCGTCCATGGCCACCCCGATCCAGGTGCAGCTGCTGCTCGCCCGGGACTGGGCCACCCGTCCCGACGCGCGCTTCCCGGTGCTGTACATGCTCGACGGCCTGCGCGCCCAAGACGACGAGAGCGGCTGGACCAAGGACGCAGGCGCGGTCGACTTCTTCGCCGACAAGAATGTCACCGTGGTGCTGCCGATCGGCGGCCAGTCCAGCTTCTACTCCGACTGGATCCAGCCGGATAACGGCAAGACCTACAAGTGGGAAACCTTCCTGACCAAGGAACTGCCGCCGCTGCTAGAGAGCGACTGGCGGGCCACGGATGTGCGTGCCCTGGAGGGCCTTTCGATGGGCGGCACGGCGGCCATGTTCCTGGCCGCGCGCAACCCCGGCTTCGCCAAGTTCGCCGCGTCCTACTCCGGCTTCCTCACCACCACCACGATCGGCATGCCGCAGGCCATCCAGTTCGCCATGCGCGACGCGGGCGGCTTCGACACCGGCGCCATGTGGGGCCCGCCGACCAGCCCGGAATGGGCCGCGCACGACCCGTACACGCTGGCGGAGAAGTTGAAGGGGGTCACCCTCTACGTCTCCAGTGGCAGCGGCGCCACCGGTCCGTTCGACCAGGCGTCCGGCATCCCCGGGGTCAGCACCAACTACGCGGGCATGGGGCTGGAGATCCTGTCCCGGCTCACCTCGCAGAACTTCGTCACCAAGCTCGGCAGGCTGGCCATCCCCGCGCAGGTGAACTACCGCCCGTCCGGGACGCACTCGTGGCCCTACTGGGACTTCGAGATGCGCCAGTCCTGGACCCAGGCCGCGGCCGCGCTCGGGGTCGACGCGGGCAAGGCGGCCTGCACCGTCGGCGGTCAGATCGCCACCGTGGCCGCCGCGAACAACTGGCTCGGCGACTGTCTGTCCGGGGAATACCCGGTGGCCGGCGGTGTGGCGCAAGACTTCCGGGCCGGCCGGGTCTACTTCACCCCCGCCGGTGGCGCGCATCCCGTCGGCGGCATGATCGGCGGCGGATACCAGGCCGCGCAGGGCGCCGCGGGACCGCTCGGCCTGCCGACCGGTGACGAACGCGGGCTGCCCGACGGCAAGGGCCGCATGCAGACCTTCCAGAACGGCTCGCTCTACTGGACCCCGCAGACCGGCGCCCAGGTCGTGCGCGGCGCCATCCTCGACGAGTGGGGCAGGCAGGGCTACGAGGGCGGTCCCGCGGGCTACCCGGTAGCACCCGAGGTCAAGACCCCCAACCGGGACGGCGCGGTCCAGTCCTTCGAGAACGGCCCGTTCTACTACAGCGCCAAGACCGGCGTGCACCGAGTCCAGGGCATGATCCTGGGCAAGTACGCCCAAATGGGTTACGAGAACAGCTTCCTCGGCTTCCCCGCCGTCGAGGAGCAGCCGGCCAAGGACCTCGGCCGCTACAGCCGCTTCGAGGGCGGCAACATCTACTGGAGCCCGCTGTCCGGCACCTGGTCGGTGAAGAACGGCCCCATCATGGACGCCTGGCAGGTCCTCGGCTACGAGAACGGCAAGCTCGGCTACCCGATCAGCGACGAGTTCCCGGTCCCGGGCGGCGTACAGCAGAACTTCCAAACCGGCTTCATCGTCATCAAGGACGGCAAACCAGAAGTCCACGGCCTGTAATAGTTTGATCACTCTCACCACGGGCTAACACCAAGCCGAGACTGACCACCCAGCCCAACCCCAACGGAGCGAGTCTTACGAGCGACCCGTTCGCGGCCCGTCTCGCGTCCGAGCGGTCGAAGCGCATGTGCCGCAGGCACGAGTCTCGACCGCTCGGACGCGAGACACCCGGGGGCCGCGAACCCGCCGCGCCCGCGCGGCAAATAACACAGCTATGTTGGGGGGCGACCTCCCCCGTTTGCGAACAGATCGAGGACAGAATTCATGCAGAGGACCCGTGGCAAGGTATTCGGCGTTGTTGTGGCGATCGCCGCGACCGGCCTGCTCGCCGCCTGTGGCGGCAACGACTCGACCGCGTCGAGCACGCCGACGCTGACCCGCACCACGGCGGCGACGCAGCCGCCCGCGGCGTCCAGCACCAGCGCCGATCCGGGCCAGCAGGCCCCGGCGCCCGCGCCGGCCCCGGCCCCCGAGCAGCCGTCGGCCGAGACGGTGGCGCCCGAGCGGCCGCAGCCGATCGACACCCCGCCGCCCGCGGACACCTCGAAGCTCACCGACAAGGACAAGAAGTACCTCGATTCGCTCAAGCAGCAGGGCGTCACCCCGTCGACCCCGGATATCGCGCTGAGCGTGGCGAACTATGTCTGCCAGGGCACCGCGTCCGGTGCCTCCGATCAGGATCTGATGACCTTCGTGACCGCGATGGCCGGTTCCGATCCGTCCTTCGACCCGGCCAAGATGCCGGTGGAGAAGGCCGGGCAGGTGTACATCAGCGCCGCTAAGCAGAACTACTGCAAGTGAACGCCAGGGGCGGTTCGGGAACTCGCCGGTCGAGGCCGGCGGGTTGTCTCCTGCTGATCGGGATCCCGGTGCTGATCATCATCGTGGCGTTGCTGCTGTGGTATCTGCTTGCGGGTCTGCTGAAGCAGCCGAAGCCGGGTCCGAAGCCGCCGAAGGAGCCGACCTCGCAGTCGGCGGATTGCCCGGACGTGCAGATGATCTCGGTGCCGGGCACCTGGGAGTCCAACAGCAATGACGACCCGCACAATCCGACGGCGAACCCGGCGTCGTTGATGCTCAACGTCTCCAACCCGGTCGGGCAGCAGTTCCCGAAGGAACGGCTGGACGTCTACACCGTCCCGTACGTCGCGCAGTTCTCCAATCCGGTCGCGCTCCCGCCGGACGGTCAGGCGTCGTACAACGCCAGCCGTTCGGAGGGCACCCAGCGGATGGTCGACGCGCTGGCCGCGCGCCACCGCGACTGTCCGCTGACCACCTACGTGATCGCCGGGTTCTCGCAGGGCGCGGTGATCGCGGGCGACGTGGCCTCCGATATCGGCCAGGGCAAGGGGCCGGTGCCGGCGGACAAGGTGCTCGGCGTGACGCTGATTTCCGACGGCAGGCGCACCGGCGACACCGGTCCCGGCGAGGCCGTCCAGGTCGGCGCGGTGCCGCCGGGCGTCGGCGCCGAGGTCGCGCTCAAGGGCCTCAACGTTCCCGGCATCACGATGACCGGTCCGCGGCCCGGCGGCTTCGGCGAGCTGGCCCCGCGCACCTTCTCCATCTGTGCCAAGGGCGATCTGATCTGCGACGCGCCGCGGCAGGCCTTGAGCCCGTTCAACATCATGGGCAGCGTCGGTGCCCTGGTGCGCGCGGCGGGCAACCCGGTGCACGCGCTGTACAACGGTTTCGTCGTCGAGGACAGCGGCGCGACCTCCACCCAGTGGACCGTCAACTGGGCGAACGGGCTGATCGAATCGGCGCCGCATCCGGCACATTCGTGAGCGAGCGCCAGCGAGCGGACCATTGACACAGCGCGTCTTCGCACGACGGAGCCGAGCGCTAGCGAGGCGGAGTCGTGAGAAGTCACAGACAATATCGGGGTCGGCACGCAGTACACCTAGTACTGCTCCGACAAGCGCGACTCCCATTGGGCAGGACGCTGTAAAGTGCCGCTGGTGATCGCGACGCAGGTAACACTCACTCCGCGTTCGGGGTAGGACCGCCCTGCACCGTCGCGCCCGAATTTCCTTACAGCCAGGAGCATGAGTTCATGACAGAAGCCGCCGCACCAGCCGGTGAGTTGACCGCGCTCGGTACGCCGCCGCGCAGCTTCCGCTTCGGGGCAGCGGGCGAGGGAAACAAGCAAGAGGGTGGCGCCCGCAAGTTCATCCAGACGGCGCAGCAGGCCGAGGAATACGGCTTCGACACCTTCTTCGTGCCGGATCACCTCGGTGATCAGATCGGCCCGATCGCGGCCCTCGGCGCGCTGACCCAGGCCACGGAGCAGATCCGGCTCGGAACGTCGGTGCTGGCCAACGGTTTCCGGCACCCCGTGGTGCTGGCCAAGGACCTGGCCACCATCGACGTGCTGTCCAAGGGCAGGCTCGAGGTCGGCGTCGGCGCGGGCTGGAAGCAGGACGAGTTCCTCGCGGCCGGCCTGCCCTACGAGACCCCGGGCATCCGGCTGGAGAAGCTGGACGAGACGCTGACCATCCTGGACGTGCTGCTGCGCGGCCAGGAGTGCACCTTCGAGGGCAAGTACTACCAGGTGCGCGGGATCAAGGGCACGCCGCGGCCGCGGCAGGGTCCGCGCCCGCCGCTCTGCACCGGTGGCGGCGGACCGAAGATGCTGCGGCTGGCCGCCAAGCATGCCGACATCATCTCGATCGTGCCGGTGACCACGAAGAACGGTAAAGGCCTCTTGTCGGGGATCACCCTGGAGAAGACGATCGAGAAGGTGAACCTGATCCGCGAGGCCGCGGGCGACCGGTTCGCCGACATCGAGCTCAACTGGGCGATCACCGCCATCGTCATCACCGACGATCGCGAGAAGACCGCGGAGATGGCGCTTTCCGCGATCGAACGAGGTCTGCACCCGGATCTCGAAGTCGACGTGAAGCTTTCGGTCGAGGACATCCTGAACTCGCCCTACGTGGCCATCGGCAGCTTCGAGGAAATCGCCGAGCAGATCCGCCGTGTGCGCCAACTCACCTCGATGTCGTATGTCGGGGTGTTTCCCACCCAGATGGACGCATTCGCCCCCGTTATTCCCCTGCTGCGAGACGAGTGAGCCGGGCTTCTCTGTAACATGACTCTGGTTTGAGTACATCTAGCCGATAGCGGTCACCGCGCAGACCGCCCAATAACTGCAGGCTGACTCGGGCACTTGGAGCCACCCGCGGGCGAAAGCGAGTCGGGGCCTCACAGGTAACTACGGCGTTGTCGCCGTCTTGCTGCGTGTGCCTCGGAGGAGAAGAAGGAATGGAAGAGACTTTCGACGACTACCTGGACGAGACCGGGAACATCCGAATTCCCGAGGATCACACCCTGGTCGATCACGTCGAGAAGCACACCCGGAACGACGCGAACACCCTGGCGTACCGCTACATCGATTACTCGCGTGAGCGTGATGGCGAGGCGCAGGAACTGACGTGGCGTGAGTTCGGCATTCGGCTGCGCGCGGTGGCCGCTCGACTGCAGCAGGTGACCAACCCGGGTGACCGGGTCGCGATCCTCGCGCCGCAGGGCCTGGATTATGTGATCTCCTTCTTCGCCGCGATCTACGCCGGCACCATCTCGGTGCCGCTGTTCGACCCGGACGAGCCAGGTCACACCGACCGCCTGCACGCCGTGCTCGCCGACTGCGAGCCCGCCGCCATCCTGACCGCCAGTTCGTCGGCGGCCGGTGTGCGGCAGTTCTTCCGGTCGCTGCCCGCGGCGCAGCGTCCGCGCATCATCGCGGTGGACGCCATCCCGGACAGCGTCGGCGAGGGCTGGGTGCGCCCGGACATCGCCATCGACGACATCGCCTACCTGCAGTACACCTCGGGCTCGACCCGGACCCCGGCCGGCGTGGAGATCACCCACCGCGCGGTCGGCACCAACCTGCTGCAGATGGTCGACGCGATCAACCTGGACTGGAACTCGCGCGGCGTCACCTGGCTGCCGCTGTTCCACGACATGGGCCTGCTGACGGTGATCCTGCCCGCGGTCGGCGGCAAGTACATCACCATCATGTCGCCGAGCGCGTTCGTGCGCCGCCCGTACCGCTGGATCAAGGAACTCGCCGCGCAGTCCGACGGCGCCGGAACCTTCGCCGCCGCACCGAATTTCGCGTTCGAGCACGCCGCGGCGCGCGGCCTGCCGAAGAATGGCGAGTCGCTCGATCTATCCAACGTGATCGGCCTGATCAACGGCAGCGAGCCGGTGACGACCACCTCGATGAAGAAGTTCAACGAGGCGTTCGCGCCGTACGGCCTGCCCAAGACCGCGATCAAGCCGTGCTACGGCATGGCCGAGGCGACGCTGTTCGTCTCGGCGACCAAGGCCGAGGACGAGGCCAAGGTCGTCTACGTCGATCGCAACGAGCTCAACGCAGGCCGGATGGTCAAGGTCGAGCAGGGTTCGGAGAACGCCATCGCGCAGGTCTCCTGCGGTTACGTCGCGCTGTCCCAGTGGGCCGTGATCGTCGATCCGGAGACCGTCGAGGACGACGGCGGGCACGAGCAGCCCGACGGCCGGGTCGGCGAGATCTGGTTGCACGGCAACAACATGGGCATCGGTTACTGGGGTCGCCCGGACGAGACGTCGGCGACCTTCCGCAACAAGGTGCCGCACCGGTTGGCCGAGGGCAGCCACGCCGAGGGCACCGACCGCGACGCCAACTGGATGCGCACCGGCGACTACGGCGTGTACCTGGACGGCGAGCTGTACATCACCGGGCGGGTGAAGGACCTGGTGATCGTCGACGGCCGCAACCACTACCCGCAGGATCTCGAGTTCTCCGCGCAGGAATCCTCGAAGGCGCTGCGTCCCGGCTTCATCGCCGCGTTCTCGGTGCCCGCGAACCAGCTGCCCGCGCTCGTCTTCGACCAGGGCAGCCATTCCGGCCTGAAGTTCGACGCCGACGACGCCTCCGAGCAGCTGGTGATCGTGGCCGAGCGTGGTCCGGGCGCGGGCAAGGCGGATCCGCTGCCGATCGCCGACGAGGTGCGGGCCGCGGTGGCCTCGCGGCACGGTGTGACCGTTCGAGACGTACTGCTGGTCCCCGCGGGTTCCATCCCGCGTACCTCCAGCGGCAAGATCGCCCGGCGGGCCTGCAAGGCCGCCTACCTCGAGGGCACGCTGCGGGGTGGTTACACCCAGCAGGCGTTCCCCGATGCACCGGAAGAGTAATTGCCCAGGGGTGGCCTCGGACGCCGACACCCGGTACGCAGACAGGTAGCTTGAGGAATTGATGGCTGACAACGAGGGCACGTCCACCACGACGACCGAATCCCTGCCCGCCGACGCGGACGCCGACCAGGCTTCCGCGCAGGTGGTCGCCGCCTCCACCCCCGGCGGCGCCCAGACCGACATGACGGTCGCCGAGCTGCGGGACTGGCTGCGCAACTGGGTCGCCGAGGCGATCAATCAGCCGGTCGAGCAGATCACCGTCGACCGGCCGATGGAGGAGTTCGGACTCGCCTCGCGCGACGCCATCGCGCTGGTCGGCGACATCGAGGAGCTGACCGGCGTCGTGCTCACCGCGACCGCCTACTTCCAGCACCCGACGATCGCCTCGCTGGCGGAGATGGTCATCAATGGTGAGCCGGAGCCCGTCGAGGACGCGTCCGGCGACGCCTTCTATACCGAGGGCTACCAGCCGGGCGAGGCACGCGACATCGCCATCGTCGGCCTGTCCACCCGGCTGCCCGGCGCGGGCGATACCCCGGAGTCGACCTGGGAATTCCTCATCGGCCGCGGCGACGCGATCCGGGAGCTGCCCGAGGGGCGCTGGGAGGAGTTCGCCAGCAACCCGGCGGCGGCCAAGGCCATCGCCGAGGGCAACACGCTCGGCGGCTACCTGGACCAGGACGTGGTCAAGGGCTTCGACGCGGAGTTCTTCGCGATGTCCCCGCTCGAGGTCGAGCGGGTCGATCCGCAGCAGCGCCTGATGATGGAGCTGACCTGGGAAGCGTTGGAGCACGCCCGGATTCCGGCGAGCGAACTCAAGGGGCAGCCGGTCGGCATGTTCGTCGGCTCGTCCACCAGCGATTTCATGTTGATCTCCGCGCTGGGGCTCGGCGCTGAGCAGGGCCCGAACGTCCCCGCCTCCGCGCAGGCGTACGGCATCATGGGCAGCTCGAACGGCATCATCGCGAACCGGATCTCCTACTTCTTCGACTTCCGCGGCCCGTCGGTCACGGTCGACACCGCGTGCTCGTCCACCATCGTCGCGGTGCACCAGGCGGTGCGCGCGCTGCGTGAGGGCGATGCCGATGTGGCACTGGCCGGCGGCGTGAACATGATCCTGGCGCCGATGGCCACCCTCGGCTTCGACATGGGCGGCGGCGTCGCCAAGAACGGCCGGATCAAGGCGTTCTCCGCCGACGCCGACGGCATGGTCCGCTCCGAGGGCGCGGGCGTGTTCGTGCTCAAGCGCCTCGCCGACGCCGAGCGTGACGGCGATCGAATCATGGCCGTGATCAAGGGTTCCGCGGTCAACAACGACGGCCGCTCCAACGGTCTGCTCGCGCCGAACCCCGAAGCCCAGGCCGACGTGCTGCGCCGGGCGTACCGGGACGCTGGCATCGTGCCGTCCACCGTCGACTACATCGAGGCGCACGGCACCGGCACTCCGCTCGGCGATCCGATCGAGGCCGACGCACTGGCCAAGGTGGTCGGTCGCGGTCGCGACGAGGACAAGCCCGCGCTGCTCGGTTCGGCCAAGACCAACTTCGGCCACCTGGAGTCCGGTGCGGGCGTGGCGAGCCTGGCCAAGGTGCTGATGGGCTTGCAGCACAACGTCATTCCGCCGAACATCAACTACGCGGGCCCGAACCCGTACATCCCGTGGGATCAGTCGCGCCTGAAGGTCGTCGTCGAGCCCACCGAGTTCCCGCGCTACAGCGGCACCGCCACCGTCGGCATCTCCGGCTTCGGCTTCGGCGGTACCAACGCGCATGTCGTTGTGCAGGAATACGTTCCGGCGTCGGCGCAGGCCGCGCCGACCGCCGAACCCGTGGCCGAGGCGGCGGCGATCGATGCCGCCGCCGAGCTCGACGACGAGACCACCGACGTGATCGCGACGGCGGACGCGGTCGTCGAAGCCGCCGAACCGGCCGGTGAAATCGCCGCGCCCGCCGTGGAAATGGCGGCTCCGGTCGCGGAAGTCGTTGCGCCCGTGGCGGAATGGACCGAAGAGCGGACCGAGCCGCTGCCGGTGATCCTGCCGGTCTCCGGTTACCTGCCCTCGCGCCGCCGCCGGGCCGCCGCCGAACTGGCCGACTGGCTGGAATCCGAAGCGGGCCGCGACGTTTCGCTCGAGGATGTGGCCCGGTCGCTGGCCAAGCGCAGCCACTGGCGTTCGCGCGGCGTGGTGCTCGCCGCGACCCACGAGGAGGCCGTCACCGGCCTGCGCGCCATCGCGGCGGGCAAGCCGGGCGCCGGGGTGTTCACCGCCGACGCGCCGGCCGTCATGGGGCCGGTCTGGGTGCTCTCCGGCTTCGGCGCGCAGCATCGCAAGATGGCCAAGCGGCTCTACCTGGAGAATTCGATCTTCGCCAAGGCCGTCGACGAGGTCGACGTGCTGGTGGAGGACGAGGCAGGTTACTCGGTCCGCGAGCTGTTCCTCGACGACAGCCAGGACTACAACGTCGGCACCTCGCAGGTCGGCATCTTCACCATCCAGATCGGCCTGGCCGCGGTGCTGCGGGCGCACGGCGCGCGGCCGGACGCGGTGGTCGGCCACTCGATGGGTGAGGTCGCCGAGGCCTACATCGCCGGCGGCCTGCCGCTCGAGGACGCGGTGCGGGTGATCTGCGCGCGCTCGCGCCTGATGTACGAGGGCGAGCAGATGATCACCGACGACGACGTGCGCAACATGGCACTCGTCGAGAAGAGCGCCGAGGACATCGAAGCGCTGCTCGCCGACTACCCGGACGTCGAGGTCGGCGTGTACGCGGCGCCGACCAACACGGTGATCGGCGGCCCGCAGGCGCAGGTCGAGGCGATCGTGGCGCGGGTCGAGGCGGAGGGCAAGTTCGCTCGGATCCTGCAGACCCGCGGCGCTGGCCACACCTCGCAGATGGACCCGCTGCTCGGTGAGCTGGCCGCGGAGCTGGCCGGCATCGAGCCGACCAAGCTGAAGACCGGCCTCTACTCGACGGTGCACAAGGGCGAGTTCTACCGTCCGGGCAGCGATCCGGTGCACAACGAGGACTACTGGGTCAAGAACATGCGCGGCAGCGTCTACTTCACCAATGCGGTGAAGATGGCGGTCGACGCCGGGCACACCACCTTCCTGGAACTCGCGCCGAATTCCGTTGCGCTGATGCAGGTGCTGGGCACCACGTTCGCCGCGGGCCTGCACGACGCGCAGCTCATCCCCACGCTCAAGCGCAAGGAAGACGAGGCGGCCGGCGTGATCGGCGCGCTGGCTCAGCTGTACGTGCACGGCCATCCGGTCGACCTGTCCTCGCTGCTGACGCCGGGCGACTACGCCGACATTCCGCGAACCACGTTCGTGCGCAAGGAGTTCTGGCCGAAGGTCTCGCTGGCCGCCACCGGGAACACCGGCGCGCCCGGCGCGCACGTGGCGCTGCCGGACGGCAGGCACGCGTGGCAGGTGCAGGCCGAGGCGGCGGGCGAGCTCGCCGCGCTGGTGAATGCCGCTGCGGCACAGGTGCTCAGCGATGTCTCGCTGGGTGCCTCGATCACCCACGCGGCCGTTCCGTCGTCGGGCACCCTGACCACCACGCTCACCCCGCACCCCGGCGGTGCGTCGGTGCAGGTGCACGCCAAGGAGGGCGCGACCTTCCGGTTGCTGTTCGACGCGGTGGTCACCTCCGGTGCGCCGCTGCCCGAATCGGTTGCGGTCGAGGCCGTTCCGGCCGCCGCGGCGAACGAGCCCGCGGCGGGCGCGGACCTCGAGGTGGTGGAGACCTTCGGCGACCGGTGGGATCCCGACGGCAACCAGTCGCTCGACGACCGGCTCGCGCTGATCGTCGCCGAGTCCATGGGCTACGCGGTGGAGGATCTCCCGATGGAGATCCCGCTGATGGAGCTGGGTCTGGACTCGCTGATGGCCATGCGGATCAAGAACCGGGTGGAGTACGAGTTCGACATCCCGCAGTTGCAGATCCAGGCCGTGCGCGACGCCAACCTCAACGAGGTCGGCAAGGTGCTGCGCTACGCCGTCGAGCACCGCGACGAGATGCAGGCGGTCGCCGCGCGACAGGCCGCGGGCGAAGAGATCGTGGTCGACGGCGGATTCATCGCCGCCGCCAGGGCCGCGGTCGAGGCCGGTGCCGATCCCGCCGAGGTGGTCGCGAAAGCGGCAGGCACCGAGGGCGTTTCGCTGGACATCGAGACCACGTCGGTGCAGGCGGAGGCCGCGGAGATCGTGGCCGAGGCCGAGGCGGCCGCCGGCATCACCGGTGCCGCGCCCGCGACGGCACCCGCCGCCGCGGTGTCGGCCGAGCAGGCCGCCGCGGCCGAGGCGAAGGAAACGGCCATCGAGCAGGCGCTCGACAAGGTGGACACCACCGTGGTCGGCGCGGCCGAGGAGCTCACGGCGCAGGCGGCTCCCGCACCGGCGCAGCCGGTGTTCGGCGCGCCGTCCGCCGCCGACGATGACGGCGACGTACCGCCCCGGGACGCCGCCGAGCGCCTGACCTTCGCCACCTGGGCGATCGTCACCGGCAAGTCGGCGGGCGGCATCTTCAACACCCTGCCGATCCTCGAGGAAGCGGTCGCCGAGAAGCTGGCGGAGCGGCTCACCGAGCGGGTCAAGGCCGAGGTCACCGTCGACGACGTGCTCGACTGCGAGACCATCGAGCAGCTCGCCGATGTGGTGCGCAACCTGCAGGACAGCGGCGCCGATGTGGACGGGTTCATCCGTCCGCTGCGGGCGCGCGAAGCAGGCTCGAATGCCGTGCCGGTCTTCGTGTTCCACCCGTCCGGCGGCAACACCCTGGTCTACGAGCCGCTGCTGAAGCGACTTCCGGCGGGCACTCCGATGTACGGCTTCGAGCGCGTCGAGGGCGACATCCTGGAGCGGTCGAAGCAGTATGTGACCGAGCTGCGCAAGATCCAGGGCGACGGCCCGTACGTCCTGTACGGCTGGTCGCTCGGCGCGGTGTTCGCGCTACAGGTCGCCCAGCTGTTGCGGGCCGACGGTGCGGATGTACGCAATGTCGGCCTGATCGACCTGGCGCTGCCGGTCGAGGATGAGGACAACAGTCCCGAGGAGCGGGTGCGCCGGATCGAGCGCTACCAGGTCTTCGCCAAGAAGACCTACGGCGTCGAGGGCGAGCTCGATCGCGAACAGCTGGAGACGCTGGCCGCGGCCTCCGACGAAGAGCAGTTCAAGATGATCAGCGACCTGGTCAAGATGAGCGGTACCAAGATTCCCGGCGGCGTGCTCGAGCATCAGCGCACCTCGTGGATCGAGAGCAGGCACCTGGCCAAGACCACGCCGACCCGTTACGACGGTGACGTCGTGCTCTACCTCGCGGATCGTTATCAGGACGGCATGATCGAGCTGGAGCCTCGTTTCGCCGATCGGCGCCCGAATGGTGGTTGGGACGAATACATTCCAAAGCTCGAGGTCATCCACATCGCGGGCGACCATCTGCAGATCGTCGACGAACCGCGGATCGGAAAGATCGGAGCCGACCTCACCGCGAAGCTTGCGGTGATAACCCCACAGGGGTGACTGACGAAAGGGGCCACGTGAGCGAGCGCCGCGAGCGAACCATGGGCACAGCGCCGGTGGGCACAGCGGGACCGAGCGCCGGCGAGGTGCAGCGGTGAGCACTACTGCTGAGAAACTCGCCGACCTGCGCAAAAGACTCGATCTCGCGCAGGAACCGGCGGGCGAGGCGGGCGTCGCGAAGCGGGCGAAGAAGGGCATCCCCAGTGCCCGCGACCGGATCAACATGCTGCTCGATCCGGGCACCTTCGTGGAAATCGGTGCGCTGGTGCGCAAGCCGGGTGACCCGACCGCGCTCTACGGCGACGGCGTGGTCACCGGGCACGGCCTGGTCGAGGGCCGGCCGGTGGCGGTGTTCTCGCACGACCAGACCGTGTACGGCGGTTCGGTCGGCGAGATGTTCGGCCGCAAGGTCGCCGGGATCATGGAGTACGCGGCCAAGGTCGGCTGTCCGGTGGTCGGCATCAACGATTCCGGCGGCGCGCGGGTGCAGGAGGCGGTGACCTCGCTGGCCTGGTACGCCGAGCTGGGCCGGCGGCAGGAGCCGTTGTCCGGTCTGGTGCCGCAGATTTCGATGATCCTGGGCAAGTGCGCGGGCGGCGCGGTGTATGCCCCGATCAACACCGACGTGGTGGTGGCGACCGAAGAGGCGTACATGTTCGTCACCGGCCCCAAGGTGATCCGCGAGGTCACCGGCGAGGACGTGAGCCTCGAGGAGCTCGGTGGCGCGCAGAGCCAGGCGGAGTACGGCAACATCCATCATGTCGCGCCGGACGAGAAGTCGGCGTTCCAATGGGTGCGCGACTACCTGAGCTTCCTGCCGACCAGCTGTCAGGAACTGCCGCCGATCGTGAATCCTGGCCTGGAGCCGGAGCTCACCGAGAGCGACCGTGAGCTGAATTCCCTGGTGCCGGACTCGGACAACGCCGCCTACGACATGCACGACATCCTGCTGCGGATCTTCGATGACGGCGGTTTCCACGAGGTCGGCGCGACCGCGGGACGCAACGTCATCACCGGTTTCGCCCGGGTCGACGGTCGCCCGGTTGGCGTGGTGGCGAACCAGCCGATGGTCTACGCGGGCGCGCTGGACGCGCGGGCCTCGGACAAGGCGGCGCACTTCGTGCGGCTGTGCGACGCGTTCGAGATTCCGCTGGTCTTCGTCGTCGACACCCCCGGCTTCCTGCCCGGCGTGGAGCAGGAGAAGATCGGCGTGATCAAGCGTGGGGGGCGGTTCCTGTTCTCCTACGTGGAGGCGACCGTACCGAAAGTGACTGTCGTGATTCGCAAGTCGTACGGCGGCGGCTACGCGGTGATGGGCTCCAAGCAGCTCGGCGCCGACGTCAACCTGGCCTGGCCGACCGCGCGCATCGCGGTGATGGGCGCGGAGAGCGCGGTGAGCCTGATCGGCGGCAAGCAGATCGCGGCCGCGCCGGAGGAACAGCGGGCGGCCATGCGCCAGCAGATGATCGACTTCTACAACGCCACCATGGCGACGCCGTGGGTGGCCGCCGAGCGCGGTTACATCGATGCGGTCATCGAGCCCGCCGATACCCGGCTGGAGCTGCGTAAGGCGTTGCAGCTGTTGCGGGACAAGTCGCTGGCGCGCAATCCGCGCAAGCATCACCTGCTGCCGCTGTGATACCGGAATCGGGCCGCATCCCGTTGGGGCGCGGCCCGATTCACCCGAGCCGGGCCTGTCTCAGGCGAGGCTGGCGGATTCGATGACGACGTCGTCGGTCGGCACATCCTGGTGTCCGCCCGCGCTGCCGGTGGACACGGCGGCGATCTTGTCGACCACCTCGGTGCCCTCGACGACCTTGCCGAACACCGCGTAGCCCCAGCCGGACGGGGTCGGCGCGGAGTGGTTCAGGAAGGCGTTGTCGGAGACGTTGACGAAGAACTGCGCGGTCGCCGAGTGCGGGTCGTTGGTGCGCGCCATCGCCACGGTGTACTTGTCGTTCTTCAGGCCGTTGTTGGCCTCGTTCTGGATCGGCGCCTGCACGCCCTTCTGCCGCAGCCCGCGCTCGAAGCCGCCGCCCTGAATCATGAAGCCGGGAATGACGCGGTGGAAGATGGTGCCGTTGTAGTGGCCCGCGTTCACATAATCCACGAAGTTCTGCACCGTGTTCGGCGCCTTCTGGTCGTCAAGTTCCAGGACGATCGGTCCGTAATTCGTCGTGAGATTCACCTTGGTCATACCCACACCTTGCCAGCCCGCTACCGCACGCCTTTTGCCGGTCTCGAGATACCGCCGGACTATCGCGCGCGACACGCGCCCGCATCCGGTGTCCATGCTGGGCGTGTCCGGTGAGCCTCCGGCCTGGACGCTCGCCCGCCCCGTGATGTTTGTCCAGGTCGGAACGCGCAAAGTTCATTTCGTATTTTCAATTGATCTAGAAACGGCGGCTGATCTCCGGAGAACCCGCCGGGACGCAGGCAACGCGATTCGGAACTTATCCGCGGGCGGCCGCGAAACTTACCGGGCACCTAAGTCCGGGCTAAAGACACGCGGCGGCGGCAAGCCTGGTCTAAAGACTCGTAGACGCGGACTAGCCTGGCCTCGAGACGCGGAGAGGCGCTACAGCTAGCATTGCCAATCGTGCCCGACGCCGCTACTGCTGTCCTGACGAAACCGCCCGCCGTGCCAGCGGCCTCTTCGGCCGATTTCCGCACCGCGCGAATAATCGCGCTGGTCGCCGGATTGCTCGGCGCGCTGTTCGCCTTGGCCACCCCGTTCCTGCCGGTGACTCAGACCACCGCGCAACTGAACTGGCCGCAGGACGGCAAGCTCGGCAATGTGCAGGCCCCCTTGATGTCTCAGGTCCCGATCGACCTGAGCGCCAGCATTCCGTGCAGCGCGGTGGCGCAACTGCCCGAGCGCGGCGGCATGCTGCTGGCCACCGCGCCGCCGCAGGGCGACCGGGCCGCGTTGGAGGCGCTGTTCATTCGGGTGTCGGACACCTCGGTGGACGTGGTCGACCGCAACGCGGTGGTGGTGTCGGCGCCGCGGTCGGACATGGACCGTTGCTCGGCGCTGGTGCTGACCTCGGACAACCAGCGCACGCACGCGGAGTTCACCGGCCTCACCCGGATGATCGACGACCCGAAGGCGCCGGCCGGCAGCGGGCAGCAGATCGAGGTCCCGGTCGAGGGCACCATGAACAGCGACCTGCGCCCGCAGGTGGTCGGGGTGTTCTCCGAGCTCAAGGGCGCGGTGCCGGACGGGCTGTCGTTCAAGATGACCGTCGACACCCGCTTCTCCAGCAGCCCGACCGCGATCAAGCTGATCGCGATGATCGCGGCGGTGCTGTGCACCCTGGTCGCGCTCGCGGCGCTGGCCCGGCTCGACGGCAGTGACGGGCGCGGGCACCGCCGCTTCCTGCCGTCCAACTGGCTGAAGCCGACCTGGGCCGACGGCGCGATCATCGGCACGCTGCTGGTGTGGCATTTCGTCGGCGCCAACACCTCCGACGACGGCTACATCCTGAGCATGGTGCGGGTCGCGCCGCACGCGGGCTACATGGCCAACTACTTCCGCTGGTACGGCGTGCCGGAGGCGCCGTTCGGCTGGTACTACTACGTGATTCAGCTGTTCGCGGAGTTCTCCACCGCGAGCGCGTGGGTCCGGGTGCCCGCCCTGCTCTGCGCCATCCTCTGCTGGATGGTGATCAGCCGCGAGGTGGTGCCCCGGCTCGGCCGCGGGGTGCGCAACAGCAAGGTCGCGCTGTGGACCGGCGGCCTGGTGTTCCTGGCGTTCTGGCTGCCGTTCGACAACGGCCTGCGCTCGGAGCCGATCGTCGCGCTCGGCGCGCTGCTCACCTGGGTGTCGATCGAGCGGGCCATCGCGACCGGACGACTGCTGCCCGCGGGCGTCGCGGTGCTGGTCGCGGCCTTCACCCTGGCCGCCGCGCCGACCGGCCTGATGTGTGTGGCGGCGTTGCTCGCCGGTATCCGTCCGCTGGTGCGGATCGTGGTGCGCAAACGACGGCAGTTCGGCTCCGACGGGGCGAAGTGGTGGTCCACGCTGCCGCTGCTCGCACCGATCGCCGCGGCCGGGCTGCTGGTGCTGATCGTGGTGTACACCGATCAGACCTTCGCCGGCATCCAGGAGGCCAACCGGGTGCGGCAGGTGACCGGGCCGAACCTGGCCTGGTACGAGGATTACCTGCGCTACTACTACCTGTTCGTGGAGACCGTCGACGGCTCGCTGGCCCGCCGGTTCGCCTTCCTGGTGATGCTGCTGTGCCTGTTCACCACCATGCTGGTGTTGTTGCGGCGCAGGCAGGTTCCCGGCATCGCGAGCGGTCCGACCTGGCGGTTGATGGGCGTCGTCTTCGGGACGATCTTCTTCATGATGTTCAACCCGACCAAGTGGACGCACCACTTCGGCGCGTACGCCGGCATCGCCGGTTCGCTGGCCGCGGTGACCGCGGTCGCGGTGTCGGCGTCGGCGTTGCGCGCGCGGAAGAATCGCGCGATCTTCCTGGCCGGCCTGTTGTTCGTGCTCGCGCTGTCGTTCTCCGGCATCAACGGCTACTGGTACGTGTCCAGCTTCGGCGTGCCGTGGTTCGACAAGCGGATCTCGCTGCACGGCTACCAGTCCAACACCCTGATGCTCGGGTTGTTCGGTCTCGCACTGGCCTTGGTGGCCTGGCACTCGTTGCGGGAGGGCTATGCCAAACCGGAGGCCTCGCCGAAGTCGGCGCGGGGCAGGCGGATTCGCAAGTTCGCCGCGATCCCGCTGACCGTCGTCGCCGCGCTGATGGTGCTGCTGGAGGTGCTCTCGCTGGTCAAGGGCGCGGTCGCGCAGTACCCGGCCTACTCGATCGCCCGGTCGAATCTGGACGCCATCGGCGGCAGCAGCTGCGGTCTGGCCAATGACGTTCTGGTGGAGCCGAATCCGAACGGCGGCGCGTTGCAGCCGATCGCCGATCCGGCCCATCCGCTGACCGATCCGAACGACCCGCTGGCCGGCGTCGACCCGGTCGGCTTCGACCCGAACGGCGTGCCGAACGACCTGTCCGCCGACAGCGTCGAGGTGAAGCCAGGCACCGGCAACACCTCCACCCAGTCGGTCGGCGCCGCGTTCGCCGAGGGGCAGAGCGCGGGCACCGGCGGCGGCCAGGGCGCGCGCGGCGTCAACGGCAGCACCGTGGCCCTGCCGTTCGGCCTGGACCCGGCCACCACGCCGATCCTGGGCAGCTACCAGAGCGGGGTGCAGCAGCCCGCGCACCTGACGTCCAGCTGGTACGGGCTCGCGCCGCGGTCGGAGGACAAGCCGCTCGTGGTGATCTCCGCGGCCGGCCGCATCCTGTCCGTCGACGACACCGGCGACACCAAGTACGGCCAGTCGCTCACCGTCGACTACGGCAAGCGCCTGCCCGACGGCAGCGTCGAGAAGCTCGGCACCTACCTGCCGCGCGATATCGGCCCGTTCCCGTCCTGGCGCAACCTGCGCGTCCCGCTCGCCGAGATCGCGCCGGACGCCGACGCGGTGCGCATCGTCGCCAACGACCCGATCCTGATCGGCGACCAGTGGCTGGCGTTCACCCCGCCGCGGATGCCGAAGTTGCAGTCGCTCAACACCTTCATCGGTTCCGAGCAGCCGGTCCTGGAGGACTGGGCGGTCGGCCTGCAATTCCCCTGCCAGCGCCCGCTCAATCACAAGAACGGCGTCGCCGAGGTTCCGGGCTACCGCATCCTCCCTGACCGCCCGCTCGCCATCAGCTCCACCAACACCTGGCAGGCCGAGGAATTCGGCGGCCTCCTCGGCTTCGCCCAGATGCTCGCGAAGTCGGTAACCGTGCCCACCTACCTCAAGGACAACTGGGCCCGCGACTGGGGCTCCCTGGAGCGCTACGACCAGTACGACCGCTCCGCCACCCCCGCAAAGCTGGAAACCAGCACCACCACCCGCTCCGGCTTCTGGTCCCCGGGCCAACTCCGGGTGTTCTAGCCCCCACCGAACAATCGCAGGCCCGTTGCAGGCACTCCAGCCCGCAACGGGCCTGCGGCCGTTCGTGCCATGTTCTCGAGGCTGGGACCCAGGTCTGTCAGGCGAGCATGCGCAGTGCACGAACTGCAAGCGGACCAACGGGTCGGGTCAGCCGATCACCAGGGCGCCGACGTGCACAGCATCAATCCGCCCCCCGAACTCCCGTTCGGTCGTAGCGGGCTTGGGCTTGGTGCACGTCGGGTATGTGTTGTTCGGCCCAGGATTTGATGGCCTGCATGACCGGTTCGAGACTTCGGCCCAGTTCGGTCAGTTCGTAGTCGACGCGGACCGGGACGGCAGGGGTCACCCGGCGGTCGACGAGGCCATCGCGTTCGAGGGCACGCAGGGTTTGGGTGAGCATCTTGGGGCTTACGCCGGCGATTTTGCGGTTGATCTCGGCGTAGCGGAGTGGGCCGTCGGCGAGTGCGGCGAGGATCAGGCTGACCCATTTGTCGCTGATGCGGTCCAGCAGGAGCCGGGCGGGGCAGTCCGCGACGTAGGCGTCGTATTGCTCTTTCGCCTGTTCGCGGCGTTGGGCCGCGGTCGTTGTCGGCATCCGGTCACCTCGCTGTCCGCTACGCACTCCTAGGTAACTACTACCCGTTGGATAGTAGCCGAGCTTAGGTTTGTCGCAGTCGAGCAGTGAGGAAGAACATGCGTGCAGTGGTCGTCCGTCAGGCGGGCGTCGTCGAGCTGGCCGAGGTGCCGACGCCGGAACCCGGGCGCGGTGCGGTGCGGATCAAAGTCGCTGCGGCGGCGGTCAATCCGGTGGATCTGATGGTGCGGGATGGGGTGGGCGGCACGCCGTTCGCCGCCGAACGGGAGCAGTGGGGTGTCGGCTGGGATGTCGCGGGCACCGTCGACGCGGTCGGCGCCGACGTGCCGGAGTTCGTGCCGGGGCAGGCGGTGATCGGGATCAGTGACCGGCTCGATGTGTCGTCGGCCGCGCAGGCGGACTACGTGGTGCTCGATGCTGGAAATGTCGCTCCCGCACCGGCTTCGGTGTCCGCCGCCGCGGCCGCGACCATCCCGCTCAACGGGCTGACGGCGGTGCAGGCGCTCGCCGCGCTGGACCTGCGGCACGGGGAGTCGCTACTGGTGACCGGCGCGGCCGGCGCGGTCGGTGGATTCGCGGTCGAACTGGCTGCGGCGCAGGGGGTTCGGGTGATCGCGTCGGCGGCGGCCGCCGATGAGCCTGCGGTGCGCGTTCTCGGCGCCACGGATTTCGTGCCGCGTGCGCGGAGTTTGCCGGACGCGGTTCGCGAGGTGGTGCCCGGCGGGGTGGACGCGGCGCTGGATGCCGCGGCGCTCGGTCCTGCGGCATTGGCGGCGGTGCGGGGCGGGGGGAGGTTCGTCTCGGTGAGCGTGCCCGCGACGCCGATTCCGTTGCGCGGCACCACGGTTACCACCGTGCTGGTGCGGGCGGATCGTGGTCAGCTCGATGAACTCGTCGCCCTGGTCGATGCGGGCGGGCTGACGTTGCGGGTCGCGGAGACGTTGCCGTTGGGCGCCGTGGGGACGGCGCAGCGGCGGTTGGCGACGGGTGGGGTGCGGGGACGGTTGGTTCTGGTGCCGTGAGCCGCCGGGCGGGCTCCGTCCGGCGTTGGCGTGGGTGCCGTGGACCACCGGCGGGGCCTGGAACGGGCGCGGCCGGTAGTCGCTGAAGGATTGCTCAGACCTTTGTCATACGCAGACCGAGTTCGCGGCGCAGGACCTCCTGGGAGGGGAGGCGGTCGAGGACGCGCAGCACCGCGGGGCGCAGTTCGCGTTGCTCATCTGCGGTGAGCAGACCGACGAGGTCACGCAGATCCATGTGGTCGAAAGCCGTCGTCATAGTGCACAGGTTACGGATTTCTGTGGGTTTCGTCCTGCGATCCTGCGGTGTTTTTGCCGTCCAACCGGTCTGTTTACAACATCTTTGCGGCCCCGCAACACCGAACCGGCTGGTCCGGTGTTGCGGAACGGCAACGGCGGCTAGCGAACCCGGATCGGATCGTCCTGGGCCAGCCCCGACCGCGTTTGCACCGTGACGCCGATCTCAGCCGGTTTCGCGTTCTTGTCGTAGGGGGTGAACTTCTCCAGCGATCCCCAGTCCCGCGACCAGTCGTGGTCGAGGTAGCTGGGGATGGTTTCGGACTTCAGCAGCAGCCCGGTCCAGCCGAGCGGCCCGCCGCCGATGTCGTCCTGCCAGGCGTTGGACGCGTCGGAACCGACCCGGTCGGGCAGGATGCGCCAGTTCGGTACCTCGGCGACGCCGTCGTGGTGGTCGAACGGGCGCTGGCACGGGAAGGCCAGCCCGACGTGCCAGTCGAGCAGCACCGGATTCCGCGATCCGACAACGGAATTCAGCGTGGCCAGCTTGGGCAGCCGGGGCGGCGTGACCGCGAGCCACTGCTTCTGCGTGATGTCGTTGTCCACCGCCACCAGCCGCACGGCGTTCGCCTCGACCGGCAGCCGATCCAGCGGCACCCGCAGGTTGCGCCAGGACGGCGCGGGCCCGATGTCGATCGGGTCCACCGAGCCGAGCTTGCGCACCGAACCGTCCGCCGCGTGCACGCCGTATTCCAGGTGCAGTTCCTGGCCGTAGGTGACCACGCCGTCGGCGTCCACGTGCCGGATCCGGCCCGCCGCGGTGAGCGCGAGCACCTGGTAGGCGGGGTCGTGGCGCATGCTGTCGGTCAGGTCGAGGCGATACCACTGGGAGGTCAGCGAGGCCTGGGTCTGCTCGTCCTCCTGGTAGCTGCCCATGACCGGCGTGGTCGCCGGGTCCAGGCCGAACGGCAGCGCGACGGTACTGCCGTTGATGCCGGTCTGCGCGGTGGTGCCGCCGCCGGTGCCCGCGCCGGTGGTCTTGGTGGTCTTGTTCTTCGAGCCGGAGTTCACCGAGTTGGCCCCGCCGGACACGGTTTCGTCCGCGTCGGCGGTGAGGTCGCTCGCGACCCCGTTGGGGGTGAATCCCTTCGACTCGGCGGCCAATCCGTCGGCGGGCGAGCCCGAGTAGGGGAGCAGCACCGAGTTCGCGGTGTCGGTCTCCACCAGCACCTCGTTCGCCAGCGCGCACGAATCGCCCTTCAGCGACTGAAGATTCGACTTGGCCACCGAGTACGCCGGGTACTGCGCCACCGCCGCCTTGGCCAGCGACGCCACCTCGAACAGCACGAGCAGCGCCGCGGCGATGGTCAGCGGTGCGCTCGCGAACCGATCGAACCGGCGCGGCGTCGCGCGCGGGCGGCGATACGGCTCCCGATAGTGCAGCCACACCGCCACGATCAGCGCGACCCCGCTGAGCCCGAGGAACAGCGTGGAGAAGCCCTTGCCCGCGAACAGCGGCGCCTTGTCCCACCACGGCACGCCGTAGCTGGACACGTACCACCAGCCGTTCGAGCCGGTGAACGTCACCGCGAGCAGGAACAGCACCGCCGCCGCGAACAGCGCCCGGTTGCGCGGCGAGCGAATTCCCTCGCTGCCCACCGCGACCGCCGCCAGCGCGGCCAGCGACCCGGCCAGGCCCGCGTACACGCCGAAGTGGTGCGTCCACTTGGTCGGCGTGAACATCATCAGCACCAGCGAGGCGAACACGATGCCGAGGATCCGCACCGACGGCCCGCGCGAGGTGCCGGGGATGCGTCCCTTGCGCAGCACCTGCAACACACAGACCAGCAGGCAGAGCAGCATGACCAGCACCCCGAACCGCCGCGCGAGCGAACCGTCCGGCGAGAGCATCAGCAGCGAATCCCACCGCGTGCGTTCGTCGAACCAGGCCACGTTCGGCCCGACGATGGTGCGCACCCGGGTGGCCTCCAGCACGGTGGACAGCGTCTGATCGGCGAAAACCACCACCAGCACCAGGGTTCCGGCGGACAGGCCGGGCGCGAGCAGCGCCAGATAGCGGAACAGCGTGGTCGCCCAGGACGGCCGGGCGCCGGCTTCGGGCTTCGCCGCCGGAGCGCTCGTCGCCGCCGCCGGCTCATCGAGTCCCATGGCACCCGAAGGACTTTCGGCCACCCCGCCACCGACCGCGGGCACCACACCGCGCGCCCGTTTGATGATGATCTGGAGCACCGGCCGCGATCCCGCGATCAACGCCGCGATGCAGATGAGCCCGGTCGGCCCGGCGGCCAGCGAGAATCCGGCGATCAGCACCGCGATCGCCGCGGGCAGCAGGCGCCCGGTGGCGATGGCGCGCTCGATCGAGCACCAGGTGAGCAGCGCGCCCGCCGCGATCAACGGCTCGGGTCGCAGACCGTTGTCGTAGGGCAGCCAGAAGGCGAGGAACACCAGCCCGGCCGTCCACAACGCGACCTTGTTCCGCCGTACCCGGGCGCCCAAGCGCGGCAACACTTCCCGGCTGATCACCAGCCAGCAGGTCACCCCGGCGAGCAGCGCGGGCAGGCGCATCCACGGGCTGGCATCGGAGAGCCTGGTCATCCAGGCGAGCACCTCGTAGGACCAGCCGAACGGCGCCTCCGGCACGCCGAACCAGCGGTAGTAGTTCGCCATGTATCCCGCGTGCCCGGAGGCGCGCGCCATGTTCAGGATGTAGCCGTCGTCCGAGGTGTTGGCGCCGATGAAGTGCCACAGCCCCAGCGTGCCGAGCACGACCGCGTCGGTCACGGTGAACCGCCACCAGTGCGCGGGCAGGAACCGGCGCGCCCGGCGCCGATCGCTGGTGTCGAGCAGGTGCATGGCCAGCAGCGCGATCAGGGTGAACACCACCGCCGCGACGATCGCGATCAGCTTCGGCACCGACGGCGAGGAGGAGAAGCGCGAGTCGATGTCGGCGTGCACCCGCGCGCCGTCCAGCCGGCCTGCGTCGAGATCGGTGAACACGCCGACCATTTGCGGCCGGATGTCCCGGGTCACGGTGTTGCGGAACGGCGTCCCGTCCTGCCGTGCGGCGCCGGTGATCTCGGTGGTCGTCGCGGCCGCCGTCGAATCCACGGTGAGCGCGGTGCAACCGGCCGCGGTGATCTCGGCGACCGGCGCGGACAGCAGCGGCACATCGCGCAGCACCACCGACAGCGTGCCGTCGGCCACCGATACCACCAGCCCGGTGGCGGTGGCCTGGCCGGACGCGACCGGCACGGTGGACATCACCGTGCCCGATCCCACGGCCTGGATCAGCGAGCACGGCAGCGTCGCGCTCAGCCGCAACGGCTGATACGACACCAGCGGCGCCTCGACGCTGCTGAGCCCGGCCTGCGGCCAGTCCAGCGTGGCCCGGTCCTGCCGCACCGGCAACAGCGGTGTCAGCAGCGCCAGCACGAATCCGAGGAGCCCGGAGACGAGGGCGATCAGGCGGTAACGGGTGAACGCTCGAGTTGATCGGTCCGGTCGCACGGGGGTTGATGCTAGCTACCGCACCGCGCGAACATCCCAGACCCACACGCCATCGACCCGTGTCGGCTCGAAGCCGAGCAGCTGGGTCACCGTGCCGCGCAGCGTGTCGGCGTTCCTGGTCGGCGGCAGCACCAGCACGTCGGCCCGCCAGAAGTCCAGGTCGTCCCGGAACTCGACGCGGGCCTCGTCGGTGATCGGCGGCACCGTGCCGGTGTCCTGTGCCTGCACGAGCAGCGCGGTGGTCGGCCGGAATTCGGGGCCGTAGATGCCCTTCTTCTGCGTGCTCGTCGGACCGACGAAATAGCCGCCCGCGAGCGGGAAGTCGAAGCCGGCGTCGGCCTGCCAGCGCAGCGCGCCCGCGTCCATCGGTCGCGACGGCGGCACCATCACCACCGATCCGCCGCTGACGTAGCGACCGACCGTCCCGTCGGCGAAGAACGCCGGCGTCGGCGGGCGCTGGACCACCGGCAGCGCCGTCGGAATCAACGGAACCAGGGCGAACAGCAGCGCGCCGAACCAGGCCAGCGGCCGCCAGTCGACCGGCGACGCCCGCCACCAGCCGATCGCCCGCTGACTGGCCAGCGCCAGCACCGCCGCGATGGCCGGGATCGCCGCCATGGTGAGCCGGGTCTCCAGCACCGTGCTCAGCAGCGGGACGTGTTCGGCCCAGCGCCACGGCAATTCCACGCCGGTGTCGCGCTTGCCGAACATGGCGACCGCGCCCAGCGAGAGCACGCCGAACACCGCGATCACCAGCACCGCGGCCCGCACCACCCGTTCCCGCCAGAGCAGCGCCGCGGTGACGGCCAGCACCAGCAGCAGCGGCCAGCCGAAGTAGGCGTTCTGCTCGGTCTCGTTGATCGCCACGTACTGCCCGGGCAGGAACATGCCGCCGAGCGACTCGGACGGGAACTGCGTGATCGCCTTGAGGTCGTTGCCCATCGGGCCGTGATCGATCGAGCGGTAACTCTGCGGTCCGAAGAACTGCCACCACAGCGGAATCACGGTGAGCACCAGGGCAATCGATCCGGCGAGGACGATCGCGGGGGTGATCCCGCGCAGCACCCGCAGGCCGTGGCGGGGTGTGTGCACGTAGTACACAAGGGTGAACAGGCCGAAGGACAGCGCGAAGATCAGCAGCGGTTCCTCGCCCAGCGCGATCTGCAGCGCCACCAGGAATCCCAGCAGCACCGCGTCCCGGACCCGCCAGCGCGGCGCACCGGCGACGGCACGTCTGGCCATCCGGATCAGCAGCCCGGTCATGATCGGAAGCAGAAGCAGCACAACGAAATTCGGGTGCGCGTTGGCATGCGAGATCATCGCGGGCGCGAAACCGCAGAACAGCCCGCCGATCGCGGCCGCGATCCTCGACTCGACCAGCTCGCGGGCGAACAGCCAGTACCAGGCCAGCGCGGTGGTGGCCAGACCGAGCGTCAGCACCAGCACGAACGTGACGGTCGGCCCGAACAGCAGGGTGATCGGCGTGAGCGGCACCCCGACCCCGAACATGGCCGTGTTGGCCATCATGTTCACCCCGGCCGGGAAGTTCTGCAGCGTGGTGCCGAGCGGGTTCTCCAGGTGCGCCACCGAATGCGCGGTGACCGCGAAGAACCACTCCCACATGGTCTGGTCCTGACCGCTCTTGATCAGGTACCCGCTCTGGGTATTGCGCCACTGGCCGGACAGGACCACGATCGCCAGCGCGAGGTAGCCCACCGCCGCGACGAAGTCGGACCGGGTGATCCGGAGGCGGGGGAGTCTGCGCCGGCGAACCGGCGTCTCGATGGTGGGCACTGTGGTCGCGACCGCGGCGCTGTCCGCGATTCCTACCGCCGACCCGTCCTGCGTGCCCAGATCGACCTGTCGTGCCCGTACCACCTGCAAACAGCTCCTGTAACTAGCTTCAACTCAGCCGCCCACGCTACCCAAACAGGCTGTGTCCCGCCTGGCAACGGAAGTCGACGGCAACCGGAAAACAGGGCAGCGGCGCAGGTCGAGCCGCGCTTCTGCCCGGTTTATCCGGTCCGGCTAGCGGCGGACGGTCACCACGGTGAACGGGCCGATATCGGTGGTGGTGAAGCGCGGATCGGCGAACAGATCCTTGGGAAAGGCGACGGTGTAGCGCTGCACGTTGGGATCGTTCGGGTAGACGTCCCTGGCCAGGCGCAGCGTGTACGTGTCGCCGCTGTTGCGGAACAGGAAGGCGTCCGGTGCGCGCCACGGGCAGGTCGCCAGCGCGTCCAGCAGCGCGCCCGACGACTTCAGCTTGCTCCAGCCCTCGATGGTCGCGGCCCGGCCGGCGAAGTCGGCGAGCGGGTTCGCGTAGTGCGAGGTGAGCGCTTGGAAGCCGTAGTAGGGATAGAACGACAGGAAGCTGGTGTCGGCGGTCAGCACCACGGTGTCCGAGCGCGGCCGCCCGGTCTGCGCCGTGATGGCCCGGTCCACCTCGCCGTAGCGCGCCACGGCGGACGGCGGGCGCTGGTCCGCCCGGACGCCGTCGCCGTCGGTGTCGGTGTAGGCGGTGGTGATCTCCGGCGCCAGGATGTGCGGGATGTTCTGGGTGAACGCCAGCGCACCGACGACGGCGACGGCCACCGCCGCGACGCGGAAGTTGGCCGGCTCGCCCAGGGCCTGGTAGACGGCCCTGGCACCCTCGACGAACCCGAACGCGCCCGCCGCCGCCAGCAGCACCAGCAGGACCGGTTCCAGCCGGAACGACAGCAGCGTGGTCCCGGCGGCGGTCGCCAGCATCGACAACAGCGTCCACAGATAGATGGCCACCACGCCGATGCCCAGCGCCTGCGCCCGGCGCGACGAGGCCGCGCGCACGACCAGCCAGACGACGCCGACCAGGCACAGCGCGCCGCGCAGCGAGAACTCCGCCATCGGCAGCGGCAACTCGGAGCCGGACTCCGGCAGGTAGTGGAACGCCGAACCGGACCGCGACGGAATGCCGTGCAGCGCCTTCAGCAGGATCGGCAGCCACACGATCAGCGCGACCAGCGCGGCGATCGCGGCGATCACCACCAGCCGCAGCAGGGGGGCGAGGGCCGCCCGCCACGCCGGACCGGCCGGGCCGTCGGCCGCGCGCGCCCGCCGCGGATGACCGGCCGCGGACCGCTCCCGCACCGCGAGGCCGGCCGCCACCAGCCCGAGCAGCGCGACCGCGAAGGCCGCGAAGCCGGCGTACAGCGTGTAGAACGTCGCGGCCAGTCCGAGGAACAGCCCGGTGCCGATCACCGCGCCCCAGCCACCGGCGGTGGCCGCGGACGCCTCCGGCCGGTGCAGCGCGCCCCACGCGAGCACCAGCACCGGCGGCAGCAGGATCACGATCACCGAGCTGTACGCCTCCGGCGCGGCGTACGCGACCGTGAGCGCGGTGGTCGAGGCGGCGACCGCGATCGCCCAGTCCGCGCGAATCAGCTTGGACCACAGCACAAGCGCGACGACCGCCGCCACCGCGATCGATCCGATCGCGTACGGCTTGAACGCTGCCCACCCGTCCATCCCGAGCACGTTGGCGACCCGCCCGCCGATCCAGAACCACCCGGCCGGATAGAACGGCGGCAGGTCCGCGTAGGTCATGTCGTGCAGCGCCGCGGAATCGGTGAGCCGGGTCAGGTATTCGGTGCGGAACTCCTGATCCACCGAAACACCGAACAGATACAGCTTGGTCGCCGCCAGCGGCATGCCGAGGGTGAACGTGACGAACGCCGAAATACCCACCCAGGACAGCAGTTTCGCCAACCACGGCCGAGCGAACCGGGTACCCGGCCGCATCCGGGTCAGCGCGATCGCCGCGACGACGAAGACCGCGGCGACCACCTGTCCGACCGTGGTCAGCGCGCGAGTCACGTTGGACGAGTTGAACGCGGGCCAGTGCACCATCGAGAACGCGACGAGTCCGACGGCGGTCACCACGACGGCGACCAGCGCCGCCAGCACGGCCTCGCCGGCACCGGCCCCGATGTGCCCGGCCAGCAGCGCCCCGCGCCCGCGCACCGGCGCGGGTGTTTCGGCTCGCTGCTCGGCCACGGCCGTCACCGACCGGCTCCGGCGACGTGCGAGGGGCACGCCGTGCTGCGGCATTCTCGGCTTACTCGCATGGCATCTCCGGGTTCACTCGGGCTGGGCATTCGCACGGACGATCGGCGCTCATGCTGCCAGGTCCGGCGGCGGATGTGGCAACGCATGTCGTCGTGGCGGAACGAAAAAGCCGCACCTCCCGGCCCGCGCGACAGCTGCGGGACCGGCTCGAGGTGCGGCTCAGGGGAGAAACTCAGATGGGCAGCTTGCGGAAGATCGGGCGCGGGATGTGGCGCAGGATCATCATCACGTAGCGGAAGGTGCCCGGCGCCCAGACGAGCTCCTTGCCCTTCTGCGCGGCCGAAACCGCCAGCACCGCGATGTCTTCCTTGTCGACCGTGAGCGGCGCCTCTTTGACGTGCGCGGAGAACTTGGTGCGCACCATGCCCGGCCGGATGACCAGCACGCGCGGGCCGTGCGGGCGCAGCGCCTCGCCGAGCCCGAGGAAGAAACCGTCCAGGCCTGCCTTGGTGGAGCCGTAGACGAAGTTGGCGCGGCGGACCCGCTCACCGGCGACCGAGGACATGGCGATGATCCGCCCGAAGCCCTGCGCCTTCATCTTCTCCCCGACCAGCACGCCGACGGAAACCGATGCGGTGTAGTTGATTCCGGCGACCTGCACGGCCTTGCGCTGGTTCTGCCACAGCTCTTCCGGATCGCCGTCGAGCGCGAACGCGACGATGGCGATATCGATGTCGCCGCCGTCCCAGGCCGCGTCGATCACCTTCGGGTGACCGTCGGTGTCGAGCGCGTCGAAGTCGACGAGGTCGACCTGGCTGGCGCCGGCCGCCTTCATCTGGGCGACGGCGGCTTCGCGCAGCGGGTCGTTCGGCAGTGCGGCGAGGACGATGCGCGCGGGGCCCTTCTTCAGGTATTCCGCGCAGATCGCCAGGCCGATCTCGGAGGTCCCGCCGAGCAGCAGGATGGCCTGCGGGTTACCTACGGCATTGATCACTGCAGCTCCAGCCTTCTCGCCATATCGGACATGAAAACGCCTGTGGGATCGACACTTCGGCGGATCTTGATCCACTCGTCGATCCGCGGGTACATCTTGTGGAAGGTCTCCGCGGTGGTCCGCGAGTCCTTCGCGGTGTAGAGCCGCCCGCCGAACTCCAGCACCCGCCGGTCCAGCTCGCTGACCAGCTCGTTGAGCCCCGGCTTGATCGGGAAGTCGACGCAGATGTTCCAGCCCGGCATCGGGAAGCTCAGCGGCGCCGGATTGCTCGCGCCGAACAGCTTGAACACGTTGAGCGCCGAGTAGTGCCCCGAGCCCTGGATGTCGATGATGATCCGCTTGAACTCCTCGACCGCCTCGGTCGGCACCACGAACTGGTACTGCAGGAAGCCGTTGGAACCGTAGCCCCGGTTCCACTCCGCGATCATGTCGAGCGGGTGATAGAACTGGGTCAGGTTCTGCACCTTGCCGGTGTAGTTGCCGCCCATGGCGTAGTACGCCTCGCCGATGGACCGCAGCGTGAGCTTGTTCATGGTCCAGTTCGGGAAGATGTCCGGCACCGTCATCAGTTGCGGCGCATCGAATTTCAGCGGCTTGCTGCGCAGGCGCTTGGGCAGCTCGTCGACCTTGGCCAGCCGGCCGCGGGTGATGGTCGCCCGGCCGAGCTTCGGCAGCGGGCTGATCACGTCGAACCACGCGCTGGAGTAGGTGTAGTTCGCCTCGCTGCCGTCGCTGTGCGCCGCGATCGTCTCGTCCAGCGTGGTGGTCTTCACACCGTCGTTGAGGAAGTAGGCCGACTCGGTCGGCGTCATCTCGATGGTCGCGCGCAGGATGATGCCGGTGAGCCCGTTGCCGCCCACGGTCGCCCAGAACAGCTTGGCGTTGCGCTTCGGCGTGAGGTGCTGCACCTGCCCATCGGCGGTCAGCAGATCGATCGAGCGCACGTGGTTGCCGAAGCTGCCCTCGCTGTGATGGTTCTTACCGTGGATATCGGAGGCGATGGCGCCGCCGATCGTCACCTGCCGGGTACCGGGCAGCACCGGGACCCACAGCCCGAACGGCAGCGCCGCCTTCATGAGCTGGTCCAGGCTGACGCCGCCGTCCACGTCCACGATCCGCGTATCGCGGTCGATCCGGTGGATGTTGTTCAGCGCCGTCATGTCGATGACCAGGCCGCCGGCGTTCTGCGCGTGGTCGCCGTAGGAGCGGCCGAGGCCGCGCGCGATCACGCCACGGCGCAGGTGCGGGGGCTTGGCGTCGTTGTCCTCGGCGACCATGGCCACAGCCTTGGCGATCAGTTCGGGATCACCGGTCGAGAGCACTTCGGATGAGGTTGGTGCGGTGCGACCCCACCCGGTCAACGTGCGGGTCTGCGTCGGCAATGCGGACGCGTTCCCGGCGTCGGCCCCAGCGTTTGTGACGGTGGTGCCGTTCTCGTTACCGGTCGTCGTGGTGGCGGTCGGAGCTTTCGTGGACATCGGCATAGAGGCTACAGGTATGACCGGACATCCGGTCGATGTCGCTTACTCCGGAGTAGTGATCTACCTATCGGTTTAGCGCCCGCTACGCTCGTCGCGTGCATGCCGAACCTCACCTTCCGCTCCCGGCCGAGCTGCCGCTGGTCGACGAGCCGGGCGGTACCGACGTCGACCTGAAGACCCAGATCGTCCGGTTCACCCTGACCGGCGGCCTGTCGGCCATCGTCGACTTCGGGCTGTACAGCCTGCTGTTCAACCTGCTCGGGCTGCCCCGCGAGGTGGCCAAGTCGCTCAGCTTCATCGTCGGCACGACCACCGCCTACCTGATCAACCGGCGCTGGACCTTCCAGGCCCCACCGAGCCGGGCCCGGTTCATCGCCGTGGTGATCCTCTACGCGGTCACCTTCGCCGTCCAGGTGGGTATCAACGCGGTGCTCTACGAAGCGCTCCCCGACGCCGTCTGGCGTCAGCTGCTGGCCTTCGTGATCGCGCAGGGCACGGCCACGGTGATCAACTTCGTCGTCCAGCGCCTGGTGATCTTCAAGATCCACTAGCCGGCGCGGCCGGGGTCAGTGCGGGACCAGGGCTCCGGCCCGATCGGCGCTGCCCGCCTTGGCGCCGAAGTAGTCGCCGCCCTTGGCGCGGACGTTGTCGGTGCCCCAGTCGCGGCGCTCCCGCTCGGCCGGCACCAGGTGCGGAATGTGCTTGCGGCAGTGGATGTAGGCCTCTTCGATGTCGACCACCACCCAGCGCTCGGCGGTGCGGCCCTTGACGTTCTCCGGCAGGCCCGGGGTGGCGTTGCGCAGGGTCGCGTCCGGAATGATCCGGGCCGAGCCGTTGATGTGCAGGCCGATCAGATCGCGGGTGAAATCGATGAGCAGGATCCCGACGTGCGGGTTCTCCAGGATGTTGCCCAGGCTGGCCAGCACGCCGTTGCCGCGGTATTCGGGGTACGCGATCGTGCGTTCATCGATGACGTGCAGAAATCCGGGCTCGCCCGCGCGGAAGCTGGAATCGCATTCCCCGTGCTTGTCCGAGGTGGCGATGAAGGCCATCTCCATCCGGCCGATGAACTCGATCATCATGGGATTGAGCTGCTCCAGCACCTGGTCCTGGTAGAAGCGAGCAGCTCTTTCCTGCGTGCCGTACCGCTGCTGTAGCTCGTGCTCGCCGTCGCTGCCGCACTGTGTACCGGGCATCTTCGCCACCCTCTGGTTGCCGGAATCCGGATCCGCGCGGGTCGACGCTGAGCTCGCGACTAAACCGAAATCCTGTCCATTTTAGTCCGTTCGGCCTGGCAAAAACTGTGAAACCAACGTTGAGAATGCACTGAATGCGTAGTTAGCGCAAGGGATTCCGGGATTCGACAACAAGCCGACCGGCCGGGATGGTTATCCCGGGCGGCCGGTGCGGGCGGTGGGCGCTCGGCGGGTGCGTCACGCCGGATTCAGCGTCACCGGAACGCCGTTGAAGATGGCGTTGCCGGAGGGCACGTCGACCACCGAATCATCGGTCAGCACATTGGCATTGACGCCGGCGTGCTGGCGGGCGACAGTCTGCGTGCTGTCCGCGTGACCCCAGCCGTGCGGCAGGCTGACCACCCCGGGCATGATCGTGTCGGTCGGCTCCAGCGGCACGGTCAGCGTGCCCGCGGCGGACTTCACCACCGCCTGCTCGCCGAGGCCGAGCCGGGCCACATCGGCCGGATTGATGTGCAGCGTGCAGCGATTCGAGCCGCTCACCAGCTGGCCGATGTTGTGCATCCAGCTGTTGTTGGACCGCAGCTGGCGCCTGCCGATCAGCACCACGTCCGGCGCGAGGTCGGCCAACCGGGCGCGCATCCTGGCCACGTCGTCGAGCAGCGGCTGCGGGGCGAGATCCACCCGCTTCGACGCGGTCCGCAGCGCGCCCGGTAGCCGGGGCTGCAACGGGCCAAGATCGATGCCGTGCGGATTATCCAGCAGCGCTTGTAGATTCAGCGTCCCGCCGTTCCACTCGCCATAGGGTCCGAGGCGCAACATCAGGTCGATGCGTTGTTCGGTGGTGTCCAGTCCCACCAATTCGCCGCGCCGCTCGGCCATTCCGGCCTTCTGCAGCGTGCCCGCGATGATCAGCTCGTCCACGCCGGTGAGCGGGTCCACCCCGTCCGCGCTCTCGTGCGGCATGCCGGAGACCGCCGCGGCGAGCCGGGCCAGCACCCCCGATTCCGAGGGCCGATCGCCCAGCGGGACCAGCGGGCGGGAGTAGCGCGCGTAGTTGCGCACCGCGAACTGCAACAGGGCGAAGTCGTAGTGCGGCGACTGCACCGGCCGCGGCGGCGGCAGGATCACGTCGGCGTGCCTGGTGGTCTCGTTGAGGTAGCGGTCGACGCTCACCATGAAGTCGAGCTGGGCGAACGCCGCGTCCAGGCGGGCGCCGCTCGGCGCGGACAGCACCGGATTCCCGGCGACCGTCACCAGCGCGCGGATCTGCCCCGCCCCCGGGGTGAGGATCTCGTCGGCCAGGGTCGCGACCGGCAGTTCGCCCATCGCCTCGGGCAGTTCGCGGACCCGGCTGGTCCAGCGGCCGAGCCGGAACGGGCGGCTGCGGACGATCCCGCCCGCCGCCGCGGTGGCGAACATCGCGCCGCCGGGCCGGTCCAGGTTGCCGGTCAAGGCGTTGATCGCGTCCACCAGCCACTGGGTGATGGTGCCGAATTCCGCTGTGCAGGTGCCGATTCTGGCGTACACCGCCGCGGTCGGCGCGGCGGCCAGCTCGCGGGCCAGCCGAATCACCGTCGCCGCGGGTATCCCGGTGCGCAGCGCCACCGAGTCCGGACTGAATGCCGCTGCGGCCGTGCGCAGTTCGTCGAGCCCGTCGACCTCGACCCGGACCTCGGTCAGCTGCTCGGCGAACAGCGTGTGCACGATCCCGAACAGCAGGTACGCGTCGCTGCCCGGCCGGATGAACAGGTGCTCGTCGGCCAGCTTCGCGGTCCGGGTGACCCGAGGGTCGACCACCACGAACCGGCCGCCCCGCCGCTGCAACGCCTTCAACCGTCCTGGGAAATCCGGTGCGGTGCACAGCGATCCGTTCGATTCGAGCGGATTCGCGCCGAGCATCAGCAGATAGTCGGTGCGGTCCAGGTCCGGCACCGGCACGGTCAGCGGGTCGCCGAACATCAGCCCGCTGGCCACCTGCTTCGGCATCTGGTCGGCGGTGCTGGCGGAGAAGAGGTTCTTGGTGCTCAATGCGCGCAGCAATACGGGCACGTACAGCGCGCCCGCCACGGTGTGTGCGTTCGGATTGCCCAAATAGGCTGCCGCGGCCTGTTTTCCATGCTCGGCGACAATCGCGGGAAAACGTTCCGCGATGAGATCGAAGGCGTCGTTCCAGGACGCGGTCCGCCAGGTATCGGTCGCGCGATCCCGAATCATCGGTTCGGTCACCCGGTCCGGATCTTCGTCGAGGGTGCCGAAACTCGCGCCCTTGGGGCAGAGAAAGCCTTTGCTGAACGGATCCGCTTTGTCGCCGCGGACCGAGGTCACGTGGTCTTCGGCATCGAGGGTGATTTCGAGTCCGCACACGGCCTCGCACAGCGGGCAGGTGCGCAACAGATTGCGAGATTCCGTGATGGGAGCCATGCCCCATCCTCCCGCGCCGGCACCGGTCTGAAAAGAGAACGGGCGATTGCGGCCGATAATCGCCCGTTCAGTGACTACAACGACAAGACGGCTGGTTTCGAGAGGACACGGGTAACTACCCCGGGGACGAACCAACTTTGCCGCCAGATAACCGTCGGCGCCGACGTTACCTTCGTGGCACCTGAGTCTGGCCTGAATACGCGGAACGGCGGGCTGGCCGGGCGTAGCGCCCGGCCGTCGTCAACTACTTCAGCAGGCGACGCTGGTCAGCTGCGAGCCCTTGCGGGCGGTGGCGGCGCGGACGGCGGCGCTGATCGCGACGACCGGAGGGACCCAGCGGGCCTCGGCGGGGGCGACGCTCCAGCAGGCGGAACCGGCCGAGAGCTGGGTGGGCGGCAACGGAACGCCCGCGCCGTCGGTGTAGACAACGGCACCTGCGGCGGTGAGCGCCTCGAGTGCCATGGCGGCCTTGCGGACGCCGGTGACCAAGTGGATCTCGCGACGCTCGGCGCCGGGCAGCTCGATGACCGGGCCGGACAGGTTGTTCGCCCGCAGGAAGCGGCGAACTTCGCCGGCCAGCTCGCCGCTGACCTCGATGGCGGAAAGGTCGTCATCGGTGATCAGGCAGAGACCGTTGGCCGTTTCTGCGACCGTCCATCCGCGCTGGGTGTAGTCCTGCGCAGCGGCGGTCATTGCGGCCGCCGAGACGGAAGTCGGAAACGTGGTGCGCACTGTTCTCTCCATTCCCCGGTAGATCTGGGTCCTGCATCTTCATGGGGCGTATCGGTGCGGGCTGTCCGCAGTGTTACGCGATCTTCAAAACTTCTTCAGGACTGTTGGCTACGTCTCTTTCAGCCCGGCTTGAAAGCCAATTGCTATGACGTTGCCAAAACTGTCCAGGACTTGTTGTCCCGCCGCTACTTTCGGCCGCTGACCTGTTCTTTCGCTGTGCCGTTCCTGCGAGACGGCTGTGGATGGTGTGACGCATGGGGTCTGCCCGAGTTTCTCGGCTGGCTCGGATGTGCGATTGCGGGGAGGATTTCGACCATGAGTGATGAGTCCACCGGCGCCGGCAGGGGAAGCGAACTGCCGAACCCGGAGGAGTACGAAGCCGAATCGCGGTGGATCACTTGGAAGGAATCGGCCGCGCGCCGATTCTCCCGTACCGCCGCCGGGGCCGAGGAGCGGCCCCCGGAACCGTTCGAGAGCCCGCGCGCTTTCGGTGAGTGGAGCGTCGCGGCGGCGCGCGGTCTGCTCGATGTGCAGTTCCGCCGCACGGCCACCCGCACACTGCTGCCGCTGGTCTACATCCTCGGGCTGGTATTCGCCTTCGCGGTGCCGATCACGCTGACCGTGTCCATGTGGCGGGTCTCGGCGGTGCTCGGGGTGCTCGCGGCGCTGATCGGGGTGCCGCTCGGGCTGACCATCGCGGCCGCGGTGCGGCTGATCCTGGAATTCCTGGCCAACGCCGCGCGCCTGGCCACCCGGATGGAGCACATCAGCGAGCTGGCCGACGATCTGTTCCAGGCGCTCTCGGATGTCGCGGAGCCGGTCAACCAGCTCTCCGAAGACGTTCGCGCGGTGCAGTTCTGGCGCTTCCGCAAGGGCGGCTCGCGCAGGTAGCGAACCGAAACGCCGCCCGCCAAACTCTTTTGACGTTGCGAGGCCAACGGCCTAGCTGCGCCACCGATCGTGACCTTTGTCCGATTCGCTGTGAAACAATGCTGTTCGGATGCCGGGGTATCGACGAGCGGCATCTGATCGGGATGGTCGCCATGCCGGACTCGTGAGGGGTTCGACGCGACCGGCGCACGGCAACGAGGGGGGAACAACCATGGCTTTACCGGCGGGGACCACGGGGTCGACGATGCCGAGACGCCAGCTGGGGCGGCACCTGCGCGATCTGCGCAACCGCGCGCGCATGACCACCAGGACGGCCGCGCAGCAGCTGGAGTGGTCCGAGGCCAAGATCTGGCGGATCGAGACCGGCCAGACCTCGCTGCGCAGTCTCGACGTCGAGGCGATGTGCAAGGTCTACGGCGCGCCGACCGACCTGATCGCGCCGCTCACCGCCCTGGCCAGGGAGACCAAGGCGCGCGGATGGTGGACCGCCTACGGCGACGTGATCGCCGAGGGCTACGAGGTCTACATCGGCCTGGAGGAGGCGGCCTCGCGGCTGTCCACCTACGAGAACGAACTGGTGCCCGGCCTGTTGCAGACCGAGGCGTACACCCGCGCGCTGCTGCGCGCCGCGCGACCGGAGATGCCCGCCACCGAGATCGACCGCCGGGTGCAGCTGCGGATGGCCCGCCAGACCCTGGTCACCCGCCCCGATTCGCCGATCCACCTGGACGCGGTGATCAGCGAATCGGTGCTGTGGCGCCGGATCGGCGACGCCGAGGTGTCCGCCGGGCAGCTGGCGCACCTGCGCCGCATGTGTGACCTGCCGAACGTCCGGATCCGCTTGGTGCCACCGGATTCCGGCTACCACGAGGGCATGGACTCGGGCCGGTTCGTCATGCTCGAGTTCCCCGAGCTGCGGGTCGGCGAGCAGCCCGAACCGCCGGTGGTCTACGTCGAGGCCTTCACCGGGCCGGTCTACCTGGACAAGGAAAACGAAATCGACCGGTACCGAAAGGCTTTCGCGAGCTTGGGTGCGGTCGCGGTGGACGCGCGCGAGGGCATCGAAACGGCCCGCGGCAGGTGCGGCGTCTGATCGCAATGCCCGGCGGCGTTGCGCGTCAGCACTTTTGGCCGGGTGAGCCCCAGGTGTCGGCCAGCACCGCGCGGTGGGTGGGCAGCGCGCGGTCATAGACCTCGCGGCCCTTCTCGGTGAGGCAGACGAACACGGCGCGGCGATCGTCGGTGCACATCGTGCGCGACACCAGGCCGTCGCGTTCCAGGCGGGCCACCGCCCGCGAGAGCGCGCTCTGACTCAGGTAGATGTCGTTGGCCAGATCGCTCATTCGATAGTCGCCACAGTTGGCGTCGATCAGCCGGTCCAGGGTCTCGAACTCGCTGAGTCCGATCTGATGCTGTCCCTGTAGCGCTTTTTCCAGTGCGCAACTCACCGTCGCGTGCCGGTCGAGCAGCTCGCGCCACTCGCCAATCAGCCCGGTCTGCGCGACGGTGCGGCGGGCTGTCTCGATTGTCGACGGGTTCGACATGGCCCCATCCTAGTGATCCACCGACGTCTATGCAACTGCATTAAATGTGTTGGCATTTAATGCGCACGCATGTAACGTACCCCGCATGACTTCACCAGCAACCCTGGCGGCCGCTTCCGCGACCGATCCGACCAGATGGACTACCCGCCTTTGGGGCATGCTGATCACGCTGTGCATCGTGCTGTTCCTCGACGGCCTCGACGTTTCGATGATCGGGGTGGCGCTGCCGTCCATCGGCAACGAACTCGATCTCTCGACCTCAACCCTGCAGTGGCTGGTGAGCGGCTACATCCTCGGCTACGGCGGCCTGCTGCTGCTCGGTGGCCGCACGGCCGACCTGTTCGGGCGCCGCAAGGTCTTCCTCATCGCGCTGGCGGTCTTCGCCGTCGCCTCGCTCGCCGGTGGTCTGGTCAGCTCCGGACCGCTGCTGATCCTGACTCGATTCGTCAAGGGCCTGGCCGCCGCGTTCACCGCGCCGACCGGTCTGTCGATCATCACCACCAACTTCGCCGAGGGCCCCGCCCGCAACAAGGCGCTGTCCATCTACACCGTGTTCGGTGCCGGTGGTTACTCGTCCGGCCTGCTGTTCGGCGGCCTGATGACCGGCGTCGGCTGGCGCTGGACCTTCCTGCTGCCGGTCCCGATCGCGCTGGCCGCGCTGGCCGCCGCGTGGGTGCTGGTGCCCAAGGACAAGCCGGCCGAGGGTGGCGGTCACGACCTGTTCGGCGCGCTGCTGTCCACCTCCGCGATGCTGCTGCTGGTCTACACCGTGGTCACCGCGCCGGAGGCGGGTTGGGCCTCGGCCCGCACGCTGGGTTCGTTCGCCGGGGTGCTGGTGCTGTTCGCCGGGTTCATCGCGGTGGAGAAGCGGGTCAAGCACCCGCTGGTGCGGCTCGGCATCCTGCGCAAGGTGTCGCTGGTGCGGGCCAGCCTGGCGATCGTCGCGGTGGCCGGTTCCTACTTCAGCTGGCAGTTCATCGTGACCCTGTACATGCAGGACACCCTGGGCTGGTCGCCGCTGAAGCTGTCGATGGCGCTGCTGCCGGTCGGCCTGATGGTCGCGTTGTCGGCGGTGTTCTCGGACAAGCTGGTCGACCGGTTCGGCACCGGCCCGATCATCGGCGTCACCATGGCCGTGATGGCCGTCGGTTACCTGCTGTTCCTGCGGCTGGACACCGACCCGTCGTACTGGACCATGCTGCTGCCCGCGATCATGCTGATCGGCATCGGCTGGGTCGGCTTCCCCGCCATCAACATTCAGGCGACCAACGGGATCGACGACGACGAGCAGGGTCTCGCGGCCGGCGTGCTGCAGACCTCCATGCAGGTCGGTGCGGCCATCGTGCTCGCGGTGACCACCGCGATCATCGCGTCGGGCACGCACGGTGACACCTCGCCCAGCGCGATGCTCGACACCTACCGGCCGGGCCTGATGTTCGCCGCCGCGGTCTCGATCGTCGGTGCGCTGGTTGCGCTTTCGGCCTTCCTGGTGAAGCGCGGCAAGCAGGCCGAGGTGGCCGCGAAGCCGGAGCCCGAGCTCGAACTCGTCGGCTGACCCGCACGACCGACGCGAAAGGCGTTGGGCGCCACCGCCCGGTGGTGCCCAACGCCTTTGTCGTGGTCAGGAAAAAGGCGGCGCCGCAGTGTCTTTGGCCGAGCGGATGAAGGTCAGCGGGCTGCCGTCCCGCCCGACCGTCGGCCAGTCGATGCCCAGCCGCGGATCGAAAGCGTCGATGTCCCGGTCGAATTCGGGCGTGTACTCGAGCGAGCACAGGTAGGTGACGGTGGAGTTGTCCTCCAGCGAGAGGATCGCGTGCCCCAGTCCCTCGGACAGGAACATCGAGCGCCGATCCACATCGTCGAGCAGCACGCTGTCCCAGCGGCCGTAGGTCGGCGAGCCCGGCCGCAGATCGACGACCACGTCGAGAAACGCTCCGCGCACGCAGGTCACGTACTTCGCCTGCCCCGGCGGATCCTCGGTGTAGTGGATGCCGCGCAGCACGCCCGCCGCCGAGACCGAGCAGTTCACCTGCCGCAGGTCGAACGCGCGCCCGGTCGCCTTCTCGAACTCCGAGGCCTTGAACCCCTCCAGAAACATGCCGCGCCCGTCGCCGAGCTGGCGCGGGGTGATCACCCAGGCGCCGGGCACCGCGAGTTCCCTGAACTCCATGCTCACCAGTCCCGGCCGCGCTCGAGGATGTCGAGCAGGTAGCTGCCGTAGCCGGAGCGGGCCAGCGGTTCGGCTAGTTTGCACAGCTGTTCGTCGTCGATGAAGCCCATCCGCCAGGCCACCTCTTCGGGCACGCCGATCTTGAGTCCCTGCCGTTCCTCGATGGTGCGCACGTAGTTGGCGGCGTCCAGCAGCGAGTCGAAGGTGCCGGTGTCGAGCCAGGCGGTGCCGCGGGCCAGCACGTCGACGCGCAGCCGATCCTGTTCCAGATACGCCCGGTTGATGTCGGTGATCTCGTACTCGCCGCGCGCGGAAGGCCGCAGCGTGCGAGCGATCTCCAGCACGTCGTTGTCGTAGAAGTACAGCCCGGGGATGGCGTAGTTCGAGCGCGGGGTCTTCGGCTTCTCCTCGATGGACACCGCGCGGCCGTCGGCGAACTCGACCACGCCGTACGCGGTCGGATCCGACACCCGGTAGGCGAACACCGCGCCGCCGTCGATCCCGGCGAACCGGTTCAGGCTGGTGCCGAGGCCGGGACCGTGAAAGATGTTGTCGCCGAGCACCAGTGCCGCGTCGTCGGTACCGATGTGATCGGCGCCGAGCACGAAGGCGCGGGCCAGCCCGTCCGGCTCGGGTTGCACCACGTAGCTGATCGCGAGGCCGAACTGCGCGCCGTCGCCGAGCAGCCTGCCGAACGCGTCCGCGTCCTCGGGCGTGGTGATCACCAGGATGTCGCGGATGCCGGCCAGCATCAGGGTGGACAGCGGGTAATAGACCATGGGCTTGTCGTAAACCGGGACCAGCTGTTTGCTGACCCCGCGTGTAATCGGGTGCAACCGGGATCCGGTGCCACCCGCCAGGATGATTCCCCGCATGACCAGGAGTCTGCCATTCGGGGCGGTGCTCGGCGTCGGCGAGGTTCCGAGTGCTCGTCGAATTGATTACGGAATCGGCGTTCTCGGTTTCGGGAGCCGCCGATTCGGTGATTCTGTTGCTTAGGTCACACAACGCATGGTGTTCTGAAACAACACTGTGTGAGATGTCAGCGCCGACAGCTCGCCTGGGACCCTCGGTCGTGGCTCGGCGCGCCAGTTGGTGAGGTAGGTGCGCGATGGCAGCGACCAGCGTCGGCGAGCCCGGCAATGTGATGAATCCGGAAAATCTGAGTGCCCCGGCGCGCCTGGTGCTGGCCGCCTGTCTCGGCGTCGTCCGGCCTGCCTTGCGCGCGGCGCCGATCACCCGCGCGACCATCCCGATCGGCGCGCTCGCCATCGACACCTTGGCCAGGCTGCGGCCCGAGCCGTCGGGCATCGATCGGGAGCAGGTGTCGCTCAACGGTTTCCGGATGGAGATCCTGCGACCCGCGGGCGCGGCCAGGGCACTGCGGCACGGGGCCCTGCTGTACATGCACGGCGGCGGATTCGCGGTCTGCGGGCTCCGCACCCATCGGCCGGTCGCGGCGAGCCTGGCGCGGCGTACCGGGCTGCCGGTGGTGAATGTCGACTATCGCCAGCTGCCGAGCAAGCGGATCACCAATTCGGTGGACGACTGCCTCACCGCCTATCGCTGGTTGCTGCGGCACGGCGCGGACCCGAGCCGGATCGTCTTCGCCGGCGACTCGGCCGGCGGTTACCTGGCCTTCGCCACCGCGTTGCGCGCGATCGAGGTGGGTCTGCCCGCCCCGGCCGGGCTGGTCGGGTTGAGCCCGCTGCTCGATCTGGACTACGCGGCCAAGCGAACTCACGTCAACGTCCGGCGCGATCCATACATCCCGCTGCTCGCGCTGGAGGCGGTGGTGCGCATCGGCGCGGAGATCGACGGCAAGCTCGACCCGCTGCTGTCGCCGGTCAACGGGATCCTGGCCGGCCTGCCGCCGGTGCTGCTGATCGCCGCCGAGGACGAGGTGCTGCGCTACGACTGCGAGCTGATGGCGCAGCGGCTCACCGCGGCGGGCGTGCCGAACGCGGTGGAGCTGTGGCGCGGTCAGGTGCACGCGTTCATGAGCATCGCGCCGAACCTGCCGGAGAGCCGGGCGGCGCTGGCCCGGGTGTCGCGTTTCGTCCGGGCGCGGATCGAAGAGGGCCAACAGGCGCGGACCGCGTAAGCGGGCCGGCCTGTCCAGGCGAGCCCCGTTCCGCTAGTGGCCGGGACGGGGCTCGCGCATGCCCTGAGCACGACGAACCCCGCCCGGCCGGGGCCGAGCGGGGTTTCGCGGTGCTATTCGGTTGTGCCGGTGCCGGTTTCGGCTACTTGGCCGGCGCGGGCGGGGCGACGAACGGCTGGTTGATCGTGGTGAAGTACTGGATCGCCGCACCGATCGCGACCGGGGCGGTCACGAAGATCTGACCCGCGATGACGCCGAGCGCGCCCATCGCGGCCGCACCGGCGAGGCAGCCGGCGATGATGCCGCCGACGAACGGACCGAACAGGCCGACGATGGTGCCGCCGACGATGGTGCCGCCGAGCGCGCCGCCGAGGACGCAGCCGACGGCCGCGCCGCCGAGGCCGCCGACCAGGGTGCCGATGGTGGCGCCCATGGAGATGGTGGAGGTCATGCGCGACCAGGCGGCCTGCTCACGGTCGTACTCGTTCTTCCACGGCGCCTTGTCCTCGAACGGCAGGGCGACCGGCTTGTAGGTGGCCTTGCTCATGTCGAGCTGCGGGGTCAGGGTCGCGGTGCGGCCGGAGATGTCGGCGGCCAGCGGGAACTCGAACTCGTCGAGGCGGAACTTCAGCGGCGTGCCCGCGACGGTGGTGCCGTTGGCGGCCTTGATCTTCAGCGCGTCGTCCTCGACCACGATCGAACCGGAGTCGATCGAGATGATGGACTGGGTGTCGGTGGCCTGGGAGGTGAAGTTGATGGGCGCTTCGGCGGACTCGGCGGGGGCCGCGTTGACGGTGCCCGCGGTGACGCCGAGCGCCGCGATTAGCAGCGCCGAGGTGGCGGCAAACTTCTTGATAAGCATGTGTTTTAGTCCTCTGTCAGTTGCGTTCAGCAGGCGGGGGACGGGGGCGGCCGAGCCAGCTAGTTCTTGGTAACTCGATCGACTGGGAAGGAGCCCCGCCAAGCAGTCGCCGGCGGGGCTCCTGGCTCGCTCGTGGGTGTGCGAGTTCAGTTGTGCGGCAGCGTGGTTCGCCGGAATTACTTGGGGGCGACGAACGGCTGGTTGATGGTGGTGAAGTACTGGATCGCCGCACCGATCGCGACCGGGGCGGTCACGAAGATCTGGCCCGCGATGGTGCCCAGCGCGCCGACAGCGGCCGCACCGGCGAGGCAGCCGGCGATGATGCCGCCGACGAACGGACCGAACAGGCCGACGATGGTGCCGCCGACGATCACGCCGCCGAGCGCGCCACCCAGGACGCAACCCACGGCCGCGCCGCCGAGGCCACCGGTGAGGGTGCCGATGGTGGCGCCCATCGCGATGGTGTCCTTCATGCGGTTGAACGCCGCCTGCTCACGGTCGTACTCGGTCTTCCACGGCGCCTTGTCCTCGAACGGCAGGGCGACCGGCTTGTAGGTGGCCTTGTCCATCTCGAGCTGGGGGGTCAGGGTCGCGGTGCGCCCGGAGATGTCCGCGGCGAGCGGGAACTCGAAGTCGTCTAGACGGAACTTCAGCGGCGTGCCCGCGACGGTGGTGCCGTTGGCGGCCTTGATCTTCAGCGCCTCGTCCTCGACCACCAAGGATCCGGAGTCGATGGAGATGATGGACTGGGTATCGGTGGCTTGGGAAGTGAAGTTGATCGGCGCGTCCTCGACGGCCGGCGCCGCGTTGACGGTGCCTGCCGTGACGCCGAGCGCGGCGATCAGCAGGGCCGACGTAGCGGCGAATTTCCTCATCAGCATTTTGTTGAGAACCTCGATGTGAAGCGTTCGGAGGGGACTAGACGATCGAAATCTAGACCAGCTAACGAGTGGTGAACCGGTTGTGACCTTTTATTCAAATTTTGTTCACCAAAGAGACCCATGGCATGGTGGGGTCGCGGAAACATGCACTCTAGGTGCGGATTTCGCCGCTGAATCGGACTGGGCGTCCTAGTTCTACTGCACAGTAAGAGACCAACATCACAGAGCGCAACTGTGGCGGAACCGCCGAGTTCGGCTGACCTGGACTGGATCCTGCCACGCCGCGCCCGTGGACGTAAGGTTCATAGGGTGCGATTGCTTGTCACCGGCGGAGCCGGATTCATCGGAGCCAACTTCGTCAAGCAGACCATTGCCGACCGTCCCGACACCACCGTAACGGTTCTGGACGCGTTGACCTATGCCGGAAATCGAGCCTCCCTGGATCCGGTGGCCGATCGCATCGATTTCGTTCACGGTGACATCGCCGACCTCGATCTGGTCGACGAACTAGTCAGTGGTGTGGACGCGGTCGTGCACTTCGCCGCCGAATCACACAACGATAACTCTCTGGCCGAGCCGTGGCCGTTCGTGCAGACCAATATTGTCGGCACCTATTCGCTGCTGCAGGCCGTGCGCCGTTATGACGTGCGCTATCACCACGTCTCCACCGACGAGGTCTACGGCGATCTCACCCCGGACGCGCCCGCCTTCACCGAGCAGACTCCGTACAACCCGTCGAGCCCGTACTCGGCCACCAAGGCGTCGAGTGATCTGCTGGTGCGCGCCTGGACCCGTTCGTTCGGCGTCCGCGCCACGCTGTCCAACTGCAGTAACAACTACGGGCCGTGTCAGCACGTGGAGAAGTTCATCCCGCGCCAGATCACCAACCTGATCGACGGCGTGCGGCCGCGGCTCTACGGCGCGGGCCACCAGGTGCGCGACTGGATCCACGTCGACGACCACAACCGCGCGGTCTGGGACATCCTGGAGCGCGGGCGGATCGGGCAGACCTACCTGATCGGCGCGCAGGGCGAACTGGACAACAAGTCCGTGGTGCGGATGATCCTGGAGGCGTTCGACCGCGACCCGGACGACTTCGACCACGTCACCGACCGGCCCGGCCACGATCAGCGCTACGCGATCGACGCGACGCTGCTGCGCACCGAACTCGGCTGGGCGCCGCGCTACGCCGACTTCCGGGCCGGCCTGGCCGCCACCGTCCAGTGGTACCGGGACAACGAATCCTGGTGGCGCCCCTACAAAGCCGTCACCGAGCGGGCCTACGTGGCCGCGGGCGAGCAGACCCTCTAGCTCAGCCCCAGACGATGTCGTAGTACTTCCAGACCGCGCCGATCAGCGCGACCACGGTGGCCACGATGACCGTCACGGCGGGGCCGAGCGTCGGGGTCCGGCCGGTGACGTCGGTGAGCCGCAACGGCATCCAGCGCAGCAGCACCGCGAACGCGACGATCGCCAGCGGCACGAAGTACCGGCCCTGCACGCCATCGATGATGTAGTAGCCGACCGGCGTGAACGACATGTACAGCGTCACGTAGATCATCGCCACGCTGGCCGCGACGGTCAGCGCGACCAGCAGCGTGCGCCGGAACGTGGCCGCGGTCATCCGATCCGCCACGCCGATGCTCACCGCGAAGGCGAACAGGCAGGCCAGCATGGTCAGCGCGGGCACATCGATATAGGCGAAGCCGAGCTCGCCGAAGAACTGGCTGAACCACCGCTCGTCCCGCAGCGCGATGCTCTCGCCGAACACGTTGATGAAATGCCCAGGGTCGGTGAGGATTCCGCGCAACTGCTCGCCCGGCTTCACCGAGTGCCACTGATGCTCCGGTCGCATCAGGCCCATACCGTCGCCGGTCGGCGCCGCGATCTTCATCCACACCGCGAAGACCAGACCGCCGAGGGCCGCGAAGGCCCAGGGGATCGCGCGCTTCCAGCCGGCGAAGCCGAGCCGGTCCGCGGGCACCAGCACGACGAGCATCGCCAGCAGCACGTAGGTCGGCTTGCTGATCGGCAGCAGGATGGTCGCGGCCAGCAGCGCGCCGGTTTCCACCCGGCCGAGCCGCTCGCCCAGGAACAGCGACTTCACCAGCAGCGCCGACACCATGATGGCCAGCGCGTTGGTCATGGTGTCCGCGGTGACCGTGCCCGCCTGGAACACCGCGATCGGCAGCACCGCCACGGTGAACGCCAGCCACTGCACCCGGTGCTTGCGCAGCGCGTACAGGCCGAAGCCGACCACGGAAACGTAGGCGAGCAGGCCGGCGAGCCTGGTCAGCGCGATCATCCCGCCGACGTCCAGGCCGAACAGCTCGGCGAGCCGAATGCCGATGGCCGCGGGGATATACGGCACCGGCGAGTAGGCCGCGGTGTTGGTGAACCAGACCGGTTCGACGCGGTCGGACACCGCGGCGCCGCCGAGCCGGTCGTAGGCGCTCGGATCCTCCACCATCGAGCCCGGCTCTTCGGGATTGGTCGTGTAGTCCCGCAGCGCGTAGCCCATCAGCGCGGTGATGCTGGTCGGGACATCGCCGCCGTAGGCGACGCCGCGATCGTCGTGGATCTGCTGCGGCAGCAGTCCGCCGTGCGCGACCTGGTAGGCGCGGCCGAACTGGGTGATCTCGTCATGCCCCCAGAACGGCGGCGTGAGCACCGTGAACAGTCCGCCGAAGATGGCGACGAGCACGGTGAAAGCGATCGTCGCGCCACCGAGGCGGGTCACCAGCCTGCTCCCGAGATCGCGGGCCGAGCCGGACCCGGAAGTCTTGACCGACACGGCTTTCGGGGTGCCGTTGGCCGCCGGGGGCGCCGTGTCCGCGGGCGCCGGGGTGGATTCGCTGGCTTCGGCCGTGGCGCGTTCCGCCGAGGTGGTCACCGCCGGTCTCCGCCGGTGCCGGCGTCACCGCCGTTGCCGTTCGGATGGAAGTCGTCCGCGCTCACCGCGGAGTAGCGCAGGTACACCAGCCGCGCGGCCTCGTGCCGCGAGCGCCGGATGCCGTCCAGGATCAGGCCCGCGGTCCAGGCCAGGCTGCCGAGCAGCAGCAGGGTGAAGGCGAGGAACAGCGTGGGGAACCGGGGCACCGTGCCGGTGTTGTAGAACTCGACCACGATCGGGATGCTGAGCACGACCGAGACCAGCCAGCTCAGCGTGCCGAACAGGCCGTAGAACATGACCGGCCGCTCGTGCCTGGCCAGGCCGATGATCAGCGCCAGGATCTTGAGCCCGTCGTGATAGGTGCGCAGCTTGCTCTCGCTGCCCGCCGGGCGGTCGCGGAAATCGACCGGCACCGCGGTCCGCGGCACCCGCAGGTGCAGCGAGTGCACGGTCAGCTCGGTCTCGATCTCGAATTCGCGGGAGACCGCAGGGAAGCTCTTCACGAACCGGCGGGAGAACACCCGGAAACCGCTCAGCATGTCTTCGACGTTCTCGCCGAACACCTTGCCGACCACGCCGTTGAGCACCTTGTTGCCGGTCTCGTGGCCCGCCCGGTACGCCGAGCCGCTCTCGTCCTGCCTGCGCACGCCGAGCACGTGGTCGTACGGGCCGTCGAGCAGGGTCTTGATCATCAGCGGCGCGGCCGACGCCTCGTAGGTGTCGTCACCGTCGATCATCAGATAGACATCGGCCTCGATGTCGGCGAAGGCGCGGCGGACCACATTGCCCTTGCCCTTGGTGTACTCGTGACGCACGATCGCCCCGGCGGCGCGGGCGCGCTCGGCGGTCTGGTCGGTGCTCAGGTTGTCGTAGACGTACACGACGATCCCCGGCACGGCGGCCTGCAGGTCGGCGACGACCTTGGCGACGGACGCTTCTTCGTTGTGGCACGGCACCACGGCGGCAATACGAAGCTCGGTGGAGTCCACCCGGGTCAATCCTCGCGATCGGTGGTGAATGTGGGAACACCGGGAGGGTACAGGGAACTATCCGCCGACGCGTGGCCGACCTCACCGCGTCGGGGGCGGAATTTTCGGTCGGGGCACGCCGCGCGCGGGCTGCGGTACCGTCGGGCCGTGCCAACCAGTGAGTCGACCGCGCAGGCGGGCGAGACCGTGCCGCCCGTCGAGGGATCGATCGTCCGGAAGGTGCTCACCGCGCTGCGGCAGGGCAGCGCGTTCCTGGTGGTCGGGGCGATCGGCTTCCTGGTCGACGCGGGCACCTACAACCTGCTGGTGTTCTGGGGTGGCGAGGGGGTGCTCTATCACGCCCCGCTGCCTGCCAAGATCATCGCGATCGCGGTGGCCACGGTGGTCACCTATTTCGGCAACAAGTGGTGGACCTTCGCGCACAAGAAGACCGACAACCCCGGGCGCGAATACCTGCTCTACGCCGTCTTCAATGTCGTCGCGATCGGCCTGCAACTGGGTTGCCTCGGCTTCTCCCGGTACGTGCTCGACCTGTCCTCACCCCTGTCGGACAACATCTCCGGCACCCTCATCGGCCAGATCGTGGCGGTGATCTTCCGCTACTGGGCCTACGACAAGTTCGTCTTCACCGGCGCGCGCGAACCGGCCGACGCCGCCGGGAACGATACTTCAGCGAATGTTCAGCAACCGTAATAGACACGTCGGCACCCCTACTGAGCAGGCAGCTAGCTACGCTGGTTGATATCCTCACCCCCGCCGCGAACGGCATCCAGGGGCAGTCTGTCCCGTCCGGCACGATAACGATTTCGAGGACTTCATGGATCAGTCGGCTACCCAGGCCGTGACCGAAACGAACGATCGAGCCGCGGCCGCTGACGCCCCGGCCGCGCTGCGCTCCGACCACCGAGCGCCGGATCGGCTGGTGTTGCAGCGCGGCATCTTCACCGGTCCGTCGGCCAAGGTGAGCGACGAGCTGTATGCCGTCGTCAAGGGTCGCGCGCATCGGGAACGCCAGGTGCTGCGGCTGGAAAAGGGAACCGCCGCACACACCAACACCTACTTCGGCCGCTTCGCCGCGAGCTACTGGCAGCGCTGGACCACCGTCACCGAGGTGCGGGCGACCATGGTGCTCGACGTGACCAAGAAGGCCAGGATCCGCCTGGTCGCCTCCGATATCGCGGGGCATCGCCGGATCATCGACACCGCGCAGGTCACCGAGAGCGGCCCGCTGACGCTCAGCGCGCCGCTGGACCAGTATGTCGACGGCGGCGCGATCTGGCTCGAATTCGACGCTGTCGGCGGCGATCTCGGCATCACCGAGGTCAGCTGGACCACGGCCGCGCCGGACCACATCCGTCCGGTCGCCATCGCCATCTGCACGTTCAACCGGGCCGAGGACTGCGCGCACACGGTTGCCGCGCTGGCCTCCGACGAGGTCGTGCTCGACGCGATCGACGCGGTGTACGTGGTGGACCAGGGCACCGACCTGGTGCAGAACCGGCCGCGCTACCAGGAGGTGGTGCCGGCCTTCGGCGACAAGCTGCGCTACATCCGCCAGCCCAATCTCGGTGGCGCGGGCGGCTTCACCCGCGGCCTCTACGAGGTGTCCGCGGCCAACGAGCGCGCCGACGTCATCCTGATGGACGACGACATCCTGTGCGAGCCGGAAACGGTGTTGCGGCTCAACGCCTTCGCCAACATGACGGTCGAGCCGACCCTGGTCGGCGCGCAGATGCTGTTCCTGCTCAACCCCGATTACCTGAACGTCGGCGCCGAAGAGGTGCACCTGCAGCAGCTGCGGCACGGCCAGAAGGTGCCGAAGGCGTTGCGCAACACCAGCATGCTCAAGAAGAACCAGGAGCGCCGGGTCGACGCGGGCTACAACGCCTGGTGGACCTGCCTGATCCCGGCCGAGGTGGTGGCCAAGATCGGGCTGCCGGTGCCGATCTTCTTCCAGTGGGACGACGTCGAATACGGCATCCGGGCCAGGGAGAACGGCTTCGTCACGGTCACCCTGCCGAACGCGGCGGTGTGGCACGCGGACTTCTACTGGAAGGACTACGACGACTGGGCGCGCTACTTCAGCACGCGCAACTCGTTGATCGTCGGCTCGCTGCACACCGATCTGGACGCCAAGGCGATCACCCGCAAGCTGTTCCGTGAGTTGTCCGAGCAGCTGGTCGCGATGCAGTACGGACTGGTGCACACCACCCTGCAGGGCATCGAGGACTTCCTGAAGGGCCCGAAGGTGTTGCAGGATGGCGGCATCGCCGCGCTGGCCGCCGCGCGCGGCACCCGCGCCGACTACGCCGAGACGATCAAGCACCCGGCCTCGACGCCGCCGGTGCGTTCCGGGGACATCCAATTGCGCCGCGCCACCGGCGAACCCAGCCGTCCGGTGCTGGTGCTGATCAAGCGGGCGATCAACCAGTGGTTCGGCCGCACCCAGCACGGCGTCATCGGCGTCACCCGCGAAGACGCGTACTGGTGGCATGTCTCGCTGTTCGACCACGTGGTGGTCACCGACGCCTCGCAGTCCGGCGTCCGGGTCCGGCAGCGGGACAAGGCGCGGGCCCGGCAGCTGCTGCGCCGCACCATCCGGGTGCTGCGCGAGCTGCGCCGCGAACTGCCCGCGCTGCAACAGCAGTACCGCGCGGCGGTGCCGGAGCTGACCAGCCGGGCCAACTGGGAGCGGCTCTACGGCATCGAGCAGGCCAAGCGCGACAACTGATCTCGCACACAGCAGCGGGGACGGGCGAACCACTGCCCGTCCCCGCTGCTGTCGGTGCTACCGGCCGAGCGGCGAGTCGTCCAGGAACAGGTCGGTGGTGAGCGGGCCGTCGCCGGGCACGACGCGGTACTTCTCCAGATCCGTGATGCCGTGCGCGGCAAGCACATCGTCGTCGATGAAGAAGTTGCCGGAGGTCGACTTGGCCGGCGAGGTGAGCACCAGGTAGGCGGCGTCGGCGTAGATGTCCGGGGTGCGCGAGGTGGCGATCATCTCCTCACCGCCGAGCAGGTTCTTCACCGCGGCGGTGGCGATGGTGGTGCGCGGCCACAGCGAGTTCACGCCGATGCCGTCGCCCTTCAGCTCCTCCGCCAAACCCAGTGTGGTGAGCGACATTCCGTACTTGGCGATGGTGTAACCCAGGGCCATGCCTGCCCACCTCGGGTTGAGGTTGAGCGGCGGGGACAGGGTGAGGATGTGCGGATTACGGTCGGCCGCGGCCGATTCGCGCAGCGCCGGGATGCTCAGCTTGGACAGCAGGAAGCTGCCGCGGGTGTTGATGTCCTGCATCAGGTCGTACTTCTTCATCGCCAGCGCGTCGGTCGGGGACAGATCGATCGCCGAGGCGTTGTTCACCACGATGTCGATGCCGCCGAACCGCTCCACTGTCTGGCGCACGGCCTCGGCCACCGAGTCGTCGATGCGCACATCGCCGACGAACGGCAGCACCTGCGCGCCCGCCGCCTCCAGCTCGGCCGCGGCCGTGTGGATGGTGCCCGGAAGCTTGGGATGCGGCAGGTCGGTCTTGGCGATCAGCGTGATGTTCGCGCCGTCCGCCGCGGCCCGCTTGGCGATCTCCAGCCCGATGCCGCGGCTGCCGCCGGACATGATGAGCGTTCTACCCGCGAGCGGCTTGGATCCCGTTTCCGTCATTGACCTGCTCCTGTCGTCAGCGCCGCAGGCAAGACCCCGCAGCCGTCCACCGATTGCACAATAAGCGTAAACCCTCGTCATATGCAACGGGTTGCATAGGGAGCCTGAGTGGGGCGAACGGTAGCCGTCCGCCCCACGTCAGCGGCCGATCAGCGACGCGAGCCGCGCTCCTGGTAACCCTGCCGCTGCTGTTTGGCGAGGACGCGCCAATCGCGCTTGCGCTCCGCCTCCAGGCGCTTGTCCGTGCGGGCGGCCATCCAGGCGTTCTCCTTGGCCAGCTTGCGGTAGCTGTCGAGGCGGCGCTGCGGGAGTTCGCCGTTGTCGATGGCGGTCAGCACGGCGCAGCCGGGTTCGCCGTTGTGCGCGCAGTCGCCGAATCGGCAACGCGCGGCGAGGGATTCGATGTCGCTGAAGGTCTTCTCGATCCCTTCGGCGGCGTCCCACAGCCCGATCCCGCGCAGGCCCGGTGTGTCGATGAGCGTGCCGCCGTAGGGCAGCGGCCGCAGCTCGCGATGCACCGTGGTGTGCCGGCCCTTCTTGTCCGTCGCGCGAACGGCGTTGGTGGCGAACACTTCCTGCCCGAGCAGCGCATTGGCCAGGGTGGACTTTCCGGCGCCGGACGGGCCGATCAGCGCGACCGTGCCGTCGAGCATGGCGGCGAGCACATCCAGCCCGGCGCCGCTGTTCGCGCTCACCGTGAGCACGCTCGCGCCGGGCGCGACCGCACGCACGTCCTCGATCGGAATATGCACTGCCGCATCGGCTTTGGTCAGCACGACGATCGGTTGCGCGTTACTTTCCCAGGCCAGTGCGAGCATTCGCTCGATCCGGCCGAGGTCGACATCCGCGTCGGCCGCCGTGCAGAGCAGTACCGTGTCGACGTTCGCGGCGAGCACCTGGCCCTGCGACCGCCCGGAGACCGACGACCGCATGATCGCCGACCGGCGCGGAAGCAGTTGCCGCACCGCCGATTCGGCATCGATCGTCACCCAGTCACCGGTGCACAGCCCGCTGACCTCGGCATCGGCCCTGGGGCACCGGGCACGGGCGGGCCCGGTCGGGGTGGCGACATCACATTCGCTGCGATCCATCCGGATGACCCGGGCGGGCACACAGCCGTCCTCGATCATCGAGGCGTACTCGTCGGCTACGGCTTCGGTCCAGCCGTAAGGAACAAGAAGGTCGTTCTCGACCATGATGGAAGAAGTCTTTCGTTGGGCGCCGAGCCCAACCCGGACTCAGCGACTGAAGAATGAGGTGGCGTTCCGTGTGGCGGCGTGCACAGGCACAGCTCGTCCGAACACGACAATCCGCAGGTTCCTAGCCACGGTCCACACCTCCTCGCCTCTCTCGCAGTCGCCCCACTGTGACATGCCCGATTTTCCCGCGCAACCGATTTATCGCACCGGCGCGCGACGGCTACGGGCGCTGGTCGGGTTTGCCGAATTGCTCGTGCCGGCCCAGGGAGCGCAGGTGGAACCATTCGCGCAGGCCGGCCGGGTCGCGGCGGGTCACCAGGAAGAACCAGGAGAAGCGAACCCATTCCTGGGGGAGCAGCTTTCGCATGCCGGGCTGGGACATGAGGTAGCCGCGGTTGCGGTAGGTGAAGTACCGCTTGATCGGGTCGTCCGGGTACTGGGTGTGCATGCGGCCGCCGAGGATCGGCTTGAACTCGTCGGCGCCGTTGGGATGCAGGTACGCGGTCTGCAGACAGGTGCCGAACGGCAGCCCGGAGCGGACCAGCCTGCGGTGCACCTCCACCTCGTCGCCGCGCACGAACAGGCGCAGGTCGGGCACGCCGATCACGTCGACGACCTTGGCCGAGATCAAGGCGCCGTTGAACAGCGAGGCGATGCCGGGCAGGAAGTCCTCGTCGCCGAGTTCGGAGCGCAGCCGCCGCCAGACCACGCCGCGGCGCAGCGGGAAGGCCAGCCGGTCGGGTTCGTCGATGTCGCAGACCACCGGCGACACCTCGACCAGTCCGTGCCGCCGCGCGCAATCCAGCAGGGTGGCAAGGACTTCGGGCCCCTCCGGCCTGCCGTCGTCGTCGGCCAGCCAGACCCAGTCCGCGCCGAGGCTGAGCGCGTGCAGCATGCCGAGCGCGAAACCGCCGGCGCCGCCGAGGTTGTGCGCCGAGCCGAGGTAGGTCGCCTCGATCGGCTGATCGCGGACCAGGTCGGCCACCTCGGACTCGTTCGCGTTGTCAACCACGATCAGGTGATCCACCGGGCGAGCCTGGGAGGCAATGACTTTCAGCGATTCGGCGAGCAGCTCGCGGCGCTTGTGCGTGACCACGACGGCCACGACGCGCGCCGCAGGCCCGGTGCCCGCCGGAACGTAAGCCTCGGCGTCGACCACTGCGTCCGCCCCGGTCTCGATCGGGGTGTCCGGCCCGGTCGGCTCGCTCATGCTGTGCCCAATCGGCATGCGTTGGGGGCCCTCCGTGGGTTACGCGGGCTGCCTCCTTCGGGCCCTGACCAACTCATGCCTTGTTCCGCTCCAGTTCTCGTTCGGTTCCCGTGGACTTTCCGGCTTCCAATTCGCGCTCGGCTTCCAGCTCACGCAGGACGGTCGCGACATGGTTGCCCGCGTCCGGTCCCTCATACGCGCGCACCACTTCTTCGATGCCGCCGCGCTGCCGGATCCGGCCGTGATCGATCCACAGCGCGGTATCGCAGAGTTGCGCGAGAAATTCGTTGGAATGACTGGCGAATACCAGGATGCCCGATCGGGCCACCAATTTCTGCAGACGCAGCCGGGCCTTCTTCATGAATTCGGCGTCGATCGCGCCGATGCCCTCGTCGAGCAGCAGGATCTCGGGGTCGATCGAGGTCACCACGCCCATGGCGAGCCGGACCCGCATGCCGGAGGAATAGGTGCGCAGCGGCATGTACAGGTAGTCGCCGAGGTCGGTGAAATCGGCGATCTCGTCGACCTTGGCCAGCATGGACTTTCGCGTCTGCCCGAGGAAAAGGCCGCGGATGATGATGTTCTCGTAACCGGAGATCTCCGGGTCCATGCCGACCCCGAGATCGAATACCGGCGCGACCCGGCCGCGGATGCGGGCACCGCCGCGGGAGGGTTCGTAGATGCCGGCCAGCAGCCGGAGCAGGGTCGATTTGCCCGCGCCGTTGTGCCCGACCAGGCCGACCCGGTCGCCTTCCTTCAGCGACAGCGTGATGTCGTTCAGCGCCTCGACGACAACGACATCGGACTGGTTGCGCCCGATCGCGCCGCCTGCCTTGCCGAGGAACGCCTTCTTCAGCGAACGCGACTTGGCGTCGAAGATCGGGAATTCGACCCAGGCATTGCGGGTTTCGATACTCACATGGTCGGTCATCGATACCCTCCTAAACCCAGTACGGCACGCGCGAGCGGAACTGCTTCATCGCGAATATCGCGACCAGCCAGCCGACCACGGTGATCGCGCCGACGATCACCCAGTGATACAGATGCTGGTCCTCGCCGAGCAGCGGCGCGCGAACGATCTCCAGATAGTGGAACGTCGGGACGATCTCGGCCAGCCTTGCCCGGTCACCGACCGCTCCACCCTGTGAGGTCAGGCTCTTCGTGCTCCACATCACCGGGGTCAGTACGAACAGCATCAGCGTCAGACTGCCGAGAATCGGCGCGATATCGCGGTAGCGCGTGCTGAAGATGCCGAACACGATCGACACCCACATCGCGTTGAGGAACAGCAGGCCGAGCGCGGGAATGGCGAAAATCGCGGTCCAGTGCAGTTTTTCCCAGACGCCGAACGCGACCAGCACAATGAAATAGATCACCAGGTTATGCGCGAAGAACAGCAGCTGCCGCCAAACCAGCCGATAGACGTGCACGCTCAGTGCCGAGGGCAACTGTTTGATGAGCCCCTCATTGGCGATGAACACGTCGGCGCCCTCGAGAATGCTCGCGTTGATCACATTCCAGACGATGATGCCGATCGCCACATAGGGCAGGTAGTCCTTGATCGGCTGGTCGAGCAGCGCGGAGTACAGCAGTCCGATCGCCGCCGCCTGCACGCCGGTCGCGATGGTGATCCAGAACGGCCCGAGCACCGAGCGCCGGTACCGCTGTTTGATGTCCTGCCAGCCGAGCGACAGCCACAGTTCCCGCTGCCCGAACCCGACGCGGAAGTCCTTGAACGCGCGCCGATAGGTCTGCGAATCGGACGGGAACGGTTCGGTGTCCACGGGTTCGGCGACCGCGGTCGCCGTCGAGGTCTCGCTGGGGGTCACCTGATCCTCTTCCGCCGCGCCGTCGTCGGAGCGCACCGCACTGTCGTCGGAGGGGTCGTCCTCCGAGCGCACGGATTCATCTGAGCTGTCATCTGAACGCACTGAGCTCTCTTCAGGACGCCCCGAACCCATGTCCGAGTCGGGGCGGGCGGCAGCGGCGGGCACGGTGCACGACACTACCCTTGGACATTCCTGCCGACCCGCGTGGACGCGGGTCGGGCACCTCACAAATACTGCCCGGACCCGCCGGTCACGTGGTTGGCCGGGCCGCCGCGGGGGTCGGCCGCGTGGATGCCGGGCGGTAGCGCGCCCTGACGCATCTGCTCGAGTTGCGCCCGCGCGGCCATCTGCTGCGCGAACAGCGCGGTCTGGATGCCGTGGAACAGGCCCTCCAGCCAGCCGACCAGCTGCGCCTGCGCGATCCGCAGCTCGGCGTCGGACGGAATGGCGTCGTCGGTGAACGGCAGCGTGAGCCGCTCCAGTTCGGCGCGCAGTTCCGGGGCCAGGCCCTGTTCCAGTTCACGCACCGACGACTTGTGGATCTCCTTGAGCCGGCTGCGGCTCGCGTCGTCCAGCGGAGCCGCGCGCACCTCTTCGAGCAGCTGCTTGATCATGGTGCCGATGCGCATGACCTTCGCCGGCTGCTCGACCATGTCGGCGAGCGATTCGCCGGTATCGTCCCGATCGTCCGACTCGTCCTTCTTGTCCTCATCGGTCACCACCTGCGCGGTGAAGGGCGCGTCCGCCGCGGCCTCCGCTGGGATGACCAACGGGCGGCCGTCCGGTCCGACTACGACGATGTGGTCCGGTGCCTCATCCGATTGCGTCATGGTCCCTATCATGTCGCGTCGTTCCCGAACGCGCTAAGTCGGTGTTCAGCGGGCCGGGGATAACCGGGTGCGGCCGGGTTGCCCCGGTCGCCGCGGGGCGCCCGCGAGCGCGAATGCGTGAGGCCGCGCGTGGCGACCCGGTGGCGTTCTATTCTGTTCGGGTCGTGTGGTTCGGATTTGCTGAAAGTCGGTTGCCATGCTGAGTCCCAGGTCGCTGTGCCCCCGCCAGGAAGCGGAGGGGAACGCGGTTACACAGGCTCGCCCGCTGCCCTTAGAGTGGCCAACATGACTTACGACGTCGCGAGGGTTCGGGGCCTGATACCGTCCCTGGGCGACGGCTGGATTCATCTCGACCCGCAAGCGGGCATGCTGGTGCCCGACGCGGTATCACGCGCCGTCTCAACAGGATTCCGAACTTCCTCTTTTTCGCATATCGGTCGTCATGGCGCGGCGGTGCGCAGCGCCGCCATCCTGGACGCGGCCCGCGAGGCGGTGGCGGATCTGGTCGGCGGCGATCCGGCGGGCGTTGTGCTCGGCCCGGATCGGGCCGTGCTGCTGGCCTGGCTGGCCGAATCCTTGAGCTCGCGGCTCGGGCTCGGCACCGGCATCGTGTTGTCCCGGCTGGACGACGAGGCGAATGTCGCGCCGTGGTTGCGCATCGCCAATCGGTACGGCGCGCACGTGCGCTGGGCCGAGGTGGAGATCGAGACCTGCGAGATGCCGTCCTGGCAGTTCGAGGAGCTGATCGGGCCGACAGCGCGCCTGGTCGCGCTCACCGCCGCCTCGCCGATCGTCGGCTCCGCGCCCGCGGTCCGGGTCGCCGCGGACCGGGTGCACGAGGTCGGCGGGCTGCTGGTCGCGGACGCGTTCGGCGCGGCGCCCTACGCGCTCATCGACATCGACGAACTCAACGCCGACGTGGTCGCGCTCAGCGCCCCCGCCTGGGGCGGTCCGCAGATCGGCGCGCTGGTGTTCCGCGATCCGGCCTTCCTCGATCGAATTCCCTCGATGTCGTTGAACCCCTACGCCAAGGGCGCCGAGCGGCTCGAGGTCGGCGGGCATCAGTACGCCCTGCTCGCCGGGCTGACCACCTCGATCGACTTCCTCGCCGGGCTGGACGAACGCGCCCGCGGCAGCCGCCGCCAGCGCCTGGAAATGTCGATCACCTCGTTGCAGGACTACCACGATCAGCTGTTCGAGCACCTGATGGACGTGCTGGACAAGATCCCGAACCTGACCGTGATCGGGCGCGCCTCCACCCGAATCCCCACCGTCAGTTTCACTCTCGCGGGCATGCAGGCGGAGAAGGTCGCGGCCAAGCTCGCCGACAATCGGATCGGCACGCTCAGCGGGGTGCACGGCGGCAGCCGGTTGCTGGACGCGCTCGGGGTCAACGACGAGGGTGGTGCGGTGACCATCGGTCTCGCGCCGTACACCACCAGGTTCGAGATCGACCAGCTCGGCCGCGCCCTCGCCGCTCTGGAGTAGCGCCCAATTCCGCTGCCGCGCTGGACGCCGCGGGCGCGCACCATTCGGGCACGTCGCGCCTGTGGTCAGAGGTCCTGTACGCGCAGCACGACTTTGCCGAAGGCTTCGCCGGATTCCAGCAGGCGATGGGCCTCGCCGGCCTCCGTGATCGGCAGCTCGGCATGAATGACCGGCGCGACAGTGCCGTCCGCGACCAGCGGCCACAGCTGCCGTCTCACCTCGGCGATGATCTCGGCCTTGCTACCGCGCCCGGTGGCCGGCCGGTTGCGCACATTGGTCGCGTGCACCGTGCCCCACTTCCGCAGCAGCGCACCGACATTCAGCTCGCCGCTGACGCCGCCCTGCATGCCGATGATCACCAGGTGGCCGAAGTTCGCCAGCGCATCGACGTTGCGGGACAGGTAGACCGCGCCCATGTTGTCGAAAATGACGTCGGCCCCGGAGTTTTCGGCGCGCACCGCCTCGACGAAGTCGTCCTCCCGGTAGTTGATCAGCACGCTCGCGCCGAGTTCCTTGCAGCGCTGCAACTTCTCCGCCGAACCGGCGGTGACCGCGACCCGCGCGCCGAGGCTGCGCGCCACCTGAATCGCATGCGTGCCGATCCCGCTGCCGCCGCCGTGGATCAGCAGCAACTGCCCCGACCGGAGCCCCGCGGTCATCACCAGGTTCGACCACACCGTCGCCGCCACCTCGGGCAGCGCAGCGGCCGCACCGAGATCGAGGCCCTCCGGGACGGGCAGCAACTGCGTGGCCGGCGCGACCACCCGCTCCGCGTAGCCGCCGCCGGACAGCAGCGCGCACACCCGATCGCCGACCTGCCAGTCGTGCACGCCGTCGCCGAGCGCGGCGATGACGCCGGAGCACTCGAGGCCGATCACCTCGCTGGCGCCCGGCGGCGGCGGATAAAACCCCTGCCGCTGCATCAGGTCGGCCCGGTTCACCCCCGCGGCCGCCACCTCGATCAGTACCTCGCCGGGTCCGGGCACCGGGTCCGGCGCGTCCGCCCACACCATCACCTCGGGCCCGCCGGAACCGTTCAGCTCGATCGCATGCACGGGCTCCATAGTGCTCCCGCCCGCCGCGCCGTGAAACCCGGCCCCCCGCCGATCACCTGGGCGCGATCCGGGGCCGGGACCGCCCGCTGACCGATACGCTTTCCCCACAGCAACTTTCCGCAGTTGGGGCCGACATAGAATGAGCAGCGTGCAATCCGAACCGAGCAGTTCCGTGGCGGCCGAGCCGAGGTGGCTCACTCCGGCTCAGCAACGGGCCTGGCGGGCCTATATGGACGGGCACCAGCGGCTGATGGCCACGTTGAACCGGCAACTACAGCGCGACAGCGACCTCAGCGTCGCCGAATACCGCATCCTGGTCCTGCTATCCGAGGCCCCCGGCCGCGCCCTGCGCATGAGCGAACTCGCCGACGGCGTGCTGTCCTCCCGCAGCCGCCTCACCCACCAGATCCGCCGGCTCGAGGGCGAGCGCATGGTCCGCCGCAACACCTGCCTCGAAGACGGCCGCGGTGTCCTCGCCGAGCTCACCGACGAAGGCATGCGCCGCCTCGAGGCCGCCGCCCCCGGCCACGTAGAAGCAGTCCGCCGCGACTTCGTCGACCTGCTCACCCCCCACCAGCTAGAGGTCATCGCCGAAGTCTTCGCCCGCATCGATAAGGAAATCGGAGCGCGCCCCCTCTAACCCGTCCGCTACCATCGTGTTCCTGGAGACGTGGCAGAGCGGCCGAATGCACTCGCCTTGAAAGCGAGCGTCGAGAGATCGACCGGGGGTTCAAATCCCTCCGTCTCCGCTTCGGAAGGTGGCAGGTCGGGGCTGTTTTCGCGGATTCGCCTCGGTCGTGTGACCCGTGATCTGGCGCGGAAGCCGTTGTGTTCGAACCTGTTACCGGGCAGGATCCGGTCATGTGATGAACAAACGAATTACTGGAGCCATCCTGCTTGCCGCGTCTGCCGCGGCCGTGACGTTCGCCCCGCTTTCTGCCGCGCCCGCCGTTGCGGCGGCCCCGTTCAAGGCCCCTGTGGTCACCTTCGAAGGCACCGGGCCGGGGACGGTGACGGCCACCCTGACCAACCCGAACGAGCGGGGGCAGTGCTGGGCGGAGGCCGGTGTCGGGCCGGAGAACAACCATGTCTTCTTCGGCGAGGGCAAGCTGGAATCGCTCGCTCAGCCCGGCCAGACCATCAAGACCGCGCTGACCGGTCTCGAGCCGGGCACGAAGATCACCGCGCGCGGCGGCTGCGCGGACACCAGCCCCGCCGGCGGATACGAGCTGAGCGAGACGGTCACCGTCGCCGTGCCTGCCAACAAGCCTGCCACTGGCAGCTTCGGCAGCTAGTCGGCACCGACGAGGGCGCAGGTCGCGCGGTTTCACAGCCACACCTGCGTCCCTCGTAGGCACGCAGCTAACTGCCGAAAGTGGCAGTCCCGCTGGCAATTCCGATTTCCCCACGGATACGTTGTGGCAAGCGCTGGATGCGCGTCGACGCAACTCGTTCGAATTGGGGAGAATTCATGAACATTCGTAAGAAGATGCCGCTCGCTATCGCCGCTCTCGCGGCCCTCGCAGGCTCGCTGGCGCTCGCGGCGCCGAGCGCCAGCGCATACCCGAGCCAGCCGTGCACTGAAGCGACCGAGGCCTGGCACGCTTGGGACGGCCCAGGATACGCGGGCCAGGAATACTACTGCGGTTACAGCGAAGCGCAGGGCTGGCACTGGCAGCCCATCTAGCCTCGGTGACGGGCAGGGGTGCTGACGCGTCGTTCGCTCAGCGCCCCGTCCCCGTGTTTGCCTCCCCCGACCCCGGGTAACCGGCCGTCGACTGGGAGGTGCCACATGACGGAAGTGCGAAACGGCCCACCGGCGGAGCAACGGTCGGTCGGCGAATTGGTCAACGACGCTACCGAGCAGATAAGCAGGCTGATCCGCGATGAACTCCAGCTGGCCAGGCTCAAGGTACAGCACAAGGGCAAGCTGATCGGTCGCGGGGCCGGTCTGGCCGGTGCCGGGGCGCTGCTCGCGATCTACGGCGGCGCGGCGTTGATCGCCGCGGCGATATTCGCGTTGGCGATCCCGCTGCCCGCATGGGCCGCCGCCCTGATCGTCGGCGGGGTGCTGCTCGCCGTCGGCGCCGTGCTCGCGGTGCTGGGCAAGAACGACGTCCAGGAAGCCGTTCCGCCGGTGCCGCAGCAGGCAGCCGCCGAGGTCAAACGCGATATCGAAACCATCAAGGACGGGAAACGCCGATGAGCGACCAAGGGCGCCACGCCGCCGACAAAGCAGCCGAGGCCGACCAGCCGATCGTGAGCGGTCCGATCGACGAGGAAGCTCTGCGCACGGATCGTGACGAGACCAGAGAGCAACTCGGGCAAACGGTTTCGGAGTTGACCGACAAACTGGACGTCAAGGGCAGGGCCGAGGACAAACTGCACGACACCGCCGACGCCGCCCGGGAAAAGGCCACGGAGACAGTCGAAGCCGCCGCCGAACGGACGGCACAGGCCAAGGCGGCCGCGGCCAGGAAGACCGCGGAGACCAAGGCCGCCGCGAGCAAGAAGGCAGCCGCGACCAAGCAGGCGGCCGGCCAAAAGGTCGCGCAGGCAAAGGAATCCGTGACGCACGTGGCTGCCGAAGCGGCGGATGCCGCGGCCTCCGCGGCGGCCGAGACCAAGCAGGTGGCCGGGCAGGCGACTCAGCAGGTCAAGGCGCAGGCGCGCGAACTGGCCGACAAGGCGGAGGCCGCGACGCCCGAGCCGGTCGCCGAACGCGGCAGGCAGGCCGCCACGGTGGCCCGCAGCCAACCGGCCGCGGTGGCCGGCGCCGCGGTGCTCGCCGCCGTAGGGGTTTGGTGGATCCTGCGCAGGCGGCGCTCATGAAGACCCTGTACAAACCGCTCGGGCTCGTGGTGAGTGTGATCGGGGGCCTGGCGGCCAACGCCGCGTTCACCCGCGTGTGGCGGGCGCTCAGCGGCGAAGACCAAGCCCCCACCGCGACCGCCAAGAACTACGCCTGGAGCGAGGTCTTGCTCGCCGCGGCCCTGCAAGGCGCCATATTCGGCCTGGTCAAGGCCGCGATCGATCGGGCGGGCGCGACCGGCTACAAGTCGTTGACCGGCACCTGGCCGGAGTAGCGCGGATCAGTCCTGCGGGTCGGTGCTGAAATCCCGGCGAACGAAATTCGGCCGGATGTCCAGATCGGGCGGGTCGTAGTACCGATGGAACGTCGGCGTCAGACCCGAGGAGATCGGCGGATTGATCCAGCTCCAGTCGGTCGGGCATTTCCGCCCGGCCGTCTCCTCTCGTTGGACGTGATCGCAGAACTGCTTGGCCGCCGTGTGGTGATCGACGATGTACACCCCGGCCTTCCGGAAGCTGTGCAGCACCGCGCGATTGAGCTCGACCAGCGCCAGGTCCCGCCACAGGTTGCGCTCCGATCTGGTGTCCAGGCACATCATTTCGGCGATCAGCGGCAGCATGTTGTAGCGATTGGTGTCGCTGAGATTGCGCGCGCCGATCTCCGCGCCCATGTACCAGCCGTTGAACGGCGCGAACGGGTAGGTGACGCCGCCGACCTCGAGGTTCATGTTGGACACCGCGGGCAGCGCGTGCCAGCGCAGGCCGAGCGCGGCGAACCACTCGAACTCCGGATGCTCGAGCTCCACCTCGCGGGCCAGCTCCGGTGGGATGTCGAACCAGCGGATCGGCTCGTCCGGTGTGCTGATCAGTAGCGGCAGAATGTCGAAAGGCGTTCTGGCGCCGCGCCATCCGAGCTTCATCGCGAATTCGGTGAGCGCCACGTTCGCGGCGTCGCCGGTGACCGAGCCGTCCCCGTTGCGATAACCCGCGTACCGGATGAGCTGCGGACTGACGATCCGGAATTCCCGCCCGTCGGGCTGGCGCGGCGGCCCGACGGTGATCATCGATTGAATGGCGCCGCCATTGGTGGCCATCTGCAAATGCTGCCAGCAGACCTCGGCCAGATCGCGCGCGGACCGCACGCGCCGGGCGTCGAGCAATTTCAATGAGCGCCAATGTTTCCGGCCGACGCAGCGGGCGTGGTTGCGCCACGCGAGCTTGGCGCCGATCAGGATTTCCTCGGCGGTCTGCAGGTAGCCGCCGGTTTGTTCGAGCTGCTCCAGCGCGGTGCGGCGGCGCTGTGCCGACAGGTGCGCCAATTCCGGCAGGCGGAAGAATTCATCGCACTCACGCAGCCTGCGCTTCAGATCGGTGCTGAAAGGCTTTGTGTCGGGGGAGTTTTCGAGCGGCGGGACGGGTAACACAGGATTCACGGTTTTCTCCGGTCGGGCATAGGTACTGCGGTGAAACAGACGAGTTCGAGCGGGAGAATTCGCGCGGGCGCGCAGCCGACAGCGTCTCGCGTCGGTGGCCCGCGAGAATGCGTCGGCACCGGGATGCCGCGAAATAGCTTCGGCCCGAAGGGGAGCGCGATCCTGCCCGGTCTGTCCCGACTGCGTACCGAGCGGCCGGTCCGCTTGCTGCGCGTAAACGCAGCGAGTTGACCTCGATGCCGATGGTGCGGATCCACGATCATGCTCGTCCTTGTTCATGCCCGGAAGAGGCCCGGAGAGTAGCGTACGGCGGGTGTGCTGGCGGTGTGCCCGGATTTGCTGGATTTGCTGGGTTGGCCCAAGTCGCGCCGAAAATCGGGCCGGTGTCGAGTCCCGTTGACTGCCTCCGGAGTTCGGGTCTAGACGGTTTGCTGCACGCGGTTCACGGCCGTGGATCGGCGGAATCGGGTGATCTAGGCGACAGCTATGCGCGGCGCTCAGCGCGCTCGCCAACCGTCCTCGTCCCGCGCCCGGGGTGGAACGTCGCAGGCAGAGCCGAATTGCGTCGCAAACGTGGCCCTGGTCACATCTCATCGCGACCCGCTATGGCCGTCCGATTGATCTGCGCATTTCTGGCAGGATGGGGCACATGCTGTCTCGGCGTGGGGTGCGGCGCTGGGTATCCGGCGTCTTGGTCAGCGCGGCACTGGTTTCCGGTGCTGTGGCGTTCGGCGCCCCCCAGCTGTCGGCAGCCCCTACAGACCCGCAAAAACCGAACTCCGGCTCCTCGGACGGCCCCGCCCCGGCCGAGCCGACCACGGACCGTCCGGCGAGGCCGGCGATCGACCGCATCGAACCGATCAACGATCGGTGGCTGCGGGTCTTCGTCGAGTCGCCGGCCATGAGCCGCCCGGTCGAGGTGCAGGTGCTGCTGCCGCGCGACACCTCGAAGCCGCGGCCGACCGTCTACATGCTCGACGGCCGCAGCGCGAACCCGACCAGCAACAACTGGACCGACATGGGCCACGCGGACCGCTTCTTCGAGGACAAAGACGTCAACGTCGTGCTCACCGTCGGCGGTCCGGCCAGCTTCTACACCGATTGGCAGAAGCCGGATCCGGTGCTCGGCACGAACATGTGGGAGACGTTCCTGACCCGTGAGCTGCCGCCGCTGATCGACGCGCGGTTCGACGGCAACGGACGCAACGCCGTCATGGGTGTCTCCATGGGCGCCGAGGCCGCGATGATGCTGTCCGTGCGGCACCCGCAGCTCTATACCGCGATCGCCGCACACAGCGGCTGCTTCTCCATGGGCACCGACCTCGGCCAGGCGCAAGCCAGGGCGGTGATCGCCACCTATCAGGGCGAGCCGGACAACATGTTCGGCGCGCAGGACGATCCCGCCTGGCTCGACCACGACGTCACGCTGCACGCGGAAGCGTTGCGCGGCAAGACGATCTACATGTCGGTCGGCAGCGGGGTGCCCGGCATCCACGACGTGCCGGGCGAACCGGACGTCGACGTGGCCACCGCGATCAGCTTCGGCGGCCCGCTGGAGGCCGCCACCAACGCCTGCACCCGCCGCCTCACCGATCGGCTGCGCGTCCTCGGCATCCCGGTGACCGCGCACTTCCGCGCGACCGGAACCCACTCGTGGCCGTACTGGGCCGACGAGCTGGTCCGGTCGTGGCCGGTGATCGCCGGCGCGCTCGGCGCCTGACGGCTAGATCGAAAAGCGTTCCAGCACCGCGGGATCGGTGGCGAAGCTCAGGAACAGATCGTTCTCGTGCGGATCGCCGGTGGTGATCCGCACCCCGTCGGTGCCGTACGGCCGCACCAGCACGCCCGCCTCGGCGCTCGCCTCCCCGAATTCGGCGCTGCGCTCGCCCAGCGGCAGCCAGACGAAGTTCGTCTCGCTCTGCGGCACCTCGTAGCCCGCGGCGCGCAGCGCGTCCCGCACCCGGTCGCGTTCGAGCACCAGAGTGTGTGTGCGGTCCAGCAATTCGTGCCGCGACTCCAGCGACGCGATCGCCGCGGCCTGCGCCACCCGGTTGACGCTGAACGGGATGTGCACCTTCATCAGCGCCGTGATCACCGCCGGATCGCCCACCGCGTAGCCGACGCGCAGCCCGGCCAGCCCGTAGGCCTTCGAGAAGGTGCGCAGCACAACGACATTGGGACGCGTGCGACCCAGTTCGATGCCGTCCGGGTAGTCCTCCCCGGCCAGCCGCATGTACTCGAAGTACGCCTCGTCCAGCACGATCAGCACCCGTTCGGGCACCGCGTCCAGGAAACGGATCAGCTCCGCCTTGCCGACCGCGGTGCCGCTCGGGTTGTTCGGATTGCAGACGAAGATCAGCTTGGTGCGGTCGGTGACCGCCGCGGCCATCGCGTCTAGATCGTGCACGTGCGCCGCGGTGAGCGGGACCTGCACGGCGGTCGCGTTGCCGACCTTGGTGACGATCGGATAGGCCTCGAACGAGCGCCAGGCGAACAGCACCTCGTCGGTCGACGCGTCACAGGTGATCTGCACCAACTCCTGGCACAGCGCGACACTGCCGCAGCCGATCGCGACGTTGTCCTGCGTGACCCCGAGAAACTCGGCCAGCGCCGCCCGCAATTCGAGCGCCTGGTTGTCCGGATACCGGTTGGCCTGCTCGGCCGCCTCGGCGATCGCCTTGGCCGCCGTCGGCAGCGGACCGAAGGTGGTCTCGTTGCTGGCGAGCTTCACCGCGCCGGGGTGGTTACGGCCGGGGACATACGCCGGAATCGAGTCGAGGTCCGGCCGGGTTGACGCTGTCACACACCAACCATAGGTGGCCGCGCGCAAAGCATTGCTCGCGTACCGGAAATTCTGTGGCCGATGGTCGCTCAACAGCAATTTCTACCGAAGATCACGAAGTCGCCCTACGCTGGTTTCATGTCGGGCACCTACAACGACCTAGCCCCCCTGCGCCGCGACGAACTGTCGCCCGAACTCGCGACCGACTCGAAACCCCGGGCCGGCGACACCCAGGTGCCCATCATCGTGGTCGAACCCGAGGGCAATGCCCGCGGCGGCATCGTGATGCTGCACGAATCCCGCGAATTCACCGGCGCGCTGCTGGCCCTGATGAGCGCGCTGGCCTCGGAGGGCTGGACGGTGGTCGCGCCCAACCTGTTCCATCGGACCAGTCGCGAGTCCATCGTCGAGGTGTTCGGCGACGAGCTCTTCGACGACTTCGACGCCTGCTTCGACTGGTTGACCCGGCACGGTGTGTTCCCCGACACCATCGGGGTGCTCGGCTTCGACTCGGCGGGCACCGCCGCGTTCCTGGTCGCCACCAATCGCCCGGTCGGCGCGGCGGTCAGCGTCGCGGCGCCAGGCATCGTCGAGCCGCTCACCGACCAGGCCGACGCCTTGGTTCGGGTGGCCCCGCACCTGCAGGCGCCGTGGCTCGGACTGTTCGGCACCGACGACCCCGCCACCCCGCCCGTCGAGGTCGAGCGACTCCGCGACGCCACCGGCCGCGCCGCCGTCGCCAGCCTGGTCGTCAGCTACCCCGGCCTCCGCCACCGAGCCGACCATCCGGCCACCGAGGACGACTACGGCCTGGTCGACTCGCAAACCCGTATTTTCGACTGGTTCGACAGCAACTTACGCTGATAACCAGCCGTTTTGCGATCTGGACAACAGCTACTGTAATCTTCATGCTCGGCGGTTCGAAAGGACCGGTGCCCTCGAAGAGAAGGCTCCAGGAGGCGTGCCAGAGCGGCCGAATGGGACTCACTGCTAATGAGTTGTCCCTTCACGGGGACCGGAGGTTCAAATCCTCTCGCCTCCGCCACAACCCGGGCAACCGGTACCACAACTGAATAACCACGCGGCTGTAGCTCAACGGATAGAGCATCTGACTACGGATCAGAAGGTTAGGGGTTCGAATCCCTTCAGCCGCACAGTGAAAGAAGACCTCCTCTCGTAAATTCGAGTGGGGGTCTTCTGCTGTGTATGGCGAAATCCTGGTTGCGCTAAGGGGTTCCGTGCGGCCAGGTCAGGGGTGGTTGGTTCTGAAGGCTCTGCGGTAGGCGCCCGGGGTGGTGCCTAGGGTGCGGAGGAAGCGGCGGCGGAGGTTGGTGGGGGAGGAGAGGCCTACTCGGCGGGCTATGGCGTCCAGGGGGAGGTCGGTGGTTTCGAGGAGTTCTCGGGCGGTGGTGATGCGCTGGGACAGGAGCCATTGGCCGGGGGCGGTGCCGAGTTGGTCGGTGAAGCGGCGGGCGAGGGTGCGTGGGGAGACGGCGGCCTGGGTGGCCATGGCGTCGACGGTGAGTGGTTCGTCCAGGCGGGCGGTTGCCCATTCGAGCAGTGGTGCCAGGGAGCCGTCGAACTGGGTGGGGTGTGGGGGTGCGGCGTATTGCAACTGGCCGCCCTCGCGGTGCGGTGGCATGACCATGCTGCGGGCGAGTTGGGCGGCGTAGCGGGCGCCCTGGTCCGTGCGGACCAGGTGCAGGCACAGGTCGATGCCGGCGCCGGCGCCCGCGCTGGTGGCGATGTCGCCGTGGTCGACGTAGAGGACGTCGCGGTCGATGCGGATGGCGGGGAAGCGGGTGGCCAGTTCGTCCGTTCGGGCCCAGTGGGTGGTCGCCCGTCGTCCGTCGAGCAGGCCGGTGTGGGCCAGCGCGAAGGCGCCGGAGCAGATGCTGACCAGCCGCGCGCCGCGTGCATGGGCCCGCTGCAAGGACTCGATCATCCCTGGTGAGGGCGTTTCCTCGATGGGCAACCAGCCGGGGATGAGCACCGTGTCCGCCCGGTCGAGCGCGTCCAGGCCGTCCGTCACCAGCATGGAGTACCCGGCGTACGTCGCGACCGGCCCCGGCCGCTCAGCGCACACGCTGAACTCGTAGCGCGTCGGCACGCCACCGCGCTCGAGCCCGAACACCTCTGCCGCGCAACTGAGTTCGAAGGTCGACTGTGGTGCGTGGACCAAGGCGACGACTCTGTGCATGGCAGGAAAGTACCTCGAGATGTCATTTCTGACACTCGGCAGCCGGCCGCAGGGCGGCGAGGCTGGCAGCATGACAACCGAGCTGAACATGTCCGGCTACGAATGGTCCACCGCGCGGGACGCCGAGGCGCGCGAGCTGTTCCCCGGCATCCGCGCCCGCGCGCTGTGGGCCGGGGACAACGGCGCGAAGGCCTATTTCCTCGAGCTGGACCCGAATTCCTGCTGGTCGGGAATCGATGTGCACGAACCGGGACCCGAGGAGGTGTTCGTGGTCTCCGGGGTATTCAACGACGGGGTCCGGGACTATCCCGCGGGCTCCTTCATCCATGCGCCGGCGGGCTCCTCGCACATTCCGCAGACGATGACCGGGTGCACGTTATTCGTCTTCTATCCGGCGGGCTGAGCGCTTGCCAATGGAATTGGGGTCAGCGGAACCTGTCACTTCCGAGTGGAAAAGGCCGATACATTGCGGTGATGGTCCAACGAACGGAGATCGGAATGACAGCAAGCTGGCGCCGCATCATCAGTAGTTCGGCTCTGCTAGGAGTCGCGGCGGCCGCGGTCGTCGCCACCGCCGGTTCGGCCGCGGCCGAACCCAGGGACTGCGTCCTCGACCGCTCACTGACCGGCGCGACCGGGTTCTGCCCCGGCGGCGACGGGTACTTCACGGTGGAAGCCGACTGCATCGGCGTTTACGTGACCCGCGGTGGCTTGGGCTTCGGCCCCTACCGGCAATCGAGTCAGCGCAACGCCTACGCGGGCCCGCATCCGGAGATGGACGCGACCCAGACCCACCCGCGGGCCGAGTGCAACGAATTCATCACCGGCCACTTCGGCATCGCCACCGACGCCCGGCTGTACGAAACCTTCCGCTGACGCTCGGCGCACACCTACGGAGAGACCATGCGACACCGCAATTGGCTCGTTCGGATCCCGATCATGGGGGTGCTGCTCGCCGGCGCGCTGCTCACCACCAACGCGACCGCCGCGGCCGACGACGCGCTCGGCACTCAGCTGGGCTACACCAACACCCTCTGCTACGACCCGCTCACCTTCGCGACGATCACCGGCAACGCCGGAAACCGTCCCGATGTCGGCGGGCCGGGCGCCGCCACCGTCTGGTACGGCATCCAGCACTACCTGTTCGTCTACCCGCCGTGCTCGGTGACCGTCTTCGCGAACTGGCGCAATCTCAGCACTGGTGATTCCGGCTCGGTGCCCGTCTTCGTCAGTGGCGGTTGGGGATTCGCGCTGCCGATGAACCCGGGCGCGGTCGGGCGCGCCGAGTTGCCCACCGGCCGTGGCCGAATCAGCATCACGACCACGACGGACCGCCCGCATCAGGCCCTCCCGGCGTTCGAGTTCACTGTGCGCTGACCGAGCGCTCGACCGAACAGCCTCGCCGAAACCCGGCGGGGCTGTTCGCCTTTCAGCTGTCCTGTGCCGGACGGACTATGACCGCGAGTTCGTCCAGCGACTCCCGGATGATCTGCGCGAAGCTCTCCGGGTCGGCCGCGTCGATCCAGCGCTCGAAGGCGACCTTGAAGGCGGCGATGCCGACCTCGGCGGTCAGGCTTGCGGTGGTGTCGCCGACACCGCGCTCGCGCAATGCGTCCGCCATCGCCGCGGCGAGCGAGGCCATCTTGATCAGCTCGCGTTCTTGAAGTCCCGTGTTGGCGATGATCACTGCCCGGCGCTGGCGCGCGAATTCGCGGCGCTCCTCGAACAACACGGCGATGGCCGCGAGCGCCGCGGCCACCGCGTCGATCGGCGCGGTGGCCGCCGGAGTTGCGGCGATCGCGGTCGCGAGGTGTTCCCGCAGCGGAGCGGAGAACAGCACCTCGCGCTTGTCGGTGAAGTGCCGGAAGAACGTTCGCTCGGTGAGTCCGGCGCGCCTCGCGATCTCGGCGACGGTGGTCTGCTCGAACCCGCGCTCGAGATAGAGCTCCAGCGCCGATTGCTCGAGCCGGCCGCGCGCGTTCGGCTCCCATCGACCCATGCCCCAGATCCTAACTGATGACAGTGGCTGACATCAGGAGTACGGTCGTTGATGACAGTGACTGACATCAATCTGGCCGGCCGTTCGGTCGTGCCAGCCGACCGCAGGAGGTTCTCGCATGCGCATCTTCGTCACCGGCGCGTCCGGCTTCATCGGCTCCGCCGTCGTCCCGGAGCTCATCGGCGCAGGCCATGAGGTGGTCGGGCTGGCGCGCTCGGACGGCTCGGCCGCCGCGCTCACCGCCGCCGGAGCCGCGGTGCATCGCGGTGAGCTGGACGACCCGGACAGCCTCCGCGCCGGAGCGACCGCCGCCGACGGGGTCATCCACCTGGCCTTCATTCACGACTTCACCGATTTCGCCGGATCCGTGCGGGCCGACGTGCGTGCCATCGAGGCGCTCGGCTCGGCACTCGCGGGATCGGGCCGGCCGCTGGTGATCGCCAGCGGGATGCTCGGCCTGCCCGCGGCCCACGTGGCGACCGAGGCGGATACTCCGCCGCCGGATTCACCCGCCGCACCGCGCTATGCCGGAACGCGGGCCGCGCTCGACCTCGCCGCGTCCGGCGTGCGCTCGGCCGCCCTGCGACTGCCGCCCTCGGTGCACGGCGACGGCGACCGCGGTTTCGTCCCGACCCTCATCGAAATCGCCCGCGCCAAGGGTGTTTCCGGCTACGTGGGCGACGGAACCGACCACTGGCCCGCGGTGCACCGGCTCGACGCCGCGCAGCTGTTCCGGCTGGCGGTCGAGCGGGCGCCGGCCGGTTCGGTGCTGCACGGCGCCGCCGAGGAAGGCGTGCCCACCCGCGTTGTCGCCGAAGTGATCGGCAGGCGCCTGGGCCTGCCGGTGGCATCGATCCCGCGCGCGGATGCGGCCGAACACTTCGGCTGGCTGGGCCCCTTTTTCGGACTCGATTGCCGGGTCTCGAGCGCGCACACCCGGCAACTGCTCGGCTGGCAGCCGACCGGGGTCGGGCTGATCGATGATCTCGAACACGGCCGCTATTTCGACCGTGCGTATGCCTAGTCCGGAATCATCCGGAATCGTCTCGAAAGCAACATGTTTCGATCGGGCCACTCGTGGAGCGGCCCGATCGTGGCGGACTATTTCCAGGCGGGGAGGGCAGGAAGGTCACCGGTGAGGTCGGCGCCGGTAGAGCGGCCGAGCAGCCAGGCGGCGAGCGCGGCGGACGTGCCGGTGACGGTGGTCGCGGGCGAGTCGGTGCCGACCAGGCCGACGAAACCGGTATCGGTGGAGCGCAATTCGAAGGCCGGCCCGGGTTCGGTCGCGGCGGCCGTGATCCGGTTCATATCGACGGTCGCCTGCTGGAGGATGCGCGCGGTGAACGCAGCGGGCCAATCGGCGGGCGTGTACCCGATATTCAGGTCGACGTGGTGAATCTCCACCTCCTGCAACCGCATCCAGCGCACCTCGCTGGCCGGGATAGGACGTCCCTGCCGGGTGCGAACTTCCGCGTGCCAGGTGTCCTCGGTCAGCGAATTCGCCAGCGCGAGCCACCGTTTCGCGGCGGCCTCGTTGTCCGCGAGCTGTTCGGCGACGGGCCGCGGGGCGCCGGCCTCGATGTCGAAGTCGCGCAGATACATGCTCGCGTATTGCAGGATCTCCACCCCGGTGTGCGCCCACAGCAACAGATTGAGCAGGCTGTCCGCGTTGCGGGCGAGGTGCGCGAGCACGTGCCCGCGGCTCCAGCCCGGCAGCAGCGAGGCCTCGGCCACCTCGTCGGTGCTGAGCTTGCGCATGGTGTCGAGGAGACGGTCGGTCGCCTCGGCGAGGGTGTCGAGTGAGACGGGATCTTCCGGCAGGGCACTGGTCACACTGCGACCCTAGCGACCCGGATCGGAGCTCGTCGCACTTCGCCGGGTAGCTACCCGGCGGCGATCGGCACCGAATTGTCACCTGCGCGTCGGCCAGAAGTCGGATAGACGCGGTAGGCAGTCCCAGTGAAAGCTCATTCTCGTCCTCGTATCACCGCCGTCGCCGTCCTCTGCGCCGGCGTGCTGGCCGCAGGCTGTTCGTCCGCGGACCCGGCCGACTTCACCGCCACCAAGGATCAGCCGCTGGTGATCTCCCTGGACGACCTGCTCGCCAAGACGGGCGGCAGCGCCGCCGTCCGCATCGCGGATCCGGAGCACGGCACGCTCGATCGCCGGGTGGACGGCGCGGTCGTCTACACCCCGAAGGCCGGATACACCGGACCCGACCGCATCAAGGTGACCACCACCGACGCGGTTCGCCTGTACACCACCGCCATTGCGCCGCTCGGCGAATTCGGCGGAACGACGGTGCAGGGCAGCGGTTTCGGCTCGGCCTGGACCCCGGTGCCCGGCAGCAAGGACGAGTTCTACGGCCTGACCGACCGCGGCCCGAACGTGGACGGCCCGGGCAAGAACGAGAAGCTTTCGCCCACCCCGGGTTTCGTGCCCAAGATCGGCCGGTTCAAGCTGGTCGGCACCCGCGCGGTGCTGCAATCGAGCCTGGACCTGCACACCAAGGCGGGCGTCCCGTTCAACGGGCAGGTCGACGTCGCGGCGAACACCGGCGAGACCATCAAGGATTTGGCCGGAAACGTCTTGCCGCCCACCGACCACGGACTCGATCCGGAGGGCCTGGTCGCACTGCCCGACGGCACCTTCTGGGTCTCCGACGAATACGGCCCGTTCCTGGTGCATTTCGACGCCAAGGGCGGCGAATTGGAGCGCCTCGCGCCGGGATCCGGCCTACCAAGGGAACTCTCGCTGCGCACCCCGAACCAGGGCATGGAGGGCCTGACCATCACCCCCGACGGCAGCACCCTCGTCGGCCTGGTGCAGAGCGCGCTGAACACCCCCGGCCTCAGCGGATCCGCGAAAGAGGTGCCGCTGACCCGCATCGTCACCGTCGATCTGAAGACGAAGGCGCAGAAGGAATTCGTGGTCCCGCTGGAGAACCCGAAGAACACCAAGGTCGCCGATTCGGAGATCACCGCGTTGAGCGCGACCACCTTCCTGGTCGACGAGCGCGACGGCAACCAGGCGCCCAAGGCGGACAAGAAGCTGTGGACCGTCGACATCGCCAACGCCACCGACGTCGGCCCCGACTCGAAAGTGCCAGGCGCGCAGTACGATCCGGAACGCGGCGGCCTGCTGATCGCGGGCAAGCCGCTGGAGACCCTGGTCGGCCAGGTCTCGACCGCCGAGGGCGTCGCCGCGTTGACCAAGGTGGGCGTCACCCCCGCGGCCAAGCCGAAGAATCTCGACCTGAACGGCTTGGTCAAGGATCTCGACGCGGACGGAAAGTTCTTCGGCCACGACAAGATCGAGGGCGTGGCCACCCTGGACGGCGGCAAGACGCTCTACATCGCCAACGACAGCGACTTCGGCCTGGCCGGCAGCAAGGGCGATCAGCCGCCGTTCGGCCTGAAGCCCAAGACGCTGCCCAATGGTGTGCAGGACAGCGGGGAGATCCTCTTCGTCGACACCACCAAGCTGCCCGCGAAGACCGCCGAGCACACCGTCGAGCTGACCGTGAAATAGCTCAGTCGTTCGGGTCGATCCACTCCCGGCCCTCCAGGATGACCGCCGCGGCGAGCGTGATCAGCCACAGCGACATCGACCCGACCTGGATCCGCTGGGCGATGCCGAGCGCGTAATCGCCGGGCAGGTTGTCGGCGACCAGCATCCACACGGTCGCCGCCGACCCGACCACCAGCACGACCAGCCCGGCCTCGCGCAGGATCCGCCAGCGGTGATAGCGGAACGCGGCCAGGCTGAACGCGAAGGTGGCGACGGCGATCGAGGTGACCGCGATGGTGCTCGACAGCGCGTGCGGCTGGTGCAACTGCGGGAAAAGCTCGCTGCCGCCACCGCACGCGTTGTCGCTCGCGGTGCAGTCCTTCAGCGGCAGCAACACGTCGGCGATCGTGGCGGCGCCGAAGCAGAACAGTGCGACCCAGCCGATCGTGGTGAACCGGCGGCGCGGAAAGATCAGCAGTCCGCCGATCGCGGCGGGGATCAGCACGGCGCCGACGATCTTGTCGGCGGTCGCGAACACCGCACGATAGGGCTTTCCCTCGGCGTCCAGCTCGCTGAGGAAGGAGTTGACCGGATCGACGTCGATCTTCAGCACGAACTCGAGCACCCAGGACGAGTAGCAGACTCCCGCGATCAGGATTGCCACCGCGATCACCAAGGACGCCACCCGCACGCGCCGTTCGGCGATCTTTTGGCTATCTGTCACGGACCCATTCTCCTACCTGCCACTGGACCGATGATCAAACCGTAGGTCAGCGCGGCGGCCGAGTCATGGGATCACCACCGCGATGGGATCAAACACACGCCTTTGCCACCGACTACACAGGCTCCTGTCAGGTTCGGCGGACAGGCTGTCAGGGAAGCGTTCCCAAGGAGGTTCCCCATGATCGGCTACGCAACCGCTGCCGCCGGAGTCATCGTGATGGCCGGGATGGTGGCGTCGAGCTACCTCGCCGCCCATGCGCCGCGCACATTGGTCCGGGTCAGGTCCCGCTAGCCCGGCCCAGCGCGGCCTGTACCCGATCGGCCGCGGCGACGGCGTCCTCGTGTTCCCACACCCGGATCACCCGCCAGCCCGCCTCGATCAGCGCCGCGTCGGTCGCCCGGTCCCGCGCCACGTTCCCGGCCAGCTTGGCGGCCCACCATTCCGCGTTGTTGCGCGGGTCGGTGGCGTGTTGCGGGCAGCGATGCCAGAAACAACCGTCGACGTAGACCGCGACCCGGAGTCGCGGAAACACCAGATCGGCGCGCCGCCGCTGCCCGCGAAGCGGCGCCCGATCGACGAAATAGCGCAGCCCGCGCCGGTGCAGCTCCCGGCGCAAGGCCAGCTCGGGCTTGGTTCCGGTGCGCCGCTGCTTGGCCATGCGCGCGCTGGTCGCCGCGTCGGTGGCCGGGCGCGAACTCACGCCGCCCAGCCACCCATCCGATCGAGATGGCTCTCCACATCGTCGAGGAAGCCCGGCGGAAACCGCAGGCTGCCCATGCTGGTCCGGCGCAGGAACCCGGCGGTCGCCCGGGCCGAGAGCAGCCGCGAATCGGTGAGGAAGTTGCGCAGGTCCTCGTACGGCTCGTGCACCGGCCAGGTCGAGACCGGCACCCGATAGGCCGTCCCGTTGCGTCCCCAGGCCGCCACCGGCCAGGGCGTGCCCGGCGGTAGCGGCTGGTCGCCGGGTATCGGGTCCAGCGGTGCGGCCAGCCGGGAGCCGACCCAGTCGGCCATCCGCACGCTCACCGCGTTGCCGACCAGCTTCCACCGGTGTCCCTGCCGGACACCGGCCACCTCGCCGGCGGGCGCGGTCCAGTCCGCCTCGAAGCCTTGCAACCGTTCCACATCCACCAGTCCGGGCGTGACGATCTCCCCGGACGGCAGCCGCACCGCGGGCGGGCTGGCGATGCCGAGCGCGGAGCCGCCCTTCACCGTCGGCACCGCGTTCACCGCCCAGCCGAGCCCGCGCACCCCCTCGGTCCAGTAGAACCCGCACGGATCGCGATCCGGGTCGCCGACAATCCGCGGCCCCGCGTCGTCGCCGAACAGCACGCCGCGCGGGTCCTCGGTCCTGGAGGCCAGCATCAAGACCCGCTGACGGCGCTGTGGCAGGCCGAACGCGCGCGCGTCCACCACCCGATAGGCCCAGGTGTAGCCGAGCTCCTCCAGGGCCGTGGTGATGTGCCGCATCGCCGCGCCGCGGCCGAGTTGCAGCATGAACGGGACGTTCTCGATCAGCAGCCAGCGCGGCCCGCGCTTGCGTCGCACCAGCCGGAACACCTCGTCGACCAGGCCGGACCGCTTGCCGGTGATGCCGGCCGTGCGCCCGGCCTGGGACAGGTCCTGGCAGGGGAAACCGGCCGCGACCAGTTCGGTGCCCGTGGGTAGCGCGCGCAGGCCGGTGATGTCGGAATGCAGTGGCACATCGGGGAACCGGGCGGCCAGCACCCCCTGTGCGCCCGCGTCGATCTCGCACAGCAGCTCGGTCTGCCAGCCGTTGTGGCCGAGGCCGAGCTCGAGTCCGCCGATCCCGGCGAACAGCCCGACCATCCGCGCGCCCGTCACCGACCGTCCCTTCCTCGCGTCTTCGGTCGAGACGCCGCCGACGTCGCCCCGTGCCCGGGGAGAGGTTACTCGAGTTGCCGGGCGGCGTCCGCGAACAGCGCCATGACGGCGTGACCGAGCGTCGGCGAAGGTCGCCTGGTACCGTCCGCGTGTCAGCAACTCGATCGGTCTGCTGCTGCTCGATAATGCTTATCGGCCGATCGGAACGCGGCCCTGATGACAGGCTCGGCAGGCTGATCTGCCTGCGCTCCAGCGCGGTACGCGCGGATGCCGCCCCACGTGCTAGGCGGCGCGTCCGCATGCGAAACGCAACTGCTCGACAAGGTTTTGAGCTCGACAAATTTCTTAGTCGTCACGCTAGGGAAAGTGAGCGAACATGCAGATACCTTCGAAAAACAGGAGCTTTCCCAACGTCGTCGTGACCAGCCTGGCCGCGACGACCTCGATCGCGGGCGACGTCGACTCGACCTGGAAAGGCCTGCTCAACGGTGAGAGCGGCATCGACGTCCTGGAGGACAGCTTCATCGAGCAGTTCGAGTTGCCGGTCCGCATCGGCGGTCATCTGAAGGTCCCGCCGGCCGACAGCCTGACCAGGACCGAGGCGCGCACCCTGTCCTACGTGGAGCAGATGGCCACCGTGCTGAGCCGGGAGGTGTGGCGCAACGCGGGCAGCCCGGAGGTGGACAAGACCCGGCTCGGCGTCGCCATCGGCACCGGACTCGGCGGCGGCGAGTACATCGTCGACGCCCGTGACCGCATCAAAAACGGCGGCTACCGCAAGATTTCACCGCTGACCGTGCAGCGGATCATGCCCAACGGCTCGGCCGCGTGCGTCGGCATCGAGCTCGGCGCGGGGGCGGGCGTGGTGACGCCGGTGTCGGCCTGCTCGTCCGGCTCGGAGGCGATCGCCAACGCGTGGCAGATGATCGTGATGGGCGACGCCGACATGGTGGTCACCGGCGGCGTCGAGGGTTCCATTCAGGCGGTGCCGATCGCGGCGTTCACCATGATGCGCGCGATGAGCACCCGCAACCACGATCCGAAGAGCGCCTCGCGCCCGTTCGACACCGACCGCGACGGCTTCGTGTTCGGCGAGGCGGGCGCGATGATGATCCTCGAGACCGAGGAGCACGCGAAGGCGCGCGGCGCGACCATCCACGCGCGAATCATGGGTGCGGGCATCACCTCTGACGCCTTTCACCTGGTCGCGCCCGACCTGGAGGGCAAGGGCGCGGCGCGCGCGATGACCAGGGCGATCGAGAAGGCCGGACTGACCAAGAAAGACGTCACCCACGTGAACGCGCACGCCACCGCCACGCCGATCGGGGATACCGCTGAGGCGCAGGCGATTTCGTCGGCAGTCGGCAACCACGCGTCGGTCTACGCGCCGAAATCCGCACTGGGACACTCGATCGGCGCGGTCGGCGCGCTCGAGTCCGTGATCACCGTGCTGTCCATTCGCGACGGCATCGTGCCGCCCACCCTGAATTTGGACAATCAGGACCCGCAAATCGACCTCGACGTGGTCAAGGGGCAGAGCAGGCCAGGTCGGATCGATTACGCCGTGAACAACTCGTTCGGTTTCGGCGGACACAACGTAGCGATCGCCTTCGGGCGGTACTGAGCGTCGGAAGGCGGCGCACCTGCTAGCCTTCCCGACGCTTCGTTATCGACCTGTGTTCGGTGTAACTGCACGGCCTGTGTGCGTGCTTTGGCAAAAGGATAAGGCGATGATCGACGAGACCTTCGACGACTATTTGGACGACCAGGGCAATATCAAAATCCGCGGTGACAAGACCCTGATCGACTTCGTCGACAAGCACAGCGCGGAGAACGGCGACGACCTCGCCTACCGCTATATCGACTATTCGCGGGAACGCGATGGCGAGTACCACGAGCTGACCTGGCGGCAGTTCGGTGTCCGGCTACGAGCCGTGGCGGCTCGGCTGCAACAGGTGACCAAGCCCGGTGACCGGGTGGCGATTCTGGCGCCGCAGGGGCTCGACTACGTCGTCTCCATCTTCGCGGCCGTCTACGCGGGCAATATCGCGGTGCCGCTGTTCGACCCGGAGGAGCAGGGGCACACCGACCGGCTCACCGCGGTGCTCAGCGACTGCACGCCGGCGGCGATCCTCACGGTCGGCTCCGCGGCGGGCGGTGTGCGGAACTTCTTCCGGCATCTGCCCGCGGCGCAACGGCCGCGGATCATTGCGGTGGAAGCGATTCCGGACAGCGTCGGCGCGATGTGGGTGCGGCCGGATATCAATATCGACAGCGTGGCCTACCTGCAATACACCTCCGGTTCCACCAGAACGCCCGCGGGCGTGGAGATCACGCACCGGGCGGTCGGCACCAATCTGTTGCAGATGATCGATGCCATTGGCGTGAAAGAGAATTCGCGCGGCGTCACCTGGCTGCCGCTGTTCCACGACATGGGCCTGCTGTGCGTGATTCTGCCGACCGTCGGCGGCGGATTCATCACCATTATGTCGCCGAGCGCGTTCGTCCGCCGCCCCTATCGCTGGATCAAGGAACTGGCCGCGGCCTCCGACGGCGCCGGAACATTCGCCGCGGCACCGAATTTCGCCTTCGAGCACGCGGCGGCGCGGGGTAAGCCGAAGCCGGGCGAAGAACTCGACCTGTCGAATGTGATCGGTTTGATCAACGGCAGCGAGCCGGTGTCGGTGTCGTCGATGAACAAGTTCAACGAGGCGTTCGCGCCGTACGGGCTGCCGAAAACGACGATCAAACCCTGCTACGGCATGGCCGAGGCGACGCTGTTCGTGTCGGCGACCAAGGCCGAGGACGCGGCCAGGGTGGTGTATGTCGATCGCGCCCAGCTGAATTCGGGCCGGATGGTCGAGGTCGAGCAGGGCGCCGACAATTCGATCGCCCAGGTGTCCTGTGGATATGTGGCGTTGTCGCAGTGGGCCACCATCGTCGATCCGGACACCGGGGTCGAGCGCGCCGACGGCGAGGTCGGCGAGATCTGGCTGCACGGCGAGAACATGGGCATCGGCTACTGGGGCAAGCCGGAGGAAACCGCGGCCACCTTCCGGGCCAAGCTGACCGCTCGCCAGCCGGAAGGCAGTCACGCGGAGGGCACAGCCGAGGACGCGCACTGGATGCGGACCGGCGATTACGGCGCCTATCTCGACGGGGAGCTCTACATCACCGGCCGGGTGAAGGACCTGGTGATCGTGGACGGTCGCAATCACTACCCGCAGGACCTGGAGTTCTCCGCGCAGGAATCCAGTACCGCGCTGCGGCCCGGTTTCGTCGCGGCGTTCTCGGTGCCGGCCAACGAGCTGCCTGCGCTGGTGTTCGAGAAGGGCAGCCACTCCGGCCTGAGGTTCGACGCCGACGACAACTCCGAGCAGTTGGTCATCGTCGCCGAGCGCAACACCGGCGCGGGCAAGCTCGAAACCGAGCCGGTCGCGGACACGGTTCGCGCCGCCGTCTCGCAGCGCCACGGCGTCACCGTTCGCGATGTGCTGCTGGTGCCCGCTGGTTCGATTCCGCGCACCTCCAGCGGCAAGATCGCCCGCCGGGCCTGCCGTGCCGCGTATCTGGACGGCACGCTGCGCGGTGGCTACCAGCAGCAGGCCTTCCCGGACGCACCGGCCGAGCGGGAAAGCGCGGGCGTCGGCTAGCGCCGGACCGCGTTCGGATATTCGAATTCACCGACCTCGGCGCCCAGGATCTGGGCGCCGAGGTCGTTCGCTGTGCCGTCCCCGTGGAGCGCGTCCACCGCCGCGCGCGTCATCCAGCGCTCGTGCACATCGACCCGCTCCGGGGCGACCGAATGCCTTGACCTCGACATTACTCGAGGTTGTTTGCTGGGTACATGACGGACGGCGCGACCTGCGGACCAGCGGTGATATCCAGCACGAACGCGGGCGCGGGGGAATCGCCGGGCCCGGAAAATCGGTTGGCTGATCGGGGTGATGCTGCCACCCTGAAATGTCGGACCTCGGTGCGAACATCACCGAGTGCGCCGATTCCCGCCGCCACCATCCACAGACCTCTAGGGGGCACTATGTCAGTCGCACTGGACGTCGCAACCGTCGATCCGGAGGCCGACAGACCTGAGCGGCCCGCCGCGTCCGCGCCGGGCCGCCTGCAATCGCTGCGCCGTTTCTGGCCGTACGTGCGCCCGTACCGGCGCGCGCTGCTCGGCGCGACCACGCTCGCGGTCCTCTCGTCGCTGACCGCGGTCGTCATCCCGTTGATCATCGCCAAGATCATCGACGGACCCATCGCGCGCCGTGATTTCGCGGGCGTGTTCGCGCCGGTCGCGCTGGTGCTCGCGCTCGGCCTGCTGGAAGCCTTCGGCGTCTGGGGCCGCCGCTGGCTGGTGTCCAAGCCGGCCACGATGGTCGAGATCACCATGCGCGCCAAGATCTTCCGCAAGTTGCAGTCGCTGGCGATCGGGCGGCACGACGCCTGGGAGTCGGGCCAGCTGCTCTCGCGCGCGGTGGACGACATGGCCACCCTGCGCCGCTTCGTCGCGTTCGCCGGGCCGTTCCTGATCATCCACTTCGTGCTGATCCCGGTCGGCCTGCTGGTCTTGCTGTTCCTGAACTGGCAGATCGGGCTGATCTTCGTGATCATCGCGATCCCGTTGACCTACATCTGCATTCGCTTCGAGCGCGAGTACTCGATCGCGTCGCGCCGGTCCCAGGACCAGTCCGGCGACCTGGCCACCACCGCCGAGGAATCGGCGCAGGGCGTGCGCGTGCTGAAGGCGTTCGGGCGCGGGGTGTTCTTCGGCGGCCGGTTCCTCGCGCAGTCGCGCGAGTTGCAGAAGACCGAGATGTACAAGGTGCGCCTGGACGCGCGGCTGTGGTCGGCCATGACCGGTCTGCCGCAGCTGGCCATCGCGTTCGCGCTCGGTTACGGCGGCTACGCCGTGGTGCAGGGCACGATGACGCTCGGCACCCTGGTCGCGGCGATCACGCTGGCGAACTTCCTGCAGTGGCCGATCATCTGGACCGGCTTCCTGCTCGCCGAGCTGAACGACGCGCGCACCGCGGGCGACCGGTACTGGGAGATCATCGACACCCCGGTCGACATCGCCGATCCGGCCGACCCGGTGGAGCTGCCGGAGACGGTGGTCGGCGAATTGCGTTTGGACGGGGTGAAGTTCGCCTTCCCGGACGCGAAAGAGGAGGTGCTGCACGATGTCTCGCTCAAGATTCGCCCCGGTGAGACGGTCGCGCTGGTCGGCGCGACCGGTAGCGGAAAGACCGCGCTGCTCAACCTGATTCCGCGGCTCTACGACGTGTCCGGCGGCGTGATCACCATCGACGGCATCGACATCGCGACCATGCGGCTGGCCGACCTGCGCTCGCTGGTGTCGGTCGCGTTCGAGGAGCCGGTGCTGTTCTCGGCGAGCGTGCGGGAGAACGTCGCGCTCGGCGATCCGTCCGCCACCGACGCCGACGTGCGGCGCGCGCTGGACGTCGCGCAGGCCACCGAGTTCGTGGACAACCTGCCGTGGGGGCTGGACACCAGGATCGGCGAGCAGGGACTCAGCCTGTCCGGCGGCCAGCGCCAGCGGCTCGCGCTGGCCCGCGCCGTGCTGAGCGGGGCGGGCGAGAGCCGGGGGACGGCAGCAGGCGGCGCCGACGGGGCGGGCGAACTCCGGCGCAACCGGATCATGGTGCTCGACGACCCGCTGTCCGCGCTCGACGTGGAAACCGAGGAGCGGGTGCAGGAACAGCTGCGCACCGTGCTGGCCGGCGCGACGACATTGCTCGTCGCGCACCGCCCGTCGACGGCCGCGCTGGCCGATCGGGTCGCGGTGCTGGCCGACGGCCGGATCGTCGCCGAGGGCACCCACGATCAATTGCTGCGCAGCAGCAGCCGATATCGAGAACTGATGGGCGGTGAGCAGCAGTGAGCACGGAGACTATCGCGTCGAAAGACGCGGTGACGGAAAAAGATTCGGCCGTCCAGCGGGACGAGGCCGCCGATTGGCGCGGCATCGCCAGCGAGGACAAGGAGGTCACCCAGGCCGGAAACCTGGTGCTGGCCGGGCGATCCCGGCGCCTGCTGCTCGACCTGGTCCGCCCGTATCGCAAGCTGGCGGCGCTCGCGCTGGTGCTCATCGTGGTGGACAACGCCGCGATGGTGTCCGCGCCGCTGTTCATCGCGCACGGGCTCGACAACGGCATCGGCGAAGGGCGCAAAGGGAATTGGACCCCGCTGATCTGGGCGGTCGGCGGGTACTTCACCGCCGTGCTGATCGGCGGACTGACCACCTTCCTGTTCCTGCGGGTGTCCGGCAGGCTCAGCCAGAGTGTGTTGTTCGACCTGCGGGTGCGCTCGTTCACGCACATGCAGCGGCTCAGCGTCGCCTTCCACGAGAAGTACACCTCGGGCAAGGTCGTCGCGCGGCTGACCGGCGACATCGAGACCCTCCAGGAGCTGCTGGAGGGCGCGCTGAATCAGGCGCTGAGCGCGATCCTCTCGGTGCTGACCATCGCGGTGCTGCTGATCTACCTGGATCTGACGCTGGCCGCGATCGTGCTGGCCGGCTTCGTGCCGCTGGTGTTCGTCACCCGGTGGGCGCAGCGCAGGCAGCGGGCGAGCTACCGGCACACCCGCGGCGCCATCGCGAAGGTGGTCGTGCAGTTCGTCGAGTCGATGGGCGGCATGCGTGCGGTGCAGACATTCCGCCGCGAGCAGCGCAACGAGTCGGTGCTCGCCTACGAGGACGGCGACTACCAGCAGGCCACCACCAAGGCCATGCGCGGCATGGGCGACTACGCCGGACTGAGCAGGCTGCTCGGCAACCTGACCACGGTGATCATCATCGTGGTCGGCGCGTGGCAGGTGATCGAGGGCCACATCGCGGTCGGCGTGCTCGCGGCATACCTGCTGTACCTCAACGAGTTCTACGGTCCGCTCGACGAGCTCGCGCAGGTGTTCAACTCGTATCAGTCCGCGGCCGCGGCGCTGGAGAAGATCTCCGGCGTGCTCGAGGAGGAGCCCTCGGTGGCCGAGCCGACCGACCCGACGCCGGTGGCGAAGGCCGACGGCGCGGTGCTGATGGATCGGGTGTCGTTCGGTTACGGCGACGAGCGGCAGGTGCTGCCGGAGTTCTCCCTGGACATCCCGGCGGGACAGGTGGTCGCGCTGGTCGGCGCCACCGGTGCGGGCAAGTCGACGCTGGCCAAGCTGCTGACCCGGTTCTACGACCCGTCCGCGGGCACGGTCACCCTGGACGGGGTCGATCTGCGCCGGATCTCCGACGCCGACCTGCGCCGCAATGTCGTGATGGTCACCCAGGAGTCCTACCTGTTCTCCGGCTCGGTGGCCGACAACATCCGGCTCGGCCGGCCGGACGCCACCGACGCGGAGGTGTTCGCGGCGGCCCGCGCGGTCGGGCTGTACGACTTCGTGCAGGCGCTGCCCGAGGGCTTCGACACCGACGTGCGCAAGCGCGGCGGGCGGCTGTCCGCCGGGCAGCGGCAGCTGGTCGCGTTCGCCCGGGTGTTCTTGGCCGACCCGGCGGTGATCGTGCTGGACGAAGCCACCTCCAGCCTGGACATCCCGGGTGAGCGGTTGGTGCAGCAGGCACTGGAGACGGTGCTGCGCGGTCGGACCGCGGTGATCATCGCCCACCGGTTGTCCACCGTGGCCATCGCTGACCGGGTGCTGGTGCTGGAATCCGGGCGGATCGTGGAGGACGGCACCCCGGCCGAGCTGATCGCGGGCACCGGCCGGTTCGCCAGCTTGCACGCGGCGTGGCGGGAATCGCTGGTGTGATGCGAGCTGATGTGGTGCGGCCTACGGCTCGGTGTCGCTTACGGTAGATACGTGACGATCCCAGCCTCCGAGAGCCAAGCCTCTGGCCCCGATACGCCACCGGCCTCCCGTTGGCCGGCGATTCTCACCTGGCGCGCGCACAACGCGTCCCGGATGGAGTCGGTCCGCGTGACGTTGAACGGCAATCGCATCCGCGCCGCCGGTCGCATGATCGGCGGCGCGTGCGACGACCATCCGGCGTTCAGCGCGTCCTACGACCTGGTCACCGACGAGAGCGGCGCGACCAAGCGCCTGTCGTTGCGCACCACGACCGCGGCCGGTGAGCGGCACGCGTCGATCGCCAGGGACGAGGAGAACTACTGGCTGGTGGACGCGGGCGGCAGCCACGTGCGCTCGACCTTCGCCGGCGCGCTCGACGTCGACGTGGTGCTCAGCCCGTTCTTCAACACGCTGCCGATCCGCCGCTTCGACCTGCAGCACGCGGTGCACGACGTCCAGGTTCCGGTCGTCTACGTGCGCCTGCCCGACCTGTTGGTCCAGGAAGCCAGCCTGACCTACAGCGCGGCCGCCGACGGCATCAGCGTGCTGTCCCCGGTCTCCAGCGCGACGGTCACCGTCGATGCCGACGGCTTCCTGCTCGACTACCCGGGGCTCGCCGAGCGCATCTGACAATTCCCGGGCGTCAGTTCAACCGGGTGATAACCCCGCCGCGCTGTCCGGCGTCGCGTAAGTTCGCCAGCCAATTGTGGTCGCCGGGGTGGATATCGGTGATTTCCCATCGTTGCGCGGTTTCGTAGCGTTCCCGCGCGTCGTGACCGGCTTCGACGAGATCGGCCAGCGAATTGTCCGCGCGCAGGCTGTCCCGGGCGGCGCCGAGCACCGTGAGCGTTTCCTCCAGCACCGCCAGCAGGGCCGCGGAATTCGGTTCGCAAATGGCGCGCACGAGATCGGGGGCGGTGGCCGCGACCCGGGTTCCGTCCCGGAACGAGCCGGCCGCCAGCCCGAGCGCGAGCGCGCCGCCCGCCGCCCCGACCGAGGCCAGCGCCTCGGCCAGCACGTGCGGCAGATGCGAGATCCGGGCGACCGCGCGGTCGTGCTCGTCCGCGACCACCGGAACGACCACCGAGCCACAGTCCAGCGCCAGCCGGGCCACCCTGGTCCACGCCTGGGCATGGGTGCCCTCGTCCACGCCGACCGCCCACACGGCGTCGCGGAACAGGCCGGAATCGGTGGCGGCCCATCCGGATTCGGCGGTTCCGGTCATCGGATGCCCGCCGACGTAGCGGGCCGACAGCCCCTCCCTGCGCACCGCCTCGGCCACCGGAGCCTTCACGCTGACCACATCGGTCAGCACGCAGCGCGGCGCGTAGGTGGCGATGGCGGAGAGCATTCGTCCGACCGCGGGCATCGGCACCGCGATGACGATCAGCGCGTCCTCGTCGGCGGCCCGGGTCAGCGCCGCGGGCAGGTCTTCGATCACATCGAAGCCGTCCCCCCGGGCGGCCGCAGCGCCTGCCGCGGACCGGTTGAACCCCCAAGCCGCATACCCGGCGCCGACGGCGGCACGCAGCAGGGAACCGCCGATCAAGCCGGTTCCGAGGACACACACGGACGCTTTCTCAGCAGAAGTCACCTGAACAGATTCGCATACGACTTCAACATTTCGGCTCGGGCAGACTACCGTTGCGGCCATGGCAGCACAGCGCTCGGGCACGAATAGGGCGGCGTCGGATGATTACGACGACGTAGAAGGGTTCGCAGTGGCGGTTGTCCGCGAAGAAGGCAAATGGCGGTGCAGCCCGCTGAGCCACGATGCGCTTACGGATTTGTCCGCAGCGGAAAACGAACTGAAGGCCTTGCGCAGCTCGGGTGCCGTTTTCGGCCTGCTCGACATCGACGACGAGTTCTTCATCGTGGTCCGGCCCGCGCCCAGCGGCACCCGGATGCTGGTTTCGGACGCGACCGCCGCCATTGATTACGACATCGCCGCGGACGTCCTCGACGCCCTGAATGTGGAAATCCCGGACATCGACCCGGACGAGCTCGACGACATCGAGCCGTGGGAAGAGGGCGACCTCGGCGTGCTCGCCGATCTGGGCCTGCCCGAACCGGTGCTCAGCGTCATCCTCGCCGACACCGACCTCTACCCGGACGAGCAGCTCGGCATGATCGCCCAACGCCTCGGCTTCGCCGACGAACTCTCGGCGGTGCTGGACAAGCTGCCTCGCTGACGTGGCCGGGCCTTCGGACACCGACATGGTGCGTGCCGCGATCGCCGCGGCCGCCGATGCCGACCCTCGCGACGTTCCCGTCGGCGCAGTCGTATTCGACTCCGCCGGTAGGGAACTCGCGCGCGCGGCGAACGCCCGCGAAGCCCTCGGCGACCCCACCGCGCACGCCGAGGTGTTGGCGTTGCGTCGGGCCGCCGAGGTACACGGCGACGGCTGGCGCCTCGAGGGCGCCACCCTCGCCGTCACCCTGGAACCCTGCACCATGTGCGCCGGCGCCCTGGTGCTCGCCCGCGTCTCTCGCCTCGTCTTCGGCGCGTGGGAACCCAAGACCGGCGCCGTCGGCTCGCTCTGGGACGTCGTCCGCGACCGCCGCCTCAACCACCGCCCCCAGGTCCGCGGCGGCATCCTCGAACCCGACTGCGCCGCCCTCCTCGACACCTTCTTCCGCCCCCAGCGCTGACCCGCCCGTGCCCCACATCACACCAGTCCACGAGTTGCCCAGGCGATTTAGCGATCAGCCCCCGGTCCGGTATGGTTATCGGCGGTGGCGTGTCCGAGCGGCCTAAGGAGCACGCCTCGAAAGCGTGTGAGGGGTAACCCCCCTCCGAGGGTTCAAATCCCTCCGCCACCGCTCTAGCCTCTCACCTGTTCCGGCAGGTGGGAGGCTTTTTCTTCCCCACAGAACGCGCGCTTCTCCGCCGTGCCCACTTTTTGCCCACACACGGTCGGCGCGTACGCCTTGTCCATGGTGTTAGCGAGCTTGTCAGGATCGTCGTCGAACAGGTCGAGAAACTGGTCAAGCTGCTCACCGAATGCGCCGCCTTGCGCAGCCGATGCACCGCTGCCGAGACCCGCCGGAACGAACTGTTCGAGGAGCCTTGCGACACCGAAGCCCAGCAGGCCGACGATGCTGCTGCCGCCCTCGCTGCCCGCGCCGGTAAACCCATACCCAAACCAAAAGCTGTACCGGCCCTTGCTGAGGCCCGCGCGAACGCTGGGCGGCGCCTTGGCCGCCCAAGCGCACCGCCGTAACACAGGTCACCCAAGAATGCCTCGAGGAGCAATGGCGGGTTCGTCACGACTCTGTCGATCCGCGACCCGATCTCCTCGCCGAACTCATCCCGGCGGCCGAGCGCCTTTGCCGCCGACTGCGAGTCAGGGACCTGGGTGCGGATTTCTTGCGGGAGTGCCGGTTCCTGGTGCGATGCTGTGCGGGTGACTCCGTGGCTCCCGCTGATCAGCTCGCTCATCATCGCCTCGGTGACGCTCTTCGGTGTCCGAATCAACAACCGTACAAACCGAACTGCGATCTTTGTGGCTGAGGAGCGCGAGTACCGCAAGTGGCAACGAGAGACCGTGCTCCGTCAATGCACTGACGCGGTCGAGACTGCGCTGACCGCCGAGGATGCGTATCGACATTGGCTCAAGGACTCGGCGAGAGATCTCGATGAGCTGAGAGCGATGACGTTCGAATACTCGCGCAAGCTCTGCACGAACGCCTCCGTGCTTGAGATGCTCAATGCGCACAAGGTCGCCGGGATGTGCACGAGCTTGCAGCAGCTAGTTTGGTCTCTGTGGGAATCGGGCGAGGATCTTGTGGATAAACACTTCCCGTACGACACTGCGGGCTTCTTCGATGAATTGGTGAATATCGATGAAATCCGGTGCGCCCTCGTGCAGTTCGCGAATGCTGAGGTGCACGGGACCGGCCGCGACAGCGGGGATGAGATCAGCCCCATGCGAGCACGTTTCCTGCGCGCCCACCGGCCATCCGAGTGAGCGCCGGGCGTCGCTGCGCTGCTTGGTGCACACCTCGTGAGCGGTCTAACTCGGACTGCAACGCCACGGGTGGTCGAGCAAGGATTGCCATGCTGACGCCCAGGGGAAGCGGCTCCTGTGATCATCACCGGACTTGGGTTCATGAGGTGGATCCTCAGCCAACACGGTTACGCCCCATTCCGACAGCTTGCGTACTGCCTCTCCGATCGGTGGAAAGCTGATCAGCGCCCGATTTGCGAACGGCACTGCAACCACGGGTATCCGAAGACCGATGCCCTCCATCAATAGACCGAGCGGCAAGGTGTCCGAGATTCCCGCAGCCCACTTCGCAAGCGAGTTCGAAGTGATCGGCGCGACGATGATTCCATCGGCGGGTGGAAGGGCATCCGGCGCGTTCGGGTCCTTGTACTGGCTGCGCACTGCGTGGCCTGTTTTTGCCGTTAGGTCATCGGCGTCGATGAACCGCAGGCCGTTCGGCGATGCGATCACGCAGACGTCCCAGCCGTCCGCGTGTGCCAGATCGATCAGTTTGTCGACATCTCGGGCGACTCGTGCACCGGTAACGATGGCGTACAGGACGGGCGCTCCGTTCTCGTTCACGAGCTCATCGTCTCAGCACCAACAGCTACAAGTCACACACTCGGCGGGGTGAGCCGTAGGTCAGAGGGTCACGCCGACCCATCGCGCGAATGCTCCCAGGCTGTCGCTGCGTCGGCGCTCGGCCGCAGCGATCCCGTACACAGTCTCGCGGACTCCAGGGTGGAGTTTGGTCTGCTGGGGCGCGATGCTGCGTGCGGCGTTGAGCGCTTTGAGTGCGTTGTCTGTTCGGCCAGCGAGTAGCCAGGCGCGGGCCGTGTCTTGCCAATGATGGCCCGCTCGCGGCGGTGCGATATCGTTCGGCAGTTGCAACGCCGATCCGTCACGCGCGGCTCTGCCGGGGTCGCCTGCCTCTAATTCGACTGCGCAGGAGTGGATTTCGGTGTTCGCCTTGCTGAACACGGTGCCGTAGGAGTCGCGTTCGCCCTCGATGTAGCGGGCTAGCTTTCTCGCCTCGCTGATGTGGTCACGAGCGGTACCGAGTCGGCGATCACGAGCGGAAATGATCGCCCCGGACAGATGGGTGAACCCGAGAACTTCGACTGAGGCGGGATCGTTGTCGCTGATCTGGCCAAGGGCCTGTTCGACCAGTTGGAGACCGACATCGCTGGACCCGTAGTACATCAACACTTTTGCCCGCCGGGGCTTGGCCTGCACGGCGTACAGCGGATCGTCGGCTTGCGCGGCGGCCCATTCCAAACGATCCAGCGACGGCAACGTGAGTGTCATGAAACCAAAACGATGTGTCAGCCGCTCCGACTGGATATACGCATGGGCCAAGAGCGAGAAGATTCGACCGCGTTCGGCATCGTTCGATGCTTCGTGCAACGCGCCATACAACTGACGAATCAGCACGGGGAGTCGGGTTAATGCAGTACGGCCCTTGTCATTTCGGTACGCGCGGTTGATCTCGGCCAAGGATTTGGTGAGTTGCGTGAGTGGCGGCGGTTCGAGCGGTCGGACGTATGTGCCTTCAGCCAAGATGGCGCGCAGTTCGGTAAGACCGTCGAGTGGCCCGTCCTCTTCGAGAGTGTCGTAGTACGGCGTCCCTGTCAGTTGCTCCGGCTCGATACCAAGCGCTCTCGCGGCAGCGGCAACGAATCCCGGTGACGCCGGTTCGCGCCCCTGCTCGACTGCCTTGACCATGCTGAGGCTGTAGGCGGCGCGAGTAGCCAATTGTCGTTGGCTGAGTCCGGCTACCTTGCGTTCGGCGGCAATGCGCCGCCCTGCATGGCCCATGTTTCGAGCGTAGATCGATCAACGCGCTCTGTCCCTCTACTGACCCTTGACGGCCTCGCCAGCTACGAAGCTGATTTCAGCCTCGCCGCCGGGTCGAACGGTTCGCTAGCTCCCCGGCGGTGGGTGCCACCCAACGACATCGAACACGGCAGGGGTGAAGCGGTGGGGTTCAACTGGTGGCGGGAGACCGAGTCGGACGGCACGTCCGTCCAAGAGATCGTGGATCGCGTCCAAGCTGAGTGGCGGGCCGAGCAACGCCGGATGCAAGTCAAGAAGAGCTACCCCGTCGACGCCGGACTATGGCCGCAGGGATGGCCGCACGAGGCACCCGACCGCCCACTGAGCGTGCCGAAGCGCACGTCACCATGCAGCGTCACCGGGAATGCCGCGTCGACGGCTGCCCGCGTAAGGCAGCGGCACGGCAAACGCTGATTGCTGCCGGGCGCATGAAGCCGGACTCATCACGAGAGCGCTGAACGACACGGTCTGTTCGGGAGCCGAAACAGCGCGGCCAGCCTCGGTTTTGGAGCCTGGCCGCGCTGTATTTCTGCCCACATTCTGCCCGCAATCGCCCACAGACTGCCGTGATTGAGGGTGAATCACTGTGATGTGTTTCAGCTGGTAGACCCGTTTCCGGCGCTCTCACCAGCAGCACTAGAAGGGTTCAAATCCCTCCGCCACCGCCAAAAAGCCCCGCGTCCGTGTGAACGGATGCGGGGCTTTTTCTTGCCTATGGCGACTATCCGATTTTGATGCAGGAGCTGCCGGTGTCGAGGCCGGTGCCGGCGACGGTGACCGTGGTGAATTTTGTCGAGGTGTATTTGCCCGGTTCGCTTTGGATGGCGGTGATGTTCTGGGGGCCGGGGCGGGTGGGGGTCCAGGTGGTGGTGACGGTGTTGTTCGCGGGGTGGTGGACGGGGTCGCCGGGGAGGCGTTCGCCGTTGCCGGGGATGACGCCGCCGGAGAGCCAGAAGAAGACCGAGGCGGGGTTGTCGGATAGGTCGGTGACCGTGGCGGTGATGGTGTAGCGGCAGCCGGTGACGATGCCCTCGGAACCCGCGGTGACGCTCACGCCGGTCACCTCGGCGTTGGCCGGTGCACCGGTCAGTGCGGCGGTGACGGAGACGGCTGCTAGGGCCGCCGCGCTCACCGCGGCTCGAGTATGGGACCTGCTCATCGTGCTGACCTCCCTGACTGGAATTTCACGATTGCCTCACCGTTGATGCTGACCCAGTCCAGCAGACCGTGCAATCGATCCGCCACTTCCATGCCCATCGGGGTCAGTGAGTAGGTGACCTGCGGGGGAGTGGTCGGTTCCACGGTGCGGTCGGTGAGGCCGTAATCGGTGAAGGTGCGCAGGTTCTGCGACAGCATCTTCTCGCTGATGCCGCCGATGTGGTCGCGCAGGGCGTGGAAGCGCATCGGGCCGTCGCGCAGGGCGGTCAGGACCAGCACACCCCAACGACTGGTGAGCTTGTCCAGGACGGTGCGGCCGGGACAGTCGCTATCGAATATCGAGTGCCGCGTGGTACCGGGCGAGCCGACGGCCAGGGAACCTACCTTCATGACTAGAGCTTACTTTCAGGTACGCCCTTACAAAAGGTTAGCCGCCTTCGTATGGTGAGCTCATGGCACAGACGAAGAAGGTTTTGGTGATCGGGTCGACCGGTCACGTTGGCGGACAAGTTGTTTCGCAGCTCGCACAGGCCGGGGTGGATATTCGCGCGTTGGCGCGTACGCCCGCGGCGGCGTCGTTTCCGGCGAGTGTCGAGGTCGTTCCCGGCGATCTGACCGCGCCGGAAACCTTGGTTCCCGCGCTGGACGGGGTGGACGCGGTGTACCTGACTTGGCCGAACCTGCCCGGCGAGGCCGCCGAGTCGGTGATCGAGGTGATCGCCGGGCACGCGAAGCGTATCGTCCTGCTCTCCTCCGCCGCGGTCCGCGACGACGTGGCCGAGCAGGACAACCCGATCGGCCGGGTGCACGCGCTCGTCGAACAACCGATCCGGGATTCCGGTCTCGAGTGGACTTTCCTGCGCCCCTACGGGTTTGCGACCAACACGCTGGAATGGGCGACACAGATCCGCGCCGGCGACGTGGTCCGCGGCGCGTACGGCGCCGCGGCGAGCACCCTGCTGCACGAGGCGGACATCGCCGCGGTCGCGGTGCTCGCGCTGACCACCGACGAGCACATCGGGGCCCGCTACGAACTCAGCGGTCCGACCTCGCTGAGCCGGGCCGAGCAGGTCGCCACCATCGGCGCGGCGATCGGCCGTCCGCTCACCTGGGAGGAGATCTCCCCGGCGCGGGCAAAAGCGCAGATGGATTGGCTACCAGCGGAATTCGCCGATTTCGTGCTCAACGGACTGGCCGAGATGGTCGACTCACCGGGCCGGCCGACATCCACGATCCAGGAGGTCACCGGCGCACCCGCCCGCAGTTACGCGCAGTGGGCCGCCGACCACGCCGCCGACTTCTCTTGACCCCCACCGCGATGTAGGTCAGGTGCCGCGGGAGAAGATCCGGATCGGCAGCGGCACCTGATACCCGGCCGCCTTGATGAATTTGGCTCCGCCCCTGGCTTCCTCGGGCGCCAGCGCTTGCGCACCGAACGCGTTCAGCATCCGATTGATGACCCCGAACGTGGTACCCACCCACACCGCCTCGTCGAAGGCCGCGGCGGAGACGCCCGCCTGCCGGACCTGGTCCGCGTCCTCCGGGGTGAGTCCATCCGGGTCGCGGGCCAGCTTCCGGAGGAACCCGAGCATGGCCCGCGCCTCGGGCCTTAGCGGCGAGTCCGCTCCGTCCCGCAGGGCCAGGTCCACGACCTGGATGTCCACGTAGGCACCGGCGATCGCGTGATGTGCCGAGGTGCAGAACGGGCACTCGTTCGCCTGCGAAGTCCCGGTCGCGAAGATCTCGCGTTCGGCCACCGTCCAGAACGAGGGCCCGCGCATGGCCTGCTGGATGAGGTCCGACAGTGGCGTCCCGAAGAAATGATTCCGATAGAACGTCACCTTCAACACCGCGGGCAGGTCTATCTTGCTGAACCGCCGCATCATGCCGAACATCAATCGGGTCGGCCGGTCATGTCCGGATTCGACTGCCTCGAGCCACATTTCAACGCCCTCCCCACGCACGCCGGGCGGCCCGCAGCCGCCGATCGGCGGCACCGTAGGCCGCGACGGCCGCCGCCTCGAAGATCTCGTCGTCGCTGTGCCCGGCCGCCGTCAGCCCGGTGACGGTCGCCTCGGTGACCCGGTACGAACGCTCCGCGACCAGGTCGGCGAACGCGGCCAGCTCGGCAGGAATGCCGTCGCCACCCGCCGAATCGGTGGTCCGCCTGCGGATCTCCCGACGAACCTCGGCCGGTAGTCGTCCGCGCTCGGACTCGAGTTGCTCACCGAACCGCTGCCACCTGTCCGCCATCGACCGCGCCATCGGCCCATTGTCCCCCCGATTGCCTTGCTGCCCGGGCTTATTCGGCTTTCGGGTGCTCCGGCCGCAGCACCACGGTGTGTCGATCGAGGTCGACACCGAACGGTGGCGCGCCGTCGGCCTGCTCGTCGCGCAGCATCGACACGGACTCGCGGTGGTCGAGTTCCATCCGCTTGGTTGCGTAGAACAGCGCCGTGAATTCGTCGGTGAAGGTGCCGGAGATCGGGGTCCGGCGGCGCTTGCGCCGCCTGCCTAAGGTCAGCTCGTAGAGCGCGACGAGCATCAGCAAGATGATCCACCCCGGGATCCACCATTGCAGTACCGATGCCATATGTGCTCAACGAACCGGCAGGAAGAGGTGTTCCCGGTCACTGCGTTCGAGCCGGCGAGCAATAGTTTCGGCGGAACGGATATTTCGGGCGATCGGGGGTATACGCCGGATAGCTAAACGCGGGAAGGACGTGGTGGCCCATGCGCCGTCGTGCAGTCCGCTCGAGACCGATGAGCGAGAGAAACATGAGAATCGGAAGCATTATCGTCCTGGTCTGGTTGCTGATCGGCGTCGTCGCCGCAGCTCAGCGGGACTACTTCGACAGCGGGCCGGTGAATTGCGCCGGATTCGGCACCATCGCCGTCACCGTGATCGCGGGACCGCTCAACTACATGGGCGTGAACCCCAAGGTCGACGATTGCAATGTGCCGCAACCGAGTCCGTAATCCGCGAAACCGGTGAGCGCGTATCGCCCACCGGCTCAACCTGTTCGGCGACCTCGCGCCCCGTGCTGC